>JBCBFT010000117.1:0-20243 GCA_038527485.1 Bacteroidota bacterium
TCCTGCCGAAGGCGTCATCAATGGCCCAGCCGACGCCGCCAAAGCCGTACGCCAGCGCTACAAAAACGGTGCGGACAATATCAAAATCACTGCCACAGGGGGTGTACTCAGCGTCGCAAAAGACGGCTCCGGTCCACAGTTTTCCGACGAAGAGCTCGCCGCCATCATACAAACCGCCAAAGACTACGGGATGATCACAGCTGCCCACGCGCATGGAGCAGAAGGGATGAAACGTGCGGTAGCCGCTGGCATCACCTCTATCGAACACGGTACGATGATGACCGAAGAAGTCATGGATCTCATGATTGAAAAAGGAACTTACTACGTACCCACCATCACGGCAGGCAAAGCAGTTGAAGAAAAGGCCAGAATCAAGGGTTATTATCCCGCTGTAGTCGTTCCCAAAGCACTCGCCATTGGTCCTCAGATCTATAATACTTTCGGAAAGGCTTACAAAAGAGGCGTCAAAATCTGCTTCGGTACAGATGCAGGTGTATTCACCCATGGAGAAAATGGAAAGGAATTTTACTATATGACGCAGGCGGGGATGCCTGCGATGGAAGCCATCCAATCAGCTACGATGACGCCTGCCATCATGCTGGGTATTGAAGAGGACCTAGGCTCTATCGAAGCAGGCAAGTATGCAGATATCATTGCGACAAATGAAAATCCATAAGAGGAGATCGAGACGATGCAACGCGTGAGCTTCGTGATGAAGGGTGGAAAGGTATATAAGGAGTAGATGTTTCAGCACCCGCTCATCTTTAGTGTTGCTTTTGGACTTCCATTTACCGTTTCCTGATATCTTCTCATTCATTTTCCTCGCACTTGTGGAAAACCCTGACTTGGTCCTGTGTTGAAAAGCCCTAAATTCGAAGCAATCAAGCCAAACCACCTCACTTGAAGCAATCCTATGATACTATCCGACGGGCAGATTTTAGCAGAAATAGAGAAAGGAAACATTGTGATCGAGCCCTTTGAAAGGGCTCAACTAGGCAGCAATTCATACGACGTCAAACTGGGAAAGTACCTCGCGGTATACAAAGACCGTATCCTCGATGCACGCAAGCACAATCAAATCGAAGAAATCGTCATCCCAGCCGAAGGCTATGTGCTCCAACCTAACACACTCTACTTAGGTGTAACGGAGGAATATACAGAGACGCACGGACATGTTCCTTTTTTGGAGGGCAAAAGCAGCATCGGACGCTTGGGCATTCACATTCACGCAACCGCAGGAAAGGGAGATGTCGGATTTTGCAATACTTGGACGCTAGAGATTACCGTCGCACAGCCTGTACGCGTTTATGGAGGCATGCCGATAGGTCAACTGATTTACTTTGAAGTCAATGGAGAAGTCCTCAACTATTACAATCGAAAGCAAAACGCCAAGTACACCCAACGTACCATCAAGCCTGTAGAGTCCATGATGTGGAAGAATCATTTTTAGACTAGGCACTGAAAGCGCTAAGACCATACTTGGAACTTCAATCCTGCTAAATTGTACACTTTTTAGCAGGATTTTTATTGTTCCCAAATATGGCCTAAGAGAAAAAAGAATCGAGAATAATATGGCCTTACAGTCAGAGATTACCCATTACATAAATATTCCCTTCTATTTTTCTAGCTACTCAACACCTTTCCATATTCCCCCCCATATATATCTCCATTGATACGCCTCTTGAGACCATTCAGGGGCTTTCCCTATCCTATATAGCCAGTTGTGATGTTTCAGTAGGGTAAACTACCTACATTACGTAGTTAAATAAGAGACTGTTGTCAATCGAAGTATTAGGAAGAACAGATGGTATTTTATGGTTCTGACGAAAGCCATTCTTGAGATTTAGTGGAACTAAATTGAGCTAAACTCAGGAAGTCAGATTCACGAAAATCAACTGTGAGCCTAAGAACTGAAAGCAGTTTCTCAGGACTACAGGGAAGAATCCTTTATGATGGCTTCCCGACTTACTCACTCTTACCCAAACAGCAATATGTATCGGCAGCTTGTCAACATTCTCATCATATGGAGCCTCCTTGTTGGAGTGACACACCTTCAGGCTCAAGTACCACAGGGAATCACCTTTCAAGGAATCGCTCGCGACGCCAGTGGCCTCCCTGTCGCTAGTACTACCGTCAACATCACAATCAGAATACTCAATGCAGGTAGCGTCCTCCAATATGAGGAGACACATACGCAACTCACAGATACCTACGGACTTTTTGACATCATCATCGGGCAAGGCACGCCTGTGACGAATACTTTCGCTTCCATTGATTGGGCAGCCAATAACCATCAAGTTCAAATTTTGCTCAACGGGACTTCTCTCGCGACGATCGCCTTCCAATCGGTACCGTATGCACTCGTAGCAGACGAAGTAGATATGAGCATGAGTGAACTCAACGATGTCAATATCGGCGTACTTTCGTCAGGGCAAATCCTTCAATGGAGTGGGACGCAGTGGGCACCCGCTGGACTCCCCACCAGTGTCTGGTCACAAAATGTGACAGATGCTTACTATACTTCGGGCGATGTGGGTATCGGAAATACCAACCCCAATATACGCCTGGATGTGGAAGATCCAGATTATCAACTCCGACTAGGAAATACCAATCCAGGAGGAGACGACTGGTACATTGGATCTAGTGCAACTGCTTGGACAGCGGGAGCGGGCAAACTGGTCTTTTCTCCGACTTCCTCCACCTCCGCCACCTCCATGGTCATCACCAACAATAGCGAAGTGGGCATGGGAATCAATACGCCTGTAGGCAGGTTGCAAGTCATTCCTTTTGGTTCTTTGGACAATGGAGGATCATTGCAAACCACATCAGCAGGACTCCTCGTGGGCGCATCGACTAGCGGAATTGCCTTTGATGCAGATCAGATAGAACAGACAGGAAGTGCAGATTTATTCATCAATCTCAATAGTGGGGGGAATCTCCGCCTAGTAGAGGGAGGCGGAAACGTAGGTATAGGGGTCGTAGGAACAACTCCAGCAGCGCTGCTACAAATCAACCAGACCAGCAATGCCGCGGGAGGATCGCTCCGCCTCGTGGGGAATGGGACGCCTACATTCTGGGATATTTTCCGCAATACCACCAACGATCTGGAATTTGATTATCTGGGTAGTCCGCGTGGAAGCATTGATCAAGCTACGGGCGTGTACACCAATCTGTCTGACAGACGTGCCAAGACAAACATCATGCAATTGGGACCGATTCTCGATAAAGTGATGATGCTACAACCTAGCAGCTACCTCTACAAAAGTCAATCAGATGGTGCCACACCTTCTGTAGGATTCATCGCCCAGGAAGTAGGCAGTGTCTTCCCAGAGTTGGTACATGATATAGGAGAATACCAGGGATTGAGCTATGGTGAATTTTCAGTCGTAGCCATCAAAGCTATACAAGAACAACAGGCACTCATCCAGCAGCAGGAAACGGCTCTACAGGTGCAAAAAGATCGTCTAGATCAGCAGGAGCAAGAGATGAATCAACTCAAAGCAGAACTGGAAGCCATCAAAGCGCTCATAAATCAGACCCAATATGAAAAGTAAACCTATTTATTTGCTTTGGGTCATAGCCCTTCTACCCTATCTAGGCTTAGCTCAGAGCATCGAACGCACAGGTGTATTCAACGCCGCAGCGAGTGGCACGATCGGAGGCACGACCTTCTTAATATCTATTGGAGAACCCATCATTGGGGCTTATGGAGGATTACCAGGAGCTACTTTGGGGTTTCAACAGCCGATAGATCAGACGCTGCTCCCCGTGTACGATATACGACTGGCTGCACAGCCATTATCCAATCAAGTACAGCTTGACTGGAATATCAGTGAGGTACAGCAAGGAGCCAGCTTCCAGATCATTCGAGCCGTCGATCAGGAGCAACCACAGGTAATTTCCGTCTTGAAGGCATCTGAATTCCAAACGGCTTACCAGTGGCGGGATGAAGAGATCCCGCCCAACACCACCCTGAGATACCTTGTATCCTGGACCAATGCCGTGGGACAAGTATTCCTTTCTAATTGGGTCAAATTAGATTCTCAAGTAGAGGGACCTTCGATTTCGCTTTACCCTAACCCTACCTCAGGAGACTTGACGCTGAATATCTCCAATCTGGATGTAGCGCAGTTTTCTGTTGCGGTTTATGATTTGAGGGGAAGGAAAATATATATGCAGACCTCTTCTTTCCCCACTTTGAATTGGGATACTCAAAACTGGGGGAAAGGCATCTATCAAGTAGTGATAAATGCTGAAGGTAAAAGATGGGTGGAGAAAATTCAGGTGGAATAATAAATCCGTGCTAGTAGAGACGTGATGAATCACGTCTCTACTAGCACATCCCATACGATCACGGGTTGATCAAAACTTGCTTCGTAATTACCTGATTTTCTAATTGTATTTGCATCCGATAAACCCCTGCGGGAAGATGCCCTACATGTAGCAAGGCCTCTTTTTTTCCAGCCCCTATCCTTCCTTCCATGACAGATTGTCCCAGCAAGTTGCGCATTCGCCATACAGCATCTTGACGTAAGGATATAGGTAGCATCAATGTAATCTCATCTGAGGTCGGGTTGGGAAAGAGTAACACATCGGACTCCTTGGGATCATCTAGGCTACTGGGAAGATTTACCTCCACTGTACGGCTGTAGATCTGACTACATGCACCACGTGATACGATTAGCTTCACATCATATGATCCTGGAAACTTGAACTGGTGGGATACATTGTCTCCATTGGCAGTTGTGCCATCTCCAAAATCCCATTCCCAATTGTCCGCTGATGGATTTTGATCCTCAAAGTCGATCACTGTCAGTGTGTTGGGAGTACTGTCTGAGAGACTGAAGAGTTCTGAAACGCCTTTGCGGAGAATTTGGCATTCGTATTGGCTTAGGGCTTGGTTGCGTGTTTGCTCAAGTTCTGAAATATCTGATACCCCAAACAACGCAAAAACGATCGTATCCGTCTCTCCTGGCGCTAGTCTGATAGGACCTCCTGATACAAATTGTACGACGTCTACTCCTGTACCGATCACCCCCACTTGTGAGCTCGTCGGAGAGGGCTGGGTACGCAGTGCATCAAACTTATCTGTAGAACTGTAAGAGATACTCCCTTGAGCCTCACTCGCAAAGGTGTTAAAGGTTTGGTCAGAGAGTAAGGCTGCTCCAAAGTAATTCCCTCCATTGGTGAAGCGATCATAACTAAAAGCCAGCTTATTTCCCTCGTCATAAGAAGCTGCATTGAACGTCTGAAATGATTGATCGGTCACATTAAGTATAGGATTGATGTCCCAGTCTATAAAGGTCCCTGCGTACAGCGACTCTATGACTTGGGTCTGCTGGTTGGTGATGATGTACTGCTGGAGGATGTACTGCTCATGGGGAGATCCTGCCCATGCAAACGTCTCTTCTTCAATTTGTATTTGAATGGGTGTACTGGCCTTACTATCATCGTATACCGCTCGAGATTCAAAATCTGCGCGATCGGATTCAAAATTTCTTCTCACAGGCGTAATGATCTGGAAATCGTCGTCTTGCACGCTCCCATTTCGCATATGATCCGACACCCGCGCAGGGCCGCTGGCCACAAGGAGACTTCCTTCAAACAGGACATTCTCTGAACTGCGCGCGCGAAACCCTTTCCCCTGTGTTTGAGTCAGAAAATCATTGAAACCCAAGCCTCCATTACTCGTCACAGTTGTCACAATTTCATTTACATCCACATCTAGATAAGAAGGATTGACCCTTGCTTCGATGTACTCAAAATCAAGATAAGTGGTCGCCTGATCTTCGTAGTCCAGACGGATCTCTAAATTATAATTGAGTGGAATGTCATTATCCAACACAAAAACAAATACCTGTTCCCCTTCAAATCGAGCAGCAGCCGAAGTTCCGCCCTTGACCCATTCGTCTACCAACCATGTCACTCGTCCATTGAAAGCGGCGGATGTCGTAGCTCGAAGGGTAAGGTTTTGAGCAGAATCTAGATAATTAATCCAATCTACCGAAAGATAGACTGTATCTCCAGGATCGATATTTTGATCTCCTCTCTGATCCTCAAGGGTAAATGTAAGTCTTCGAATAGATGGCTTGAGCGGGTCAGTAAGTGCACGAAACATATTTACGCGCCCCGTTCCTAGTTTGCCGATGAATCCAGGATTTGCATCGTAGGTATCATCGCTCGTCACACGTACGCGCTGTGCAGCCTGAAAAGGCGTATACTGCGGGAACTGTGATAGGGTCAATGCAACAGCAGAAGCTACGACAGGCGAAGAAGCCGAGGTTCCTCCCCAAGTCCAGTAGGCATCAGAGCCAAATGTACTGGCTACTCTGAAGCCAGGGGCTGTGAGATCCACTGTATAATTGAAAGTAGAATTAGTAAAAAGTGTATCGCCCAGGTAAGAGTTTGCCACTGATATGACCTGATCAAACCCTGCGGGGTAAAACACCTCATCTTTTGAGCTGTTGCCACAAGCAGCAATGACAGCTGCTCCTTTGAATTCTGTAGCATAGCGAATCACGTCCTCTCCGAAGCGGGTCCGATTCGTTCCTCCCCATGAACAGTTGATGACATCTGCTCCTTGATCCGCCGCATAGACTACACCTTCATATCCATAATATACGGTACCCAAGGCATCGTCAGGTGTTACTTTGATCGGCAGATAGCGGCAATTGAAACAGAGACCTGGAATGCCGATGTTATTGTCTGCACGGGCGCCTACCATACCTGCTACCCAGTGGCCGTGAACATTCCCGATATTAGGATCATTATCCGATACACTTCCTAAGCTATTTCCTCCAAAATCCCAGCCTAGGTAATTGTCTTGGTAACCGTCTTGGTCGTTGTCCAGTCCATCGATGGGATCGTCATAATTGATCCATACATTGTCGCGCATGTCGGGATGGGAGAGCTCATATCCTTCATCTACAATCGCTACGACGACGGAAGTATCATTCCTGACGAGATCCCAAGCCTCACGAGCCTGAATCACGCCCAGATGCCACATATTGTTAAATCCCCCTATGGTATCTGCAATAGGATCATTGGGCTGATAAAAAAACTGGTGGGTATACAAAGGCTCTGCATAAGCTACTGCTTCATGCTGAGATAGTTGGTCCGCAAGTGAGGGAATATTTGTACCCGCTGGCACTTGCATGTAATATATAAGGTGTAAATTGGGATATATATAAGAGGAGGGCGCTTTCGAAGCAGACATTCCTTCGTGTTGCGGGAATATCTTTTCATATGTAATTTCATCTATCTGACTGAATTTACCTTGCGACAAATCAAGGTTTATGTCATCTTTGAAACAATACGCCTCGAAAGCAGCTTTGATCTTGACAACCAACACTCCAGGAACATATGTGTTCTGGATAGAGGGATTCCCAACCTTCATGGACAAGGATGGGATTTGACCAAAGGAAGATACAGAAAACACAAGGATCCAAAGGAAGCACAGCCAAGCGCGAAATATCAGCATGTAAAATTGTTTTCAACTGAAAGGTATAAAATCTGAAGGATTATTTTTTATCCTCTGTCACATTTCTCTTGTTTTTTGAGTCAATTAGGCAGACATCAAAGTTCATTTTTTGTTACCTAAATAATATTTAACTTTACCGATCTAGCAATGGACTATATGAATCCTAACGAATTTCAGAAATTTGCTGTAAAAGATCAGGGAATCAACAGCCTGACCTTACACGATTATCAATCTTCTCTTTACCCTGGGATATCTGCCCTTACACCCTACATCATCGAAGAACGCCAGCTCAATGTAGCACAAATGGACGTTTTTTCTCGATTGATGATGGATCGTATCATCTTCCTGGGTACAGCCATTAATGATCAGGTAGCCAATATCGTGAGTGCACAGCTTCTCTTCCTTCAGTCAGTAGACGCAGGAAAAGACATCAATATTTACCTCAACTCTCCAGGTGGATCTGTATACGCAGGTTTGGGGATTTATGACACGATGCAACTTGTCAGCCCTGATGTCTCGACTATTGTTACAGGTATGGCGGCTTCTATGGGAGCTGTCCTTCTTTGTGCAGGGGCGCAAGGCAAGCGTTCGGGTCTTCCTCACTCTCGTGTGATGATTCACCAGCCGCTAGGTGGTGCACAAGGACAGGCTTCAGACATCGAGATCGCCTTCAAGCAGATCGCCATCGTCAAGGAAGAGCTCTACCGCATCATCGCTGAACACTCTGGTCAGACCATGGAGAAGATCACAGAAGATTCAGATCGTGACTACTGGATGCGTGCAGACGAAGCCAAAGAATATGGTTTGATCGACGAAGTACTTGTGACGAATACTAAGAAGTCTGAGTAATTCGCGCTCGATACTCGTCATACTCAAGATATTTTGATAAATTAGGAAAGCGCAGAAGTGCCAAAACCTAAAGAGAGAGGATCTCAAGCCAAAATATATCTTGTTTGACACATAAAAATAGGCCAATCAGTGCCTGGAAACCAGTGAGTGCTGATTGGCTTTTTTGAGGATGGAAAATAATACACTTTCTTTTCCACCTCTCGCTCTTGAATAAGACAATACGAAAGACTCTTATATAATGAGAAATGAAAGTTGTTCCTTCTGTGGCAGGTCTAAGCACGAGGTAAGAATCTTGTTAGCTGGTTACGGAGGAGCGCATATCTGTGAAAACTGTGTCGCCCACGCCAACACGATCATCGAGGAGGAGTTTAAGGACAAACCCGTCACTGTCATCACACGGGTACTTAAGCCTCGCGAGATCATGGAACATCTCAACGAATATGTCATCGGCCAGGAAGAAGCCAAAAAAGTGCTTTCTGTAGCTGTGTACAATCACTACAAGCGCGTGATGAACATGGAGATGCAAGACGATGGAGTGGAGCTAGAAAAAAGTAATGTCCTCATGGTAGGACGTACGGGCACAGGGAAAACCTTGCTGGCAAGAACCATTGCCAAACTTCTAAATGTACCTTTTTGTATCGCAGATGCCACTGTATTGACCGAGGCAGGTTATGTGGGAGAAGATGTAGAAAGTATCCTCGTTCGTCTTCTACAAGAAGCTGACTATGATGTAGAAGCCGCAGAGAAAGGCATCATCTACATTGATGAGATCGACAAAATTGCCCGCAAATCAGATAACCCTTCGATCACACGTGATGTGAGTGGTGAAGGTGTACAGCAAGCACTTCTCAAGCTATTGGAAGGCTCCGTCGCCAATGTTCCCCCTAAAGGAGGACGCAAGCACCCTGAGCAGTCTTTGGTACAAATCAACACCTCGAATATCCTCTTCATTTGTGGGGGTGCCTTTGAAGGAATCGAGCGCATCATTGCCAATCGTATCTCCGTCAAGACGATTGGGTATGATTCTCGCCCTGTAGGACCCGCGGTAGATGATAGCAATCTGTTCCGCTTTATCCAGCCATTGGATCTTCGTCACTATGGACTCATCCCTGAGATCATCGGCCGTGTTCCTGTTGTGACTTTCCTCAATCCGCTGGACAAGGAGACCCTTCGCCGCATCCTAGTAGAACCCAAAAATTCGATCATCCGCCAGTACAAGAAGATGTTTGAACTGGAAGGCAAGACGCTGACCTTTGACGATGAGGTATTGGATACCGTCGTACAACGCGCCATCGATTTGAAACTAGGCGCCCGAGGACTCCGCTCGATCATCGAAGCGATCATGCTCGACCTCATGTTTGAGATGCCTGATAGCGAAGAAGTCCACTATCACATCACCCATGACATAGCCAATGAACGCCTCTCAGCAGCGAATATGATCAACTTCCGCCAAGCAGGATAAGGACATTGTTCATTGTTCATTGTTCATTGTTCAAAAATAAATGAGCCCCTGGTATATGAGATATGCAGGGGCTTTTCTTTGTAAAAAAAGTAGATGCTTTCGAGATCGATTGGATTCTTTTACCTCAAATATGCTTGTCTGAAGCCTCTTTTGGCCTAAGCACGAAAAATAAGGAGCGGCTTTTCGGTCTTGACGACCATCTGCTGCGTCGCACTCGGAGAAATCAATCCCTCGAAGAAGCCTCGATGATGGGTCGTCATGATCAACATATCGACTCCATAGTCTTCGACCAACTCGTTGAGGCCGTGCCACAGCCTGCGATCTCCCGTAGCCAAAAACTCCATATCCTGATCTGGAAGACTCATCCTGATATGGTCCATCAGGGCCTGTCGAAGCCCCTTGTAATCCTCGGGTTCGTATTCTACCCCTTGGTCATCATGGATGAATCCCACCATGAGATTGTAGTCCATTCCTTCAAAGAGGGCGTTGAACTTCTTGATCTTCTCTGCATCGCCTTCCTCAAATGAAGAAGCAAACAGGACATTGCAAAGGGGAGCATAGTTTTCCTTTTCGGGGACGACGAGCACTGGCAACTGGCTCTCCTTGATCACCTCAGCTGTAATGCTTCCTGTCAGGATCTTAAAGAAACGAGGAATCTGTCGTGGCCCCATCAAAATCAAATCTGCCTCTGCTTCCTCCGCCCGCTGGGGAACCATGACTTCGGGAAACCCGCGAATCAGCTCAGATGTCAAAGGAACATCAATGAACTGACTCCTCAATTCATCTTCCAATCTAGCCATCGCCTGCTTAGTTTCCATCTCTACATTGTGCAAAACAGCTTCGGTAGTAGAACTGACTGAGGTACTAGGCCCTCCCAAACCATAATCGGGAAGTTCACGGTCCACGATGGGATCATAGTAAGCATGGAATAAATGCACCATGACATTCATATCTCTAGCCATATTCATTGCAAAGCGCGCAGCATGAGCTGAAGTATCGGAAAAGTCTACAGGAACAAATATCTTTTTCATAACATGCATATTGAAAGTAGTCATAGGAAAGAGAGAGTAGATCGGTATTTTCCGCCGCATGGGTTTGTATGACTTCCCATTCTATCTTCTATCCCTCTCTTTCTTAATCCTAACCTAGCTCCTTTTTTGAGCGAAATGTATGACCAAACTCATATTTTTAGCTAACATTCCGCACACATCACTTGAGTTAATGCTTCGAATCGCCTAACTTTCTGTCTTTATTAGGTAACTAATCTGTATATGTAGCTTATGTAATTTGACTGACGAATGACGCATAAGGTATTTCATCAGCTTTTTATTGAGTAACCAGAAAGCCTAGTCTAGAATTCCTATCTTTTTATAGGAGAAATAGACGAACGAGCCTAAGCATACAAGCTAGCGCTGACAGATAGCTACCTTTCGCCCTAAATGCCCAATGTTACATGTCCACAGGACGTCCCATCATATTTCTTGCTTTTGCAAATGAAAAACAGGACAATGCTCGTTACCTAAGAGGCTTGGCCCAAGAACAGCGAGGGATACGTAAAGCCCTCCAATCCGCTCATCTCATGCAAGCGGCAGAGATTGTCGAGCGTTCAAACTGTACGTTGGCAGATATCGTGGATGTCTTTCAAGACCCTATCTACCAAGGACGGATTGCGGTCTTTCACTATGCAGGCCATGCGGAAAGTTATTCTTTGCTATTAGAGGATGAAAATGAGCATCAGCAAATCGTACATAGCGAGGGATTTGTATGCTTTCTGGCCAATCAGACGAGCCTAAAATTTGTCTTCCTCAACGGATGCTCTACGGGACTACAAGCCAAAGAACTGCAAGAAGCAGGCATTCCCCATGTAGTCGCGACCTCGCAAGCCATCAATGATGACATTGCCCAGAAGTTTGCGATCCGACTCTACAAGGGACTTGCGGGCTACGCCACACTGGAAAAGGCATTTGAGGATGCTCGATCTGAAATCGTCTCTCTGACAGGAGCTGGTGGATTCCGGTCTCTGTATTGGGAAGAGGAAGAAAATCCACCCGACAGCTATCCCTGGCAGCTTCTATCCGAAAGACAAGGAAACTGGCAACTCCTCCGATCGGCCACCCAGCTCAATACAGAGATTGGTGAGCTCAAAATTGGGCGGTTTGCGCATGTCTTCTGTGATCGCTCCCCCCAAAACGATGATTTTGCCTCCACGCATATAGGCGGAAGAGGGATAGAGCCACAAATCTACCTCATTGCAGGGCATAGAGAAGAACGACACGAAAGTCTGATTAAACGCTTTAGCTACCAGTACGTAGGAAAGCGCGAATCATATAATTCTCCTTTTGAGGTTCAAAACTGGCCCTTCAAAGGAAAAGTAGAAAATCTGCTCAAGGTACGGCTGGCAGAGCAGTTTCCTGGTCTCAATCAAACAGGTAAACCCATAGGCAAACTCTCAGGGGAAGACTTGATTTCGCATTTGAGTCTCTCAGGTAGGGAAGCCATCGTGATCCAGCACAACATCCCAGGAGAGTACTGGAACAAAACCACAGCAGACTTAATTGAGTGGTATATAGATACATTTTGGGAAGTCGATGCCATTCCTCCTGATGCTCCTCCACTCATTATTTTTATCAATATATTTTTCTCTGACGAGCTCAATAAGTCAGGTGGATTTACCAGTTTTCTCTCTAGTAAATACACACGGAAGAAGATCCTCAAAGAAATACAAAAGGTCGTAGAGAAGGCCAAAGGGTCTGTTCATTTTCTGGATGAACTGGAACATGTCAGAAAAACGGATGTCAAGGACTGGCTGATGGCAACGAATCTCGCAGAATTAAATGAATTGGGGGATTTACCAGCAGAGATTTTTGAAGTGGAAGGAGAGCAAAGAGATGCGCTTTTTATGTCGATCGTAGAGAGCAAACTCAAATCCACCGTAGAATTTGTCAAGAAGAAATACTCAATAAACGAGATGTAAAACTCCTGCTGCTTTCGGCTCGATCGCATGCATGCAAAAAAGGACTATGAACGAGAACCACATATTTGATTTATACAGTGGCGAGGGAAAGACCCTTCTGGATCGCAATCTGAGCCTCCCTCCCTTTCGGACGATGGATGTCCTGGAATCCAACGATTCCTATATTGCATCTCCGCGGCTCCGCGATGCAGTCAATGTCTCTCTTGCCCTCGGACAGCCCCTTTTGCTTACGGGGGAGCCAGGCACGGGCAAGACAAGATTGGCGTATAGCATCGCGCACGAGCTGGGTCTAGATCGTCCACTCGTTTTCCATACCAAAACAACCTCCAACGCCAAGGACCTTTTCTACCGCTATGATTCATTGGCACACTTCCATGATGCACAACTGAGAGAAAAAGGTAATCTGAATATCACCGATTACATCACGTACGAAGCATTGGGAACAGCCATTCGTGATTCTCAAAATAAACGCCATGTTGTCCTGATTGATGAGATTGACAAGGCGCCTAGAGACCTTCCCAATGATGTACTGAATGAGTTTGAGGAAATGGCCTTCACTGTGCAAGAGACAGGGGAATCATTTGAAGCGAATCTCCCCAATCGTCCCATCCTCATTCTTACCAGTAACTCTGAAAAAAACCTACCCGATGCCTTTTTGCGAAGGGTCGTGTACTACCATATTCCCTTTCCAGATAAGGCCACACTAGAACGCATCATCAGGGCGCGTTTAGTCCTTAGTGATGATTTCAAAAATAACATGCTCAAAGCGGCGATCCAGCATTTTGTCGAAATCCGTCAAGCCAAAGGACTACGGAAGCCTCCTGCCACGGCGGAACTGCTATCTTGGATTCACATCCTCCACCAGCACAAGATCACCCTGAATGGCAGCACACGCGAAGATTTGGAGAAGCTGGCGATGAGTTATTCTATTTTGGCCAAAAACAAAGAAGACTTAGAAAAGCTCAAAAACCTCGCACGGCCCTAAACCATATTCTTCCCTACTTCTTCTCATTTTCATCAGGTAACGTATCCTCAATCATATGTCTCAATCCCCACTTCTGATTCCATTTGAAGGCTTCTTGCAACTCTTGCAAGACAATGGCTTCGAAATTGGCGTGGATCAGTATGTGCGGATCCAAGTCTTGCTGAACAAGCTACCAGCAGATACACATGCTTCTCAGATGAAGTCCATCCTTGCCCCCATTTTCGTCAATGATGAACTGGAGCAAGAGAAGTTCTATCGCTTGTTTGACGCCTATTTCAGGGCGCTTCTGCCTGAAACACCTTTTGATGAATCAGGAGAAGAGGATACAGAGCTCCCCCCTAGCCGCCTTCGCAAGTGGCTCGTAAACCAAGGGATACTCGATCAAGAAGATCTGTCAGACCACCAAGAGCAAAGTGTGCTTCGAAGATGGCTGGCCAAGCAAGGGATCTTGGATGACGATGACGATGAGGAGGGATTCGCCTCAAAGAGGGAAAAACTTCAATATCACTTTCTTCGCTTTGCTACCCATCCTGCTACTTGGGGTAGCCTCCTCCTGATCGTATCAATTGCGATTGGATACATTAGCTACAGTTCCTATATCTCTTATAGGGGGACGGACAAACAACTGGGAGCCCACGATTATTTCCACAAATACAATCTTGAATCGCAGGAAAATTACCTCCAGTATACGCTAGGCTATATCTGGAAAGATCTGGTGGGCAAAGAACAGATTTGTGATGACTTAGAGGAAGTTAAGCTGAGTACGTTTACAGACCAGCCCGATGATTCGACCTTTGTCGTAGTCATCAGGCCGACTAATATTGAACCCGAATGGAAACTGATTTGGGTAGGAATCAATGACAGCATCATGCGTGATTCCATTTATAAGCAGGAGCTTTCCATACAAGACACGGGCACATATGAGGTAGTGCTTAGGATAGAAAATGCAGCAGGCTGTAATATCACACTTTCGCAATCGGTAGACGTCAAGCCCGAAGTAGAATGTCAAGTGAGTTTCTCTTATGCTCTCTCTCCTGAAAATCCACAGCAGATCGATTTCACAGGCAATGTCCAGAAAGATCCATCAGATTCATTTACAATGATCTCATGGGATTTTGGGGACAAAAGTCTTATCGTCAAGGACTCCTTGTCTATCAGTCACGCTTTTGAAGACTATGGGACATATCAAGTATGTTTCGAAATCGAGACCTTGACAGGTTGTAAACAGAAATTCTGCCAACGTATCCTCATCACCAATCCAGACTCTCTTCAGAATCTTTTAAGCTTTGGGGGACGTCCCTTCCAGTCTATTGAGATTCCCGAAGATTGGAGTAGCTCGCCGATCTCACCTTACTATCCCTTGTTTTTGGTGCTATTTCTTTTCCTTTTTGGATTCTTTTATGAGATATATCGTGTCAATCGTAGGAGGCTGGCACGTAATACCCCTCGCAATGATACAGGTCCCTACACTTGGCCCATCGTAGCGAAGAAACCTGCTACTGTATTTTCGGCAGATCTGATATACACAATCGCAAAGCACCTCAGAAAACGTCAGCCCAGCAATATCCTCCATTTGGATATGCCTGGAACTATACAGAAGACCATCGAGTCCAAAGGATATCCTCATTTTGCCTATAAACTTGGCTCTAGACCATCAGAATATCTCATCCTAATAGAGCAGCAAAGTGTGACAGATCATCAGGCGGCTTTCTACCGTCAGTTGGTACGTGAAATTGCGAAGCAGGATGTCTATTTGGATATTTTCTTCTTTCGTGGAGAGCCTACAGCATTTTTCCGACACGAAAATGACCGTGCCATTTACCTGAACGATCTACGCATCCGGTATCCAGACCACCGATTGGTCATCATGGGTTCAGGTGAATATTTGACAGATCCCTACTCAGGGCAATTGAATCAGGCTTATTTCGATCTTCTTTCTTTCAAGGATCGGGCAATTCTGACTCCCACTCCTCCGATTGATTGGGGTTTCCAGGAGGTGACACTTTCTAAGTACTTCCTCATTTTACCTGGACTACCTATTGTGTTGAGCCAGCTCTTGGATTATCTGGCCATGGATACTGCCCCTCGCCTCAAAAACTGGGTCTCAAGGGGAGATCTGGCCGTTCCTGACCTTGACGCGTCCGAGACAGAGTTAGTTGATTTACAAACATATCTCGGACAAGAGGGCTTCTTTCTCTTGGCAGCCTGTGCTGTATATCCTGAATGTCATTGGGATTTGACAGTAGCACTTGGGCAAGATCTTTTAGGAAAAGAAAGATTGACGCCTGATCTCCTGCTCAAACTGGTTCGACTTCCCTTCTTCCGCAAGGGACATATCCCCGAACACTGGCGAAGACAGTTGATCCAAGCACTTCCAGAGGATCTGCGGTCCACTGTACACGGGACGATCGTACGGATGCTGCTAGAAAATCCTCCACCAGAAGGAACTGTGGCACATGACCGACACGAGGTATTTGTGACAGTACACCGCTGGCAAAAAGAAAAAGAAAGTGCGACAAATCTTCAGCCTTCTGCGCTGATCGAGGCATACGAAGAAAGGGGAGAAATTGAAGATCCGCTGGCGCTCAAAGGCATGTCTCATCAGTCGTGGCTTGCTTCTTTGCAAGCTGAGGAAGGAAGTTGGAAACGATTCTTATTTCGGAAAGGATATACAGTGCTCGGTTTCCGTTCATGGGTGCGGGCGACACTGGTTATTTTATTTTCTCTTGTCTTTATCCTTCCCTTATACTGGGACGACCTGATACGGCTCAACTCTCTATCTGAGATTAGTCGATGGCTGATCAAACCAAGCAAATACGTACAGATTGAAGGAAAGTATTATCAGTTGCGAACAGCTACCGATAGTGCCCTATATTTCAGTCATACAGGAGAAGCATTTCTCAATCAAGAAGATTACGGAAGCGCCTACAATGAGTTTTCAGAGGCGATCGAGAAGCAGCCTTTCAACCCGTTATACTATTATCAAAGGGGTACGGCCATTCTTGCATTGGCAGAACTTACCCCTTCGGACTCTCTTTTACAGCAGGCATTTGAAGATTTTTCTCGTGCAGATGTTCTACGACCTGCCTTCAGGACATTCTCCACACTTGCACCTGCCCAAAAACGAGCTTATCCCAATGCTTCCCAAGCGGCGGTCTCTCCCAAAGGACGATACTACGCCTTGGCAAGAAACAATAGCGCACAACTTTTCCAAATCGGCCAAGTGAGCAATCCAGGCATTATGGGACCTGAGCCTTTTGTGCATCCAGAACCTATCAGCGCGATGCTCTTCTCACCCAATGATCAATACCTGATTGTGGCTGCTGGAGAGACTTTATACCTTTGGTCTACCAACTCTGGGAAGCAGGTGGGAACTGTCACGACGCCTCATCAATACCCCATTATCTCTCTTGCGTTTTCTAAAGACGGTAAGCAACTGGCTACAGGTGGGGCAGACAATCTCGCGACACTTTGGAATCTCACACAGCCCACACCTCAACTATTCTTTGAACTAGAGGGTACCCACAGTGATTCTATCATTGACATTGACTTCTCTCCTTCAGGAAAGTTCCTTGTGACGACATCAGCAGATTCCAGTGCGACTATATGGAGTACACAAACAGGGGAGTCAGGGAGCTTCCTCAGCATTGAAGAGCGAGGGCTTACCCAAGTACGCTTTTTATCTGATGAGAACTTTGTCATCATGGGCCATCCAGAAGGTGCCTATACAAGGTGGGACATACGCTCGGGGTCAAGATTTACCACGCAGCTAGCCAATCAGCTATTGTTTGACCTACAGACATGGCCAGATCGGACATTTGTGGGGCTGACGGTAGGAAATAGAGAAAGCCAAGAGATTCAGTTTATCTGCTGGGACCCAAATCAAAATATGCGAATGGGGAAGTTTCTCACCAAAGACTTCTTACCCATCGTTCCTAAGCCAGCAGAGATAAATGAGGAAGAGTCGAAGGAAGTCAACCTATTTCCCTACAAACCCCGGATGTACTACAATGCGTCAGATTCCCTGGCATTTACCTTACTTCCAAAAGATGGACTTGAAATTTATAACCTTAGAAACCTATACTTCCTGGCTGATACCCTTAAGCTCAATACCCAGCTTAATCGTGCACTCGTCGCTTACAAAAGGAGCAATTTCCAGCTAGCTTCGGGTATTTACAAACGCATCATCGCCCAGGCCAAGCGTCCTGATGTTCAGATGTCTGCCGAGCAAAGAGCGGATGCTTACTTAGGCCAATCCCTCGCCATGCTCGAGTTTTTTAGGTCTGAAGGAGGCGTATCAGGCGATTCTTCACTTCCTCGTCCCTCAAGTTTGACACCTGCGCCCACGACAAACGCCATAGCTGAGCAGAAAAAGCGCTACCTTGATGCCTTAGCGTTCCTCAATCAAGGGCTCCAAATACACCCCCCATATCTAGAAAGGGCGAATCAAATCCTCAATCTATTTGTGGATACCTATGCCGATTACAATTCTTTATCAGACATGAGGCAAGAGATTTGCCAACGTCTTTCTGCATTCAATGATGCTCCATGTGATCTTTTCGACCTTAAAAATATCGGAAGGTACTCTGAAGGATTAGCAGCTATGGAAACCGTCAATGGCTGGGGATACTTGGATGAGGAACATCAAACCGTGATCCCACCACAATTCTATACAGCAGGTTCCTTCATCAATGGATTGGCCAAGGTGCAGCCTGATCCTAAGCGTACCTGGCTGATCAATGCACAAGGAGAGTCCATGTACATAGAGGTTTCTGGACCATTTGACGAGCTTT
Source organism: Bacteroidota bacterium (assembly GCA_038527485.1). Lineage (GTDB taxonomy): Bacteria > Bacteroidota > Bacteroidia > J057 > J057 > JALEFZ01. The sequence continues at coordinate 18,544 of JBCBFT010000117.1, forward strand.
TGCTGTGTAAGGATGCCAAAAGCAATCGATGGGGCTATATCAACAATCAAAGCCATCTCATCCGTATTCCTTTTGTGTATGATGAGGCAGAACCCTTCTACAATGGATATGCCAAGGTCAGACAGGGCGAAAAATGGGGCTTTGTTGATCTATTAGGAGAAAGCTCGCAATACGGAGGAATTGTTTACGATAGAATCTCAGGTGATTTCAGAAAAACCATCGTGACTGCCTTCAGGGATGGAAAAGTGGTCACACTCAGATATAACGATTCGCCAGAAGACCCTTCGCTTAAGGATATACAACAAGAAATCCGAGATTCTGACTCAAGTCGTACCGCGCCTGCTACGGATGCCAGCGACAGTACGGGAGCGGTTCCTCCTCCTCCTCCGAGTCCTTCTGTCCCAGTTCTTCCGTACACGATAGAAGGCAAGGAGTTTAACGGCAGAATAAGGGCGAGCCAAAATGGACTCTACGGCTTCCTAGCCAAAAATCCTGTAGGGAAAAAAGTGCAGAATAAGACAGCTCCTCCAAGCTCGGACTATCGAGTCGTAGTCTCCTTCCAATATGCCAATGCGTATGACTTCAGCTTCCAGCGCGCAGCTGTACGCAGAAAAGATGGAAACTGGGGCTTCATAGATATAAATGGTACGCGCAGAACCCCATTTGTCTATGAAAGAGTCTCAGCTTACAGTAGTTATGGAAAAAAAGACATCCTCGCGAAAGTGAAGGCAGCAGATGACATTTTTTACATTGACTTAGAAGGCAAGTGTGTGGAGCAAAAAGGATTTCCCTGTCCTACGGTCGATATGGACGATGAGTATATGCCCCAAGGTCAAGATGAGACCTACGTCGTAGCGAATAATAAGGATTTGACTGTATTCAAGGAAGGGAATCTATATGGTTTACGCTCAACCAACAATCCCAGCCAGATACTCCTACCCGCCTTATCGACGGTCAAGATCATATTCAGTGGTCAATTTGCAAGGGTACGGAACCAAAAAGGGAACTGGGGGATGATCAATATGCAAGGTCGTTTGGTTATAGAACTGAAATACTCAGGCATTAAGAACTTCAGTAACGGGTTTGCAGCTGTCCAATCCAAGGGTAAATGGGGCTTTGTAGACACCGATGGTAAGCTTGTCATAGGTTTCAAGTTTGAAGAGATCATCAATTCCTTTGCAAATGGACGTGCATACGTACTTTTCAATAAAGAGAAAACGACGATTGACTCCAAGGGAAATGTTGTAGGTGGACGTAAGACCAAGAGTTACTAGCCATCGGCCTGTTTAGATGGTCTCCAAACGTATACCCTCTATAACTATCTACAGCTGGCAGAGCATGTTCAATGCTTAAAGTTATAGACTAGATAGACTGAGTAGCGTCCTATCTTGTTTCACCTTTACGCTTATCCAAGTATTCAAAAGATCCGCATAACTTTATCCTCTGGCTTTCGAAAATGCCAGAGGTATTTTATTTTTGTTTGCGTAAATCGAAAACTATGGAAAGATATTTGATGCATTCCTTTACATGAATAGATTCACCTTTCTACCTATGAATAGATGTGACTCTCTGAATCTTTTAATTTTCTGAAGATAGGCAAGTAGATATAAGTCAAAAATAATACTGTTCAATCCCCGAATATTACTATATGTACTCACAAAAGGCTACTTCAAGCAAGATTTGCTTACAAAAAAGTTTAC
>JBCBFT010000118.1:0-20240 GCA_038527485.1 Bacteroidota bacterium
ACCAGGGGCTCTAAGAAATGCTCCTATTTTTATAGGTACTTCTGATGGAATCCAAAAAATATATGAGGAAATCAATAATCTACTAGTAATTGGTCACAACAGAGAAGCCATTGAAATGGCAACATATTTTACTGCTAGGCAATGTGGAATATCAGAAAAAACTTCAAGGCGATATATGAAATATCTGGAAAGTCACCTAATATAATGATATTTAACTTTACTATTTCTTTGTTGAAACCGTTTCAAAAAGTGTAGCAACTAGAAGAGTTTATCTCATGCTATTTCCTTAATTCGTACTATCCATCCAGCAACTAATCTGCTGATTTAGAGGAAATTTACTTATCTTTTGGTCATAGATAGGGCTACGCTACGAGAATAACTTACGCTCCCTAGCTTCAGAAATGATCTTCCAGCCACGCGTTTTTTGCTGGGTGTGCCATAGATGTGTGTATAGGCCTTGCGCGTCGGCTAGCAACGCATCATGCGTTCCGCTTTCTACGATCTGTCCATCGTTCAATACCAAGATCTGGTCTGCCTGCTGAATAGTCGCCAACTTATGCGCAATGACGATCACTGTTTTTTCTTTGACCAAGGCTTGGATCGCCTGCTGAATGTAGATTTCATTCTCTGGATCTAGACTCGCTGTCGCCTCATCCAGCAGGACGATAGGTGCATCCTTCAAGAGCGCACGCGCAATACTTATCCGCTGCTTTTGTCCACCTGATAGCTTCGATCCTCCCTCCCCGACTAGCGTATCAAGTCCCTTGGGCAATAAATCCGCAAATTCGTAGACTTGAGCTAGTCTGGCTGCCTCTTGAACCTGGATTTCACTGGCTTGAGGATTCCCTATCTGTATATTTTCGTAGATACTCCCATCAAATAGATACACTTCTTGAAATACCTCACTGATCAGGCTGTACACCTGCTGAGGATGGATATCAGAAAGGGGAATCCCTCCGATAGAGATCGTGCCTTTTTGCGCGTCCCAAAATCTAGCAATCAAGGCAGTAATGGTCGTTTTACCCGAACCCGAAGGTCCAACCAAAGCCGTGAGAGTCCCACTTGACGCGAGGAAACTCACATCTTTCAAGACAGGCTTTTCGTCAACATAACCAAAAGAGACCTTGTCAAATTGTATATCATAATATTGGGGTTGGCGCTGCTGACCAGCACTTTGTTCCTCCGCTTCAAATACTTCCTGGATACGATTCAGACTCACGTTTAAATATGTCAAAACGGGATACTCGACCATGAGCACTTTGATCGGCTCATATAATCGGTAACCAATGATCAGAAAGGCAATAATCACAGGGATCGTTACAGTGCCTTGCCCCAAGAGATACAAGGCCAACCAAACCATCAACACAAAGCACAACTCTAAGACCACTCCCACAGCCAATACAACGGGACCTGGCACGGCTTCTACTCGGATGCTCTCATCTCGCAGGCTGCGCATGGCATTCTTCAAAGAAGTAAACTTTTCTCCTTTCAGTCCATAGGCTTTGAGATGTTGAATACCTTGTACATACTCTAGTAGGCGTGCGCTCGTATCCGTTCGGGCTTGTACCTGTTTTTTTCCCATGTGCCCAATCAAACGACTGCTCCACTGCATCAAAGGAATGACCAAGATAAGGGCCAATAACAATGTAATCCCAAGTCTCCAGTCTAGGTACAAGAGGAAACCCGACAACACCATGACGCCAAAAATTGCATTTGCCAGATTAGGAATACTATGCCCAAAGATCCCTTCAAAGGTGGCAACGTCCTGGAGGACAACTGCTGCCAGATCGCCCGGATCGCGACTTTTATAATAGCCAAGGGAAAGACGCTGTAGTTTGTCTCCCAGCCCAAGCCGAAGCTTACGCCCAATTTCATACGTCATGATACTTGACTGAATCATGGCCTTACTCCCTACAAAAAGCTGGAACAGAAATAAGAGAGTCATGATCCCGACGACTACCCAGACCTTATCTGTATCAGGCGCAGGTTCAAACAGTTCCCAGATGACCAGCAGCAAAATGCCCGATGGAATCGCGAGCAGCATGCCGTGTAACCACTCCCAAAATAAGGCATTTCGCACCTTCTGAGGCTGAAAACGAAACATGTATATCAAATTCCTAATCATGATGGGATGTCTTTATCTGGTAAATTCCTGTATATCGTTTCTGATCAAATAGCAAACTCCTGGGCACGTAAATGGGCATTCCACATCTTCTGATACAGCTCAGATTTGGACATGAGGACTTGGTGGGTCCCCGTCCCCACGACTTTCCCTCGATCAAATAAGATGATCTGATCTGCATCCACGACAGTACTTAGGCGATGGGCAATGATGACGACTGTTTTCTGAGCAATAAGCTGACTTACGGCTTGCTGGATCTGCACCTCATTTTCAGGATCGCTAAACGCTGTCGCCTCATCCAGTACCAGAATGGGTGCATCTTTGAGGATAGCTCTCGCCAGTTGAATGCGCTGCTGCTCGCCCCCACTGAGATAAACTCCTGCTTGTCCCAAGAGTGTATGATACCCTTGGGGAAGACTTTCGATGAAGGTATGGCACTGAGCGACCTTGGCTGCCGCCATGATTTCTGCCTCTGACTTTTCCATGCCCATACGGATATTTTCAAAGACCGTGTCATGAAACATGAAGACATCCTGGAAGACAAAGGCGACTTTATCCATCAGTATATCAAGCGAAAAATCCCTAATATCTACTCCTCCTATCCGTATACTTCCCTCCTGAATATCCCAAAACCGTGCAATCAACTGTGCAGCAGTAGATTTACCTGCACCCGATGGACCAATAAATGCGGTGATGCTATGTTCAGGCAAGAAAAAAGATACTTTATCTAGTACCTTTTGCTCTTCTTCATAGGCAAAGTCTACCTGACGAAACTCAATATCATGCGCAATCGGCGCTACCCCCAACTGCTCCTTTTGAGAAGGATGCATTAAGATGTGATCCATTCGCTCGACCCCTCGACTGATGAGGTACAATTGCATACTCATATTGGAAAGGGCAAAAACAGGCTTCATATAGCCAACACCTAAAATGAGAAACAAAATAAGCGTCGCAATGCTGAGTCCACTGTAGAGATAGAGGAAAGTACCTAGCACCAGAATGGGCAAAGTAGCATTGCCCATAAAACTCATAAAAACGGCAAAGGGAGGTGCGCTTTTTCGTGTGTAGGCATTCGAAAAATCGGTAAATCCATGTACAGACTGACTGTATTTTTTAAAGTTACTAGCTGTTTGACCGAAGATCTTCATCACAGGCATGGCCTTGACAAATTCTACGATCGTCGCATTCATCTCCTCCTGCGATTCCATATGCTGTTTCAGCGCGTCTTTTATAGCCTGAGAACGGATCATAAGGGGAACCCAAATGGCCAATATCAGAAGGGGGACAAAACTGATCGCTGCTAGACGCCAATCCACAAAAAATAAGTAGGCTATGGTGACGACGGGGAGCGTAATACCCTTTACAAAATCGGGGATCTGATGTGCCAGAAATCCTTCAATACGTTCGATATCATCTGCTACGATTTTCTTCCATGTACCCGATGCATGCTGCTGTGTAAACCCCAGGGACAACTCCCCCAACTTGGCCGTTGCACTTGTCCTCAGTTCATAGAGGATGTTGAACGCAGCAACATGAGACAAAAGTCCCGAAGCATACAATAGGCCATAACTCGATATACCTGCGCCTATCGCCCATAATAAATATGTTTGAATAGCCATCTGGTCAATCGGTGGACGCAGCAATTGCTCGATGATGTAATACACCAAAATATAGGGAACCAGCGCTACCGCTGCGTGTAACACCGCTAAGACCGCAGAAAGCAACAAATGGTACTGCTTTTTCCCTGCGATTTCTAGCAGGCGCGGGATACCTTTCTTATTCGATTGTTCCTTCTTTTCTCCCATATTTATATAGAGTTTTACATAATTCGCTATTCAAATACAGATGACTTATAAACCTACCTTTCCATCGGCCCAGTAAGGAAACGTTTGTATCTGCTTTCGCATCACACCCTTTGTCAATAAGGCTTTTTGGACAGCTTGTATAGATTGGGCCCGCCCCGTGAGATAGCAGCTAGTAGATGTCCAGTCCATTTCATGTAATACACATAAAACATTCCCTGAATGCACGTCTGCCATCTTCTTAGACGACACTACGACAGCTGATTCTAATCCCAAGTCTGAAGGCCATCCATGATGTGCAGGCTCCAATTCCAATAAACAAGTAAAGTCTTGATTGACCGCCTCAATGGCAACAGCCATATGCAGACAAAATCCGAGGGAAGATTCATCGCCAAATAAAAAGTGCTGGCTGCGAGTGGAGTCGAGTTTCATCCTTCCTCCTGGTCCCATTAACTTCGTCTGATCTCCCACCTGTAGATTCGATGCCCAACTACTGCCAGGACCTTTTCCGTGAAGGTAAAAGAGCACATCACAAATCCCCGCTTGCTGATTGTAATATGCAGGTGTGTAATGTCGAAATGCATTGTCATTGATCCGAAACTCAATCACCTGTCCAGGGATGAAAAATGCCTGGCTAAGATCTCCTTCAAAGCGTACGCGTTTGAGCTGTTTGTGAGGAAACGCTGTATGCGTGACTTCGACAGGATGCATCATCCCACTGAAAACTTTCTCCATGCCATTGGCAAGCCACTTGGGTAATGTAGGCATAATCCACTATTTGATTAAAAACGATAAGCGAGAGACGTACCAAAGGTCTGAGGCAACCCATAGCTACCAAAACCACCAAAGCCTGCCAAACTATATCCATAGGAAAAATAGACCGCATCTGTCAAATTTTGTCCCCATACTCCTAGTTCTAGTCCTTTGTACTGAGCTGTTAGACGTGCGTTGAGCAGGCCATAAGCTGGTTGGCTATATACATTCTCAGGATCGAGAAACATCTCTGTTTGAAACTGGTAGTCCGCTGCTGCACGTAGCATGACTTCCCCAATTTGTGTACTATACGTCAGCGCGACGTTTCCATTCCAGCGTGGCGCAAAGGCATTGCGGTTCCCCGAGTTGTCGATTTCGCCAGCAAAACTGATCACTGTAAACTCCTGAATCTCTGTCTCTAGATAGCCGAGATTCACAGATGCCTGTAGACCTTTCACTATCAAGGCGTCCATACTCAACTCTACCCCATAGCTCGTGCTACGACCAATATTTTGTGTTCCAATATTAAATGTTGTGATATCCACGACATTCAGAAGTTGCTGATCGGTGTAGTCGATGTAGAAGCCTGTCAAGTTAAGTCTCAATCGGTTGTCTAGCATCTGACTTTTAAAGCCTACTTCGTAATTCCAGGTAAATTCAGGATCAAAAGCGATATTTTCTTCAGAGCTTGTGTAAGCATTAATTCCTCCTGGACGGTAGCCTCTCGTGACACTCGCAAATACCATCTGGTCCAACGACAACTGATAAGATGCACTCAATTTGGGAGAGAGCGCAGAGAAATTGGCTTCAGCTTCAAAGGCTGCTGGCAACAGGCCGAGCGTAGGAAAGGTAAAATTCTCATTTCCCTCACGACTGTAATTCGTTTGATTATCCGAGATACTATTTTCCCATTCATAGCGCAGACCAGCAGATACTGTCAACTGTGGTGTCAAGGAATAGTCTAGATTCCCGTAACCAGAAATACCTGTTTGGGTCAACACACTGTTTTGACGTTGGATGTAAGGGTATATTGCAGCTACCTCAGGTGTGGGAGCAAAAAAAGCATTGTCAGCTCCACTCGTGATATTACCTCTATTGTCAAGCTGATAACGATAAGCAAAAAGACCTGCCAACCACTTCAAGCGACTCCCACTCTGGTTGGAACCTATACGAAGCTCCTCTGAAAATGTCAGGATGTCGCGATCAGAATTCGATTCATTGAGATCAAATGGCGTGAAGTCAAACTCTTCGTTTCTTACAGAAAGCGCAGTAGTTTGGGCTGTAGTAATTGCTTTGAAGAATATCTTATCTCCAAAATAATCGAGTTTAAGGGCGCTATTGGTCTGTAGCATCTGATAGTTACCTTCCGTATTGTATCCTAGTTCATAAGGATGATTTTCACGTAAGGAGTCGAGTTGAGTGCCTGTAATCCCTATGCCTCCCGCCAGCGCATATGCGCGGTTCTCACGAGATTCTATGCCCGTGTGAAGGCTTAGACTCCATTGATCACTCATCAACCATTTCAGACGGATGTTTCCACCTTCCATATTGTATCCAAGTAGTTCCGTCTGATCAAGGAATGTGTTGGTAACGTAACCGTCTCTCTGACGATGGGTTCCATCTAGCCCTACAAATAATTTGTCTTTGATGAGCGGCAAATTGATCCCTGCATTGGCTTGAAGCTGGTTGAAACTTCCATACTCTACGCTGGCAAAACCACTAATGGTATTGGTAGGAGGATGTGTTACTATATTGATCACACCACCCAGACTATTTCTCCCGTAGAGGGTACCTTGGGGACCACTCAATACTTCAATGCGGGCAATATTATTCAAGATGGAAGGAAAGGATGCTGTATTGAAGAGTGGGACATCATCCACATAAATTCCCACGATCGGAACATCGCTTATAGTCGCAATTCCCCTTACAGCCACTAAGGGAAATATTCCTCCTCCATCATCATAGGTGCGAAAATTAGGGACAGCCCTTCCAACTTCGTTGATGTTATCAATTTGGTAATCAGCGATTGCTGTTGCATCTAGTACAGAAATGGTACTTGGTATGCGCTGGGCTTCTACTTCTCGTTTGGTTGCAGTGACGACCACAGACCTTAGGGCCAATACCTCCTCTGTGAGTACCACCTCAAGTTCAAGTGCGCCTGTGATTTCTACCGTCTGTGTATGCGTAGCAAAACCCACCGTGCTGATTTTTACAGTATGCGCTCCAGCAGGCACGTTCAATAACTCAAATTCTCCATTGATATCTGTAATGTCACCCAAATGAGAGTTGAGGATACGGACTGTCGCCCCCTCTATTGCCTGTCCCTCAGCATCTACCACCTTCCCTCCCACATCATGTTGTGCCTTCAATGGGAGCCAACATATCATGGTCATTCCAAAAAGAAGAGAAAAGAATCGAAACATGAGCTTATTTTTATTTAGTCTAAATAAGAAAACATATTATATTGCAAATATGAGGATTGCTGCATAAGAAGAGGCTACGCAAAAAGGAGAAAAACCTACGCAAAACGCTCATGACTGTTCGACTACATTCAGAAGATTTACAAGAACTCTTTGTGGAGTCTCAGTACCCAGAAAGATATTCTTCTACAGATCCAGGTGGGATTACCGAACGAGAGTATCCTGCAGAACTGCTCGGTGGCAAAGGAAGCTATCGAGAGTTATTCATGGAAAATATCCATGTCGGCTTTGGCAACTTGCATATGCCAGATGGGTTAAAACTTGGCTTTGAGTCAGAGATGGAAAGTGTAGAGCTTCATTTTGCCCTACGTGGCGATACGTTTGCAGAGGAAATAGGAACATCCAACACCTTTGAGTTTGGCATCAACCAACACAACATCTTATATGCCTCACAATTCAAGGGTAGGGCACAATACTTACCAGGGGATCATGTGCAAATATTTGAGGTAAACCTACGTCCAGCCTTCTTCCAACGATTCTTACCGCAAGAAAATCGAGCCATACTAGCCTTTATCTCTTCGCTCAATCAGAAAAAAAGTACCTTACTGAGCCCTCAAAATTACCCTATCACTTATTCTATGCATCGATTGATTCAAGAGGTCCTTCAATGTAAACGAAAAGGCATTTTCAAGCGCATGTTCATCGAATCGAAGGTCACGGAGTTGCTCTTGCTACAATTGGAACAAATCCTCTCTCCAACCGCCAGGATCTTCTCCGCTAAAAAAGAAAGAAGTAGAACTGATTTATGCTGTCAGGGAATATCTGCTTAAGCATCTGGCCGTTCCTCAGTCTCTTGCCAAATTGGCCCACGAGTTTGGCACCAACGAGTTTGCCCTCAAAAAGGGATTCAAAGCTATATTTGGGACGACGGTATTTACCTTTTGGCAAACAGCTAGGATGGAAGAAGCTAAGCATCTCTTAGTAGACGAAGAACTCAACATAGGAGAGGTTGCCGACAGGATGGGCTATCAGCATCCGCAGCACTTTAGCACAGCATTCAAGCGGCAGTTTGGTTATCCTCCCAGTAGGCTTCGGTAGTGGTCACGTCACCCTCTCGGATCAGACAGGTGTACAATCAGTAAACATGGTTTCATTTTCACACAGAGCTAGCTTCTTAGTTCTTGATCACGCGACTTCTGAAGATATAATAATACATGAAAGGGATGAGGTAGAGACTGATGAAAGTGCCTACACATAACCCACCCATAAGCGCAATGGCTAGAGGCCGCTGAAGCTCATTTCCCATACCTCCCATAAATAAAACAGGAACCAGTGCCAATATTGTAGTCAGTGTAGTCATTAAGATGGCATTTAACCTATTCTTACTCCCAGTCTTAATCGCTTCTACAAGGCCCATACCATTTCTATAAAGTTCATTAATCGCATGTATCTTTAAAATACTGTCATTAATGACGATACCTGCCATAACTACCATTCCAATGATGCTCATAATGTTGATGGTCTCTCCAAATATCCATAAGAATAATAGAGAGGCTCCTATATCAATAGGCAGCTCAATCAAAATGATCCATGGAAGTAAAAGAGAACCAAACTGGGATGATAAGATCAGATAAAGGAGAATCACAGCAATAAAGAAAATGCCTGTAAGTTCTTTGATCAATCCCTGTGTATCTGTTTGACTTCCCCCAAATTCATATTCAATAGAAGAATGCCTATCCAACTTCTCCTCTATAAGTTGCCATTCTTCTAGTGTCAAAAGCGAGTCTCTAGAAAAAGTAAGATACTCTCCATTCCTATTCCCCATCAACTTCTTATAATCGACTGTATTCTTGACCATGATCAGGCTCGTAATCGGTATGAGGGAAGAATCGCTTTCACTTTGAATGAGGATTTTTTGAAGAGATTGGCGTATGTCCTCGGGCTCATATCCCAAGTTGATAGGGATGAATTTATTGGCATACTTGATCTTGTCTATTTCATTTTGTTGAAAAACAGACTGAAGCTCAGATTTAAGGAGCTCATAGTTTATTCCGTACAAGATCATATTCTCTTGATTTATTTGTAGAGAAAGGACCTTTCTCAGACCTGTATTGGCTTGTAGATAGCCCTCTAAATCCTCCTGGAGCACCAAAAAAGTATCAATAGGAGGACTATATGGATTGTAGCTACTTGTGAGGCGTAGTTCTACAGGTGCTTTCTCTTCTCCAAAAATTTGCTGAAACAAATCTTTAGGTGGAGAAACATATACCTTGGCTTCAGCAAAGGTTTGATCTAGTTTTTGCTGGATTATTTGAATGCTTTCTCGAAGCACTCGATTTATGGGAGCTTTGAGGTATATAAAGGCTTCATTGACCTCTCTTTGCTTATCATACATGATCAGGTTTTGTGACTTGCCTAGTTCTACCACTGCTGTCACATCGTTCACCATCTTTAAAATAGATAAAATCCGTACTTCATTCTCACGAAGAGAGATATCTCTATTCCAGTCGATCCTGATCTCTGCTTCTGTCTGATTCAGAATAGGGAATTGTGTTTTTTCTAGTCTTAGCCCTATAATCAATGCTATGAGGACAAAGAAGATACTGATAACGGCTAGAATCCAGTTCTTGCGAGAGAAGAACTCATAACCTAATCCGTATACTTTAGAAGACCACTCATTGATATTGAAAGACAAGTTGTAGGAGATCCGAGTCTGAAAATAGTAGTACAGGACAGGAATGACTAGGATGGATACCAAAAGGGAGACGATCAACCCAATCCCTACGACAGCTGCCTGTTCTAGGAAGAGCGCACCTACTATACCACTTAGCAATACCAAAGGAAAAAAGACAGAGCAGGTTGTGAGGACTGAGCTAATCAGGGGAGTGATCACTTCATAGGTGCCTTGGGTACAAGCTTCTATTAGCGCATAGTTTAGCCGTATTTTCCGAGAAATATTATCTATGACGACAATCGAATTGTCGATCATGAGTCCTACACCCAGTATGAGTCCAGAGAGAGAAATGATGTTGAGCGTAAAGTCGAAGAGAAAGATGAAAAATAAACTGACTAATACCGAGGTGGGGATAGAGATGGCAATAATAATGGCATTAGAGATTTTTTTTAAGAAAAGGAATAGAATCAATGTAGCTAATAATGTCCCCAGAATGAGAGAAGAGATAAGGCTCTGGATAGATAAAATCAATATTCGGGTTTGATCCTGATAAACTTCAAAATCTAATGCAGGATAAGCTTCTTTGAATTCTTCTGTAAGCGTATGTACATGTTCATAAAGATCATAGACGCGCGTATCAGAATTTTTGATAATAGAGACTAAAATGGCTTGCTGCTGATTATAAAATGCAGAACCTAGCTGTTTTTTCGCCTTGAGTGTGACATGACATATATCTTTCAGTTTGAGCATCCGCCCGTCAATTTTTAACGGGATATTTTCTATGTCTTCTATGTCTTTGAGCTGATTAGCCAGCTTAAAGTTGTATCTGTAAGCCCCTTCTTGAACCAAGAGATTACCCAGAGGCTGATTGTTCGCGATAATCGCTTCTTTAATCTTTCCCTCTTTTATCCCCAACGCTCGGAGTAAATTTCTGTCTGGCTCTACTACTACCTGTGGTTCCATCAAGCCATTAAGATCTGCTATGGCTACCTCTGGCAATTGCTCAATTCGTTTTCTGATGACTTTTTCGACGAGTTCACTTAGTTCTAAGAAAGAAGACCTCTGGGTACTTGCGCTGTCTAAAAATATAGCAAGCTTCAGAGCAGGAATATCAGATGCACTCGCTTTGATCACTTCGGGACGCTTCATATCTCTTGGGAGAGATCCTAGTGCTCCATCAATCTTTTCGTTGACCTCTAGGAAGGACAGCTTGATGCTCGTCCCATATTCAAAGGATAGTTTGAAGATGGCACTACCATCTGTGCTTGTACTCTCGATGTCTTTAAGTCGAGTCAACTGGCTGAGCTGGCTCCTCAAGGGGCGCACGATGACATCTTCTATCTCCCGCGAGGTGTGGTCGGGATAGCTTATTTTCACGGTAATTTTGGGAATTTCGACGTCTGGCAGAAGCGAAATAGGGATGAGTCTTGTGCCTACCAAGCCCAATACAACGCAAACAGCAGTCATAGTTAGAACTGAAACAGGTCTCTTGAGGAGGAATTCAACCATGATTGTTTTTTCAGATTGGCTGACTGAATAAGGATTTTATTGAAAAAAGGGCACTTAGATAAAAGAAGCCGAATAGCTTAAGTAGATCATAAGAAATAAGAGGCGATCTCAAAGGGTATTTCGCTACGCTTAAGACGTGAGAATGAAAGTGTTCATAATAGATAAGTTCTACTTAAGCGTACCCAAAAACTTCACGAGAGATTTTGATTCAACTCATCGCATATTCTGTAGACCACTAGGCGCTTTTGATACCTACAAATATATATACACCTACTCAAAGACTCATAGGAATTCCCAATCTTCTAAAGATAGTTTTCACGTTCTCAAATATTTTCTAGAGGTCTGAAGAAAGCCTTGCCTTTCTATTTCTAAACATATATTTATTTTTCAAATAAAAAAAGTACTAAAACAGTAAACATTTTTTTTGAATAAAAATTTGGATAAATAAACGCATCGTTTTATTTTTGAATTAAATATCAAAAACTATATATAATCTAAAGCACAATCCTTCAGAGACTATAGATGAATTGAAAATTTACGGGTGTTGATCTTCCGACACATATTATGCTGACAGGTAGTTTCTTTGTGACTGCTGACGGCTAGCATCGTATTCACTAACTCTAAATATACTTTATCATGAAACATTATCTGTTAAGGCATTTGCCATTGTAGCTGCATTCCTTTTGATGGTATCTGTTTCCTCTGCTCGCTATGTTTGCATCGTGAGCTCTGGAAGCAATGGAGGACACTGTGAGAAACTCAGTTCAGGAAATGGAGACATGTGTTTTGGAGATGCTGTTGGCGGAGACGGTCCCGACTGTTCGAGGACTCTCAGCGTTGAGTAATTGCATTTCTAGACTGTAAACCCTTGACTACAATAGGATTGTATAGAAAATCAAGTAATGGGTTTGCCTGTTATTTTGGTGAAAAATTTTCTATTGAAGTCGATGAGTAAGTTTCTCTCAAAGAAGTTTTGTTGATAAGATGAGATGATAGAAAACTGAAATAGCTCTTTTACAGACTCTAGTATGCAGAAGATGAGGGGGTGGAAAGTTGCGCTCTTTTGGAGGTTTAAAGTATTTATGTCTATTTTTATCTCTCAAAGAGATATGCTTTTCTCCTCATCTTTTATTTTTCATGAACAAGGTTGACATCTATAGCATCTTCCAATTACAAAAAACTACTAACCAGTTGATTACATGGATTTTATAAACTCATGTTATCATGTATTTATCCTCTTTTGGAACATGTGTTAGTTATGCACAATGACGAAAAGCTTATGATATGCTAACGGAAAGGAAGTCTACATTCCATCTACTTGGACCACAACAATCTAAAAGCTAATTAGATTCAGGCATCAACGAAAAGTGTGAATATAGTTCAATATTGAATATTCGGCAATATGTTGTCAGATAACATCTATTTTATTTATTCAAATCAAACCCAATGTATAGGACAAGAATATATGAAAAAACTTTTTTATGTAAATGTATGTATGCCTAGAATTTGGTTTTCAGACTTGATACAATTTGTGTACGTGAACTTTAGCGTCTCAAGAATTTGATCAAGAGGTCAAATATTGAGAAGCGAGATGAGAGATTTAAAACATTGCTGCCAAGGATTTCTTATCCAGCTTTTGCCTATTTTTCTCTGTTTACCTCTTGAAACAGACCGATAATTACAAGAGGATAGAACTTAAAGTACTAACAGCTAGAAAGTAGTCATATCTAGAATATCTTATTTTATGTATGATTACTTAAATTTTAAGAAACAAAAATCAGTTTCAATTGTGAATCGAATATGAGTACAAAACAGTCACATGAACTCCTAATACTTCTCGGAATGTTCATAACCATCCTATTCAGTGCATGTAGTCAAGATCCCATTTTTTCTTACTATCAAGAGGAAAACGGAAAAGTGTTTGATGAAAAGTACAGCCTTCAAGTAGTGGATTCGGTTCGTATGCCGCTCAGTAATGAGGCTACATTTTGGCAGTATTCTAGTCACTTTACAGAGACGAGCCATCAAAAGACATTCTATTCTTTTCTCAATACAAATAACAACACCATAGAGTATCATCAAGTAGACGAAATGGGAGATATTCCTGCAGTTGTACCACTTGAGGTAGACGGAGAAAATGGGGTAGGAAAATTGAACTATGTATGTGCGCACCTTTTCCTAAATCCTGATAGCATCTTCATTTACAATATCAATACGGCAAAGCTATTTTTGGTAGATACAACGGGAACCGTGAAGAGGAAATATACGATTAAGGACTACTACGCTGATAAAAATACCCCTTCTCCCAGACCTTCGGATTTAGGTCCCATTCAAAAACTAGGAAACGCTCTGTACTTTAGCTGTAGCCTATATAAATTTCCTGGAGATTTACATTCTAACCATCAAGTAGTACTTACTTTCGATCTAGTCAGTGAAAAAACTAATTACATTTTTCCATTTCCAAAAAGTTATGATCAGGGATTTTGGGGATCTCCCTTCAAGTACATTTGTAGTCTAGAGAAAGGTCCTCAAGTAGATAGATACTTCGTAAGCTTTCCGATAGATCCCTATATCTACGAGTCGGACTTGAATGGTCGTGTCCTAAACAAGTACTACATAGGTTCGAAATACTTTGATGAAATTCCCGCTTTGTACTCAAATGCAGACTACGGCTTGAAGAAAAATAGAGACTTTGAAAAGGAAGATATATACAGTCTCTCGACTCCAGACTTCGTCAAGCTCATATATGACAAATACCGAAATGTGTATTACCGTCTTACTTATCTTAGACCAGATAAGGACGAGGTAAAGAAAGGGAACTCTACACCAGACTTTACCATTATTATATGTAATACAGACTTCCAAAAGGTAGGAGAGGTATTTTTTGATGGAGAGAAATACAATAATTCTATGATCTCTGTCGCAAGGCAAGGGCTGGCCATAGCCAGAAAAGACCTCTACAAGAGGAACGATGATTATATATCGTACAATTTCTTTGATCTTGTATCTATTGAGTCATGAGTATCGAAACAGAATATATGGACGCTAAATTAATCTTTTGGGTATTCTTCTTATCACTGCTTATGGCCTGTCGAACAGGTGAGCAACAAACAGGAAATGATTTTCAGTCAGATTCCCCGCTTTTTTATGAAGGACTGGCGAAATTGGATCAACGAATGGCAGAGAAAGACTACATCGTCGTCATTCCTGGCTCAGGATGTGGAGGGTGTATAGGCCAGGCTACGAATTATTTCCTTACACATGGAGATAGTGTAGCATTTGACTGGGCAGTAATTTTCACAGGTATTGTAGACAAAAAGCAACTGAAGATTAATGTTGGAAACAGCTTTTTGGCTCATCCAAATGTATGGATAGATGAAAAAAATATCTTTAGAACTAGAGAGATATCGTCTATTTATCCACTACTCATAAAGTTAGAACAAGCGCAGATAAAATCTGTCGAAATATTCGATGTGCCTTTGTTTGAGGAAATGCTAGCAGGTAAAAATACCTGAGTGGAATCAAATGATCAACAAGACGAGCTCATATACCATTATCGGTGCCTTCGGCATATGTGCCTTGGTGGGCTTCATGTTCATCCAAAAACTAGACATCCGCTTATATCCCAACACCACACTTCCGTCTATCACAGTACGTTATTCTTGGCCAGGAGCATCAGCAGAGGTTATAGAAAATCAGATAACAAGTCTATTAGAATCTAGCCTCAGTCGCGTATCAGGAGTTGAAGACATTCGCTCCAAAAGCAATACAAATCAAGGACAAGTAAGCATCTCCCTTGACAAGTTTACAGATCTCGATTATGCACGTTTTGAGGTGTCAGGATATGTAAGGAGTATTTATGCCTCTTTGCCTCAAAGCGTTTCCTATCCCAATATTACCATCAACCGGCCTGAAGACGATGATTCGGGGCTTCTCATGGCCTACACGATCTACGGTATCCCTTCTGATCTTGGTATTTACCAGTATGTAGAAAATAACCTGAGACCCTACCTCTCAAAGATCAGTGGCATTCACAATGTGGAAGTTAACGGAGGAGCAAAGCAAGAATGGTTGATTAGCTATGACGCAGCGCTATTGGAAAGACTTTCTATTCAACGCAGTGAAATTTTGGCTGCATTGAACCTATACTTTGGGCGTGAAGGCCTTGGGATCATTACACAAGGAGAATATTCGACTTCTGTAGTTCTAGTTACAGAGAAAGCAGATCTTTCTTGGGATATTCCTATCAAAATGGTTTCAAATCGTCTCATCTACCTGAGAGACATCTGTAGGATCAATAGAGTAGGCAAAGAGCCTCAGCGCTTCTTTAGAGTAAATGGACGAAATGCTGTCACCATTCAGATCGAAGCAAAAAAGGGAGTCAATACACTTCAATTGGCCGCGAAGATAGAGGCTGAAATACAAAGACTTCGATCAAACCTTCAGGAAACATACAGCATCGTCAAGAGTTACGACTCCACGACCTACATTGCGAGTGAACTGGAAAAACTGACAAGGCTAGGCCTGCTGACAATCTCAATTTTACTACTTTTTGTCTATATCTCAACACTCAATTTCCGCTATCTGATAGTAGCGCTAGCCAGTATTTTCGTCAATTTAGGTATTTCGATCATCGGCTTTTATTTGCTTAAAGTAGAAATTCAGCTGTATTCACTAGCAGGTATTACCATCTCTTTGGGCTTAGTGGTGGACAATGCCATCGTCATGATCCAGCACCAATTAAAATACCAAAATAGACGTGTCTTCATTCCATTGTTAGCTGCCACATTTACCACGATTGGTGCCTTATCTATCATTTATCTACTAGATGAAGAGTTGCGAATCCAGCTAGTAGCTTTTGCTCAAGTGGTCATGATCAATCTCTTTGTCTCCCTCCTGGTAGCCTTGTTTTTCATCCCTGAGTGGATAAACTTATTTCCGATTCGCGCATCTTCCTACAGGTATCCTCGATTTGTTCAGGCATTCAAAGAAAGACTTACAAGAATATATCGTGCATACATTCTCAAAGTACGTCCATTTCGTTGGATCGCTTTTTCAATCATGATCTGGATATTCGGAATTCCCTTTTTTCTCCTTCCTACACAACTCGAACCATCGGAGCAATCCCTCTGGAAAAGTAGAATGATCACCTTGTACAATCAAACCATTGGAAGTGATGGGTATACAAATGATTTTCGGCCTGTTTTTGATAAGGTGACAGGAGGGTTATTCAGGTTATTTATCGAAAATACCTACGAACGGATGGCATACTCCAATCATGAAGAAACCAAAATATATATCCTAGCTAGTCCCGATGTGGGCGTCGCACTGAAAGAATTCAACGAATCCATATTAGAAATTGAGAACTACTTGCAACAATTTACGGAGATCAGTCAATTCATAAGTACTGTAACACCACGTCAAGCACGGATCGAAGTACGATTTCCCCCTCAGAATCAAGAAGGTTCCTATCCATATCTCATTCAAGCGAGATTGAAAGCCAAAGTAATAGATATGGGAGGTTTATCATGGAATATATTTGGTGTAGGAAAGGGATTTAACAACAGGAGTCCCAAACAAGATATAACAAACTTCGACATCCAACTAAGGGGATACAATTACGAGGAACTGAATCTTCTCACGGAACGTCTACAAGCTTCTCTACTTGAAGAGAAAAGAATTTCTGATGCTGTCATTACCTCTGATCTCAACGAATACTTTCAAGCAAAAGAACAGTACTTTATTTCTGTAGATGAAAATGAACTCACGCTAAGTGATTATTCATTGCGCGAAGCAATTGAAAAGTTGAAATCTTACACGCTCGTTCTCAATAGTGATGGAAAATATATCATAGAGGGAAAATTGATGGATATAAGGTTAATCCATAAAGATGCTTCTACCTCGCATACATGGAATCTTGCACACATGCAGATGGGATCGCCTCAAAAGCCCCTGGTGCTCAACGATAAAATAACTATTTACACCCAACAAGGCGATCCAAGTATCGTGAAAGTCAATCAAGAGTATATTAAATACATAAAGCTGGCTTACAATGGATACTACCAAATCGGAGAAGATATCATAAAAGCAAAACTCCAGGCACTGAGATCAAGTATGAAAATAGGATATGTAGCCCAAATCGATGCTTCTCGCCGATTAGCCACATTCACGAGTCAAAACAAACAGGATTATGTGGCTGTCATATTATTGGTTATTTCCGTCATCTGCCTCACGACGACCATCTTATTCAATAACTTCAAACAGGGCTTGAAGATTTTGATGATGGTCCCACTTTCATTTGTAGGTATTTTCTTCACCTTCTATTATTGGGTCTTGGGGATGGACCAAGGGGGTATGGCGAGCTTCATCTTATGTGCTGGACTTACTGTCAATGCAGCCATTTTTATCATGGATGAATACAACTTTATGAAGAAGTTATACCCGCACATTTCCTCACTCAACACCTATCTGAGAGTAGTTGAGCAGAAATTATTTCCCATCGCCCTTACTTTATGTTCTTCTATTCTTGGCTTTATCCCCTTTATTCTGCAAGGAGAAAATGAAGTATTCTGGTTTGGATTAGGTGTAGGCACTGTAGGAGGCTTATCCTTTTCATTCATTGGATTAATCTTATTTATGCCGCTTATAATTTTAGGAAAGAATGAGAAATCGTGATTGTATACATCAAAAGAATCCAAATATATTCTACGCATATAGCTTGGGCCTATTTTTATGGCTCATTTGGCTTCCTGCTTGTCAATCCAGTAGTGACAGTGGTGATCCTTACCAGGAAGAGGCAGACTCACGGATTGTCCCATCAGCTAAAGGGGTACATGTAGCATGTGATGTCATAAGATCCTCAGATTTTGACAGACAGATATTATCTAACGGAAAGATCAGGGCAAAAGAACAAACAGTACTCACTTTCAAGACGAGTGAAAAAGTAGCCAAGATACATGTCACTAATGGTCAATTTGTGCAACGTGGACAAGAGATTGCAAGGCTGGATGACCAATTGGCCCTTTACAAGTTGGAAGAAGCCAAATCTTTGCTAGAACAGGCACAACACCAAATGTATCTTTTGAAAGTAGAACGTGGAAAAGAGGCGGTTCCTACAGACGAGTTATCAGAAGATTACTTGAAGACACTTCGAAATATTTCAGGCTACACAAAGGCTCAAAATAGGATCTCTTTAGCCAAAATCGAGTTTTCTTATACGCGTCTTATTGCTCCATTCTCAGGAAAAATTGCAGATCTCAACATTCAAATAGGAGATTATGTGACCGCTGCCAAGCCTTTTTGTAAGCTACTGGGCCGACAACAACAAGTTTGGTTTAGCTTACTGGAACGTGAAGTGGAGGATGTACAAATTGGACAAGAAGTCGTGATAACTTCTTTTTCAGGAGCAGAATCTGTGAAAGGAAAAATTTCAGAGATCAATCCTTCTGTGGATAAGTTTGGACTCGTAGAAGTAAAAGCCGATCTTGCTAAGGGACAATCTATGCTAGAAGGCTCTAATGTAAAGGTATTTATCAATAGTAAAATCAAAGACTTATTAGTTGTTCCAAGAGAAGCGATCATAAACAGGTCCAATAAAGATGTGATTTTCGTATGTAAGGAAGGCCTCGCCAAGTGGCACAACGTAAAAATCGTAGAGGAAAATAGCCATAGTTATGCCATAAAGTATGGTACACTACAACTCGGCGATACCATCATCACAAGTGGCAATCTCAATCTATCTCATGACTCAAGGGTACATGTGATCAATTCCTTTTGAGTAGATTACTAGAAGTGAGAGATTTCGGACTAGCACAAAGAAAAAAAGTTATGGTTTAGTCTCATGTGACGCGGAGATAGATGGAAAGGCCCAGTAAAAGTAGACATAATTTGGGGCTATCCATTTGATCTACAAGGGATTGGGTTAAAACTGATAGAAAAAAACACACCCAAAATGGCTCTTTAGGGCTAAATGGGGGAGAATCTAAATATTGAGTATTAGTAGTCACCCTCCCCAACTCTCACGATCCAAGCTCCGATACTGAATCGCCTCCGCGATGTGATCTGCCTCGATCTGCTCTTTGGCTGCGAGGTCTGCGATGGTCCGCGCGACCTTCAGTATCCGATCAAAGGCGCGCGCCGAAAGGTCCAATTTCTTCATGGCTGTTTTCAACAAGTTTTGGCTGACCTCATCTATCTGGCAGACTTGACGGACCATATTGGGAGGCATCATGGCATTGGAGTAGATGCCTGGGTGAGCATCGAATCGGGCAATCTGCCGATCTCTTGCCTGTATGACACGTGCCTGTATGGTCGCACTTTTCTCTCCTTCGGGACGGGCGGCGAGTTCCTCAAACTTGACAGGCGTTACCTCAATGTGCAAGTCGATGCGATCCAGCAGGGGCCCCGAAATCTTGGATAGATAGCGCTGGACCTGCGGAGGTCCACAGACGCATTCTCGCTCAGGATGATTAAAGTAGCCGCAGGGGCAGGGATTCATCGAAGCCACCATCATAAAATTGGCAGGGTACTCGACAGTGAGTCTTGCGCGCGAGACGGTGATGCGCCTTTCCTCTAAGGGCTGACGCAGGACCTCTAGTACCTGCCGTTTGAACTCTGGCAGTTCATCCAGGAATAAAATACCGTTATGTGCCATCGAGATCTCTCCAGGAGAGGGATTGCCCCCGCCACCGACCAAAGCCACGTCACTGGTCGTATGATGGGGAGAGCGAAAGGGACGATAAGCCACTAAAGAGGCATCCTCTGGCAAGACACCCGCCACCGAATGAATCTTGGTCGTCTCCAAAGCCTCATGCAAGGTCAAAGGAGGTAGAATCGTCGGCATCCTTTTGGCCAACATGGTTTTCCCAGCACCTGGTGGACCGATCAAAATGATGTTGTGCCCACCTGCCGCTGCAACCTCTAATGCTCGTTTGACATTTTCCTGGCCACGCACGTCCACA
>JBCBFT010000119.1:0-20144 GCA_038527485.1 Bacteroidota bacterium
CTTCACTATAGGATTCGGGCCATTGACTTTGATCAGCAGAGCTACGAGCCACGCAAGAGCATCTACATGCCCCAGTACTTCAAGCAAAATATGCCCATCATCGAGGTCGGGATTCAGCATATGAATGCGACGACGGTCCGACAGTACCAAAAGGAAGAAAGAGCGATGATTGCCAGTCGCATTCGATACTCTAGTCGGCAGGTATCAGACCTGATGAAATTCATGGTCAAGTCTACGCTTTCCAAGCAGGAGTATGTGTACCAGTTACGGGACGAGCTAGCGGAGCACTATGAAAATCGAAAGTTTGACCAATGTCCCAATATGGGATCTATTGTGAAGGAGAGTCTGGAGGTGTTGATTGACAATAATTGAGGGAAATGGATTCGTTCTGATACGTTTAAAAATCTAGGCGCAAATGAAAACCCTTCCAGAACTATAGAAGATAAGTACTGGAAGGGAATCTCATGTTACTTTTACATCGCGTTAATCTTGCCCTGGCGAATCATCTTCTACTATCATGGCACATGATGAGCAGCCATCCCCAGAACAAATCCATATACCACTTGTTCCGTTGCCTCTGAGAATGCACCCATTTTTACCACTTCTGCAATTACATGATACATCTTTGTATAAATCGTGATTCTCAAGCGTCTGGATGTAAGATATAGGGAGATGAACGCCCACTAAGGTCCCATAAAAATTAAAGGCAATCGTTCGAGAGGGCCCATCTACATCGTAATCTCCCATGATCAAGGGGACCTGATGAAGTTGCAGCAACTGCAATCCTTCCTGCACCTCTTTTATCTTCAATATGCTAGGATCATAGTCCATTAGTTTTTGCACTTCCTCTTCAGAGGTGATCACAGTCACACCTTGGCTCAAGTCGACAAATCCACCTGAAACGTTTCGCTCTGTACTGGGTGGTTCATCTGCATAGTATCCACTACAAGTTCCTTCACAACTCCCATGCAAACACCCAAAATCATTTCCTGTATGCAGCACATTACAGGAGCCATCACTGCATTCACATACATATGTACGTGCCGCAAGTTTGACGACATTTCCCTCGTCGTCTTGCGTAACCCAAAACACATTTTCGGGAAATTGGAAGGTCACACTAGTCCCGTCTTCAGAGAGAATGATCCTACTATGATCAGGAATTCTGATTCCACCTACTGTCGTAGATTGTGTAAACGTAGGAAATGTTTGTGCGAAGGGGAGAGCAGGTACATCCTGCTTGAGCTCGGACAAAACACCCTTTTCTTGATTGCAAGCGATGATCATCAGGAGTATCGAAAGTACGCCCAAACCCATTATGAGATCCTTTTTCATAATTGATAGATTAAATTAATATGTGAGTGAAAATAATTACATAGATAAGACCTCAGTTTCCAGAAAGAATAAGATAGATTAAACGGTTGTGAAACTGAACACGAGATTAATGAATATTCACTAATTTAAGTATCGTTTTTTTTTCATACAAGAAATAAACGATTTTTTTATGATCATATCATTCAATTAAAGGCTGATATTGATATTATAGGTGGCGATCCAGGACGTACACTCACCTGAGAAGCAACACGTACATCTCTAATAAAAAGTAGCTTCACGGTTGAATCGGCTCGAACAGCCTCTCTTTTTTTCGACAAATTTCTAGGGTAGTCGTATGCACTGCTGTAGGAGAAGCAGGATCAATATCTTCGTATTCCCAATAGGCAGATTTTACATATTTGACGATTTTCTCTGCTACATGTGGCTCCAATCGCGCCTCATATTGCTGGCAAAGGCATGTATAGAGTTTGCGCTCCGCATTGATTTCACGTATTCCATTGGTGAGATACATGCCTGCTAACTTGCGCGTCATCTCCTCCTCTACATGCGGGGCTTCCATTTTGTAGGAGGTCTTGCAGGTTCCTTCTCCCAGATAGATCACAAGTGGATACCGCTCCAGCAGATTGTAGTAATCTAGCCAAAACAAGGTCGTACCCGACGTAATGAGCACCACCATCAAAGGTACTAGGATCTTCATGGAGGGAAAGTCTCCATTTCTAAGGGAAAAATGAGGGAAAAGTTCAGGTAGATGTTACAAGCGAATGGGAAGAAGAAATTACGCTCTATTTTCCTCCACAACCTCTCCTTCTTCCAGTTTTGCCAAAATCTCTTCAGGGTCTTTGTAAGTTTTACGCAGCTCAAAGAGGGCTTGTATCGTCAAGGAAGTCAAGCCAGGCACGGGCAACAATCCCACGATGCGATAGCGTCTTTTGAGTCGCATCTTATTTTTGGCAATGAGCGAAGAAAGAAAGTATTCGATGATCTCATCTAAGAGAAAGGATAGACCAAAGGTGCCCACAAGCGTCACTACGTCACCAATAAACATGAGGGCATCAATACCAGAGGAAATCGCCATCATCCCGAAAAGGCGAAGACGATATTTGCGGATTTGAGTTTGGGATTCAGGAGAAAGAGAAGTAGTCGACATGTAAACTTGTTGTATTTCGGAAGCATGAAAGAAGGAGAATATAGGCGCAAAAGCAAATGAAGGATGTCCAGACAGGTACAAAGGATGGAAAAATCCAGCTTAAACGATATGCACCCTACACAATCTCCTCGAAATATGTAACTTGGCTCCCCATGGAAAAGCAGTACTTTCAGGACTATATGCCTGACAATATTTGTTTTGGTTGCGGCGCACACAATGACGCAGGTCTGCAAATCAAGAGCTACTGGGAAGGAGAAGAAGCCGTTTGTGTCTGGAACTCCCAAGAAAAATATCAAGGGTGGCCCAATATCCTCAATGGAGGAGTCATTGCGACACTTATAGACTGTCACTGTATGGGAGCCGCGATGGCTGCTGCTTACCGAGCAGAAGATCGTGCATTAGATACCTCTCCCGTCTATCGCTACGCCACAGGAACACTCAATGTCAAGTACCTGAAGCCTACACCTAATAATGTCCCCATCATCCTCAAGGCCCAGATCAAGGAGATCAAAGGGAGAAAAACAGTCTTGGATTGTCAAGTTTGGGCAGATGGCGTACAGACAGTCGATGCAGAAGCCATTGCGATACGTGTGACAGATAGCAGCGTGAAGCAAGTCAATAATCCCTTTGAGTCAGCCTAAATCAGGCTTAGCTAGACCTTCATCGCAGGTCCTAGATCATGTCTGAAACTTCCAGAATTTTTACCTCAATCGATCTCATGCTAGAAGCGACCAACATCCATAAATCTTACGGCAAAGTCACAGTGCTCAAAGGAGTAGACATCTCACTCCAAAAGGGAGAAATGTTGGCACTCGTCGGCACATCAGGCGCAGGAAAGAGTACCTTATTGCAAATACTCGGAACTTTAGATGTGGCGGACAAAGGAACGATCGAATTTCAGGGAACCAAGTTGAATAGCTTGAGCGAGAAGCAAAAAGCTAAATTCCGCAACGAGCAACTAGGCTTCATTTTTCAGTTTCATCATCTCTTACCCGAGTTTTCGGCCTTGGAAAATGTCTGCATGCCAGGCTGGATCTCTGGGCAAAATCGACAAGCCGTGCAAGCACGTGCCATTCATCTACTCGAACGCTTAGGTATGGGCCACCGTCTCCACCATCAACCCAATACCCTCTCAGGTGGCGAGCAGCAACGGGTTTCTGTCGCTCGCTCCCTCATCAATCAACCCCAGCTCATCCTCGCTGACGAACCCACAGGGAATCTCGACACACAAAATAGTGCCTCCCTATACGAATTAATGTTTTCGCTCGCCAAAGAGACAGGCGTCGCATTCCTTATCGCCACCCACAATATGGACCTCGCCCAAAATGCCGATCGTGTATGCCGCATACAGGATGGACTGATGGAAAATGAAGCACAGAAAGATGAGGCTTCACAAGTTTGAGGAAGGGAATAATGGGTCCTTTTGCTCTACTCTGATCTCCACATTTCTTCCTACCATTACACACCATCGATACCATCCAAAGAAAAAGCCCTGTATCCTCTGAGGATAATGCAGAGCACTAAATTCTATCTCTATTATTGCTCACTAGTATTCCACCTCCGGGAGTACCTTCTCGATCTCTTTACGTTCTGCCTCCACATCTACAGGAAGCTTCAATGCACGGCCCAAAGTCTCCAAAGGTTCATCCACATCAAAACCAGGAGCCGAAGTCGCTACCTCAAATAGTACGCCTCCTGGCTCTCTGAAATAGATCGAACGAAAGTACTTTCTGTCTTTAATATCGGTCACGCGAAAATCATGAGAAACAAGAAACGCACGTAACTCCTTGTGAATATCCTCAGATTCAATCTCTAGTGCCACATGGTGAACCGTCCCGACGCCATTGCGGCCACGGTCACGCTCAGGCTCGATCAACAGATCCACATATTTCCCTGCTCCTCCTCCTGCTGCCGCTAGCCGCACACGGTTCCCCTCCTCACCTACATACTGAAAGTTGAGGTGGTTTTCCATCAACTGGCGTGTAGGCCCTGCTGATTTCTGCAAAAGCGTTACACTGTGAATGCCACGGATGGCATAGGCTTCCTCAATCGTTCCTTGTTGCCAAGGCATCCTTGCATCATCAGCCCCAATCAACTCCAATCTCAAACCTGAGGGGTCGTCAAAGCCCAGCACCCAGTCGCCCATGCGTGTCTCATCATATGTAATCGCGACATCATGTACTTTCAAATGCGCCTTCCAAAATCCATAGCTCCCGCGAGGAACAGAAAACGACGTAGCAATCGGCTGGCCCGTGCCCTTCACTCCCGTCCGAACGCCTTGGTCCTTGTAAGGAAAAGTCGTCATAATCGTACTGGGATTTCCTGCCTCATTTCCATAATAGAAATGATACACACTGTGGTTATCAAAGTTTACAGTCTTTTTTACTAGCCTCAATCCCAGGCACTTTATATAGAAGTCTAGATCCTCTTGCGCATCATTTACAGTGGCTGTGACATGATGTATACCTTGTATAGGAAAATTCATTTGGATAATTTTTTAAAAGATGCCGAGTCCTTTTGTGAGACATAAGATGAAAGACACAAGACTCAACGTGATCGTTGACCACTGGCACGTTAAGTCTCGTGTCCTAAACATGGTAAATCTCCACCTCCTTAGGATGCCATAGGAACTTCTATCAGCAAGATATCTGCATCCTCCGTAGATTTGAGGTCGAAATCCTTGAGATCCCAGAGTGCCATGGCATCCCGACGCGCCAGCTTTTCACCTCCTACTTCTACTCCTCCTTCGAGTACGAAGAGATACACGCCTGTTTTTTCTCCTTTGAACTGATAAGACAATTCCCGCCCATTTTCCAAAGTGGTTCGAGAGAACCAGGCATCCTGCATGATCGTCACAGCTCCATCTTCCTCAGGTGAGACCAAGGTCTGCCATTGATTGACGCGCTCTGCTGGATCAAAGGTCTTCTGATCGTAGCGGAAGTCAATGCCATTCTCGCGAGGGAAAACCCAGATCTGCAAGAACTTGACATCATCATCTGTACTTGCATTGTACTCTTCGTGATAGACACCTTTACCAGCAGACATCAACTGGACATCCGTGGACTTGATGACGGTCTCATTGCCCATGTTGTCGCGATGACGAAGCGCACCTTCCAGTGGAATCGACACAATTTCCATATCTGAGTGAGGGTGGAAATCAAAGCCTAAACTGGGGGCTACTTGGTCATCATTCAACACGCGTAATGCCCCAAATCCCATGCGACGAGGATCATACCAGCTAGCAAAACTAAAGCTGTGAAATGTCTTGAGCCATCCGTGATTGGCCCCTCCCCGTGTGTCTGCACGATGAAGAACTTTTTTTGCGGTATCTGTAAGTGTCGTTTTCATTATGATTTTCTCCTTATTGTTTTACCAAAGCCTTTCATAGCTTCTTTGTTTGCCATAGGAAGCATTGATTATGAATTACTTCCCAATCAATGTTCACACTTTTATTTACGGAGAAAAACTTTTAGAGATCCCGTCAAAATCGGGGATTGAGCGGGTAAAATCATGGAAGTTGAATCGGAGGTAGGGCTGCTTCGAGCGATGCTCTCCTAAATTCCTCCCAAATGGGAAGCTGTAGCCTTTGTCCCAATGCATCCTGATCTTCATCGACTGCAAATCCAGGACCTTCTGTGGCAAAAGTAAATACAAGTCCTTCCGTATTTTTTACAGAGAAGGCTTTATAGTACGTCCACTGTCTAATGGCTGTCATCTCTAACCCTTTGGTACGAAGTGCGCGCTGCAGCAAATGCAAATCTGGCTCCTCCTTGACGGTCCAAGCCATGTACTCGACGGTTCCTGTTCCTGGCATCCCCACAGCTCCATCCTTTCCCCATGTAACATCCGTATAGGCTCCTGGTGCGTCTTTATGGGCATACCTTCGGGTTTGAGATTTTTCTTCGATCAGATCTAACCCAAGCATTTCTAAGAAAGCTCCTGTTTTGAAGAAGGTGGGCAACCAGATCTCGACGCTATACATCCCTTTAATAGCCATAAGAGATGAAATCTCCTGATGGGCATAGCCTTTCCGCACATCTCTTTCATTTGCGACAAGTTCTATACCCAGCCCATCAGGATCTTCTAGATAGATCACCACCTCGTCTCTCGCACGCTGCTGAGGATCTTTGAAGGGTACTTTATACTGGGTCAATCGATCCACCCAAAAGTCGATCGCATCCATACTGATCGATAGCGTGACCGTTGCAAACTGTCCCCGCCCTACAGCCCCCTCCTTCGCTTGGGGAAGTACCCTGAAGCTCAGTAGAGAGCCTGGACTACCCGTCTCATCTCCATAGTAAAGGCGATAAGATGCTGGATCATCATAATTGATGGTTTGCTTGACCAGTCGCAGCCCCAGGATGTGGGCATAAAAGGTAATATTCTGCTGCGCATCAGAGGTTGTAGCGGTTACGTGGTGCAATCCCAAAAGCATATTTTCCATCATAACTTTTATGACTCTTTGAGTATTTGGGATGCTTACGGGTTTGTCCGAATAAATGTTCTGAAGGGAGGAGGTTGTATGTTAAGTTGACCTTGGGGAGCGCATCAAAAGCTCATGGCTTTTCACATTTTATTGAGTTGATTCAAAAAAGAATCCCGCCGATTGGAAGCAATGGGAATCTCCACGCCATCTTCCATTGTCAAAATGGGGGATCGCCCTTTGGTATAGCTATGGATGAAATTGAGATTGACTAAGTGCGATCTATGCACCCGCACAAAGTTGTAGGGCACCAATAAGTTTTCGTATTCGCCCAAGGTTTTGGAAGAGGTGTATCCTTTCTTCTCCTTGATGATGATCTTGCTGTAGTTGGCATCCGCTTGTACCCTCACGATTCGCTGAATCTCGGTAAAGTGATAGCCATTGACTGTGGGGATGGCGATCTTACGAAAAGGATTGACCATCGTAGCCTTCTTTGGCTTTACTTCCATCTCTTTTTGGTCCTCTTCTAGCTTTTGCTCTACCTTTTCTACAGCCTGGACCAGGATTCTGTAGTCTATAGGCTTCAGGATATAATCTACCGCAGAGTAACGAAACGCCTGAACTGCATACTCAGGATGTGCAGTAGTAAAGATCACTTCAAACTCGGGAATCGGGAAATAATCAAATAGCTTAAATCCATTTTCCAAAGGCATTTCAATATCTAATAAAACCAGCTCTGGATGTCCCTTTCTGATTGCCTCTACTGCTTGTTCGATATTTTCACACATATCGATGATCTTGACAGAAGGGCAAAACCGTTTGAGCAATTGAGAGAGCCCTTCTCTACCAGACATTTCGTCGTCAACAATGATGGCCTTAATCATTTATATAAAATTTAGGTCTCTAGACTTTTCGTTCGCTTGTGTAGGGAATCCAAATATGTACCCTGGTGCCAAGAGGACTTCCAGCTTCATTGTACAGATCCTCTACTTCATACCTGAAGTGATCATTGTTTAGTAGGCGTCCGAGCACTTCCAAACGCTGCATGGTGTTACTAATTCCGATCGACTGGTGACCTTTTCTCCAGGCAGACAGTTCTTTTGCTTTTGCCCTCCCTATACCATTATCTTCAATCAAACATATCAAAACCCTCATGGTGGGATCATCTTTGATTGATATTTTTAATTCACCCGCTGTAGATTTATGCATCAGGCCATGTACAAAAGCATTTTCGATAAATGGCTGGATCACCATAGGAGGAATCCAAATATGCTCTCGATCCAGCGCTGGATCAACCTGAAAATCAACCGTTACTTTATCCTGAAACCTCAAGGTCTCCAAACTTAAATAGAGGCTGAGAAATTCAATTTCATTGGCTAGGGAGGAAAAGTTCTCGCTAGCGTTTTCAAGTGCCTTTCTGATCAGTTTGGCAAAATCAGCTAGATAGATCAATACCTTTTGATCTTCTTCTATCAGTATAAGGTGCTGGATGGCATTCAAGGAGTTGAAGACAAAATGTGGGTTCATTTGGGCACGTAGTGCTTGCAGTCGAAGGCTCTCCATCTGTCTTTCCAAGCGGGATTTGGTCTCGACGTTGCGAAGCCTATTCCTGAAATTGGTCTGCACAGCCCAGAAAATCAGTCCCCCTATCAAAATGAAAATGATGATCCAAAACCATGCAGTCAGCCAGATAGGGGGCAAGATTTCAAAAGCGACGATCAAAGGCTGATCACTGGCGACACCATTGGCTCTTACGGCTCGGATCTCATAAGCATATGCATCGGGCACCAAAGCAGAAAAGTGAATAACTGTTTCCTCTAAGGGGGTCCACCTGTCAGTTCCTACCTTGCGATATTCATACATCAGATTCTCCGCTACAGAGACGGCAGAAAACTGGACGTCTACATCTCGAAACCTATAAGATAATTCTCGTTGGGAAGATTCATTGCCCGAAGCATCGTAGGCTGTGAAGGATTCGAGATATACAACAGGCGGGCTTTGTAGGAATTTGGGCTGATCTTTTTCCATAAAAGTCAGGCCTTGAGAAGTAGAAATCCAAATATGCCGCTCGGTCTTCGCCAATCCGTAGACCTCTTCTGATGGTAAGGAGCCTCTAAGATTGACAACAAACCCCTTTTGCTGGTCTGCAAATATCTTCAATACGCCCCTTTCCGTCGTCGCCCATAGATTCATCCCATCTGCCACAAGATCTAAGTACACCCTAGATGGCAAGTCCCATTTACGGTCGACTCGTTCTAGATTTCCCCCATATAATCTCCACAATCCTTGCCCATGCGAACCAAAATAATAAGCACCATCGCTCGTCTTGGTCATGGCATATATTATGTAGGGGAGTCCCTTCCCATTCTTATCTTTGAACAATTGCAAACTGTCTTTTCTACTGTACGTAAACAAGCCCTCCAAGTGTCCTACCCAAACTCTTTGATATGCTTCATCCGCGTACAATTTCATCGTTCGCCCATCCATCAACGGACGCGCCAGTCCTTCCTTCAAGTTGAATCGAAAAAACTGAAAGGGGTGTCCTCCATAGTACTCATCCCCTAACTTCACCACTGTTTTGACGTTGCGTAGATTGTTAATCCTACTGAAGCCCAGCCTGTAAACGTAGGGATAAGGGGATTTCTTTCCTGAGGCATCCACTACCCAGAAATAGGAGTTTCCGTAGATCATCGCCTCTTTCTCAGGCCCTTCGATCGCTCCTTTGTAGTCACCAGAAGGTAGATAAGGGAAGGAAGTAAATGAAGTATCAGTGGCCTGAATTAGACTTCCACTATTGGCAATAGCCCACACACGATTTTCACTATCTAATGAGAGCAGGCGAGACCTAAAATTCCCTAAATCTACCGAGTTCCCATCCCACTGCCGATAGTTATTGCGTGGCAGAATGTAAATTCCTTCTTTCTCCGTACCCATCCATAGATTTCCTTCTTTGTCAAAGGTCAAGCAGTTGACTTGCTTCCCTACGAGAATCTGATGCTCGATGACTGTGAGCTTCAGATCCTCCATCTTGCACTTATACACCCCGTTGCTTGTCGCAAGCCAATAAATACCATCAGAATCTTGCTCTATATCTAGGAATGCATACGAAGGGGAAATACGTGGATCGATATCTATGTAATTCACATCTGTCCCCCGAATACTACCTAAACGAGAAGGCCGTATCTCAACAAATAGAAAGCCTTTATCGTCATAGTGTAGTTTGGGTGGATAATGCTGATACTTGTCGAGCTGAATGAATGTATCCTGCACGGTAGGAAAATGAATCCACGCACCTGACTCTGCATCAATCATGAATTCATTTCGTAGGGGGTTCCAGCCCATGACCCTTATGGCTTCTCCAAAAAATGGATATTCCTGTAGCACATTGAATGCTTGGTCCAGCCGAAAAACTGCCACTCTGTTGGATTGTAGACTTACTTTTTCTCGTAGAAGTCCCACCCATATATTCCCCTTATCATCCTCTAAATAGTCCAACACAGCTTTCCCTTTCATCCCAAAGTCCTCCAACACTCTGATGCTGTCTTGTTCAATAAACCCAATCTGGCCCGAGAGATTGACAAAACCGACGCGGCCTTCTGGAGAGCTGTTGACACGGATAATCTCGATGTCTCGTAAGGCTTGATGGAGGTAGGACCTGAAACGCTCACCATCAAATCGGCACAATCCCCCCTCTGTTCCCAACCACATGTAGCCTCTCTGATCTTCGGCCATCTCATAGATCGTATTGGACGGAAGCCCATCAGTCAACGAAAAGTGCATCAATCTGTAAGACTGTGCATGGCTTTCCCGTGGCCCAAGGACAAAGACTAGACAAACTCCTATAAGTGAGGTTGACAAAATCCTTAAACATTGATGAGCTAACTGACACATATACTGCAACTTATATGTAAATAATACATCCTACAAGATAATTCCTTTTCCACGTTTTGTTATATAAATCCTGCCTTATCATGGGTCTCTTTATTGTCTCATCTACTTAATACTTCCCACTTATATTTTAGACTTATGATAAATCAAGCATAGGCTAAGGGATAGTTGCATTACATCTTTACCCGTTGCCTACACCTAAAAAAAAATCTGGAAATGGCAGTTTTGCCATATACATCCCAAGCTACCTTTTTGCATCCTATGGGTCTTTAAGGTAATTTAATCATCTACCTCTCTATCTATTTAATTCTACTCAACATATGAAAATGAAAAGATCGGTTCTGTTACTTATCCTTTCCTTCCTAACAGGCTCTCTACTCATGGCACAAGGATATGAGCGCAGAGACCTTGGGTCCTTTGACAAACTTGCTGTGGGACAAAGTATAGAGGTCGATCTCCGCAAAGGAGGTAGTCCAGGTGTCTCGCTGGAAGTCTCAGGTATTTCTGTAGATAAAGTATTGACCAGGGTATCGGATGGCACGCTGAAAATCTACTTGGACAAAGGATCTTACAAGAATGCAACCGTAAAAGCGACGGTAACTTTTCGCTCACTTGAGAGCATCAAAGTAAGTTCGTCCGCCAAAGTTAATTGCTCGGAAACGATCTATTCAGATCAGCTAACGATTAAAACTTCTTCCTCTGGAAAAGCTTTTGTCCAAGCATTCGTAGGAGATAAGCTGACTGTCAATGCCAGTAGCTCAGGTAAAGCTCAGGTCAACTCTTTCAAAGGAGATACCTTCATGAGCAAAGTATCTAGCTCAGGTAAAGTCATGCTTTCAGGTGGTTCTTCCAATGGATTTGTAGGAGCTGCATCGAGTTCTGGTAAAATAGAAGCAGATGGCTTCCGCTGTCAGGATGCGACCATTCAAGCATCCTCTGGTGGAAAAGTTGCTGTACATGTATCTAGTCAGCTCACGGCTTCTGCTAGCTCAGGTGGCAAAATCGCTTTCAGTGGCAGGCCCAGCCTCACCAAAAGTGTGAGTAGCGGTGGCAAAGTATACGGTCTAGCAGGAGAAACTATCCAAAGTGCCCCTGCCAGAGAAGCACAATAATTCTTTGAGAAAATCTTTTGACCATGTTGAGAACTTCAAACCTGGTCTTATAAAAAAGAGGCTGACTTTTGCCGAGTCAGCTTCTTTTTTACTCTACAGTTTTTTCCATCGTCTTCGGTCACCTTTCACAGTTACTCCCACTCTACTTCTCCCATTTTTCCCTCGCGATAGTCATTCATCACCTGCTGCAACTCTTCAGAAGTACTCATGACAAAGGGGCCATAAGAAGCCATGGGTTGATCAAGAGGGACACCTCCCATCACCATAATCTGCGCATCAGATTGAGCCTTGAGAAGCACATTCCCTTCGCCTGGCTCAAAGAGCGTCAGCAAACTTCTTTCAACCTGACTTGCCTTATTGATCTCTATCTCTCCATCTGCCGTATACACACCTGCCGCAAAGGTGGGATCTACAGGCACTTCTACTTCTGCTCCTTCAAACAAGGTCAGATGATAAAGAAATAAAGGCGAAAAAGTATGAACTCTGGAAATGGTATCACCCCAATTCCCTGCAATGACACGAACCTGCCCCCCTTCTAGCTTACGAATGGGAAGTTCATCTGGCGTCATGCCATCAAATCCTGGTTCGGTGAATTTCTGGTCCCTGGGTAGATTGACCCAGATCTGAAATCCTTCGACTGTCCCATCGGTGGGATCACCAGCCATCTGCTCAGCATGCACGATGCCACGGCCTGCCGTCATCCAATTCACCCCTCCTGGTAAGATCTCTTGTGTCGCCCCCGAACTATCACGGTGGAAGCC
The DNA here is from genome assembly GCA_038527485.1 of Bacteroidota bacterium. Classification (GTDB taxonomy): domain Bacteria; phylum Bacteroidota; class Bacteroidia; order J057; family J057; genus JALEFZ01. Next base: position 12,664 of record JBCBFT010000119.1, read on the forward strand.
TTTGCCTTTGAAAAGATAGGTCACCGTCTGAAAGCCTGCATGTGGATGCGGAGGTACGTCTCCTGTCTTACCTGGAGGTAGGCTATGCGGCCCAAAGTGGTCCAGCATGATAAAAGGCCCCACCTTACGGATACCTCTAGCAGGCAGTGGGCGCAATACTTCCATCCCCTCTCCTACCATGGTAGGTTGAGAAGGAACAATCCGATATATGGGTCTATACATTTGTGTATGGTTCAACATTTATTTACTCCTTTTTTAAAATAAATGAATAGATGCAAGCTACTATCAGTGTTTAAACATTAAAACGAATGCCGTGGAGAAAGGTTCTATTCATATATAAAAAGTAGCATGTATTGAACTTACTTGATCGATTTCCTGAAAGCTGAGAAACTCATCCCTACCTGTTGCTTGAAAAACTTCCCAAAATGTGAGTTATCTTGAAACCCCAATACTGTAGCAGTTTCTTTTAGGCTTTGGTCTGTAAAGTGAGCCATTCGTTTTGCCTCCAATATGAGCCGTTCCTGAATATATGTCTTAGCAGATTGATCGAGATCGTGTTTGACTTGATCATTGAGGTGATTGGGGGTAATGAACAAAGCATCTGCATATTCCTTCACTTTATGCCAGGAAGTAAATTTCTCCTCTACCAATTCCTTGAATCGATGGGTCAACTCTGTTAGGGGTCCTTGTTCCTTTTCACTCTTTGCTTGTCCACGATGTATCTGATGGCAAGTGAGTAAGATGAGTTTTAGGATTGTTCCCACCCAAGCTTCTACTATCTCAGAAGGTGATTGGGCTTCTTCTTCCCACCAGCGGACCATTTGCAGTAGTTTCTGATCTTGGGCATGGTCTAGGTGAATACATGGCTGAGGATCGCCAAATAAGCGTAGCTCACTCAAAGACTGGTCAGAAAACCCTGTCGCACACAAAAAATCCAATGTAAATCTGATCTGAAAGCCTTGTGAAACTGTACCTTCCCATGCATACATTTGATGCGGTCCTACGAATGAAAGTGTATTTTGCTGAATATGGTGTGTGTGAAGGTCAATTTTCTGGAAACCTTTTCCCTCTCGAATCCATATAAGGTGATAGGCATTCGCTGCCTTCTCCAGAGAAGAGGTAGAGTCCAATACTTCTAGATGAAAACTTTTGAGGCTTTGCTCAAAGGGTTCGGACGGAAAAAAGGCCTTCTGAGACATTGTATTTAAGTATTCCTATGCTTCTGGTAAAAAATAGCGAACACTCCTCATAAAAACGAGCGAATCCCCTGTGAATATTCCTCAGGAAAACTTCACAGATTCAAAGTGGGTTCCTATCTTTACGCGTATTTGTAAAATCCTCTGTATGTGTGGGGTTTTACTCAAAACGATTCATTTTAAATACTTTTTAAAATATCTGTATTCATGCCTGATCAGGTAAAAATCACACTCCCGAATGGAGACGAACGCCACTATGAGGCGGGCATCACTGGCTTGGACATTGCTAAGGACATCAGTGAAGGATTGGCACGTAACGCTCTTGCCATCAATGTTAATGGACAAACGTGGGAGTTGAATCGAACGATTCATACAGATGCAGCAGTACAGATTTTGACATGGAGAGACCAGGAGGGAAAGGAGGCTATGTGGCACTCTTCAGCCCATATTTTGGCAGAAGCATTAGAGGAGCTCTATCCTGGGATCAAATTAGGATTTGGACCTCCGATCGAACGTGGGTTTTACTATGATGTGGACTTTGGAGATACGCACTTTGGAGAAGCAGACTATGCTCAAGTGGAGAAGAAGTTCATGGAACTAGCCAAATCAGGTGAAACTTTCGAAAGAAAGGAGATCAGCAAAGCGGATGCGATTGCCCACTACAGTGAGAAGGGAAACGAGTACAAAGTCGAGCTAATTGAAGGGCTAGAAGATGGAGACATCACATTCTACCATTCTGGCAACTTTGTAGATCTCTGCAAAGGCGGCCATATCCCCAACTCTAAGGTTATCAAGGCTGTAAAGATCTTGAGTACTGCGGGAGCTTATTGGCGTGGAGATGAAAAGAATAAGCAATTGACACGGATATACGCCATTTCTTTCCCTAAGAAGAAGGAACTGGACGAATACCTACATATAATCGAGGAGGCCAAAAAGCGTGATCACCGTAAGATCGGTAAAGAGCTAGAACTATTTACTTTCTCAGAAAGAGTCGGATTAGGACTTCCACTATGGTTGCCCAATGGGGTTCGTCTAAGGGAGGCCCTCATTGATTTCCTGAAGAAGGTACAAATAAAAGCAGGCTACGACCTAGTGGTGACCCCTCACCTTGGGAAAAAAGAACTCTATCAGACTTCTGGCCACTGGCAAAAGTATGGAGAAGATTCCTTCCAACCCATTCAAACGCCAAGTGAAGGTGAGGAATTCTTGCTTCGCCCCATGAACTGCCCCCACCACTGCGAGATCTATAGCGCTAAGCCACGTTCTTATAGAGAACTGCCGATCCGATTGGCAGAATTTGGAACAGTCTATCGCTATGAGCAAAGTGGAGAGTTGCATGGACTGACACGTGTAAGAGGCTTCACACAGGATGATGCCCATATCTTCTGCCGACCCGATCAAGTCAAAGATGAGTTTAAAGCAGTGATTGACATTGTTTTGTATATCTTCCGCGTCTTGAAATTTGATGATTTTAAAGTACAAGTTTCACTTAGAGACCCCGCAAAGCCAGAGAAATACTTTGGTGATCCTGCGCAGTGGGATGCAGCAGAGGCAGCGATTGAAGCAGCAGCTTTGGAAAAAGGATTGGATGTCGTCAAAGAAGAAGGAGAGGCTGCATTTTACGGACCTAAGCTTGACTTCATGGTGCGCGATGCGCTGAATAGAGAGTGGCAATTGGGAACTGTACAGTTGGATTATCAACTCCCCAATCGCTTCGAACTTGAATATATAGGTGCAGATGACCAAAAGCATCGTCCTGTGATGATTCACCGTGCCCCTTTTGGTTCGCTTGAGCGTTTTACAGCTGTATTGATTGAGCATACGGCAGGAGATTTCCCCTTGTGGTTGGCTCCCAATCAAGCGATCGTACTTTCTATTGGGGAAAAGTACAACGCTTACGCAGAAGAAGTCCGACGAAACCTGATGGTTGAGGGTTACCGTGTAGATGTAGACCTCCGCAACGAATCCACGGGAAAGAAGATCCGAGAAGCAGAGCTAGGAAAGTATCCCTATATGCTGATTGTAGGCGAAAAAGAAGCTTCACAAGGAGCTGTCGCCGTACGTAAACGCAAGGAGGGAGACCTGGGAGTCATGAGTCAAGCAGACTTCATGGCGCATCTGAAGCAGGAAATTAACGACCTGCTGGCCTAGCGTGAGAAGTTGCTTAAAATCAGATGATACATGGAATCAGAAGGGGAGGTATAAAGTCTCCCCTTCTTTGGTACTTGGTCATTTTCATGCTAATAGTTAAATTGCTTGCACTTTAATTGTTTCATTATTTATATTTAATCATCAGGGGAACATCCCTTTATCTATTTTTTTCACTTAATCGGATAAACTTGGCAAAAAGATCACCTAGAGGACGAAGACCTATTCGTAGGGAGCCTCAACGCCCACACCGGATAAATGATGAAATACGGGTACCCGATGTACGGGTCGTGGGCTTAGATGAACACAAAGAGACACTGGGTAGACCTGACCTAGAAGATGGCATTTACTCCACATACGATGCTCGGAGAATGGCAGACGATTTGGAGCTTGACTTGGTAGAAGTCGCGCCCAAAGCTAAGCCTCCTGTTGTACGTATCATCGATTACTCCAAGTTCCGATACGAGCAGAAAAAGAGAGAAAAGGCCAATAAAGCCAAACAGCATAAAGTGGAGATGAAGGAGATTCGTTTTGGTCCCAACACAGACGATCACGATTTCAATTTCAAGCTCAATCACGCCAAGAAATTTCTTGATGAAGGCAATAAGCTGAAAGCCTATGTACAGTTTCGCGGGCGTAACATCATCTACAAAGATCGTGGAAAAGATGTCCTGGCGAGGTTTGCACAGGAACTAGAAGAATTGGGTAAGGTTGAGATGGCACCGCGTATGGAAGGCCGTCGTATGATCATGATCATGGCTCCTACTAAGAAAGCCACCAAGTAATATATGAGCTACATACCTATCAGCAAGAGTGTAAATCAAGGCTGATTCGTCATAAAACTTAGGCAAAGCACGTGCTCTTCATGGGTCCGTGCTTTTTTATACCCAATCCGTCAGACGATACACAAACTTTGATCCGCTCCAATCCTGGTCTATGGAGGCCACCTGTACATCTACCCATCCCAAATTTGGGGCGAGTGGAGTGGATGGATAAGTATCTAATATGGGGAGAATGTAAAAAATAGCCCCAACAAATGCTGGAGCTTCAGAAATTTGGCGACAGTAGGGGTTATCTCGAATGAGTCAGTGCTGCATTCCTATGTAGAGATGTCGATTGATGACGTTTTTACATAGAAAATCAATCCTATCAGCATTCATTCGTGATAATCACTAGTGTTTTACTTCATTTTGGCGCGTGCTTCCTCTGCTTTCTTAGCGGCAAAGTTGCTTCCAGGGCTCAATTTTAATGCTTGTTCGTATGCCTCTACTGCTTCATCGTATTTTTCCACCTTCATGAAATAATCTCCCATAGAATCGTAAGGATTGGGATGATCGGGATAGGCTGCGAGATAGGAGACAAAGCTTTGCTTGGCAAGTTCTAAACGGTCTGCTTCCAGATAGGAATAGCCAAGCAGATTGTGTGCGCCTGCATGATTCGAGAGAGCGATCGCACGCTGGTAGTGCTTGATCGCCAAGCGAGGTCTTTCATTGAGCTGATACATATATCCTACAAACGCATGAAGGCCTCCATCTTCAGGATGTAAATCGGTGAACTGCTCACCCATGCTAGACATTTTGAAGCTGGGATTGGCCAGTTGTCCTAACATATCTTTAAAAAGAAGCTCCACTTTTGTGTATTCACCTTCGAAGGCGTTGAAACGCATCACATGCTGGGCGCAATATTCTGCTTTAAGTGGGTCCAATGCGAGGAAAGCATTGGCAACTGGCATGGTAGAATCTAATTTATAGGCATCTTCTACGTATTCTGTAAATGCGATCATGTCGTGCCCGATCATATCAAGGGCATTTCTGATTTCGACTTTTGCTTGAGGGGTGACCGCATTCATGTCCATATTTTGGGCAGCGGCAAATGGGAAGGTACTGAGTGCAAGGAGTGTGGTAAGGATCAGAAAAAAGGGCTTCCGATTCATGTTTGCTAGGTTAAAGGTGATGATTGTTTTATTTCTGGAAAAAGATATTTAGGGTGTTAGTTACGGTTGCATAACGTCCTCAATCCAGTAATATGATATTTCCTCTACAAAAATTTCAAAAACCCATGATGTTCTCCTTTTGATCTACCCTCAGACACCCTAACCACAGGCCCCTCACTACCAATTACTTACAACATCTAAACAAATATTATTCCTTTCTCACCTTTTCTTCCCTATTTGCGTAAATAGGAAATTTATTATTCTAATATTGGAAATATCCCACTCCTATGATCCCTACATTACAAATAAAGGGAGGCTAAGTGCCCCCCTATCATCTCGCTTCTTGACCTTTTGCGAAACATCTCCTTTTTACTGGTCGATGGTATTGTACTGTACAAGATCCGCGACAAACTGATCAATATGATCATGATTCACATTGGGCATACACACGACATGCGAGATCTCCTCTTCTGTCGCCAAGTGCCACTTCAACTTTATGGGACCTGCCATTTTGGGAAGTACGACAGTGATGGCGCCTGGATTGGACCATGCATGGATCCCAATATCCTGCAATTTAGCCTTACAATAAGCGGTCATTTTCAAGCTATGTTGATACCTCGCTTTTAATCCCTCTATTCCCATTTTCTTGAGTGCATACCACAAAAAAAGTGGACTATGTCCATTTCGAGAGCCTGCGATGGTATTGTCTTGAGCATCGATATAGGCGACCCCCTTCGAAATCTTTTCCTTGTATGATTTACGCGTCACGATCACACCTGCTGGGATAGGCGACCCGATGAACTTATGTCCGCTGATAGAAAGGCTGTCTGCTCCATCTGTAAAATCGAAAGGAACACGAGGTTCCATGAAGGCCCCGTAAGTACCCGCCAGTGCTGCATCGACATGGATGTAATGATCACGAATGGCTAGCTTACGCAGGATATATTTGATCTGAGAGATGTCATCCTTCGCTTCGGTCATGGTCGTCCCAAAATTGGCCAATACGATGGCTTGCTTATGACGGTTGAGGCTGAGCGCCTGCTCAAGATCTTCGTAGTCCATTTCGCCATTGGCTTGGGCACGAATCACGATACTGGACACATTGAGCAGTCGAATATTCTTCTTCACACTGTAGTGCGTCGTCTCTGAAAAGTAGACAATAGAATTGGGAAAGTTTTCCCTAGCAAGATAGAGTCCGTAAAGATTACTTTCCGAGCCTCCGTTGGTGATGTAGCCCCAGTAATCCTGAGGATCTGCCCTAAATAAGTCCGCAAAGAATGACACAATTTCTCGCTCCATTTCGTGCGTTTTGGCTGCATACGGATTTGGCTGAAAGGGATCGCCGATGTTATTGATCGGAAATTGGAGGAAATGATACAATTCGCTATAATCAAAATCCTTGGCTACGGGGTAGCCGATGTTGTAGGGCGTGGAGCCTTCGATCTCAGAAAAAAGGTGTGCGAGACGGTCTTGGTCTTTCTCCGAAATAGATTTTGGATATGTTGCTGTATACATGTGGTATTCGATTTTGAGGAAGAGAAAATGCAGTTAGTAAAAAGTGATTAGCCATTCATTACAGCATTCCCTTTTTATTCCAACATAAAATTCTTTTCTACAAATTTACATAATACAGTAATTGATATTTTCAATTATAGACAATTCAAAAAATTATTCTATCAAATCCTATATTTGCAGGCTTTTTTACTCTTAGCCCTACTCACGATTATTTTGATAGAAAATGATTCTGCCATGGACGAAATCGACAGAAAAATATTGATGCTCCTACAAACCAATGCCAAACAGCATATCAAGGAAATTGCCCATCAGGTAGGCCTAACAGTGTCTCCTACCTTTGAGCGAATCAAAAAACTAGAACAGCAGGGTTACATCAAGGAATATGTGGCTATCCTCGACAAGGAAAAGGTAGGCAAAGCGATCACGGTCTTTTGTCCGATTGTCTTCTTACGTCATTCGAAAGACTTGATCGATAACTTTCGTGCGCAGTTGGAATTTTTGCCTGAAGTCATGGAGTGCCACCATGTGTCGGGCAGCTACGACTTCCTCCTCAAAGTTGCGGTCAATAGCATGGACGAATACCAGGCTTTTGTGGTAGACAAACTTTCCCTTATTGAGGGAATTTCGAATGTGCAGAGTTTGTTTGTCCTGGAGGAGATTAAGCGGAGTACAGGTTATGAGTTGTAAGG
>JBCBFT010000120.1:0-19902 GCA_038527485.1 Bacteroidota bacterium
CCGCAATCTTCATAGCGGGAGAAAGATCTAAACGAGTCTTATCTACACGACACTAGATATGAGATTTCATCTCAGTTATCCTGCTTTAGTTCCTTCCTCCTTCCCTACGGGAATGGTCGTCAGGATGACCATACTTACGCTTTTCATTCGAGGCTGCGCCTACTCTATTATAGCCCCATTTCTTATGTCCACCTACTTAGATAGATGGACATAATAAAACGAGGTATTTATAAGGTATAATATATTGATTATAAACGATTTAGGCCTTTTGTCTTGAGCATAGTGAAATCCCTATCAAGATCATATCTTAACATCTGACCTCTTCCTTATGAGATGGTAAACTCTCCTTTCCTCTATTCGAAATTCTTCTATTTCCCTCCATTGTTTCTTTTTTTCAATTGGAACGATTTTTTGGTACGATATTTTTGTTAAAAATAATGGCCAGTGAAATATTATTACGGGCTTTTATTTCTTTCCTAAGGAGGATATATACTTTTTGTCCTCAAAGGTTTAGCATAATTGTATGAGATACACCCCGATTTATACCTTGCTCCTCTGCCTATGGGGAATCGTCGGATGTGAGATTTTGGATGAAACTACACGTCTACAGACACCTGATTGGCAACCCGATATCGCCATCCCCTTGATCGATGCCTCTGTCTCTATAGAAGACCTACTGGATGTAGTGGATAGTTCTACCTTTTTGACATTTGATCCTGAAAGACGTGTGGGACTCACCTACGAGACAGATTTAATTACGGCTACAGGAAAAGACATCGTGGTTCTACCCAACCTTTTCATTCCCATGCCATCGGAAGCGATCGCTTTCACATTTCCGCTGACAAGTATTCAAACCATCGGCCTAGCGCAAGGCCAGCTCAGCCTCGCGTTTAACAGCAATACATCCGAAGCATCAGAAGTGACCCTCAATATTCAAGGACTCAAGAAGGAGGGGCTTGATTTCTCACAGACTTTTTCATTCAATGGAATAGGAGCGCAAAGAGAAGTCGTAGACTTGCGAGGATATAGCTTTGCGTTTGCCAATGGTCAACTGGCGCTAAGTTATGACGCCAGAAGGGTAGGAACGGGTGCATCCGTGACGTTGGATGAGGTCGTAGTGGAAATGGAAAATATGGATTACAACTATGCCGAAGGGTATTTTGGGAACTACATTTTTTCTTTGGCCAATGACTCGACCATTATCAGTACCTCTACTGAAGCTCAGGCCGCGCGTTTTCGGCTGGATGATCCACAGCTTACATTGCTGATTGATAATTCTTTTGGCGTACCTATCCGTATTCGTTTTGAAGAGCTGGAATTTGTCCCACAAGAAGGAGAAGGGATTAATATCGTCAGCCAAGCCTTGCAAGAAGGGATTGACATCAATTATCCTTCTACGAGTGAAGTAGGGGAATTTCGGGAGACGGAGATCACATTTGACAAAGGAAACTCCAACCTGGCAGATGCCTTGACGACCATCCCGCGTGCGCTAGATTTTGATGTAGATGCTGTCACGCATCCCAACAATGATCCTTCAGAGATCGGATTCGTCACAGACACCAGTGAGTTTACCATTGGTATTCGGACAGAAATTCCTTTGCGAGGGCAGATGAGTGAGTTGAATTTCTCTACTACGCGAGATATTAGCCTCACCGAGATCGACGATGTAAAGGAAGCCAACATGCGGGTCATCACCACAAACAGCATTCCTTTGGAGATGCGTGTGCAGATTTATCTGTTGGATGCGCAGGAAAATATCATCGATTCCCTTTTTGCCGAAAAGCAGCAAGTACTCGCCGGTGCTTTAGTGGATGCTCAAGGAGATGTAGTCGAAGCAGCAGAAGAGATTTTTGACGTTGCGCTTACACCTGAGAAGTTGAAGAGTGTATTTGCGATGGAAAAAGTGCGTATGGTAGCAGACCTATCTACTACTAATCTAGGCAATACGACCGTGCAAATCGCCGAGCGCAATGCGCTACAAATCCAGATAGGTTTTCGTGCAAAATTTTGATTTCAAGCTATTTCTCTCATGTATAGACAATATATTACCTATATCTTTTTGGGCTTGTGGATGAGTCTCGGAAGCCAACTCTTTGCGCAGCAAGAGATGGGTATCCACCTTATGCCCCGTGCTTTCCAGGCGCTTTGGACCAATCCCGCGCATTACATGCCCTACAGAGTCAATGTGGCATTTCCACAACCCTACGTCCATGCGGTGCATTCAGGATTTAAGTATCGTGACCTTGTGCAAGCTGTGCCTGGCACCGACTCTGTCCGACTCAATGTCGACAACGCCCTACAGGTCATGAATGACCGCAACCTGATCAGTCTGAATACGACGGTGGAGGAGCTTTCATTCAGCTTTCGAATCTTGAAGCTACAGCTCATGGTAGGGGCACGTGCGCGTGGGCGACTTTCGCTAGGATATCCTAGAGACCTGCTTAAACTGGTTTGGGAAGGGAATGGCGCTTCTATTGGAGACACGATGGACCTTGCCCCTACCTTCGAAGGACAAGCGTTTCAAGAGATTGCTGTGGGGGCAGCGTTGCCGATTACGAAGAAGTGGCGTGTCGGCCTTCGCGCCAAGTATCTTGCAGGCTTGGTAGACATACAGACGGCCCAGGCACAACTGGATTTTTCTACCTCCAACCAATACTATCAGTTGGCACTAGATGCGGATTACGAGGTGCAGGTAGGGGCGTTGGATTTTGGCAATATCACGACGCTAGATAGTCTTTCAGGTTTGAATCCCAGCGTGGACCCAGATGCCTTTGCCCGAAACAATGGATTGGGGATTGACTTGGGCGTCACTTATCTCCCTTCAGAGCGCTGGAAGATCCAGGCGAGTCTCCTGGATCTAGGATATATCAGATGGAGAGTAGCAGCGAGATCCTATCGTGTGAGAGGCACGTTGAATTTCGATGGGATAGATCCTTCTGCTTTTTTGAGTCCAGATACCGTTGGCTTTGATCCTGCTACTTATTTAGATTCTCTGGTGCAAGATGTCACGATTTCAGATACCGTCTTGGATTATCGGACCAGTTTGTCTCCTCAGTTTTATCTGAGTACGACCTATCGTTTTCCCTTCAAGCTGAGATTGAGCGTCATGGGGCATGGTGAGCGCGTGCTGGATAAATGGCGTACAGCCTGGGGGGTAGGCGTGAGCAAAGACCTCGGAGGTGTACTCAGTGTGGGGGGTATTTACTCTATACGCAATGGCATCTACAACAGCCTCGGTGCCAATATCGTCCTAAAGCTCGGTCCTACAGTTATCTATGCAGCATCTGACAATGTGCTTTCGTTCCTATTGCCTGAATCGGCACAGTTTAGCTCCCTTCGGATAGGGGTGAATTTAGGGATTGGACGAAGTAAGAAGATTGATAAGAAGTAGATACGTTTATCTATGACGTATCCAACGTAGCACCAACGAGACGTTGGCACTGGTATCTTCCAGAAAGGAGGTATGTGCTTACATGCATTTGCCTCTTTTTTTATGAGAATGGGTGACATGTATAAATTGGGAAGGTCCAATGGTAGATTTTATTACTATTTTTTCGGCATCTTTCACTTTTTAAGTATCTGATTAATAGTGTTTTATGTTTAATTTTTTGAGATAGGGTAAAACTTCGCAAACAATGGCCACTCAAGATCTCTACTTCCTCATTAAACCTTTTACTCCTTTTGGTATCCAAAGGTAAAACTTTCGCAAAAGATCATAGATGAACGCAAATCAGGAGAGAATCAAACACCTATACAACCGGGCAGGATTTGGGATGCGGATCGAAGACTGGCAGTCACTGAAGAATCAGTCTTGGAAGTGGGTCCTCAAGCAGATCCTCAAGGATGCGGAGCAGAATGAGACCTTGACAGTGGGTGAGCTAAAGGCGCCTTCTCCTGTAGAGCGTAAGATGATGAATAAGGAAGAGCGGCGCGAACTGGCCAAGACCAATCGCATCTTCATCAAGGATCTCAACATCGCTTGGTACAAACGCATGATGTTTACAGAGGCACAGCTTCGGGAGAAAATGACACTGTTTTGGCATGATCATTTTGCCTGTCGCCTCCTCTTTTATGGCTTTGCTGAGAAGCAAAATAATACCTTCAGAAACTATGGCTTGGGGAAGTTTGGAGACCTGCTAGAGGCAGTCGCCAAGGACCCTGGCATGCTTCAATTTCTCAATGGGCAGCAAAATAAGAAGGCCCATCCTAATGAAAACTTTGCCCGAGAATTATTGGAGCTGTTTACACTTGGGAGAGGACATTACACAGAAAGGGACATACAGGAAGCAGCTAGAGCCTTCACGGGCTGGGGATTTGATTTTAATCGGCAGTTTGTCTTTCGCAGGCGACAGCATGATACAGGTCTGAAGACGTTCTTGGGACGCACAGGAAATTTTGATGGCGATGATATTCTGCGGATTATTTTGGAGGAAAAACAGACAGCCCGATTCCTCACCTACAAGCTCTATCGGTATTTTGTCAATGACAAGGTAAATGAAACTGTTGCTAATCAGTGGGCAGAGAAATTGTATGAATCGGACTATGACATCGGGCAGCTGTTGATCACGATGTTTTCATCTGAGCACTTTTATGCCAAGGAAAATGTGGGGACCAAGATCAAGTCTCCTACGGAGTTCCTGGTGGGTTTGATGCGTCAGACGAATATGGATTTTAAGACGGCTGATGGGATCATTTTTTTACAAAAGGTCTTGGGGCAGATGTTGTTTCAGCCGCCAGGAGTCGCAGGATGGCCAGCAGGTCGTGATTGGATCGACAGTAGCACGCTGATTGTGCGGCTGCGGATACCTCAGGTCCTTTTCAATGCAGAGGATTTGGGCGTAGAGGTCAAGGGAGAATTTGCAGGCAATGAAGATTTACTTCGCTTGAAAAAGAAAAATAAAGCACTGGAAATGCTCATTGATTGGGAGCCCCTGACGCGGGAGATGGAAAGACAAAACGATGCTTTCGGCTGGCTTCAAGCCTTCTTGCTCGCAGGAAATCCCTACAGGTTGAAGGAAGTGACGCCCTTTATTCGTGGCTCGGAGAAGCAGGATCAGTTCAAACAATTGACCCTCCGTCTGCTCAGTACACCTGAGTATCAAATGTGCTGACAGGCTTTGTATTCATTCTCCCTTCTTCCATTCATTTACCCAAGAAAAAATCCGATGTCTACCACTAGAAGAGACTTCCTCAAAATATCCTCCCTCGCTTCCGCTTCTGTCTTGATGCCTAGCTTTATTCAGAAACTGTCGGCACAGGCGCAAGGGATCCATGGAAAGAAGCTGGTCATTATCCAGCTCTCAGGTGGGAATGATGGTTTGAACACCATTGTCCCCTTCGAAGATGACCGATACTATCAAGCCCGTCCGACATTGGGGATTGCCAAGGAAGAAGTGCTGAAGCTGAACGAGTTGCAAGGCATGAATCCTGCGATGAAGGCGCTGCGTGAAGTGTATGACCAGGGGTATATGAGCATTCTCAACAGTGTGGGATACCCCAATCCCGATCGGTCGCACTTTCGGTCGATGGACATATGGCATACAGGATCTTCGGCCCAGGATCATTGGCATACAGGTTGGTTGGGGCGCTACCTAGATCATGCTTGCAAGGGAGATGATCCGCATAAGATCATGGAGATTGATGGTACATTGAGTTTGGCCATGAAGGGGGAAAGTATGAAGGGAATCGCAATTCAAGACCCTAAAAAGTTGCGTCAGGCCATGAAAGATCCTTGGTTTACCCATCTGATGGAAGGGCAAGCACAGGGTGTGGTTCAGTCGGATCTAGACTATCTGTATAAGACGATGACAGAGACGTACTCCTCCGTGGATTACATCTACGAGAAATCTAGGGTCTTTCAATCCAAGATGGACTATCCGCAAACGCAGTTAGGGAAAAAATTAAAGATGGTCGCCGAGCTGATTTGTTCAGGGATCGAGACCTCCGTTTTCTATGTGTCCTTTACAGGCTTCGATACCCACGTCCGTCAAGCCAATGCTCACACGCGTCTACTCACGCAATACAGTGAAGCGGTAGCGGCTTTCATCAAGGACCTCAAATCCAATGATCAATGGGACCAGGCGGCTGTCATGACCTTCTCGGAGTTTGGGCGACGCGTGGACCAAAATGCTTCAGGTGGGACAGATCATGGCAAGGCCAATAACCTCTTTCTCATGGGAGGGAAGCTCCAACGGGCAGGAATCTATAATGAGGCACCTGACTTGGCGAAGCTAGATGCGGGAGATGTGGGGTATCGGATTGACTTTCGACAGGTGTATGCCACCTTATTGGACAAATGGCTGGAAACAGCCCCTCAAAAGATCTTGAAAGCAGATATCAAACCATTGAACTTGATTTGATACAGCTTCTCATAGGATTGATATAAAACAATCAAAGGACAGGTAGAAGGAGGTTCAGACTGATTGTGACGGTTAGCATCTTTGAATTTTTCACCTGTTCGAGTCTATTGGTATAAAGATATGTAAGATGAATGGTTAGATGGTAAGCATGGGCCTGCTCTTCGGAGTTTGGCTCATGCTTCGCTTTGGGGTGGTGGAGACCATGATCCGAGATCGTGCGCCATCGTAGGAGGGCTAGATCAATGCGTGCGGTTAGTTAGGTTTGTGGATCTTGCTTGTTCTCCGATTCTTCAGAGTTTGGGATATTGAAGGAACCCTCTTCAATTTGATGGAGGATGAGGCGCAGGTCTGTATTGTGCTGTCTCAGCAGGGTGTTAATTTCTTTGAGATGCTCAATCTCTACTTTGAGTGCTTGCAGATCTTTGCCAATGGCTTGGTCTGTTGCGGGCATATCTGTGCTGTGATCGTTCGTCATAGGAGGATCTGTTTTGTACTTAGAATCCTGATCTGTCAGTACACTCGGGCCATCAGCTTCTGAATGAAACATATGTCCTTTATTGATGAGCAGCCATGCAGGATTTATATCAAATGATTTGATGATTTTAACGATCAATTCATAACTTGGTTTACTTTTCCTGCCTTTTTCATCTACTATATTATAGATGACGGCTTGCGCGACTCCCACTTTGTTTGCGAACGAATTTGTATTCATCTCCAGATACTGGATAAGATAGCGAATACGGCTATTGATGTCATTTAAATTCAACTTTTATATCATTTAATTTTGATAATAAATCGAAAGATATTATAATTGTATCATCAGATGAGGTGAGAATCCTACAGGTGTAATCAACTCATCGATTTGCAAGAATAATGGAATGCTGAATATATGTAAATGATAGGATCTATGGGAATACTTTTTGAATAAAGAGGGTAATACACACAGGGGAAGGTGAAGCCAGTAAGTGAATCGAAGCCTTTATAGTAAATGGAATAGAAAACACGTAAGCTTATGTTTTAGCTTCGGCACTTCTGGTTTTTACCTTAAAAAATTGGTTTAGTATGGTTGCTAATGAGGTTCTGGAAAAATATTCCCCATATTTTCCAGGAAGGAACATCCGTTTCCATGAGAGGTTTATCAAACTATCAAAAGTTTGGTATAGGTAGGGCAAAAGCGTTCTTAGGGACGATCATGAGCAGGTCAAAGATAGTCTTTTGCCTTTACCTCTCTTTATTTGGTAAGGAGGACTCTAATAAAGGTAAAGGTAGGAAATGAGGTCTTCTGTTTACGGAATTTAGCTTCAATTCAGAGACCATACCCTAGTGAGCTAGTTCATCTCAGATGTAGAAATGAGTTAGTCTGATGGCTTGAAAATCAAAGACTTAATATGCAAACTATCCAACTAGTATAAACACTGTAACGGGGAGACCTATAGTCGACCGTGAAGCACAAGAATTGTCTGTTATGATGAAGGGAGAACCAGGAGGTGCGTAGGGAGGTATTCAATTGGATCAATGATGATTCGGGGTTTTGAAGTCATTGGTGGTAGATGCCTTGCGTTATCTTTTGGGATTTCCCCGCCTTGCTCTTGTGTATATATGGTTCTTTTTCAAATGATCGTGCTTAGTTAATCCGCTAAGTTCGGGTGCAGAGGGAGTACCATTATGCGTACTCCCAAATTTTAGTGATATAGTAATGATTATCACAAATGAGTTGATATTGTATTCCTGTGTAGAAACGTCGATTGATCGTGCCTCTACACAGAAAATGAATCCTACCTAAATTGCTTCGTGATATCACTAGGGTAAAGGGAAATCTTCATTGCGCGTCGGCTGCCCTACGTTGTTATATGTAGAGATCGCCTTTTTTAAGGGAGGTTTATTTTTACCAAGCTGAAGCTGTAGATGGAATGCCGTAAGTCAGGGATTCAATATCTGCATGCAGCATAGGCTATAGCTTCCCCATTCTTCCATAAAGATTTTGACTGCAAAAGCCCCAAATACACATGTCACAAGCGCTCATTTGGCACAAAGTACTCGCCAATCCTGAAGAGTTACCCGAAGGACTCGTACGCACCGTCCATGCAGGAACCAAAGATATCTGCCTTACCCATTATGAGGGGAAGTTTTGTGCACTAGACAACAAATGTCCTCATCAGGGAGGTCCCCTGGGAGAAGGAAGCATTGAAAATGGACTCTTAAGATGCCCATGGCACGGTTGGGACTATCACCCCTGCACAGGGAAAGTACCTGAGTACGACGACGGCGTCGCAACATACCCCGTAGAAGAACGAGCAGATGGAATCTATGTCGGACTTGAGCCAGAGCCCGCACATGTGCAAACGATCTCCGATGTCATGGTGCAGACGATGATTAATTGGGGCATCGATACCGTATTTGGGATGGTGGGACACTCTAATTTGGGCTTCGCCGATGCGATGAAGCGAGCAGAAGCATCAGGGCAGTTGACCTATATTGGGATTCGTCACGAAGGTGCTGCCTCCTTCGCAGCATCCGCTCACGCCAAGCTCACAGGAAGACCTGCAGGCTGCTTCGCCATCGCAGGACCTGGTGCCACCAATATGTACACAGGTATGTGGGATGCCAAAGTCGATCGCGCCCCCCTACTTGCGCTTACGGGTCAGGTGGATACTCAGGTAGTGGGGACAGGAAACTTTCAGGAACTGGATCTTGTCAGCGCCTTTAGCTCAGTGGCAGCCTTCAATCAGCGTGTGCTTCCAGGCAGTAAGCACGCCGAACTCATGACCCTTGCAGTCAAACATGCCCTGTTGAGGAGAGATGTATCCCATTTGACATTTCCCAACGATACACAACCGCTGCCCCTGCCCGATGGCGTGCCCCAAACACCCGATCAACGCATTCCCTCGCTCAAGGTTTCGCCTCCCAAAGAGAGCTTCGATCAAGCCGTCCAAATGATCCAGCAAGCGAGGCGTCCGATCATTGTCGTTGGACACGGTGCAAGGTTCCATATGGATCAAATCACCAAAATGGCAGAAGCGATCCCCGCGCCAATCTTGACGACCTTCAAAGGAAAAGGACTGATTGCTGATACCCATCCACTGGGGTGTGGCGTCCTAGGGAGAAGTGGGACACCCATTGCCTCATGGTTCATGAATGAAGCGGATCTGATCCTCGCGATTGGTTCCTCTTTTTCCAAGCATACGGGCATTACCCCCAAAATACCTACGATACAGATTGATTTTGACCCACTTGCCCTAGCCAAGTTTCATAAGATTGACTGTCCGCTCTTGGGGGAGATCTCCGCGACTACGGAGTTATTGGTGGAAGCAGTAAAAGATCGAACGCAGGCTGTAGACCCTCGCCAGGAGATTGCGAATCGCTGGAAGATCTGGCGCGAAGAGAAGAAAAGAAGGCTAGCGCTCGACCGAGGAAAAGGCATCAATTCTGCTGCTGTCTTTGACGCACTGACTCGATTGGCTCCCTCACATGCTGTCATGACAGTCGATGTAGGAAACAACGCCTATTCTTTTGGTCGCTATTTTGAGTCTGCCCATCATAGTTTTATCATGAGTGGATATCTAGGGTCGATTGGGTTTGCCCTGCCTGTAGCTCTGGGCGCTTGGGCTGCCAACAAGGGAGAGAGACCTGTCATAGCCGTAGCAGGAGATGGAGGCTTTGGACAGTATATGGCAGAACTCACGACTTCTGTCAAGTATCAGATGAACATCAAAGTCATTTTGCTCAATAACTTTGAGCTAGGGAAAATCTCCAAGGAGCAACACGCAGATAACTTCGAAGTTTGGCAAACGAGCTTGGTCAACCCTAGTTTTGCCGATTACGCGACCAATTGTGGAGCATTCGGTCTGCGTGTAGATAAAAAGGAAGACCTGACAACTGCTATGGCACAAGTCCTGGACCACAGGGGTACGGCCCTCTTAGAGGTCATGGCCGATGGGAAGTTGATATAGGGATAGGGGATTCTTTTATAAAAAGTTCGATTAAATGGCTTATATTCATGCTGTGGGCATTTTACGTATTCTATTGGCAACACAGCAAACACAAGGACCTTTTCTCAAAATGGGGAAGGGACCACAAGACTCCATGTTTCATTTGATCTAAAAAATGAGATACGTGTTGCCTCCATTCAATTTTCTTCCTATGTCCTTCTTCTCTTACATTGACCAATACTCAGATATTACAGATGTCCTCCTTCGTGACCAGAAACGATTTGCCCACACCGATGCCTTTACAGACATGGTGCTCAGGGGACCTTCTCCTTTTTCTGTCGGAGATAGAGAAATGATGGCAGCCTATGTATCAGGGCTCAATGATTGTCAATACTGTCACGGGATTCACGCAGCTACAGCTGAACGATTTGGCATACATCCCGACATTTTTCAAGCTTTATTAGAAAACATTGATACAGCGCCCATCAAGGAGGAGCTCAAGCCCATTTTTCATTATATCCAGAAGTTGACCGTTACGCCAAGCAAAATGGTAGAAGCCGATGCCCAAAAAGTGTATGCGGCTGGCTGGTCTGAGCAAGCCCTATACGATGCGGTCTGTATTTGTAGCATTTTCAACTTTTATAACCGCTTAGTAGAAGGACACGGACTGAAAGGAAATCAAAAGATTTTTGAGATGGGATCGGGGCACCTCAGCAAGCGAGGATATAGATTTCCCTGGTTCATTAACCTCATAAAAGGGCAGATCCGAAAATCTAGATTAAAGAGCCTAGAGGTACATCAAGAATAATTCAGAGGGATGATGGTATAATCAGTGTTCCTCCTTTTTTACCTACTTACATCCTCCGCCTCAACTTGTAAAGCGATATTTGGATCATATTTTACAAATAAATGAATCCAAATAGAGCGAGACAGTCGAAAGATGACAGGCACAAGCGCAGGAAGTACAATGGCCAATGTCAAAAGCGATTGCCACTCCAAGGCCGACCAGCCAATGGCGAAGCGTAAAAACAGGAACATCGGAATCAACCAAGCTACATTGAGGGCGTAACTCACGTAGGTAGCGCCAAAATAAAAACCAGGTTCAATCACAAAGTCTTGATTGCACTTGGGGCAAACCTGTGGCATCTTTTCGATGTCCTTAAAGACATAAGGATTTTTATTTAGAAACAATCTGCCTTGCCTACATCTTGGACAGCAATTTCCTACTATGCTAACTACTAAACTCCTACGCGGCATATATCATTTTTCTTGTAACAGGCTGAAACTACCCAAAATTTTGAGAAAAATCACTTTAATTATAAGGAGATTATAAATTGTTAATGTGTCGGATTGAAAGAAGCATAGCAAGATATTTTTCAGCCTGCAACTTTCTCCCATATCTCTTGCATACACTTGCTTTGATTACTTCCTTTCACTACAAAAAATTCCTCCCACACCTTTGGACCCTAGACGATATTTTCCGTCTTTGTATCATACAGGAATAGAGCCCTTCAGGTTATTTATTCTACCATACATTGTTCAAAATTTTCCTTCTTCATGGCAGAAGCACAATCCCAGGTCCAACTTGAAACTAGCACTTATGAACTGATTCAGCGTCGTCTACGCAAGCATGGCGAGACGCTGCGCCACCGCATGGACCAACTCAACCAAAAACGGAAAGACGTATTTGGGAGCGTTGAGTTTCAGCTGATCGCCACCGATCGGATCACAACAGAGAACAATTGCACGCCTCGCGACATGGTCTCCATAGGTGATCAGTTCATATTTGGTTACAATGTCCATATTGGACTAAGGACGGAAATGAAGCTCAAGGACGTATTTGCCGTTTATCGCTTCGAGGGTTCTGATCATTCTTTCCATCAAGAGTCGCTTGATTTACTGGATCATCCTCAGTTTCAGGAAGACTTTTACAACTTGTACAAATATTATAAGGATACCGTTTTTACCAAATTTGCTGTCATTGGTCCCAATCTTTTCATGGTATTTCAGGTAGGGAGAAGTACGCAGGACATCAAAACCTTTAAGTGGGCGATCAGTGATGAAGGCTTGATTTATTTGGGAAATCGCTTCGATCACGAGTTCAAGTATCCCGATCAGCATGAGTTTCGCTGGACCCGCGCTTCCCGTGACATGCAGCGACGCGGCGTCCATCCTCATATTTCTATCCTGGACAAGGTCTTCGTCGAGACAGTGGGAGGGGATCTGACCATCAAGGTGGAAGACAATACCGATTCAGGCCAAGGGATCTACGCAGAGCCTGTGGATCATCCAGATCAGACGTTAGACGATGCAGAATATTACTATGCTGATCTTGGGAATCTGGTCGTGTTGAAAATCAGACCCTATCAGGAGAAGCAGTACCGCTACCTCATTTTCAATGGCAAAATGAATGAGGTCCTCAGAGTAGATTCTATAGAAGAAGCCTGTGTCCTGCTGCCCGATGATCAGGGAATTATTTTCTCCAATGGCTACTATCTACAGACAGGCGAGTACAAATTATTCGATAAAATCACCTCTGATCTTCACTTCGAAAAGCGCATTTCTTCCTCCAATGGCGAGGATTTCTTATACATATTCTACAACCAGCAAGTGGGTATCTACGTGCTGTTGCCTTACAACATCGTGGCACAAGCCGTAGATACACCGATCATTTGTAGTGGCTTCTCTATTTTTCCTGATGGAGAGTTGTGCTACTTCCGTGCAGAGGATCGTCCAGGTAGGCATCATGTGGTGCAGGTCTGGCAGACGCCTTATGGAGAAAGTTTGATCACAGCAGATGCAGCAGAGGATAGCTGGCTCGCCAAAGTCGGCAACAAAGACCTCGTGCGAGGCATGGCTGAGTGCAATGAAATGCTGACGCTCCTCAACAAAGAGGATAGCTATGGCAATCTGTATGTAGACCTCGTCAAAAAATCGACGGATGTCCTCGATTCCTATTACTGGATTGGAAATGAGGAAGCTTTTAAACTCAATGAACCGCTCAAGGAGATCAAAGAGACGGCAGCTTCTGCCATAGACGAGTTTGAAAAGGTCAGGAAGATCCGAGAAAATACGCGGAAAGCACTAGAGGCGGCAGTAGATAAGACGGAGGAGTTGATGGATAAAATTCGTCGACACAAGGCGAAGGACATCGACACCTTTGTCCATTACCTGGCCGCATTGCGTGCGCTTCGTGGAGAGTGGATCGGGCTCAAGGACCTTCGTTACATCGACATGGCGGAAGTCGAAAAATCTGAAGCACAAGTCGCGGAGCAAAGCGAAAAGCTGTCGCATGAGACGGTGGCGTTTTTGCTAGATGAACACGCCCTTCAGCCTTATTTTGCGAAAGTAGATCAAGCGAAAGCGACGATCGAGCAGGTGACCAAAGTAACCGAAGGAAAAGAGGCGGAAAATCAAATTCAAAATATCGGCTCCGAATTGGAGTTACTCATTGACATTGTCTCCAATCTGAACATTGACGATGCTACCCAGACTACAAGGATCATTGACAATATCTCAGGGATCTATGGTCAGCTCAATGGCTTGAGGGCCAACCTCAAAAAACGCATCAAAGAGCTACAAGGCACAGAGGCCACAGCTGAATTTAACGCCCAGCTCAAACTATTATCTCAAGGTCTCATCAATTACTTAGATCTCTGCGATACACCTGAGAAGTGTGACGAATATTTGACTAAGTTGATGATTCAGGTAGAGGAATTAGAGGGAAAATTTTCTGATTATGAGGAATTTGTAGATCAAATTGGAGAGCAGCGAGAGGAGATTTATAATGCCTTCGAAACAAGAAAACTCAATCTGGTAGAGGCCAGAAACAAGCGGGCCAATTCACTGATACGCGCAGCAGAGCGTATCCTGAAAGGCATACAAAACCGTGTTTCTAAGTTTGGCGAAGCCAATGAAATCAACGCTTATTTCGCGGCTGATCTCATGGTCGAAAAAGTACGTGATGTCATTTCAGGTCTCACAGAGATGAATGATACCGTCAAGGCAGGGGACATCCAGAGTCGACTCAAGATCATCCGAGAGGATGCCATCCGCCAGCTCAAAGACCGCAACGAGCTATTTGTAGATGGTGAAAACATCATCAAGCTGGGGCGTCACCCCTTCTCTGTGAATACACAGCCTCTGGACCTGACGATCGTTCCTCGGGAGGAGAATATGTACTTCCATTTGACAGGAACCAATTTCTTTGAGGAGATTACCGACCATACATTTTTGGCGACGCAGCCTGTTTGGGATATGACGCTGCCTTCGGAGAATAAGCAGGTGTATCGAGCAGAATACCTTGCCTACAGTTTATGGAAAGAAGGGAATTATCCGCAGGAGAACCTGGTTTCCTTTGTACAGGAAGAGATGAGCAAGCGATACAGTGAAGGCTATCAGAAGGGAATCCACGACCAAGATGCCGGAAAAATGCTGACGCTCCTCCATGAGATGGGGCAGTCAGCAGGTCTATTGACTTTTCTCCCGCCTGTACGTGCTTGTGCGCAGTATTATTGGTACCGCTTTGCCAGTGTAGAGATTCGGGAAGAATTGGACCACCGAATCAAAGGTGTAGGATTGATTTTACAGATATTTCCTGACAGCGAGGAGGCACGCCACTTACAGCGCGACATTGAGACGCTGATGATGCAGGAGGAAGTGCTTGTATCGCTTTTTGGGGAGGACAATATTCGGCAGGCGGCTATTTATCTACAGCGAGAATTATTGGTAGATGACCACTTTGTGGTGAGTGGACAGGCGGCAGATGCTTACGATGCTTTCTTGAAGTTTTTGGGTAAAAAGAAAGTAAAGGCCAAGTTTGAAACTTCGCTCAAGAAGTTGTCCCAAAATTCAAAAGCGAAGTTTGTCTTGATTCGCCAGTGGGTGCATGCCTTCATGCAGCAGGAGAAGAGGGATTTGAATGAAAACTATCTAGACGAGATTGCTTTTATCTTGTACAGAGGGGGCTACAAATCCGAGGATGTCCAGCGTACTCAACTACAACAGACATTGGGAGATATGTTGGGGGACCACCCCGTCCTTACAAAGGAGGGTTACCTCATGGATTTCCATGGCTTCATTCAGAAGATGGAGCATTTTATAGAACAAGTCCAGCCGCAGCATCAAGATTACATCCACCTCAAGAAAGAAATGACAGATGCATTCCGCGAGGAGCTGCGCTTAGAAGAGTTTCGCCCACGCGTATTGACATCCTTCGTTCGAAATCAGCTCATCGACAAGCTTTACCTTCCCATCATCGGGGACAATCTTGCCAAGCAACTGGGGACAGTAGGGGAGGACACCCGCACGGACAGGCAGGGTTTGCTACTCTTGATCTCCCCTCCAGGATATGGTAAGACCACCTTGATGGAGTACGTCGCCAACAGATTAGGACTCATTTTTATGAAGGTCAATGGTCCTGCTATTGGGCATCAAGTGACCTCCCTGGACCCTGTGGAGGCGCCCAATGCAGCTGCACGCGAAGAACTCGCCAAGCTCAACTTAGCTTTAGAAATGGGCGATAATGTGATGCTCTACTTGGATGATATTCAGCATTGTCATCCTGAGTTTTTACAGAAATTTATCTCTCTCTGTGATGCCCAGCGCAAGATCGAAGGGGTCTACAAAGGGCGTACCCGAACCTATGACCTGCGTGGCAAAAAGGTTGCTGTGGTCATGGCAGGAAACCCGTACACAGAGTCGGGGGAGAAATTCCAGATACCCGACATGTTGTCCAACCGTGCCGATACCTATAATTTGGGGGATGTGATTGGAGATGCAGCTGATGTCTTTAAGCTGTCCTACATTGAGAATAGCTTGACCTCCAATCCGATCTTGAATAAGCTAGCGACCCGTCCGCAGAAAGATATCTACACGTTGGTGCGACTGGCTGAGCAAGGGGAGCGGGAAGGGCTGGACTTCGAAAGCAATCTGACGCCTGAAGAGGTGGCGGAATATCGGTCGATTTTGGAGAAAATGCTGCGCATCCGTGACGTCATCCTCGCGGTGAATCAGCAATACATCGCTTCGGCGGGGCAGCAAGACGAGTATCGGACAGAGCCGCCTTTCCAGTTGCAGGGTTCTTACCGCAACATGAACCGCATGGCAGAGAAGATTGTGCCGATCATGAATGAGCAGGAGCTCAATACCTTGATCATGTCCCACTATGAGCGCGAAGCGCAGACGCTGACGACGGGGGCCGAGGCCAAT
Source organism: Bacteroidota bacterium (assembly GCA_038527485.1). GTDB lineage: Bacteria > Bacteroidota > Bacteroidia > J057 > J057 > JALEFZ01. The sequence goes on from JBCBFT010000120.1 coordinate 16,499, forward strand.
CTGCTGAAATTTAAGCAGCTGACGGATTATGCCTCTCCTGGAGACGACAAGCGTTGGGAAGAGATCTGCCAGATTTATCTCCAGCAAAAGCGCCTCAGCGCCGACCGCATGGCACAGCTCGTGGAGGAAATGGGAGCTTTTACGGCAGGGCTAAATGCGATCAAGAAGGTCTTGGAGAAAGGGGTGAATGGGGAAGGGTAGGTTTTATTGTGAGTGATTGAGCTCTTTGGAACGATAACTATACCACCTGCTGTCCAAAGAGAATGGAAACGCTCAGTAGCATCAGAATAAACAACAGCGAAGCTTTTACAGGAATATAGATACGGAAGAGGTAAGCAGTGGAGGGATAAAAAAAGGGAGCCATAGTTTATACGCTCCCTCTTTGTATATGATCTAGCCAGATGATATTAAGGACAGCTAGGGAAGAACTGTAGACTATAATGGCTACTATGTTTTCTGGCTCTGACACCGATTTTGATTTCCTGAGATCCTGAAGCGCATATTTGTGCCCATCCTCCCTTCTTCTCAAGTTCAATATTGTAAAGTGAATTATTAAAGGCGGTAGAACCTGGATTTCTGGACCATGTAGATATGAATACATTATACAAGGAAGAGTTCAGTGTGACTCGGCCGTAATCGCTGTTGTTGTAGTAGTACTCCCACGTGTACGCTCTTTCAGCAGATTCAGGGAGATCAACTGCTAAATTGTAGCCAATGGCTTCTTGAACCAATACTTCATTAGATATTTGTATTCCTACGATTGAGCCTGCTGGTATCTTTTCTGTAATGCGATCTGCTTTTGCACGATTGGATGTATTATTTTGATACTCGAAAATAGGTGCAATGGAGAAAGCTTTGACAGTATACAGATCTAAGACAGAGGCATCATCTGTATAGATGGTCAGCGTGATACTATTCAACTGATCTTCGCTTTGGACATCCAAGACTTTCTGAAAAGGAAGATCTTGTAAACGGAAGTCAGGTGCTTCTTGCTCCCGCACAGGAGTTTCTTGCGTACATGAAACCAAAATGCCTATAAGGAAGGCCATACCTATAAGTACAATCAACGATAGGCTAAAAGATGTTTTCAAGCGATTCATAGTTATGGATTTAGTATATACGGAAAGTTTATGAGAGAGAAGTACATGATGTTATTCCTACCAATAGGGTAGAAAGTTTCTATAACGTGGCGTTAGGCCAGGAAATCATAATAATACACGAGACGAGCCCTAGTGTATTTCCAACATGTGGTCATGAGATTTGAACTCAAGTTTCGTATAGATTTTTTATGTACTTTATCATATAACTGCATTATCATAGTTATCTGGATAGGCGAGGAAATTCACCCGATATACTTGGGTGTTTATATATGTATAATATCATACATATAGTTAATAAATCAAACAATTAGATTCGGAATATTCTTAAAAGCTATTTCCCCGAATTCAAAGCACAGGGTCGTCTTTATGACGGGGAGGGAAATAGTTCATTCACAGAGTGTACATAGCTTTCTGTAAAGAGTTTAGGCATGCTTTCTTGATAGAGCTATAAGCACGCGATTCACCACAATTTCTTCCCAAAATAGGCCTAAGATTCGGAATATAGGACATGATTTATTTTCGCCTACAGCCCTGAAAAACGCTTGATCTTGATCCGATTGAAGTTGTTGACATACATGTAGTGACCTTTGCCTTGATGCATAAAGTAAGCGAGCTGCCCGATCCCTCCTTGGGTGTTGTCTCCATCTGCTTTGATGGCTTTACTGACTTTTTGACTGACGGTATAGTCTAGCAAAGATCCGCCAGCATAAGATAATTCGGGCAGGTCCCAATTTCTGTGGAGAGAGTAGCTCTTGGAACTGTTCGGAATGAGAAAGGCAACAACCAAACTCCCCGTCCCTATGATACCTGCCAAGACTCTGGAAAGCCCTTCAGGAATTTGACTTCCCTCTTCAAGGGGCAGGACCCCTGATGTGTGTAGCAAGGCAGGAACAGCCAGTGCCCCAAAGTAGAGACTGAACTTGGAGATGCCTCCTTTCTTATGGACACCCAGACGTAAGTTAAGTTGATTTTCAGTAAGCGAAATGGGATCTAGGTAGACAAATAGCTTCGACTTAGGATCTGTCAAAGCGGCTTGAATGACATCAAAAGTCTCTGGTATGGGCCTTGTGGGGAATTCCCCAAAGTTTTGCTGGCTTCCCATTTGGAACTGACCTTGTAGATCACTGGCGTCAATAGTAGAAAAGTCCTGAATGATATCGTCTGTCTTTACGTCCCAAATACGTGTGGATAGTTTATTTTTATACAGCACAACTTGTGCAAGGTAATGATCCTCGATGGTAGAAACCCACTGACTGCCTTCTAGACTCGCGTCTTCAGGGAGCGCATATTCCTTTAGTGTATGTACCCCTGTCTGTATATCCCAAGCCAGTAGTTGATTGTTGTTGGTTTCTTTGTCCTCTATTTTGAGGTATATGTAGGGACCAGAGATCGCACGCTCTAGGAACTTATAGGGAGTAAGATCACCCGTTACACGTCTGACGTCCTTTTTAGGGGTGGCATTGAATGTCTTGATTACTTTAGGAATAAGGCTATCCGTAAGTGCCGCTCGATCTATCACGATCGTGGAATCTACTATCCTGAGCAAGGAGGCTTCGCTTGTTTCTGTATCGAGGTACATTTCTGCATAGGCTTTCTCATGGCTATGAACCATAAATAGACCCTGCATGGGCTTTTGCTTGATGATGTAGTCCGATTCTGTCCACTGTTTCTCCTGAAGGTTCCAGCGATCTACTTGCAGGGTGTCACTAGATGTAGATGCTGCGGAAGCTTTTGTTCGATGGTGAAAGACGACCTCGTTTCCTTGCAAGCTTTTTTGGAATAGCAACGCTTCCCTATGAGCGGGAGGTATCGGGAAGACAGAGCGATCAATCTCCAATAAGGAGGGATCGAGTCGAATGAGATGATAGTGATCTTTGCCTGTGGCGAGCAAGTGGATGGTGCTATTTTCTCCCTCTGCTTCCAAGAAGGTAGGAGGCCCGTCTAGAGGCTCATCTACCTTGAGGGTGATTTGAGAAAAGGAAAAATGGAGCAAAAGAAGGGAATAGATAAATAGTAAGATCAGGCGCTTCATGGAAGTTATTTTATTCAAAAAAAGGGGATTATTTTGATTATTTCAATAATAATGCGAATTAACAGTTAAAAATAAGGAAAAGGAACGCTGCGGCTAATTTTCCGAAAGTGTGGACAATTAATCCTTTAGTAGATCGGACTTTGGAAGCATCTTGTAGCTCTACTTTTTGCTCCAGCCAATTAAAAATCGCCTCAACAGGTTGCCTGATTCTTGATACGGCAGTTGAAAAGAGTTTGTCAGCCGCAGCATTAAATTGCCTTTCCCATTGAGAT
>JBCBFT010000121.1:0-19653 GCA_038527485.1 Bacteroidota bacterium
GAAAGGCACATACATGGCCGAAAATAAGGTCGCATAGACTACAGGAAATCCCGCGAATAGCGCCCCTCCTCCAATCACCAACCATACCTCGTTTCCGTCCCATACAGGACCAATGGCATTCAGGGCGATGCGCCTACTGCTTTCTTTCTTAAAGAAGAGATGCCAAGCACCTGCCCCGAAGTCTAGTCCGTCCAAGACAGCATATCCCGCAAATAAACCGCCGATGACAAAAAACCACCAGGTAGGATAATCTATGCCTAAGAATGTTTCCATTTTTTGAGTCGTTAAGTAGCTATGAAAAAGATTTTGAGAACCGATCCCGTTTGCGGGATTTCGCTTTGCTCAAGAACACTGGCCCCCTTCAGTTTATAACTGAAGCCTCCTATGTGCTCCAGATACAATCTGGAGGAGGCGTTGTGAACCGATAATAGCCTTGAGCGTAGCGAAATCCCTCTCGAGTTCGATTCTCTCCGTCTACTTAAACACTTTGACCATGTCCTTTTGGCGAGATCTCGTAGAACCTCCATTTTCTTCATAGGGGCCATGCTTGATCTTCTTATTAAGTAGATAAATGAAAAGCGTGAAGAGGATCAGGTAGATGATGGTGAACATGATCAGAGAGAACCAAACTTGATTGGCGGTCACTGCCTGAGACAGGGCATCTGATGTGCGTAAAAGTCCATAGACGACCCAGGGTTGACGCCCCATCTCGGCAGCATACCAGCCTACTTGATTGGCGATTTGGGGGAGAATGACAGAGAGCACGAATACCTGTAGCAGCCATTTTTGCTGAAATAAATCTCCCTTCCACCAGCGAAAGCTTGCGTAGAGTGTAAGCCCAATCAGAAACATCCCAATGCTGATCATGATGTGGTAGAATTGAAAAATGGCATTGACGGCGTGGGGCCTCTCATCTTCAGGAAAGTGATTCAACCCTTTCACCTCAGCATCAAAATCCATCTCCGTCAAGAAGCTCAATCCACCTGGAATCGCGATGCCCGTCACCTCCTGATTTTCCTTGTCTACCCATCCCACTAGGTACATATCTGCCACTGCCAAGCTATCAAAGTGTCCTTCCATCGCTGCGAGCTTGGCAGGCTGATGCTCGGCGACCACCTCTGCGGAACTGTGCCCTGTGGCCAACTGTCCCAGGGAGAATAAGGTAGCCACAGCCAGTGCGATTTTGAAGGCTTTCTTTGAAATTTCGACATAGCGGCCCTGCATAAGGTAATAGGCGTGAACACTCAATACCAAGAAGGCTCCTGCCAGAAAAGCCCCTAGCCAGACGTGAGACAGGCGCTCTACACTAGAAGGATTGAAAACCATGGCCCAGAAGTCTACGATCTCTGCCCGCGCATCCATTCCTTCTCCTACGATGTGGTAGCCTGTGGGCGTTTGTTGCCAGCTATTGGCGATGACGATCCAAACGGCTGAAAACATACTCCCCAAGAAGACACCGACTGTAGCGATGAAGTGTACAGGAGGTTTGACGCGATTCCATCCGAAGAGCAGGACGCCGAGGAACCCGCTTTCCAGCGCAAAGGCGAAAATCCCCTCGGCTGCGAGGGCCGAACCAAACACGTCTCCGACGTAGCGTGAGTAGGTCGCCCAGTTGGTGCCAAACTCAAACTCCATGACGATGCCTGTGGCCACACCAATCCCGAAGGTCAGCGCAAAGATCTTCGTCCAGAAGCGGGCCAGCGTCTCGTATTCTTTATTTTTTGTCCAAAGAAACAAACCCTCCATGATGACCATGATCAATCCCAAGCCAATGCTCAGCGGAGGATAGATGTAGTGGAAAGCTACCGTAAAGGCAAACTGTATCCGTGCAAGTATTTCAACTTCCATGATCCAATGATTCGTGATGATGTGTAAGCAGTGATCGACTATGACAGGCTGCTAAGGCTGTCGATTTTGCCACAATTGCTTCCGAAAAGCCAAGGGACTCTGTCCTGTATATCTTTTGAAAAATCTGCTGAAGTAGGCCTGATCTTCGAAGTGCAACTCCGAGCTGATCTCAGCCATGGTCTTGTCTTCGTGTAGCAATTTGCGCTTGATCTCCAGGAGAATCCGCTCGCGAATGAGATTCCCCGCTGATTTCCCTATATGTGATTTGCAGATGACATTCAGATAGTTAGGCGTCAAATGTAGGAGGCTCGCATAATCTTTGACTTGATGCTTTTGCCGAAAATGCTGGTCGATGAGTTTTTCAAACTGTACCAGTACCTGCTGGGCATGGGGAACCTCTACCGACTGTACATGCTTACTTTCATAGTGTTTGTTGCACTGTAGCAAAATGAGGTTGAGATAAGATTTTAGCGTACTCTGGCAGTCATTTCCCCCTGCCTCATATGCCTCATACATCCATGCAAACAGACGATCCAGTTTTTCTTTTTCTCCTCCTTCAAAATCTACATGGGGTTGGGCTTGTGTAGAGGAAAAGAAGGGAAATTTTGACAGCTTGTTGTCATTGTATCTTTGAGAGAAAAAATCAGCAGTGAAGAATAGAAGAAATCCTTCCAAGTCCTGACTTGATTCCCACGCATGGATCATTCCTGGATACATCAGGAAAATACGTCCTGCTTTGAGTTCATACTTTTCAAAATCTATCAGATGTAGCCCTTTGCCTCCTGTACCCCAAAAGATCATAAAATAGTTCTGCCTATGGGGATGCCGAAAGCCCTGTGCCCTCAATTTGAACTTTTCATAGGTGATCATATCAAAGGTCTGTGCCTGCTGCTCGACAGGCGTACATACTATCTCATCAATATTATAGACCTTGAGTTGTTTCATGTCACATATTGTATGTTACTTTGTATACGTAAATCAAAGACTTTCGCTGTCCCAATCCCTTGCACAATTCATTCGCTTTTTTGTACTTTTTATGTCTTCTCCTAAGATATTAGTTGATCGGCTGTGTCAATTCTATTTTGAATGGGCTCAAGCTCCGCTGTACGACTACTTATTTTCCCCCAACAAAAAAATCAGGACCTTCGGGAAAGATCCTGATGATTATGACTGTAAAGCGAATGTCTTATGCTTGCACTTGATCTATGACTTTGATATCTGATTGAACAATCGCTTGGTATCCACCCTTGATGTCCACGATGTTGTGGTAGCCACGAGCTTTGAGCATGGAGGCCGCAATCATGGAGCGATAGCCCGACTTACAGTGTACGTAGAAGGTCTCTTCCTTGGGGAAGGAAGCCAAGTAATCATTGAGATAGTCTAATGGCGTATTTTGGGCATCTGCTACGTGCCCTGCTGCAAATTCGCTTTGCTTGCGCACATCGAAGATAGGCGTCTCTGGTGCATCTGCCAAGATATTGGCTACCTTTTCTACCTCCATGGAAGTCACCTTATCTACTTCCATGCCCGCAGCTTTCCAGCCCTCTAATCCACCTTCGAGGTAGCCGATTGTATTGTCAAAACCTACACGCGAGAGGCGTGTCACAGCTTCTTCGATTTTGTCTTCAGGAGCGACCAACAAGATTGGATGCTGCACATCCTGGATCAGCGCCCCTACCCAAGGAGCAAAGCTTCCATCCAGGCCGATGAAGATCGAGCGCGGCACATGCCCAGCGGCAAATGCTTCTTTTGGACGTACATCTAGTATCAAAGCCCCTGTTTCATTTGCCGCAACCTCAAATGCGGCTGGGGAAAGCGCATTGTCTCCTTTGGCGAGTATCTTGTCGATGCTCTCATATCCTTCCTTGTTCAGCTTCACATTGAGGGGGAAGTAGGCGGGGGGAGGCAGGAGCCCGTCTGTTACTTCTTGTATAAACTCTTCTCGCGTCATGTTGGCACGCAAGGCGTAGTTCATCTGTTTTTGATTGCCGAGATTGTCTACGGTCTCGCTCATCATATTTTTGCCACAAGCAGAACCTGCTCCGTGTGCAGGATATACTAACACGTCATTGGGCAAAGGCATGATTTTATTGCGTAAGCTGTCAAACAGCATAGATGCGAGATCCTCTTGCGTCATACTGGCCGCTTTTTGCGCGAGGTCAGGGCGCCCGACATCTCCTAGGAAGAGTGTGTCACCAGAGAAGATGGCATGCTCCATTCCATTCTCATCCAACAACAGATAGGTTGTACTCTCCATGGTATGCCCTGGCGTGTGCAAGACCTTGATGGTGACGTCCCCCAACTCGAAGATCTGCTCATCTTCTGCTATGATCGCATCGAATTTGGGATTGGCGTTGGGACCATAGATGATGGGTGCACCAGTCTTCTCCGAAAGTGTCACGTGTCCACTCACAAAGTCTGCGTGGAAGTGCGTCTCAAAAATATACTTAATCGTTGCGCCCTCAGCTTCCGCACGGTCGATGTAGGGCTGTACCTCACGTAGAGGGTCCACAATCGCTACTTCACCCTTACTTTCGATGTAGTAAGCACCTTGTGCCAGACATCCCGTATAGATTTGTTCGATTTTCATAAGAAAAAATTAAGAGAAGGTAGTAGAACAAGATAGAAGGAGAGGTATGTTATATTTGACCATTTTAGCCAGTCCATTTTCCTGATATTCTCTCCTGTTCTTTATACAATGAGTTAAAAGTCTTTGTTAAAATTTAGGACGATTTAAAGAACAAGTCGCAAAAAGAAAAAATCTTTTCTCTCTTTTCTTTGATTCTCATGCAAGATACGTAGGCACGATCCATACGTTCGTAACAGCTGTTACAGAACCAATTCCTTCATCAGGATGTAGGTAGCCATGACCAAGACGAACCATCCAAAACCGCTTTTGAGCTTCTTTCCAGGGATAAAATTAGACAAATACCCTCCCAAGAGAATTCCTACAATCGTCAATCCTGAGAAGATCAATAAGAAGGGCCAATCGATTTCCTGCCCAGCCTGAAGGTCTCCTACAAATCCAATGAGCGATTTGATGGTAATGATGGATAAAGAGGTCCCGACCGCCATTTTCATCGGTAATTTCGCCAATAATACCAGAGCAGGGATGATGAGAAAGCCACCGCCCGCCCCTACGATACCTGTCAAAGTCCCTACCACAAGTCCATCCAGGATAATCATAGGATAATTGAAAGCCTGAGGTTTGGCTGTCTCCTCTTCACTCCCGCGTTTGGAGCGGATCATGGATACAGCTGCTACGACCATGATGACCGCAAAGAAGATCATGATTGCGATGTCCTTGGTCAGGGTAAAATCGCTGAGGGTGAAAAGCTCTTGAGGAATCGCAGGAATCAAATAGGCCCGCGCCGCATACACGGCCATGAAGGAGGGAATCGCAAAGACGATGGTCGTTTTGATGCTCACCAATCCCTTGCGGAGGTTGTTGATGGCGCCTACGAGTGCGCCAGCTCCCACGATGAAAAGCGAGTAAGCCGTAGAGAGAACAGGGTTGATCCCGAGAAGGTAGACCATGATAGGTACGGTCAGGATCGTCCCGCCTCCGCCTATCAACCCTAGGGAGATCCCCACCAACAAAGCACCTATGTAACCTAAAATTTCGAACATATTGTTGAGTTTGGGGAATCAAGTTTGGAGCATAAGAAATGGTCATAGTATCCCGTCCCAATACTTATTCCCAATTTTGCTAAAAATTTATATTCGTCACCACATGGAGATGGTGAAAGTGTGAACGATAAAAGGTCTCTGCGGCTGTCAATGCATCGGGGCTATATTTATGTAGGTAAAGTAACATCAATTCTAACCCATTAAAAGCATTAGCCCGTGCTACAGGCAATGGGATTGCACCGCTTCGTTCAGATAACAGATACAAAAGTAATGGGAGCCATGCGTGTAGGATGTAACCATTGTTACAGGAAAACTGTGAGGGACTCGGCTACAGCAGTTCGGGGATGGAGATCATATTTCGGTGGAGTTGGATTTTCCCTTCCTTTTCGAGCTTTTTCAAGATGCGGGATACCACCACACGAGAGGTATGTAGGTCATTGGCGATCTCTTGGTGGGTGGTTTGCAGTTGCTCCGATTGGTTGATCAGGGCTTTGTCACGTAGGTAGCGAAGCAGCCTTTCCTCCATATTCATAAACGCCAGCGTATCGATGGCTTCTAGCATCTCATTTAGGCGGATGTTGTAACTATCAAACACGTAGGTGCGCCAAGAAGGATATGTTACCACCCATGTTTCCATCTTCTCTACAGGTACCATGATGAGTTCTGTGTCTTGCTCCGTCGTAGCACGAATCTGGCTTTTGGCCTTGCGCATACAGCAGTTGAGCGTCATGGCACAGGTATCTCCAAACTCTAGGTAGTAGAGGAGTAGCTCGTGATTGTGTTCATCTTCTCGAAGTATCTTGATGGAGCCATTGAGCACCAGCGGCATGAATGCGATGAGGTCCCCGATATCCAGAATAATATGATCCTTGGGAACAGATCTATACGTGCCAATTTGCACAATTTCATCCAGTAGTGCCGATTCAAATAGCGCTTGATATCGTTGACGCAGGAGTTGTACTTTTTCGTCTGGTAGGGGAGCTGAATAGGTATTCATAAGTCCTTTTTAGGAGATAGTCAAGCATGCTGACTATGATGTATTTCATTGTAAGCGAACGAGCTGTGGGAATCCTTTTCATCTATAGTGATGGATCCTCAGGGGCATTATGGATGATTGATACGAAAGAAACCTCATACAAAATGAATCGTGATAAAACCTCAAAAGTCAAAATGAAAGCTTTGCGGAGCGTGATGCTTACTTTTGAGCGCAATAAAAATAATTATATTAAAATATTATAATACAAAAATAAAGCTTTCTTTCTCTCTTACAAAAGGAATGTAGCTTACAGGGAGGAAGTTTTTCCTGATCTTATAGGATGCTTAACAGGAAAATGAAAATGGGATAAATGATCAGAGGGTGCACGCGAAGAAATATTTTTTGAACCTAATCGTCTGATCCTACGTTATACAGAGTTCAAATATTAATATTTTAGAAAAGTCTCAAGGAGAGATAAGAAAAAAGGCTAACAAGCATAGGGGACCTTTTGGCAATCGACGTAACTGACGAATGAACACCGAATTTCTTCCATTCACCCTTACTCTTTAACATAAAATATTAATACCGAAGATATTTCTGTACCTTAGGCTTTGTTAACAACTATGAGTACGAAGACATTTTTTTCATTTTAATTTATCCCAATATTTTATGGCAGATAGTTTCAACAAAAAGGATCGAGAGAAAAAGAGACGAAAAAAGAGAGAACAAAAAGCAGAAAAGAAAAAGCAGCGAAAAGAAGAGGGTATAGGGGGGAATGACATCATGTACATGGATGAGAATGGGAATTTCACGACAACCCCTCCGCACCTTCAAGAAAGAACAGAAAATAAGCTGGAAGATATCCAGATTTCTGTCCCCAAGAAAGAGGAAAGAGAGGCGGTAGAGACTGTGAGAAATGGAAGGGTGAAATTTTTCAATACAGAAAAAGGATACGGGTTCATCATCGATGATGAGACGGGCGATAGCTTTTTTGCCCATGCCAACAATCTGATTGATGAAATTGCAGATAATGATCGTGTCACTTTTGAAATCGGAAGTGGTCCTAAGGGCCCCATCGCCATGGATGTGAAGCTCCGACAGTAGAAGTGTAAAATATAAATGTTTAGTCGCGGGTCATCTCTAGTGGAGATGATCCGCTTTTTGTTATATATCCTATTACTCTGAGTGAAAATGATGAACGTAAACAATAGGCCCAACCCTTTATTCGACATGGGTATAGGAGAAATGATACCGATTACAATTACAGATTATGCAGCAGTTGAAGCGTGGGCAATACTTTGGAAATACCCATCACGAAGTACACTTAGATGGATTCACGGTGACAGATACCGAGTATACCCACGATTATGTGGATTGGCACTGTCATGAGAATCCATATTTCACTTTCTTGTTGCAGGGAGCGATCATCGAGGAGAATAAAAAAGAAGCCTATCGCTTGTCACAGGGAAGCCTGATATTCCATAACTGGCAAGACGTACATCGCAACATCAAACCTCCTATTTTCACCAGAGGAGCACATCTCGAGATACAAGCTGACTGGGCAGACGGATATGACTTAGACCTTCATCAAGTAGAGGGAAGCATTCCTGTTCACAATCCCTACATCAAGAATTTACTTTACCACGTCTTACTAGAATCTCGCATATCTGATGCTTATCAACAGACGAGTGTGGCCTTACTCGTGATGGATATATTGACTCACCTTCAGAATGATCTGAGCCGAGAAACGGTCAAGCGTCCTGCCTGGTCCAAGCAATTGGAGGCGCTGATTCACGAGGAATACGACCGGCCCTTGACTTTGGCCTATGTCAGTGGTGAGCTTGACATTCATCCTGTCCATCTATCACGGACTTTTCACAAGTACTATGGGATGACTTTTGGGAACTATTGTCGAGAGATTCGATTGAATCGAGCGATTGCCTCCATCCTCAATGATCCGTACAGCCTTTCAGACATTGCTTACCGTCATCATTTTTCGGATCAGAGTCATATGATTGCCTCATTTAGGAAGAAATTTAATCGCACACCTAAGCAATTTGAACAGATAATGGGTTAAGAATCTTCTATTTTTTTGTAGCAGAAAGGAAGATTGTTGCAAAAAGATCATGATGTATAGACTCTTTATCATTTGTAGCTTCCTAGCCTTATTCACTCAAATAAAGGCTCAGTCAGACTCATTTGCTCCCCAAAATCTAGACGATGGATGGGTTATCGCAAAAAACTTGGGAGAAGCACCTACTCTACACAAGATGGATAGCCTAATCCAGGCAGACCACTTCCAGCAAATTACTAGCGTCGTCTTGGCACATAGGGGACAATTGATTTTTGAAGGTTATTATAATGGAAGCGATCCTGCGACGCTTCATAATACGCGTTCAGCCACCAAGACCGTTACGGGTATGCTCATCGGCTGCCTGATCGATGATGGGAAGCTCCCCTCTGAAGAGGTCTTTGCTGCATCGTATGCCCCACCTTCCCATGTTCAAAATCCCGACAAACGCAAGGACAGCATCACCCTCAAGGATTTGCTGACCATGTCCTCCTTACTGGAGTGCGACGATTGGAACTCTTTCTCCCGTGGCAATGAGGAGCGTATGTATTTGGTAGAGGATTGGGTTCAATTTTATTGGGATCTCCCCATCAAAGGTTTTCCTGCTTGGGCGACCAAGCCAGAGGATGCGCCTTATGGAAGGAGTTTCAGTTATTGTACGGCTGGGGTGGTTGTCTTAGGAGACATCATCCATCAGGTATCAGGTGATTTAGGGGCATATGCGGTCGAGCGCTTATTTGGTCCGCTAGGCATTGAGGATTACAAATGGCAGATGACCCCCAAGGGAATGCCCATGACAGGTGGGGGCTTAGCGATGGGAAGTCGTGATCTACTCAAGTTGGGGCAGCTGTATCTCGATCAAGGGAAGTGGGACGGTAAGGCCATCGTTTCTGAGGACTGGGTCAGGAGGTCCACGACACCGCACGTCAAAATCGAATATGGGCCAGGCTTTGACTATGGCTATCTGTGGTGGATGTCCGAGTTTGGCGGAGAAAAAGCCTACTACATGACAGGCACAGGTGGAAATAAGGTGGTGGTGGTACCATCTCTAGCGCTCGTGGCGGTCTTGACGAGTACCTTTTACAATGGGGGAGGGAAGGCGCACAATCAAACGGCGCAGTTGATGGAGGAGCATATCGTCCCTCATGTGAAGGCTTTGAAGTAGGAGAAAAAGTAATCGTATCATGCGTGCTGTCCCGTCTTTGAATGGGGTAGCACGCTGTTTTTTCATCCTGTCAGGTCATACGTTCACCTACTACCCGAGATGATTTTTCCTAGATCGAATGTCATAGCTGAAAATGGGGTTCGAATATTTATTTGTGGTAGGGGGTGGGGTAAAGTTTCCATGACAAGTTTCCTGTACAAACAATGAAAAATGAGGAAGCTCATCACACTTGGATTTTGCTTTATCTGTTACTCGACCCTGCTCGCTCAGGACTTATCCCAGGATTTCAAAAACTGGTACCTGACGAGCCTCAGTTTTAAACTCTCGAAAAGACATACGTTCTCGGTCGGTCACCTTTCTTCTTTTGACTTGACCCCCAACAATTACTTACACAAGTTTTCTCAAAATCAGCTCAATTTCAGTTATCGTTTTTCGGATCAATGGACAGGGAGTATAGGCTACGCCCATAGCCTGATCAAAGGGACTAAGACTCGGACGCCCTACGGACGTGTGCAGGCCAAGCTTAGCCATCGCGTCAGATGGAACCACATCCGTATGACCAACAGTCTCCGACTCGAACATAACTTTACCCAGCTTGCTAAGTTTCAACAGCGACTGATCCTGAGCAATAAGTTTCAGTACTACAATCGAAACTGGCCCCTGCGCCTTTCCCCTTTCATCAAAAATCAAGTATTCTATTATCAAGGAGGCCGCCCTGTCAAGTATTGGCTTCCAGAAGAAGACAGCATCGAAGAAGGCGTAGCCTTTATCGAGCAAGCCCCCAATGGCTGGCATCGATATCGACTGAGCTTGGGAGTCCGTGCAAGGCTCCGCAAACGACTCTATGCGAGTGCATTTTATGCGATCCAGCGCGAGTTCAATACGGGACTTTCTCCCTATCGTGCCATCCATGTCCCCAACAGTTCGGGACGCATCATTCGAAGTTTTAACAATTATTCTTTGCTTGGCATCAGCCTAGCCTATACCATCAAATTATATTAGGACATGCTCAATCACAAAGCAATCAAAAAGGCCATTATCTGTAAGTCAGTCACTTCTTACGAACTCTGCACTGCTTATAACGAGACTTATGTCCCCAAGGCAGGGGATGTCGCCATCTTTGAAGTACTCTCCATCGGCAAGCATAAAGCCATACAAGGAGCCAGTGGGAAGAACGCTTATATTTTTCCTGGTGATCGGATCATGGCGACCTTTGGCAACCGATATGCGACCAATCAATTTGAGGGATATGTCCCTACGGAGGTCATGGAACAATACCAGATTTTGGGACAAGGGGGCTGCATCGGCGTACTCAAAAGTTCCCATGCCAAGTTTGACCTCATCGGAGCGACTCAACTCAAGCTCATTGGATATGCCATCGATCCTTTGGGAAATGTCATCAACACGCAGTTTCGCGAGGAAAAACCTGTACGCTTCAAGCGCAATAAAGTGCGAGACTACGAAGTCATCCTGTCTGTCGGCTCCAGTATGGACAGTGGCAAGACGACCTCGGCTGCTTATCTCTGTCGAGGACTGAAGCAAGCAGGGAAAACGGTAGGCTTCATCAAGCTAACGGGAACTGTGTACTCCAAGGATAAGCGATTCGTAGCGGACTGTGGGGCAGATATGGCTGTGGATTTCTCCAATTTGGGCTTTCCTTCTACCTATATGTATAAGCTTTCAGATCTACTGACGATATATGAGACCTTGCTGAAGAAGCTAGAACGGATTAAGCCAGACTATGTCGTCGTAGAAATTGCAGACGGTCTCCTCCAGCGTGAAACGAGCATGCTCTTGCACCACTACGGATTCATGCGTACCGTCAATCACATCATGTTGAGTTGTGGAGATAGTTTAGGAGTACTGAGTGGACTAGATTTCTTGAATCGCATCAATCGCCGTCCTTTTGGGATTTCAGGCTTAGTAAATGCAAGTCCGCTTTTGGTGGAAGAAACCCGACGTACGACAGATATTCCTGTATTGAATCTTGGAGACTTAATGGATGAACATATCATAGATCTCCTTCCTCTTCAGACACTTATGACTGCTCCTCAGCTACTCCAACAAAAAGTCGCATGAACATGACGCAGTGGTCCTTGTTGGGCCCATTTTTTCAGAGACATACAGTCAGGATTTTTCTGACATGTGTGGTGGGCATACTATCTAGTATGGCCACCATACTCCTGCCTGTGAGCATCGGCAAATTCTACGCGTTGGTGTTTTCCTTCGAGGGACAGAGCGCCATGTTGCTTGATTTCCTTCCTGCTCATTATTGCGATACCGTTCCGCATTTTCTCGGTTTGTTTGCCGTCTTTATTGGATTGTATGCAGTCACACATTATGGCAAAAGGTATTTAACGGCATCAGCTGGAGAGTTGTGGATTTATGAACTACGAAATCAATTATTCAAGCATCAACTGAAATTAAATACACGGGTGTATGAGGAAAAAGGAGTGGGAAAATATTTACTGCGATACAGTGGCGATCTAAAGTCTATTCAGAACTACCTCACAAAAGGAATCATAGGCTTCACCAGTGACATAGTATTGATTGTGTGTTTTATATGGGTCCTAGCGACGGTCTCATATTTACTTACCTTCATCTCTTTATTGGCCATGGGATTGATGTTGGTTCCCATTTCTTTGCTCAATCAAAGGCTACACACGATCTCTCTCGATAGGCGAAACCAAAAGTCGGGATTGCTATCCTTTGTCAGCCAACGCCTACAAGCTATCGTGACGATCAAAGCATTCAATCGAGCGCAACCTGAAGGAAATCAATTTGAAAACAGGTCAAGGAAAGTTTTTCAAACAGGCTGCGCTTTCCATCGACTTTCCAGCTTTATTTTTGTGTTGATTCCCACGTTGCTCTATGCGATGATTGGCGTGATTATGTACGCAATCCATTTGCAGAAGGCTGCAGGCGTGGTGATTGATCAAGCTTCTTTACTATCTGCTTTTCTGTTAATACTCACGATGCTACCTGTGTTTAGAAGAAGCTTAAGAATCACCGTCGTATGGAAGCTAGGGTTGATATCTATCGAGAAGCTTCAGCATGTCCTGGATCTTCCGCTGGAGCAAGTAGGAGGCAAGGATGATTTAATCAAAGGAGAAGGAACCATAGAAATCCAGGACTTATCTTTTGGATATGGGAAAACGAAGATTTTGGACCAGCTCTCTGTCCAATGGGCGAGTCACGGTCTTCATCTCGTCATTGGAGGGACAGGATCGGGAAAATCTCTTTTAGCTAAGTTATTGCTAGGTGTATACAATGATTATAAAGGGCGTATCATCGTAAACGAACAAGATATCAGAGAGGCGAACATCAAAAGTTTGCGCAAACAGGTAACCATTGTATCGGATGATTATCCTTTATTGGGAAAAACAGTCTTTGAAGCGATCTCTTACAGCAGGAAGGACTCGAAGCGGAAGGCAGCGGAAATCCAACTCAACAAGGTGCAGCATGGCTTGCCTGAAGAGGCTAAGATCAGTTTGGATCAGAGAATTGGGAGCCAGGGAAATAATCTTTCCAAAGGACAGGAGAGCGTACTGCTCTTTACACGCGCTTTGCTCACACGTAAACCGATTCTCTTACTAGATGAGCCTTTTCGATCGATCGAACCTCAGATGAAGATACATCTGATTCGTCTGATTAAGCGTCTCAAACGCAAACGAACCATAATTTTATTGTTGAATCATCACGATTTACAGGATCTGGAGTTTGACTCCGTCACGGATTTGGATGCACATCGCGCAGCACCAGCAGGGATCGTCAAAAAGCTAAGGAAAGCGAAGGCTTAAGGAGACATTGGGTGTGAAGCCTAGAAAGAAGCGTTCTTCAGAAGCGATTTCAGGGATCTCATCATTGTCAGAGTCATCTAGAAAGAAGAAGGTGCGCCAGGGGTTTTCGCGATTGTATAGGTTTTGGATAGAAATACCGAGTAAGCCTCTGAATCGAGATTTTCGATCCTTGAATTTGTACCATGCAGAAAGATCTAACCGATGATAAGATGCTAGCCTTTGGGTATTGATAGGGCCGTATTCGAGTTCGTAGATCGTTTCTCCATTTTCCTCAAACTGAGAAATACCCACCGCTTCTGTAAAAGGTGTCCCTGACTTGTATGTCCAGCCTAGCGAGAACTCTAGGGGGCCTGCGTATAAATTATGTACCCAGCGAAACTGATGTGGACGGTTGTTGGAGGAAAGGAAGGTTTGATCTCCCAGATCCTCAATGGAGTTTTCTATGCGCCCATATGCGTAGCTCATCCAAGTCTGATATCGTCCAAACTTCTGCTTGATCATAAAGTCAAGTCCTAAGTTGCGGGCCTCACCTTCCGAAATTCCCGAAGACGTGATATCATAGGGATTGAGGAAGATGAGGCCATCAGATGTTTTCCAATATAGATCCAAATCGATGAGCAAGCCCTTATGTGTATAGAGCGCCCCAATAGAGAGTTGGCGACTTGTCAAGATCGACTGGGTTGAATCGTCGGCGAGATACCAGACTTTTTCTAGTACATTCGATACATCTAGATCTGCGTCGCGGACGGTACGTAAGGCTTGTGCATAGTGGCCGTAGGAAGCCTTAAACCAAATATTTCTGCCGAACTTGTACTGACAATTGATGACCGGACTGATGAGAACTTCATCTAGTTCAGGAAAATAGTTGATGCGAAGCTGGGGCTGGAAATCGATTTTATCTCCGCTAGAGAAATGAAATTGCCCAAAGAGGCCATGTGCCATGCTTCGTCCATCCTGAGAGAAAGATATGTCCTCTTCATAGGCGTCGATTTGTTCATAACTGACGGAGTTCTGGTAGCGGTTCCACTGATAGCCCAATTGAAATGAGCTGATTTTACTGGTTTGAAACGCAATGGCAGCTTTGATTTCTGTGTTAGAAAGCGAGTTGTTAATGGTAGAAGTAGCTCTGGTTTCCCCTTCATCAAATATCCCTACATCTGTATTGAGTAGGTTGTAAGAGGATTGGCTCGCACTGAGGGTGGAGCGTAGGCGTCTGCTCCATATTCTTTTGTAGAAAAGGTTGATACCGCCAAAGTCAATGTTGTGCTCTCGTTCTGCCAAGGGATTATTCTCTTCTGATTGTATATCCAAAAAGTAACGATCCGCATTTGCCATTCCACTAATGCTGAGGTAATCCTGAGCGGAAACATTGAATATAACTTTCCCATTCAGGTCATAGTAAGACAAATCCTGTACATCACTCAGTCCTGTAGGAACGTCGTCTCCCTCTTCCTCGCCCTCTGGATCTACCAGACTTTCCAGTATGTTTTCTTGCCTAGTCCCTTCAAATAGCTTGGTCTGATGGGATCGAAACGTGAGTGAGTTCAATTCATTGTTGTAGGAAAGGCGCCCGCCTATCATGATGCCTATCTTCTGACCTATCGGAATGCGCATCATGGCATCTGCATGCGTCAAATTGGCGTTGGCGACAATCTGCGGACGGAGAGGAATCGAGTCGTGTAGTCTAATCTCGAGCAAGCCTGAAATGGCGCCTGTATAATTTGCTGGAATATAGTTTTTGAATGTAGAAATCTCTTGGACTGTGCTTGGAATAAAAGAGGTCAAGCTACCGAAGAAATGCGCAGGTTGATATACAGGAATACGATCCCAGTAAATCAGCGATTCATCTGCGCCTCCCCCACGGATATTGATCCCAGAGGTCGTTTCATCATTAGATTCTACACCTGGAAGCATTTGAACGGAGCTCAGGACATCGGGTTCTGCTAATCCAGGAATGACTTTCATTCCTTGGGGATTTAGATAGTATTGGGTGGCTTCTTTGAGTACGATGGCGTCGTTTTGATATTCGATCAGAACTTCTTCTATGGCCATTTGATCTGCTGCTAGATTCACCCAAAGGGTATCTTGGGTTTGGGATTCCATTTTGAGTGTGCGGCTGAGGTAACCTATGTGTTTGATAAGAAGAAGGGAATCAGTATCAGGTTGGTAGGTCAGTGCTGCAATCCCACGAGCATCTGCATAAGCGCCTTTGGGTGTCACGAGCGACTGCACAATGGCAAAAGCCAGAGGCTCCTTTGTCGCTTGATCGCGCACATGCAGGATGAGCTTTCGGCGTCGACTTTGGATATAATAATAGGGTCCTTTGCTATGTTGGGCCTTGAGTCCGTAGGGTGTGAGGAGTTGAGAAAGAAAGGAGACAAGCGACACATCTTCTACTTGAATGCTTGCTTTGTAGTCTATGAGTGTGCTTGATCCATAGGAAAAATAGACAGCGTATATATCCGAGATCTCATCTAGGATATCTGAGAGTGGCTTTTCTGTCGCTTGATAGGTGATATTTTGACCATGGAGAAGGGGAGAATAAAGGAAAATACAGAGTCTAACTAGGCACTTTATTAGGAATGATCTGCCTCTAAGCATAAAGAAAAAACGATGAATAGTAAGCAAAAGAAATGAGGGTGTTCATGTGTGCTATTTGATTTGTACTCGTTTGTCACTTGTATCCAGTGTATACGCTTTTTCTGCTGATCCCAGGACTTGTGCTAAGGCAGTCTGAAGATCATTGACTGGAAAGTTTACGTTACTTAAGATCATGTCGGCTTCATAGATGCCTTCAAACGTGACCTTATATATTTCGCTAAGTTGAGCCAAGGCATCTCCTAACGTGACGTTTTTCAAATTTACGTTGTCAGATAGCCAAAGGGGTTGGATCAAGGAAGTCGTGTCCAATCGGGGTATTCCATCTTGAGTCGCGAGTAGCCCCCTGCCAGCCGTTAGAATTGCTTCTTTCCCAAATGCATGGACTTGCACCCTTCCTTCATAGCAAACGACTGCCAGTGTATCTGGACTTTCTGTAATATGGAATCGTGTACCAAGGATACGGACACTCCCTTGTGGAAGCTGGATATCAAATTTCTTTCCTTTGGCCACATCAAAATAGGCTTCTCCCTCTAGGCTCACTTTGCGATTATTTTCCCAATCGCCTGCATCATACCGAAGGGTACTGCCTGCTTGTAGGTCGATCCTCGTACCATCAGGAAGGTCCACCTGCTGAGCTTGTTGCGCGATGTATTCTTGCATGTTTGACCCATCTAGATTACGAACCAACCAAACACCTACGATAAGTAGGACAATGGCAGCGGCGGCTGCATAATACCATAAGGGTTGTAGTCTACGCACGGGCGTGGCATTTTTGGCTTCTTCTATCCGCTGGTTCAGCGTTTTGAGCGCGGCTTGTGCATCATACGTCCCGACGTCGAATGTGTCGAGCGACTGTGCTGTCGCTACATAATCCTGATAATCAGGGGAGGCTTGAAACGCTTTTAACTCTTCAGCAGTCAGCTGATCATTGAGCCATCTGGATAAAAATGTATCATCTGTTTCCCAAGGGTTCATATTTGTGAGACTTATCAATGAGATAATCGGTAAAGTGGAGAATACCCTAGCCCCCTATGATGATTTTTTTGGGTGTAGGATGTCGCGCATCTTTTTTAGGGCTTTGGACATGCGTTTTTCGACGGCCTTTTGACTGACTCCGAGGCTTTCGGCTATCTCTGCATAAGTCATCTTCTGGATGCGGTTCATCAAAAAAACTTCTCTTTGGCCTTCGGGTAGGGCATGGATGGCGTCTTCTAGTTTCTGCTTAAATTCTGCGGACTCCAATTGGAATTGAGGATCTTCCTTATCGTTTTTCTGCTTGGCGTTTGCCTTATACTTCAGGCGTACCTTCTGCTTTTCGATATGGGAGAGAAATTGATTTTTGGCTACTGCAAATAAAAAGGCTCGTGCTTTTCCGAGGGGAACATCCTTACATTTCTGCCATAGCTTAAAGAAAATATCTTGTACTAGATCTTCGCTCAGGGCCATGTCTCCAGACATGTAGTATAAATAATCTCTTACAGATTGAGACAGATCTAGAAATATTCTTTCAAACGTTTTCTCCTCACAGACATTGGACATAGACAGCCACCTAAATAATGGAATAGAAGAGCAAGATAGAGAATTGTCCCAAAGAAATCCCAGAGTCTATGGATGGAATCCTGACTTATCTCTTTGGGCTGATTCTTCCGTTAGACTTCTGTAACCCTTAAACCATGCTTGGAACAATGAAAATCTATCTAGGAAGCAGAGATTTTAGGTTCTGGGGAAAACTATTTTGTGAAATTGAGTGGGACTGAATCAATCACAATAGATCAGATTCAGGTTTTGTAAGCACAAACTTTTCGCAGATTTGAGTTTTCAAACATAGGCTTAACCTCTCCTATCACCCCTCAAAGCCTACACGGGCATGTGCGCCGTCACAGTAGGGTTTATTTTGTGAGTATCCACAGCGACAGAGGGCGGTCTTGCCAGCTTTGGTAGTGGTATTTCCGTTCGCATCTGTAAGCTCGATTTCCCCATTTACGATGAGGGGACCATTTTGCATCACTGCGATGTGGGTGGCTGCTGTGCTTGCAGCTGTCGGTTCCACTCCCTTCATCTTATAAGTCAACGCACCTGAAGGGCACTGGTCGATCTGGGCTTGTAGCGCTTCAATCGTGGCGTTTTCAGGTTGGATCCAGGGGCGTGCATTGGGATCGTAGACTTGCGGGAGCGTTTTCACGCAGATCTCAGAGTGGATGCACTTTTTGGGCTTCCAGACGACGGTGAGGTCGCCATTGGTGTATTCCTTGATGATTTCTTGGGACATGAGGAAGAGGCTATCGATGAGAATAATGGGTTTGGAATAAGATACGAGAATTACGTCAGATATAAGATTTGTGATTCGAATTATTTTATTTTCGATAAAAATTCGACTAAATCTAAGAGGTGATATGTATGTATTTGATTATCAGAAATTTGTATTCAACTTGTTGGCTGGGGTCTTCGTATTTTTTCCTTCTATGATACTCTTTTACATCAACAAACCAACTTAAATACCTAGAACTATGATCACATTTGCTCAACAATTCATCGGAAGACAGGGGCGCATGATCCTCCGACAGGGACGCCAGCCATACATCCAAATAGATGGAGAGTGGATTCCTGTATGTGATTCTCCCTTTAGATTCAAAAATGGAGAGATCGCTAAAGTTGTAGGTGCCAAGTTTCACAATACACTGATTGTAAAAAAAGTATCATAAACTGTTTAAATACCTATAGCTATGTATGCGCTGATACAAAATCTGGTACAAGTTCTTAACTCCAACGAGATTTGGATTGATATGCTTGCTACGATCTGTGTTTTGGTCATTTCTCAGAATATCAGATTTCATGATCCTGGCTCTTGCTTTCATGTTGCAAGAGAGCTATGCAGGATAAATCGTGAGGTAATCTTAAGGGTGCTATTTATAGATGAAAGCTCCGAATACAGATATCTTCAATATGCTTCTCTAGTAAAATAATCGCGGATGTGGTATATCCCATTGCTTTCTTGTCGACTAGAGATTGTGTCTTACTGGTTTGATGTCATGGAGGCTGTCTCATAAAGGCAGCCTCTTTTTTATTTTATTAGTTTGACTTTCATTTTCTTCGTAAATTCCCTTATGGGAAAGAGTCAAATCAAACTGTTTAAGCCCTACCGCCAGAATCAGGTTCAACTGCTTCCCCCTTCCTTGGATTCTTTGATTGAACCCTCTCATCCTGTCCGTAGGGTCTCAGATCTGATCGATCAGATAGATATCAGCCTTCTGCTCGCCCAGTATTCTGGTCGTGGTGCATCGAGTTATCATCCTCGGATGATGCTTAAAGTCCTGGTTTACGGCTATATGCGTAATATTTACTCCTCGCGGAAGTTGGAGATGGCCATCAAAGAGAACATCCACTTTATGTGGCTTGCAGGAGGTAATCAGCCTGACCATCATTCGATCAACCGTTTTCGCAGTGGTCGGCTAAAGGAAAGTTTGAAGACGATCTTTAGTCAACTTGTCCTTCTTTTCCATGAGGCAGGATATTTGTCAATCAAGCAGCTTTATACAGATGGGACTAAGTTAGAGGCTAACGC
>JBCBFT010000122.1:0-19360 GCA_038527485.1 Bacteroidota bacterium
GGAGAGTATCGAGATGGCAACGGATTGATTGTACCCTACCCTGGCCAAAAAAAGAAATAAACCCTAATTGTATCTAATAAACAACAACCAATAATTCGTCCTATTATGGAAAAAAGTGACAAAGGATTCGTTCCTACAGTTCTTCTTTGCCTGTTTTTAGGTTCGCTTGGCGTCCACAGATTTTATGTAGGCAAAACAGGTACTGGTATTCTCCAACTTCTCACATTGGGTGGTTTGGGAATATGGTCTCTCGTTGATCTGATCATGATTATTACAGGAAATTTCAAGGATAGAGAGGGCTTCGTGATTAAGAACTAATCCAGGCCACGCTCATACAATCAGTTGATGGTTGTGTAGAGACTATCCTTTCAATTATATGTAGCCTTATCCTTTGGATTGGGCTACATTTTTTGTGGGCCTTTGAATTCTAAGCCTAAAATATACGTATCCATTTCTATTTAGGTTTTTCTTAGGTCTCAATATAGAATTCATACAGGGAATTTCTTTGGCAAAAAGAGAAATTTCCGCTACATTTGCACTCCGTTAAATCGAACATAATTATGCCAAAAGTGAAATCTAACTCCGGGGCATCTAAGCGTTTTAAGAAAACCGCCTCAGGAAAGATTCGTCGGAAGCACGCATTCCATAACCACATTCTGACGAAGAAGACCAAAAAGCGCAAGAAGCGCCTCAAGAAAATGGGACTTGTTCATGAGTCAGACATGGGTCGTATTGAAGCTATGTTGGGCAAGTAATTTTTTAACACTTAAAAGAGTAACAAGAAATGCCTCGTTCAGTAAATACCGTAGCTTCAAGAGCTAGACGCAAGCGTATGATGAAGCATGCCAAGGGCTACTTCGGACGCAAGAAGAATGTGTGGACTGTAGCAAAGAACCAGATTGAAAAGTCTTGGTTGTATGCTTACAGAGACAGAAAAAACAGAAAGCGCGAATTCCGCCGTCTATGGATACAGCGTATCAATGCAGGTGCACGTCTACATGGCATGAGCTATTCCGTCTTTATCGGCAAGATCAAAGAATCAGATGTGCAACTTAACCGCAAAGTACTCGCTGATCTGGCGATGAATCATCCCGAAGCTTTTAAGGCTGTCATTGACACTGTCAAGTAGGCCAAAAGCTATAGAAAAAGAAAAACTGCTTCTCGCTTGGGAAGCAGTTTTTTTATGTCTCTTTACGATCTGAAGACTTAATCAATTGACACGTCTTACCCCTCCCTCTTGATACTGGGCAATATTCACAGACTGATTGCTTTGCTTACCGCTGAAGTAGTACGGAATGTGTAAACTTTCATAAGGTACACTTGCACGTAGGAGCGCATCCAAGCCGAATCCTAAAGAAGGATCATAAGTCTCTAGTTTCCCCAATATAAATTTACCAAGATCATACCCTTGGACAACAAAATTGCTTGGCGGATACCCATACTTCTGGAGATAGCTTTGGCGGAGGGCTTCAAAATTACAGTCCTCTGGATTCTGGAGATGGGAGGTAGAGAAAATCAACTCATAACTCTCCTTGATGTCACGTGGGATGGCATTGTAGCTCGATCTAAAGTGTGGAGAGCCCATGACAGGCATTAACTTATTGCGCTGCCGTAATACATTGATAATCAAACCTGCTGCTTCCTCATTACCCATGACAGGGATGTACACACCTGAGCCTGTAGAATCGTCGGTAATCTCTCCTACCAACTTAGGGATTTGTTTGACGGCTAACTCATAGTCCGAGTTGAAATTCAAAGTGTCGATCATCCCTCCTTTGAGGATAAATTGATCCGAGAAGTGGATCGCTAGATTTTGCGTCGCCCCTCCACCATCTGTAAATACATATACACGATCTAACCCTAGTACATCGTATGCATAGTCTGCCATTCGGCGACCGTGTGTTTCAGAAGAAGGATGCCCCAAGAAGGTAAATTGCTTCCCCTCGACTAGATCTGGCGTTGGACTCAAAGGAACGACTATGGGCACGCCTCTGCTTTCAGCCCATTCGGATAAGATGCGCGTCTGTGCATTGTATATATCTCCTACAACGAGCGTGGGAACAAGTTGATCCAATCGTTCCAGCGAAAGCCGCGTCTGCGATGTATCTCGCTGAGAATCAAATAGCTCTATATACAACTGTTTCCCTTTCGTAGTATCAAACTCATCGATGGCCATCTGAAAACCTTCCATAAATTCCAGACCTAAGCGGTTTTTTCCTGGGATTTCTCTGTTGAACAGATTGCTGGTTTCATCCAAATACAAAGGAAGCGAAAGCGCGAGTCGGATAATGTTGGGTTCAAATAATGTTTGAGGATCTTCTACCTCGTTTGTCCCCAGCATATTTGTCAAGAATTCAGACTCTTCATTACCTGTCTTTTGAAAAATCTCAAACTGTGTTTTGGCCTCTTCTAAGTTCCCTTCTTGAACCAACTTGAAAATAATGGCCTCCTTGACATACACACGCCAAGATTTGGGGAATCTTGCCTCTATCCCTTTTAATTTTTCGATCGAAAATTTCGTAAACAAGGCTTCTTGGATATGTACCAATGCATCATCCTGCAAAGCTGGATCGGGTGACTTATCTGCGATTTCTGTTAGCTTTACAAGGCCTTCTACTTTGTCATATTCCCGCGCTTTGTGCATTCGGATCAGTGCCAGATGATACTCTGCTTCCTCTACATACCGCGATTCGGGAAATCCAATGACGAGCTTCTCAAAATTTTCCTTTGCTACATCGTCATAGTTGGCGTAGTAAGCAGACAAGCCTGCATAGTACAAGGCCATGGTGGTAGACCTGTGCATCTTATCGCCAATCGCTGCATCAAAGGCATCCAATGCTTCAGGATAGTCTTTGCTTCGCAGCAATCTTCTCCCTTCTGTGATCGCCTGTTCGGCATCCGTATCTACGGGGATCTCAGCTACTTTTTGAAATAAAGAACAAGCGGAGAGGCTGATAGCCAGCCAGATGAGGATAAGATAGCGAGTGGTCATAAGTGCATTATCAGTTAGCCAATTGGGTTTGCAGATAAGGTTTCGTACTTGTGACGACGATTCATTGCAAACCTGATGCGTAAGATTCAAACGACCTCTAAAGATAGAGGTGATTTTTTAATCTTCGGTTATAAACAAGAAATTCTCCTGAGACTTTTTTTCGCAATTTATACATTTGACCCCCTCCTTTGAGTATTGGAGGATATTGACTGATTGATTGACGGCCTGTCCACGAAAGTCCATGTCCATATGTAAGCCCGAAGTCACAGGATGATTCCGAATAAAAGTCCCTAGATCATACAAAGATTGGTCCACATAATCGGCCAATACCTCTCTTGTATATTTTCCAAGATCAAACCCTTGCACCATATATTGACTGGGAGGATATCCGTAGGTCTTCAATACCGACTGAAAAAACTTTTCCACTTCAAATGTTCCTTTCTCCAAAAAGTAACTTGACGTGTAGAGCAGCTTGTATCGTTCCTTAAGATCACGATCAATGTTGCTGTACCGATCTCCCCAGTGAGGTCCGCCCATGATTTTCATGTCTACGTCTAGTGCTTGCATCTGACTGACAATCAGTCCTGCGGTCTCTTGCTGCCCCTGAATGGGGATGTAAACCCCATCGGCTCCTGAGACCTTCAACTCTCTGACCTTTTGGGTGATCTCTTTCCGATCCTCTTTTTCTTCCGCTAGCGGCACCTCATACAGGATGCTTTTACCCCCGAGTGTATCAAACAATTGCTGAAAAGAAAAGGCGAGCAGCTTCGCACTATTTCCTCCATCTGACCATACGACGACTGTATCTAAAAGCAAAAATTGGCGCGCATAGATCGCCATGGCTTCGGCATGCTGCTGGGCTGAGGGGTGGGCGACCAATACATGAGATTTATCATATGAAAGAGAGGAGGAAGGACTGAGTGGGATAATTTGGGTGGTGGCACGCGCTTCGCACCAAGCAGATAATTGTCTGGACTCCCGATTGAAAATATCTCCAATCACCAGATCAGGTTCCATGACATCTAGGCGAGTCAAAATCTCTTCCATCGTCATCGAGTCTCTTTCAGAATCCATGATTTCTACATAGACTTTTGCCTCCCCTTCCAAGCTATCTTCTAAGCCCATCAAAAACCCCTCTACCCACTCCATGGCAATTAGTTTTTGCTTGGGCAATTCTTCTGCTCCTTCCCAGACCATGGGATTATCCCCCCAATTGGCAGGAATCACCACCGCGACCTTGAGCACGTCAGAGCCTACATATTTGTATTCGGGCTCCTTGCGTATCATCGTCTCTACGAACGGAGAGAATAAGCCGAAGCTTTCTTGATAATATTGGTACATCTCCCCTACCATCGAGAAGCGTTCCTGCTGATAGTAATGGTGAGCCAGGGCTTCGACGAAGTAGGTCTGCTTCAGGGTGTCAAAGCTGAGCATCCAAAGCTCTAAGCTGTCATCTGGGACTTCGAAGAATAGATATTGCTGTGTCGCGAGATAGGCATCCTGTCTCAAACTCTGCGTAGTAGCAGAGTCGACCAAATCAAAGAGGATGGCCAGCGATTGTTTTTGGGTAAAATTGACGGAGTCTCGCAATCCCATGACTGCGAGATGATAGAGCGCGTCCTCTCTGTACTTGGAGTCCGTATATTCCTTTGCAAAGGCCATGAAATACCTCTCTGCTTTTCGCCAGTCTTGCAAAAAGTAGTGACTCAATCCGAGAAAATATCTTGCGGTACTTGTCGCTTGGTGGTCGGGACGCCTACTAGCCGCTTGAAAGGCTTGTGCAGCGAGATCGTAACTCCCTTGAGAAAGAAAATATTTTCCTTGTTCGATGAAGTTTTCTGCTGTCGTATCTCTTTGCAAGGAATCAGATAAGAACTGGGCTTGTGTCGTGTGGATCATTCCCAGCAAAAAGAGCAAAACAAAAAATCGCA
Organism: Bacteroidota bacterium; assembly: GCA_038527485.1. Taxonomy (GTDB): domain Bacteria; phylum Bacteroidota; class Bacteroidia; order J057; family J057; genus JALEFZ01. The sequence continues at coordinate 4,924 of JBCBFT010000122.1, forward strand.
TATACATTGTTCATTTTACATGGTTCATTTTTCATCTATCAGTTATTCAGTCGACCGATACAGTCGACCGATATCTGATGCGCGTGAAAAATGAACCATGCTTCTGTTATTCCCATTCGATGGTTGCGGGGGGTTTAGAGCTAATGTCATAGGTGACACGGTTCACGCCTTTGACTCTGTTGATAATCCTGTTGGAGATCTCCGCGAGGAAGTCGTAGGGCAAGCGGGACCAGTCAGCGGTCATCCCATCTCTGCTTCCCACTGCACGCAAGGCAACTACTTGCTCATACGTCCTTTCATCTCCCATGACTCCTACAGAGGCTACGGGAAGCAAGACAGCAAATGCCTGCCAAACCTTATCATAAAGGTCAAACTCGCGAAGACCATTGATAAATATGGCATCCACTTCTTGCAATAAGGCGACTTTTTCGGTGGTGATATCTCCCAGGATACGGATGGCTAGCCCTGGTCCTGGAAACGGATGTCTGCCCACAAAGCTTTCACTCAGTCCGAGGTCTCGCCCTACTTCGCGTACTTCGTCCTTGAACAAGTACTTCAGAGGTTCGACCACTTGGAGTTTCATCTGCTCTGGTAGACCGCCCACATTGTGGTGGGACTTGATGGTGGCAGAAGGACCTTTGACCGAAACACTTTCGATCACGTCGGGGTAAATGGTGCCTTGAGCCAAATAGGTGATATCTTTGAGTTTGTCTGCTTCCTCTTGGAAGACTTCAATAAAGACCCTACCGATGATCTTACGTTTGGTTTCGGGATCGGTTACACCTGCCAGCTCTGTATGGAATCTTTCGCGTGCATCTACGCCTATCACATTGAGGCCCAGCACCTCGTATTGCTGCAAAACTTCGTGAAATTCATTTTTTCGCAACAATCCATTATCCACAAATATACAGTACAGGCGATCTCCGATGGCTCTGTGAATCAAAGAAGCAGCGACAGTAGAATCCACGCCTCCTGAAAGCCCACAGATCACCCGCTGGCCTTCTAGTTGTCTCTTTAGCTCCTCCACTGTGCTTTGGACAAAGCTAGCGGGGGTCCATGTAGGAGAAATCTTACAAACTTTGTAGAGGAAATTTTGAATGATGTGGGCCCCCTCCAATGAGTGCGTCACTTCAGGATGAAATTGCAATCCATAGATCGGCAGCGAGCGATGCTGAAAGGCCGCGATCTCGACAGAGTCAGTACTACCCGCCAAGACAAAACTATCCGGCATCTCTGTGATCGTATCCGCATGGCTCATCCACACTTGAGACTTTGGGTTGAGTGCTTCAAAAATGGTGGCATTTTTCTCACGCTCAAACATGGCACGACCATATTCGCGCTTTTCTGCTGAGGCGACTTTCCCACCTTTTTGCTTGGCAATCAATTGTGCGCCATAGCAAACCGCCAAGATGGGCACCTTATTCCACACCGCGGATAAGTCGAGATCAGGGGCTCCTTCATCATTGACTGAACAAGGACCTCCTGAGAGAATGATCCCACCCAAATCCTCTGCAAATGTAACCCCCCTGTGATAGGGAATGATTTCACAATATATATGTTGCTCGCGTACGCGTCTGGCAATCAACTGCGTATACTGTGAGCCAAAGTCTACAATCAGTACTTTTTGATCCATGCGGCAAAAATAGCACTTTTTATGGATCGTAAAGGAGTTTCGTTGGGATTGCTTGGGAGAAGCTCACATTTCGCGATGAATTCCATACATGTTTGTACAGTTTCAAATTTATACCCAAGCGTATGTGACTGTATTCTTCTTTTTGGGAGAGCAAGGTTGCAAGAGTGGGAAAAGATCTTTTGAGGCTTTCAATTATCAAGGTTTTTAACTAATGTTACAACTTCAATTTACGATCCCTAACCTATGGCTAACAAAATCATCTATTGGGTTTCGACCCTACTTGTCAGTATCCTATTTTTCTTTTCTGCCTCTATGGCTTTACAGGCTACACCTGAGTATTTGGAAGGGATAAACGCCATGGGATTCCCCAATTATTTCCCAGCCTTTCACGGACCATTGAAACTCTTGGCAGCCATTGCGATCCTCATCCCTCGACGTTTTGTTTTGAAGCATTGGGCTTATGCAGGGATGATCTTTACTTTGATCTTTGCTATTGTAGCGCATCAATCCGTAGGTGATCCTTTCATTCTCCAGATCATTGGAATCCTATTGACCTTGGTCTCTTACTACTTTTATTTGACGCGGATGTCTTTTCCTTCCCTACCATTTATGAAAATAGTGCCTGCATCAAATTAGATTAACTATCATCGGATTTGGACGATATGAGAAGCATTCCTTTAGTTTAATAAATCTGTAGGCATGTTTTACATCCCAAACCCCAAGCATTCACAGCTCATGCCCACAATGCTTGCAATAAACAGCATCGCTTGTGTGACCATATTTCCCACAGTTGGGACAGCATATAGTGTTGATGTCTGCCTCCTTGGCTTCGGTTTTGGCTAGCTCGACCGAGACGATGCCTGTAGGCACAGCAATGATGGCATATCCTAAAATCATCACGATGGCCGCTAAGAACTGCCCAAAATCAGTGGTCGGTGAAATATCCCCATAACCGACTGTCGTGAGTGTCACAATAGCCCAATAGATACTACGCGGAATACTGGAAAACTTGCTCCCTTCCCCTCCTTCTACTAAGTACATGGTCGATCCCACGATGATGACGATGGTCAGGACAGCAAAGAGAAAAACGGTGATCTTGGTTCGGCTCGCTCGAAGCGCAAGCACGAGGATTTCAGACTGTCTCAGGTAATTGCCCAATTTAAGAATACGGAATATCCTGAGTAATCGCAGCGCTCGGATTGTCACTAAGAAATGAGAGCCTGCTACCACGAGACTTAAGTATGTAGGGAGAATGGAAAGTAAGTCTACAATTCCATAGAAGCTGAAAATATAGTTCCATGGTTTCTTTATAGCATATATCCTGAGGACATACTCTAAGGTAAAAAGGACTGTTACGATCCATTCAAGATATAGAAAGAAGGTCCCAAACGCATGGGCGATACTTTCTACTGATTCGAGCATCACCACAACTACACTCAGTACGATTAAAACCAATAGGGCTACATCGAAACCCTTGCCAGCAGGCGTATCCGCTTCAAATATGATTTCGTGTACCTTGAATCTCAGTTGCTCGTTGAAACTTTTTGACTCAACCGATTTTTTTGCCTCCATGAGGATGAAATTGTTGAAAACTTTGCTAAAAATAGCCAATAAGTATAGAAAATACGCACTTCATACATTGGTTGACATAGGGGAAATGTATATATTTGCGATTCAAATGAAGAAGCCCAGGTTTACATATTACCTGTTATTGGTCCCACTACTCCCTGTAGTGTTGGTGTCGTTCAAAAAGATCGACAAGATCAGCTTCTTTAACCATTACTTCAAAGTTATAGAGGAAGTCGAGCTGCGCAACTCTCAAGAGTTGACCGATGAGGGCTTGGCAGTCTGGTACATACCTTCTACAATACAGTCAACATCAGTTTCTGCTTTCCCAACCATTTATTTTTGGCTATGGGCAGCGATCTTAGGTACTGTCATTGGTATACTATCACTGGAGATCAAACGCATCCTCCCCCCTCATGTCCTCCTACATCCCGCGGTCGCTTGTCGTAACCTCTACCCCATCCGCGCCCCTTAGGATCTGGCTTTCGCGCATTTCTTCTCATCCTACAGCATTCTCCAAGAATTCTGAATGGAATGGCTATAGTTATGCCCGTATCATTTCGTACCCAAACACATATTTACTTATACATTCATTTGACAATCAATCAATTGAACTTTTTTTATCATGCGTAATAAGAATACAGTTATTTTTCTGCTGGTCGTTTTTACGGCGATTTGTGGATATAACCTGTTCTGGACCTACGTCCAGTTCGATTCGGATGGCGAACTCGCCAACTATCGAGAGCAGGTAGCACTTTTAGACTCCAATAAAGCCAATTGGAGTGTCGCAGACTCAGCCTTAAGCGAAGAGTATGAGGCTTTGTTGACAGATGAAGAATTTCAAGGCACACGTAAGAAAGCAATTTCCAATTCTTTTAGTCTTGGTCTTGACCTTCAAGGAGGGATGTTTGTTACACTCGAATTGGGGATTAGAGAACTTGTAAAAAATCAGGCAGGTAACCAAAACGATCCCGCATTGATTGCTGCACTCGATTGTGCCTCTCAGAAGCAACAGGAGCAAGCGCAGTCCTACGTTTCTTTATTTGTATCCTGCTACAAGGAGCAAAATCCTAATGGAAGCTTGGGTGTACTTTTCTCAAGTGAAGAATTGAATATTAGTGTAAGCTCTACAGATGATGAGGTTGCTACCATCTTGGAAGATAAGGCCACGTCTGCCATCGACCGTACATTCAATATCCTCCGTACGCGTATTGACCAGTTTGGCGTTGTCTCTCCCAACCTACAGAAGCAAGAGAGTACAGGTCGTATCCTACTCGAGCTTCCAGGTGTGAAGGAGCCAGAGCGTGTACGTAAGCTCCTTCAAAATACAGCTGAACTAGAGTTCTACGTGTGCCGTCCGATTTCAGAAACGGCTCCATATTTGACAGCTATCAACGAGTTCTTACGTACCGAGCAAGGATTGAATGATACAACCGCTACGGATTCTGCTGATGCTGATGCTGTTGCAGTTGCTGAAGGAGGAGAGACAGAAGGAGATGAAGCAACAGGCGAAGAGGAAGTAACGGATGGTGACGAGGAAGAAGGTTCAAGCGAGCTGAGTGACCTAGTATCTGGTGAGTCAGATTCTGCTGCACAGGAATTGAGCCAGGAGGAAGAATTGGCGCGTTTCAAGCGTGAGAATCCTTTCTTCGCTGTATTGAGCCCCAATACACAGCCTTCTGGACAAAATGATCCTACCATAGGATATTCACGCTACACTGATACAGCCGAAGTAAATAGAATACTTGCCCGCGAGGAGATTCAAGCATTGATTCCCGAAGACTTAAAATTCGTTTGGTCTTTCAAAGGAATCGAGGGCAATCCCGAAATATATCGGATGATTGGTATTCGCTTGAATGAAGATGGACAGGCAGATTTGAATGGAGATGCCGTAGCTACAGCCCGTCAAGATTTCGATCCTACGACAGGTCGCGCCGTAGTAAGTATGCGCATGACGGCAGAAGGAACCAAGACTTGGGGCTTGATGACACAGGCAAATGTGAATAATCACATCGCAATCTTGCTTGATAAGTCCGTTTACTCGTTCCCAGTCGTAAATCAGCCTATCCTTACGGGTAACTCTCAAATCTCGGGTGATTTCACACCCGATGAAGCTAAAGACCTTGCCAACGTACTGGAAGCAGGTAAACTAGATGTACGCCCACGTATCGAAGGGGAAGAAACAGTAGGACCTACACTAGGGGCAGAGAATATCAACTCTGGTATGCTTTCCTTTATTGGTGCATTCATCGTGACATTGATCTTCATGGGGATCTACTATGCACGCTCAGGTATCATTGCCAACCTTGCCTTGGTGGCCAACTTGTTCTTCATTCTGGGATGTTCGGCAGCCTTTACGATTGTCTTGACACTCCCTGGTATCGCCGCGGTCGTCTTGACAGTAGGTATGGCAGTAGACGCCAACGTACTGATCTTTGAGCGTATTCGTGAAGAGTTGAAAAAAGATAAGACGCTCAAAGCATCGATCAAAGCTGGTTTCTCCAATGCATTTAGCTCCGTAATGGATGCGAACATCACGACCTTCTTAACAGGTGTTGTCCTCTACGTGTTTGGTGTAGGCCCCATTCGTGGTTTCGCCGTTTCCTTGATGATCGGTATCGTAACTTCTTTGATTTCTGCCCTGATCATCACGCGTTTGATCTTGGATTACTACGCTAACAGAGGGGGACAATCTTTGAACTTTGGATTCTCATGGACCACAGGACTCTTCGACCAAGTAAAAATCAACATGGTTTCTCGTCGCAAGCTGTTCTACTATATCTCTCTTGGAGTAGTAGCAGTAGGTCTTGTAGGCATCTTCATCGTGAAACCAAAGACAGGGGTGGACTTTAAAGGAGGTCGCCAGTTTAAGATGGAGTTTCTCGATCAAAATGGCGCACCTAACTATCTTGACGCTGGTAATATTGAGCAGATTCGTAAAGATCTGGCGAATGTATTTACGACTGATGCCCCGATCATCAAGACGGTAAGTAGTGACAACCAACTTTTGATCACAACCGCCTTCCTTATCACGGATCGTACGGCGACAGACTCTGTAAAAAATATGATGATTGCGAGCCTCCAACAGACCTTAGGAGCAGAGACCCAAATCAACGTACTTCGTGTATCCGACGTCGGTCCTACCGTAGCGAACGACATCCAGACAGCGGCGGTTTACTCGGTCATATTCTCGCTATTGATCATCTTCCTGTATATCCTGATCCGTTTCCGCAAGTGGCAATATTCACTCGGTGCTGTGGCTGCGGTCTTCCACGATGTGATCATCGTGTTGGGTATCTTCTCGCTGCTCAGTGAGATTGATCTCGGATTCAATCTGGAGGTGGACCAAGCATTCATTGCAGCCTTGCTGACCATCATTGGTTACTCGATCAACGATACCGTGGTCGTGTTTGACCGTATCCGAGAGAACCTCGGCGAGATGAAGGCATCTCCGCTCAAGGAGATCTACAACGTCTCGATCGATCAGACCATCAGCCGTACGTTGATTACCTCTTTCACGACCTTCCTGACAGCATTGATCCTGTTCTTGTTTGGTGGTGACGTCATCCGAGGATTCATGTTTGCGATCCTGATTGGTATCGTCGTCGGTACCTACTCTTCGATATTCGTAGCAAGCCCGATTTCTCTTGATCTCTTGATGAGAGATGCAAAAGATGGGGTAAAAGCTTAATTTATAGGACCTGGAGGCAGCCCAAGGGGTAACCTCTAGGTCTTTTTTTCGTTTTATGACCTGTAATCGATATTTTGCCTTAGTGGAAAATTATTTACATTTGATTAACGAGATAGAGATAACAGACGCTAGACGACAGACATCAGATACCTATCTTGCTTGAAGCTCATGGGTAGTCTGACTTCTTACTGTCTTTCATCTTTCGTCTCAGAAATTCACCTATTACTAAAACCTATATGCTATTTTTGCTTCAGGATCCTGCTAGTTTCGGAGCAGCAGATTCAGCCCAAGTTGTCCAACAACCGGACTCACTCCTGGAATCCGTCACACAGAGTATCGAAGGAACGGTCGCCATGGCTGTTTTGGTTGTATTGCTAGCTGTCGCCATTTTCATCTACATCGAAAGACTGCTGACCATCAATCGGGCAAATACCGATTCTGAAGACTTCATGAAGGATGTTCGTCGCCTCGTGCTGTCAGGTGACATACAGGGCGCACTCAAGCTCTGCGAATCTAAAAATGATCCATTTGCACGCATGATCCACAAGGGTATTTCTCGCCTTAAGGCAGGTGCATCTTTGAAAGATATTGAAGGCTCCATCGACAATGTGGGTAACCTAGAAGTTTACCGTCTGGAGCGACGCCTCTCGATTTTGGCGACGATTTCAGGTGCTGCACCTATGATTGGATTCCTGGGTACCGTACTGGGTATGATTGCGGCATTTGCTGCAATCGTACAAACAGGTGGCTCGGCTTCAGGAGTCGAACTAGCAGGAGGGATCTCCACTGCGATGTACACGACGGCAGGGGGGCTGATTGTAGGTATTTTGGCTTATCTTGCCTATAACTCTCTCACTTCTAGTGTCAACCGAGTGGTATATAAGCTAGAGATCACAACCAATGATTTCATTGACTTACTACAAGAGCCGGCGAGCTAGTAGCTTCTCTTTTATTTTCACCATTAACTCAATTACCAGATGGCACTTAAAAGAAGAAGTAAACCCATTGTAGAATTCAGTTTCGCCTCCGTAGCAGATATCGTATTTCTTTTATTGATTTACTTCTTGCTAACATCGACTTTTGTCAAGCAAGGAAGCTTAGATATTCAATTGCCTACTTCGGCTTCTGATAAGCCCAGTCCTGATGGAAACTTTGTGACGGTCACCCAAGAAGGTACGTTTTCATGGAAGTCCAAAGGAGGCAGTGAGCGCATCGTCGAAGATCGCAGCGAGCTAGAGGGCTTGATTAAAGACGCTTTTGACAGCGATGAAAACCCCAACAACGACGTAGTGACGCTCCGTATTGATAAGCGGGTGATTTTTGAAGACGTCGCATTTGTCATGGACAAAGTCGCGAAGAATAAAGGACAGATTATTTTTATGACGGAGAAAGGAAACTGACCGTGGACATAAACTATAAGAGGCTGAAAGGGTTATTGAGCACTTTCAGCCTTTTTTATTCTCCTATTTTTAGGAAAAGATGAGTTGAGTAGGCCGCCAAATGAATGACATGAGCACGCCATGGAGATGGATGACACGAGCACGCCATGGGAATGGATGATATGAGCATGCCATGGCGGTGCTCCTACGGACACTAACACCTAAGATTATAACTTATCATTTCGGGGAATCGCAGCCGAAGATCCACTTCAATATCCTCGCCCTTATTTATTTTGTGACTAAACATCTATCCTACACGCCCCCATTCCCACCTATATTTCATATGTCATTATCCATAGATAATTGTGAAAAACGGGGCTTTTCTCTTATTTGAAATTCTAAAAACTAACTTTCAATACAAGCCAAAAATTCATGTTTTACACAGTCCTTAAAAACGGATGTTGGATAGCAGCATGTTTCATGTTTGCTTTGGGAACACTCCAAGCACAGGTCGAAGTTCCCGCGATTCACTCCAATATGGATAGCGACCGTGAGGGTGTATACGTCACTTTTAGAGGTGAGAAGTACTATGATACAGAACGAGTACCCGAAATGACACTGGCCCAAGCTATGGGCAATCCAGAAGGCACAAAAATTGGTATCAAATTCAATTTTGATAAAAGAGGCTTTTCTGGGAAATTGTACTATGGATTCATTCCTTATGGAGACTCCAAGCACCCTCATCCTGTATTTTTTAAGCGATGGTCTGAGATAGAAAAAGGAAAGGCATCTATAGACATCCTAGGTCAGCTCGAAGGCAGATACGATATGATCGGCTGGGCAAAAAATGGCTACGGTACCCTTGGATTTCGCGTCATGGGGGATGATGGCCAAGTCTACTACGATGGCAAAGTATCATTCTCAGGTACGGGTCCCTTTGAGGTAGTACCTACTGTGATCGAAGGCCCCTTTCTCCACAGGATGAAACCAACAGAAGCTACGATCGCCTTCACTACGCATATACCTACTGATGCCACCCTCAAGATCAACAATCAAGAACTTACGACGACGGGACTGACCCAACATGAAATCAAAGTAACGGGACTGAAACCAGATACAGACTATGATTACACAGTTTCTGTAGGACCGATCGATCAAACGTATACGCTTCACACTTCTCCTGAACCAGGGACACGTAAACCTTTGGTGTTTGCCTATGCTTCTGACTCACGCGCAGGCCAGGGAGGCGGAGAACGTGACATCTACGGTTCCAATGCATATATCATGAAGAAGATCATGGCCCTCGCCAATATGCAAGATGCAGCTTTTTTCCAGTTTTCGGGGGATCTCATCAATGGCTACCTGACAAATGCAGGTGAAATGGATCTGCAATACGCCAACTGGAAACGTGCGGTGGAGCCATTTGGACACTACTTCCCGATTTATGTCAGCATGGGCAATCACGAGGCCCTCATGCGCTCTTTTTATAAAGCAGGTGGTGGCAGCGGGTTCACAGTAGATCGTTTCCCTTACGCCACCGAATCGGGCGAAGCGGTTTTTGCGCGCAATTTCGTTAATCCTCTCAATGGTCCTGCCAGTGAAGATGGTGCTTCCTATGATCCCAATCCTGAGATACAAGATTTTCCCAGTTACGAAGAAAATGTATTCTATTACACCTACGATAATGTAGCTGTGGTCGTGATGAATTCCGATTATTGGTATGCTCCCTCTACTGGACGTATCCCTGTGACAAGCGGAGGCATGCACGGATACATCATGGACCAGCAATTTGCTTGGCTAGAGAAAACGATCCTCGATTTGGAAAGCAATGAGGCCATTGACCATATTTTCATTACACAGCATACGCCTTTCTTCCCCAATGGAGGTCATGTAAGCGATGATATGTGGTATAATGGAGACAATACCAAGCGTCCCTTCGCGGCAGGTAAACCTCTTTCACGCGGCATCATCCAGCGCAGGGATCAGATGCTAGATTTGATTGTCAACAAAAGCCAGAAGGTACTGGGTATCCTCACAGGAGATGAGCACAACTATGCACGTACGACCATCGGACCTGAGACACAAATTCATCCGTCTGGTTATCCCACAAACTTACGTGTCAAGCTCTCTCGCACCATCTATCAGATCAACAATGGAGCTGCAGGAGCGCCTTACTATGCCCAGGAGACAACGCCATGGACCCCATTTGTGAGCGGATTTACCACACAGAATGCCCTTGTTTTATTCCATATAGAAGGAAAAAGCGTCACCATGCGCGTCATGAATCCAGATACGTTGGAAGAAATTGAGCAAGTGGAATTACGGAAGTAAGGAAATAATATTTGCGTCACGATACAGGAAGATGCAAGGCTCATTTTTGCTAACAAAGCACATACATCGCAGTTAAAAATGCATGGAAATGGAAGCAGACTTACAAGTTTGCTTCCGTCCTTTTTTGATCTTCAGGCTTTATAAGACAATAAACTAACCTACTACCATAGACACCCACATGAACAGAATGACTTTCATTGGATTCATAGGAATCCTAAGTTTTTTCCTCAGCTGTAATTCGACAGTCGACAATGCAGATCAGCAGGCTCCTCCTCTCCCTAAGGTGGCAGGTCTTCCTACAGCCGACTCAGATAATGGAGGCATTGACCTTCCATCGGGATTTGGGGCTGTAGTGGTAGCGGATACCCTCGGCAGGATGCGCCACATTGTAGCCAGAAACAATGGTGATCTCTATGTAAAGGGATGGAAAGGAGGAATTTGGGCCCTTCGCGATACTAGCAAGGATGGTAAGGCTGATATTCAAGAAAAATTTGCCGAGGACATCATAGGGACAGGCATTGATATTTATAAGGGAGACCTCTATGCATCATCCAAGACTGAAGTATTTAGGTTTCCATTGGATAACGAGAAACTATTACCTGGGCCTCGTGAAAGTATCATTGCGGGCTTTCCAGAGCAGGGACAGCATGCGGCGAAGTCTTTTACTTTCGATAATCAAGGAAATATCTACGTCAATGTAGGCTCCCCTTCCAATGCTTGCCAAGATCAAGCGCGTACACCTGGTTCGCCTGGACTCGATCCCTGTCCACAGAAAGTATGGCAGGCAGGCATCTGGCGATTCGATGCGGAAAGCCCTGGACAGACGCAAAAAGAAAACGGTGTACTTTATGCTTCAGGCATTCGAAATGCCATCGCGCTAGATTGGAACCAAGCAACTGACGGACTGTTTGCCATTCAACATGGACGGGATCAGCTGCACCAGCTCTGGCCCTCAACCTTCACCAAGGAACAAAGTGTGGAACTCCCAGCCGAGGAATTTTTACAGATCGATGAAGGCGATGACTTTGGATGGCCTTTCTGTTTCTACAACCATATGACTGAGCAGAAATTACTAGCTCCCGAATATGGAGGCGATGGACAAATCACGGGAAGGTGTGATGAAGCGAAGAAACCTATATTGGGTTTTCCTGGACACATGGCACCCAATGATCTGCTCTTTTACACTGGGGATCAGTTTCCAGAGAAATATAAAGACGGGGCGTTCATTGCCTTTCACGGTTCATGGAATCGTGCGCCTCAACCACAGAAGGGATATTTTGTGGTATTTGTGCCTATGAAAAATGGAGAAGTAGCAGGTGAATGGGAACCTTTTGCTTATGGTTTTCCCCAACTCGAAGTAGTAGAAAGTCCCTCTGATGCGGTATACCGTCCCTGTGGATTGGCACAAGGTCCTGACGGCTCTTTATATGTGGCCGACTCGCAGAGAGGACGCGTATGGAGAATCATGTACTATGGAAGCTAATGTAACTTTGAAATGATAGTTGTTGAATTTTTGAATAGAGATCTAACATGAAACGAATACTATTGTGCCTAGGGCTACTTTCCGTCCTTTTGTGGGCCTGCGGACCTAGCGAAGAGAAAACGACCGAAAGGCCGCCGATTACAGATTCTGCTACCAAACCCAAAGTAGATAAAGCTGCGAGTCTGGGAGAAAAAGTCTATAAGATGAACTGCCTTGTATGCCATCAGAAAAATGGAAAAGGCAACTTAGGATTATACCCTCCCTTGGCTGGTACAGACTGGGTGACTGGGGACAAGGAAAGGCTAATTGGTGTCTTACTCAATGGGATGCAAGGAGAAATCGAGGTGAATGGGGAAACCTACAATAATGTGATGGCTTCCTATGCCACCCTCAAAGATGAGGAAATTGCTGCTGTACTTACCTATGTCCGTAGCAACTTTGGGAATGAGGCAAGTGCCGTAACAGCGTCCGAGGTAGCCGCTGTCCGTGTGAAGAGCTAATGTTGGGAATACCCATGATCCCAAAAGGAGTCGTCCCAATCAACGGAACGGCTCCTTTTCCATTTAGCCTCTTTGATTCAACAACCCTTCCTTGCAGATCTCGTAACTCTATAAGCAAGCAATATTATATACCTTTAACCGATCCCCTATACAAACCATGTCTAATCAAGTAAGATCCTTTCGAGCACCTGGAGTCCAAATTGACAATCTTGTCGATGGATTACGTCGCTGGCTATATCTCGATGGATACCGCTCTCAGGCCCACGTACTCGAAGATGGACGCACAGTAGTCCAAATCACTCAAAAAGGAGAGTGGCGTAAGATTGTAGGTATGTCTACTGCCTTAAATGTTGTATTTACCCAAGACCAGGAGGTGCTCTATCTTGAGATTGGAGAGGGAAAATGGATTGACAAAATAGCGGGTGGAGCCATTGGACTATGGTTATTTCCTCCTTTGGCTTTGACCAATGCAGTGGGAATGTGGAACCAATCGCAGATGCCTGGACGTATTATGGACTATGTCTACGATTATTTGCAAGCAGGTAGTTCTTATCAGACCTCCTATGAAGAAGTTGATATCTATCAGGAAGAAGAGGAGGAACCTTTCCTTAGCAAGAAGCCTAGAAAACCTGTAGAAGAGGAGAAAGATCCCTTAGATGATCTTTTTATCAAGCTGGAAAAATTAGGACAGCTAAAGGAGAAAGGCATTTTGACAGAAGAGGAATTTCTACAGCAAAAACAAAAGCTACTGGATGCCCAGTAGCGATGGATATATCTTTTCTCTTGTTACCTTTTATGGCCTTGGTTATGGCGACCAAGGCTTTTCTTTTTAAGGAGTCAGCGGAACAGATGCTATCCTTGTCTAGCTATCTTCTCCTGATTCTACCACAACCGCTTCTTCCATGATATAGTTCATTTTGTCAACATCTGTATCGTTGAGTCGAAGTCTACCCTGGAAGGAACGAAAGTCATCTGTGTAGAAAATAAGCTCTGGTTCACGCAATTCTAGCTCCATCACAGATTCAGGTCCTGCATTTCCACAGAAAAAACAAGAAGCAAAAGGATTAGCTGACAAGACATAGCGCCCTGGCTGGACGGGTATGATATATCCAGATATAACGATGGTCTGTTTGTCAAGTGCTTTTACTTCTGGCGAGAAGGACGGAAAAAGGAGCAGTTCTTGGATATCCTCGAAATACTTTTCTTTGAAGGTGACGTTTGCCAGATCGGTCCAATTGATCTGTTTGGCATTCTCTTTGGCTTTGATAGCTTTGGGCGTAATAGAAGCCACTGCAGATGAATCTACTGTCTCTGACTGATTGACAGAGGTAGACTGGCTTTCACACCCTGCCAACCCAATTACAAAGCCCAATATCAAAACATAAACTTGTCTCATATCTGTTGTTAGTCCTTTTGTACTACTGCTTCCTCCAATATATAGTTTAATTCCAACTCATGATCATTCAGGCGAAGGGTACCTTTCAGGGTTACGACTTGATCCAGTTTGAGTTTCTTCTTTGGATTCTTCAGTCGCAATTCCATGATGGACTCCTGTCCAGCGCCTCCACAGAAGAAACAACTGCTGAAAGGGAAGGCAGATAAATAATAAGAATTACCCGAAATATCTCCTGGGATGATAAACCCTTGAATGATAATCTCTTGGTTTTCCAGTGCTTTTACTTTGTCCGAAAAGGTGGGTTTCCCATACCAAAAGTTCTGCTCATAGTTTTGAATGTAAGAATACTGTACACCTGCCAAGGTCTCCCAATTGGTTTTGGTTTGGCCCCAGGATATCAAGGGAAATGCTAATATAAGAATGAAGAAAAATCGTTTACCCATCTGCGAGTGTTTGTG
>JBCBFT010000123.1:0-18905 GCA_038527485.1 Bacteroidota bacterium
GTGTGCGCTCTTTACCAGAGAGAAATTGAATATCATCTACGAGTAGGACATCAATCATCTGGTAAAAATTCATGAAAATTTCTTCCACGTCTTCAATCACCTCCGCCAATCAGGTAAGCAAATCATCCTCGCCTCTGATCGATCGCCCAACGATATGGAAGGTGTAGAAGAGCGACTACTCTCCCGCTTTAAGTGGGGATTGAGCGCGAGCTTACAAGTCCCTTCTTTCGAGACGAGAAAAGAGATCCTCAAAAGCAAGATGTACCAAAATGGCATCGAACTTCCAGAAGAGGTTGTCGAGTTCATCGCCCACAACATCAATTCAAATATTAGAGAGCTTGAAGGTGCCCTCATCAGCTTACTTGCTCAAAGCAGCTTGAACCGACAAGATGTGGACTTGCAACTGGCAAAGTCTATGCTTCAAAATTTTGTCGATTCTGTCAGTCGGGAAATCACGATCGAATCTATCCAGAAAATCGTCGGAGAGCACTTCTCTGTAGAAGTGGAATTGATGAAAGCGAAGACGCGTAAAAGGCAAATCGTCCAAGCGCGCCAGATTGCTATGTTTTTTGCTAAGGAACTCACCCGACACTCTCTCAAGTCTATAGGGCTACACTTTGGTGGACGCGACCACTCGACGGTTATTCATGCTTTGCAGACAGTCAACGATCTGATCGCAACTGACAAATATTTCAAACAAAGTGTAGCAGAGATTAGAAAGCGGATTTCGATGGAGTTAGCCTAATAAGACAAATAAGAGGGATTGTTGGGATCGTTTTTGTACTTTCGTTATAGATCAACAAACGATTCGGAAATATGCTAAGAAAAGCGATACTCTTCTTTATTGCCCTCTTTTTGGGGTCTGTACTTCTGTCATCTTGTGCGATGCTCAAGGGTGATCCGCGCAAAAACTGTAATCATCCCAAGCATGGGCAGTATATGAAGGAACAGCAGCTCAAACGAATCAGAGGCTGATTCTATCCTACTTATATCTTTCTTCTGAATTTTTACCTCATTTTCTAGTGGGGTGAAATGGTTTTATGAACCAAGTGATTCCCTACTTTGGCTACTACCCTGTAGGTATTGGCTTCATTCAGGCTAAGGGGCTTTCCCAGATCCTGAGGATAGATGATATAGTGCAAAATTCCTGCTTCATCGTACACGCGAATATGTTCGAGGCGATCTCTCCAGGAGGGCATCAAAATAACCCAACGTTTATTCCTTTGGGAAATTTGAATATCTGATGCAGCCGGAGTAAGTCGTAAACTCCTTCTTCGGGTAGCTGTCGGCCGTTCACATCGAATATTATCCAGCCACTGAATGGCATAGTCCATTACCTTTCCATGAGACTCGATACTCATTTCATGCCCTTGGCCAGGAATCAGATGTGCTTTAACGCATGCACCGAGATTCCTTAATTCTTCCTGAATGGGATAAAGTCGCTGATACAGAAAATCCTGTTTGCCCTGTATCAAAAATATAGGGAGATCTTGACAGGATGGGATGTCTTGTCTAGACAGCAATTCTCCCGTGAGATTATTGGCAAATAAAATCGCACCATCTACCATATCTCTTTGTGTCAATGCAAACTTTATGGCTGCTCGACTCCCCCAGGATGCTCCCAAAGTATACAGACAAGTAGGGTTGAGTTGATATTTTTTCAAGATGGCGCGCGTGAGACGAGCAGCAAATTCAATGTCTTTGGGATCATCTGCTCTCCCATTGCTTCCCGCATCTGGACATATCAGAAATACTTGATTTCTCGAAGCAAAGCTGCGTAAGGCGTCTCGCCATGAAGCGGCAGTCCACTTTTGTGTATTTAGCGGATGAAAGGCTACGACTACAGATATAGGTTTATGAGGCTCATACGCTTGAGGCAAGAAAAGAGCGTAGGTATTGATGATAGCTCCCTCTTTCTTAAACTCTCCATCTAGAGACTTCTGTGCATGGATTTTCCAGCAAATACAGAGCAAGCAAAGTGTAAGTAGGCCTCGCAGATACATAGATACTAGGTCTTTTTTACTTGATAGGGCAATGTACGTAATCAGGTTATTTGTAAATGAAATTACGCATTGGATCAAGATAGCGTGGGGGGAGGCAGGAGAATATCTTACATATGAAATATTTACAGCTAAAAGTTGTTCGAGGGGCTGTTTCTTCTCTTTTTGGATAATTTTTGTCCTATATACTAGAATAATAAATGTAAGAGCCTGACTAAATTAGCCAGGCTCTTCTCAATTCCTCAAATATTTATACGAAAAGGTAGTATACCTTACTTTGCAATTTGTAGGCGCTGGTAGGATACACGGTTCTCATACATCATTACCAATGTGTAGTTGCCACCTGCGATGCTCGTAAGGTCAAGCTCCATTTGGTGGGCACCTGCAGTCTTTGTGACATCAGACTCCCATACTATACGTCCATTTAGATCGTATAGACGGAAAGCCACATCTGCTGTCGAGACGAGATCGAAAGAGATCTGCGTGCGATCAAGTGCAGGGTTAGGGAAGACATTGAGTGATTCATTGTTGACGATTAAGTCGTCAATGTTAGTCACCAACGGTAGCAAGAGCCCCTGTCCTGTGTTGTCAGGCAAGAACAAGACCAATCCGAAAGGTACACCGTCGTTGTTATTGGCAGCATTCAAGAATCCTGAAGCCACGACGATACCTGCACCGCCTCCAGCTCCTGATAGGTCAGCTTCGAAGGTAGCCAATACATCGCCAGGTGCTGTCACAGGATTGGCACCGACACCTAGGTCATAGCTGATAGATTGCACAGTTGCATATCCAGTAGCATTTCCGTAGTCGAGGTTGTCTACCAACTTCGCGCCAGCATTTCCGTTGATGATGACATCTACAGCGGGTGCATCAGTCGCTCCATGGAATACTTTTACATCTGTAGAGTCGCTGTTACCGTTGATCTGAGCTTGACGCGCACCAGGCTCTATAAATAGTGTGAAATCTACATTACGACCTGCGGGGAAAGTATATCCCATGGTATCCAATAATCCATTTGCAATGACGTGATACGCCTCGCCATCATCCAAAGTAGCTGGGAAAGTTTGGATTGCCTCAGCGTCTCCAAACGCAGCACTGTTAGGACCAGAAACCTGAATCTGTAGAGGGTAACCAGAAGGCAGCCCCAAGAAGCTTGTTCCATCACGGAAGTTTACGTCATTCAACTTGATGGTATCCGTCAAGGTATTGACATAGATATCTACTGTCTTTGCGAGTGTATCCGCTGCGTTGTGGATCACCTGAACTTGCCCTGTACCTACGGGCGTCAGTGCAATCGCCTCTCCACCTGATGGTGTAGTAGCAAATAGTCCAAACCCAGGACCGCCATTGTTGGCAGAAGGATCTATGAAGCCAGAAGCAAATACAATGGCAGGTACATCACCGAAGCCAGAAGCATCTACATAGAAGGGGAACAATACGTTTGCAGGATCATTTGCAGCTGTCACGTCGAAACGATACTCACCAGGCATAACACTTAGGTATCCTGCGAAGTCTCCGTAAGCAGCAGAAGGAATGACTTGACCCCCGTTGGCGTTGACACCTACTGCAGGTGCATCTGTAGAACCATGGAATACATTCAATTCGAAGTTTCCAGCTGTACCGACTGTTTCACGAGCACCTGTTGTGATGAATAGGTTGAAAGAAGAATCTCTTCCAGAAGGGTTAGAAGCAAATCCATTACCTACCACACCGCTGGCAATGATGCCATAAGACTCCCCATCTTCGAGTTCGCTAACGAACGTAGCAATCTCCTGATCATCATATCCTGTACTTGTACGATCGCTTACACGGATGTCGATCTCGTAATCTGTAGGAAGATCTAGGAACATAGAAGCGTTGCGGAAAGCTACGTTGTCAAGCTTCAAGGTATCCGCCAATGTATTGACATAAATGTCAACTGTATCAGCCACAGGGTCTGCAGAGTTGTGGATCACCTGTGCGCGAGCGTCCCCTACAAGTGTCAACTCGATTGCTTCTCCACCGACAGGTGTCACAGCAAACAGACCAAAGCCAGGACCACCATTGTTAGATGAAGGATCTAAGAAACCAGAAGCAAATACGACAGCTGCTACGTCACCAAAGCCCGAAGCATCAATGGCGTATCGAAACAGTATGTTTGAAGGATCGTTTGCAGCCGTTACATCAAAACGGTAGCGATCAGGCGCAATACTTAGGTATCCTGAGAAATCTGTGTAAGCAGCAGAAGGAATTGCCTGCCCCCCGTTTGCGTTGACACCTACTGCAGGTGCATCGGTAGATCCGTGGAATACGTTCAACTCGAAGTTTCCAGATGTTTGCGCTTCCTGACGAGCACCTGTTGCAATGTATAGGTTGAAAGAGCTGTCTACACCACTAGGATTAGAAGCGAATCCCGTTCCTACGACTCCATTGGCAATGACTGTATAAGACTCTGTAGAATCCAAAGTCGCTGGAAATGTCGCGACCTCTTGGTCGCCATATCCTGTACTTGTGCGGTCGCTTACTCGGATGTCCAACTCATAACCTGTAGGAAGGTCGAGGAAGCCTGTTGCATTGCGGAAAGCTACATTATCGAGCTTAATCGTATCAGAAATAGTATTTACGTAAATGTCCACCGTATCAGCTAAGGGATCTGCAGAGTTGTGGATCACTTGTACAGGTGCTGTACCTACTACTGTCAAAGGAATCGCAGGACCCCCATTAGCAGAATAAGCGAATAGCCCAAATTCAGGACCATTGCTGTTATTCGAAGGATCAAGGAAGCCAGAAGCTACAATGACAAGCGGCAGACCTGTCAAAGGCGAAATGTCTACGTAGAATGATCCTACGACCAATGCGTTGTTGTTGAAAGGGGTAATGTCCAAGATGTACTCTGTAGAAGGTACGGGAGCATATCCTTGGAAAGAAGCGTAATCCAAATCATCAATCAACGGCAAGGGTACACCATTGGCCAATGCGTCTACGGAGGGCGCATCAGAAGAGCCATGGAATACGAGAATGTCATTGAAACCAGGATTGCTATTTTGTAGCGCATTTGCATAGATCTCAAGATCAAATGCAATGGCACCTCCATACAATGTCTGGTCATAGTTGGCAGTCGTAAGTACACCATTGGCTACAATGATGTAATCTACGCCATCCTGAAGTATTACAGGAAAGTTTGCCACCGTATCATCTACAGATGTGGAGTTTCCTGCCGCGACACCGATATCACTTGTGCTGGAAGAAATAGCGAGAAACTCTGTTGCTTCGCGGAATTTCAAATCGCTTACAGCTAGTACCCCATCGAGATAAATATCCACGGAGTCTGCCAATGGATCTGGTGAGTTGTGAATGACTTGCACGTTTACCTGCGCAAAGGCTTGGCCCGAGAAAATGGACAATACCATCCCTAGGACCAACATCATCGTCAGTCTTTTCATGATAAAAAAATGTTAAGTTTTGGTTTGACTATCAAATAAGAACAAAAGCTTGAGGGCAATAGCCATTGCTACCCACCCTCTAAGCCTTGCTAAGTTTAAGTGCTTAGCATTGCACTAAAAGGGAACATCGAAAAGAACGAACCTAAAAACCATCTATTTAAATCTTCCAAAAAGTTGATTTATCTTATGAACTTCTGATTATATATTGTTTCTCCACTCTGAATCGACAGGATATAACAACCTTGTGCCAAATCCTTCAATGATATATTGTATATCCTATTTGTTATATCATTCTTTGTGTGTACCAGCTTCCCCTGTAAATCTCTGACTTGTACATCAAATGGCTGCACGCCCTCTAGTGGAGAGATCGAAATTACATCCACATCTTGTCTGATGTCCCACTGCGACTCTTGGTCTATAGAGGTGGGATTTGAAGTGAAGATGGACAACTGGGTCGTAGGAGTAGTGATAGGGAGAATGTTGCCAGAAGGACCGATGAGTGATACGTTGTCGATGAAGAAGTCAATCGTCTCAATCCCTGCCTGCTTCCCAATAATCTCATCTACGATGACGATGATGTCCGCAACTCGTCCGTATCCTGTCACGGGCAAATTATCGATTTTAACAATCCCTACATCCACCTGCTGATCCGCATAGAAAGCTTTGTCTATGGTCACAACATTAGAGCTCGGTGAACCCATCCAAGAGTTGCTATAATTGATCTCTACTGATCCTGAATCAATTTGGTAGCCACTGTATTTGACACTAAAAGTCAGTCCATAAATGCTGTCTGCCGGAATTGCCTGCGTACCGAGTATGATTGAGGCCTTGACAGTATCTCCTGGCAATACAGGTGTCGTCGGAATATCTACGAATAAAGGAGCTCCCTGTCCTCCAGAAGTTGTATTTCCTTGTATTTGAGGTGTATAATAGTTGTGAAGAATGCCTAAGATGTCTGTGCTGTCGATATAGCCATTTCCATTGGCATCTGCATGGGCATAGTTGACACCTGTAGCAAATGAAAGTGGCCATGCTGGTGCTGCTTGTCCCATCCAGTTGAGGTGTGCAGCAGGTCTTGTAAAACCCGATATTCCATATGCTCGCCCGATGTTCAAGATGTCCGCGTTATTCGCAATGCCATCTCCGTTTACATCTCCTGGCCATACGCATTCTGGATGCACGTGGATGATGATCGAAACGGTGTCAGTGTTTCCTAAATCGTCACTTACTACAGATTGTACAATAGTAGGTGAAGTCGTAGGCGTAAAAGTTAATGCTGCTGCTACAAACCAACTTCCTCCCACACCATCTGTCGACCATTGAACTTGATAAGGAGCAACCCCTCCATTGATGATGGGCGTAAGTGTAATGGCCTCTCCCGAACAGTGATGAATTTCAGTCTCATCAAAACTCAGTGAAAGTGTTCCTTGAGCAAGTACAAAGTGAAACATCCCAAGGAGGGCGAGTAATGTTGTACAGATGATGTTTCGTACCATGACAAAAAGACTTAAAGGTTTCTAGGTTTAGGTGTATGGTACAATTAATCGACGGATTGGGGATTTTGTTCAATGTAAGGGCATACGCAAAAAACAATTTCTGAGAAATGATAGTTTAAAGAAGGAAAATTAATAATCTGATAATCAGTAAAGTAATTTCTTTATTTCATTTATTTTTGAAACACATGAATTTTCCTTCATGAAAAATTCAAGACTCATTTCTCTTATTCGTGCACTTACACCCAGTGAACTCAAGCAGTTTGAATTATTTGTCAGCTCTGAATTTGTGAATCAAAACACCAAGGCTATACGCTTATTAGGGCTGATCCGTACCGCGGCACCTGATTTTAGTGAGCTGCTCATCAACAAGGATCGTCTACTGTGGGAGATGGGAGAAGAGGGAAGTCCCATCAAGGAGCAGCAACTACACGATCAGTTTTCTAACCTTCTCAAGCTTCTGGAGGAGTTTTTTGCCTATCAAGCTTTCAAGAAAAAGGATTATCTGTTTGGCGAAATGCTGCTCGAAGGTCTGGAACAACACAAGCTCAACGACCATTACCAACGAGTGTGGAACAGATTCAATCGCAAGCTGAGTCTGGAGCCCCTCCAATCTGGCCATCATTTGTATTATAACTATCGGATGGAGCAGGTGCAGGAAAAGCTCATCAAGCAAAATGACCGCGCCGCTTTGGCAGAACACATAGGGAAGCTCAGTGAAAACCTAGATGTCTATTTCATTTCGGAAAAACTGAAAACTACCTGCGCCATGATTACGGGCCAGATTGTGACCAATGCCCAGTTTAAGCCTCAGTTAGTTGAGGAAGTTGCGCAGTTTTTGAAAGGACAGGGAGCGCATTATCTACGTGTTCCGCACATCGCGATCTATTATCAGATCTATCTCACGCTTACAGACGGAGAGGAAACCTCACACTTTGATGAATTGAAGCGCCTGTTAGATATTCACACCAACAACTTTTATCCCAATGATGCTTATGGGATGTATGTGTATGCCTTGAACTATTGTGTAAGACAAATCAATCGTGGGCAAGACCGTTTTAGGGAAGAAATATTTCAGCTCTTTCAAAAACTCTTGGAAAAGGAATTATTGATTGCCAACGGCTATCTCCTGCATTCACATTACAACAATATTTGCAATGTCGCCCTTAGTCTCAAAAAATATGACTGGGTGAATGAGTTTTTGAAAATGTATAAAAAGAGGCTTCATCCTGATTATCAAGAAAATGCTTACAACTACAATCTGTCTGTATATTATTACGAACAAAAGGAATTTGGGAAGGCCATGAAGCTCCTACAGCAAGTAGAGTTTACCAATATCTTTTATCACATCAATGCAAAAAATCTACTTTTAAGAATTTTCTACGAAACAGAGGATTATGATGGAATCAAATATCTCACCCAGGCTTTTACGGCACTCCTAAAGCGCAACCAGCGCGTGCCCAAATATCAGATTCAGGCGGAGCAAAACTTTATACGTCTCATCAAGAAGCTTACCAGACTGCGCCAGCGCCAGCGTGTATTAGAAGCACAGGAGTTTTTCCCTCGATGGGAAAATCTAACTGTACAGGTCGGTGAGACCAAGCCTTTGTTATATGGAAGGTGGCTCAAGCAAAAGCTTGATGACCTGAAGGTAGGATTTGAAGGGTAGGGGAGAGCGGAAAATGAGATTGAGGAGTTCATGTAAACGTATCGCCTACATCAACTCCTCAACCTTCTTACATTATGACTTCATCATCAGTCTACTCAGCAGTTCACGTGCTTCTTCTACGGAAGCTACTTTGTACTGTGCATCTGTGCGGTCAAGGCCTACCTTAACTGTGTATGCATCTTTGGGCATAGCGAGAAATGTATCCTCGTCTGTATGATCATCTCCAATCGCAAAAGTAAAGTCCCACTCCTGTCGGTTGAGCCAAAGAGCGGCGGCTTTTCCTTTGTTGACGCCTGCGTTGCGTACTTCTACGACCTTGTTTCCTTCCAGGACCTGTAGGTTATGATTAGAGGTCAGGTAGACCAGTTCATCTCGGATTTCACGGACGCGATTGGCGCCCAACTCATTGTCGATCTTGCGATAGTGCCATGCGAGGGTATAATCTTTCTCTTCGATGAAAGATCCTGGCGTCCGCTCCACCAGGTTCTCAAAGAAAGGCATGACAGTAGGCTTCCAGGTATCGATGACATTTTCGTTGCGGTTCCATTTTTCTCCATCCCACAGCCATACGCCGTGTTCTGATACAATTTCGATTCCTGTCTCTCCAAACCATTCGCCTAGCGTATAGCGATCTCTTCCACTGATGATGACGATCGTTGTATTGGCTTGGCCATGAATATTTTCGATAAGTTCCCGCAGATTTTCATCTGGCGATGCTGCTTTGGGATCATTTTTGAATCCGACCAATGTGCCATCATAGTCGAGGAGAAGGAGACGTGACTTGGCCTTTAAGAAGGCAGACTGTATAGCCTGTTTGTTCTCCTCTGACATCAGTTTTGTCTGGCGATCTTGATTGATTTTTTTGACTTCCATCTGTTGTTTGATAAAGTTGTTCGCCCAGTGCTTCACATTGTACTTCTGGAGTTTGCGTTGCATTTCTTCCAGTAGTCTTCTTTGTTCTTCATGGGGCATTTCCATGGCTTTGACCAGGGCCTGCTCGATGTCATTGACATCATTGGGGTTGATGATCATTGCCTCTGTCAGTTCGGTGGCTGCACCTGCCATTTCGCTGAGAATCAGCACACCCGATCGGTCTTCTTGTTTCGTAGCCACAAATTCTTTGGCTACGAGATTCATGCCGTCTCGGAGAGGGGTGATCAGGGCGATTTGAGCCGCGCGGTACATGGCCACCAAGCTTTCAAAAGAAAAGGAACGATAATAATAACGAATAGGAATCCAGTTAAATGTCCCATATCGTCCATTGATTCTGCCGACCAATTCGTCGATTTCGACCTTGAGCGATTTATATTGATCTACATTGGTACGGGAGGGAACGACAATGAGCATCAATGTGACGATGCCCCGATACTTGGGGTTTTTGTCCAAAAACATTTCGTAGGCACGGATACGCTGGGGGATACCTTTGGAATAGTCCAGACGATCGATAGAAATGATCAACTGCCTTTTCTCTCCATAGTTCGTGATAAATTGAACTTCTTCAGACTCAGACTCCTTGATGTCAGGAAAAGCATACTTTTCGTAGTCTATTCCCATCGGGAAGACATCCACGCTGACTGTCCGATTGCCGAGCATAAGGCTCCCAAATGAATGCTCAATTCCGATGATGCGATACACAGCGGAGAGGAAGTGACGCATGTATCCGAAGGTATGGAATCCAATGAGATCGGCTCCTAGCACACCTTCAAGTAGGGCATCACGCCAAGGCAGGGTACGAAATATCTCGTAAGAAGGGAAGGGTATATGGTTGAAGAATCCGATGGACAGATCAGGAAAATGTTCTCTTAACAAACCTGGTACCAGCATGAGCTGATAGTCATGAACCCAGACCATATCATCTGGCCAGATCTGGCTGGCTATGACACGTGCAAACTTTTCATTGACAGATTTATAGGCTTGCCATGTGGCATCATCATACTCTGTAAACTGCGTAAAGTAGTGAAAATGAGGCCAAATAGTTTTGTTACTGAAGCCCTCATAAAAAAGCTCTACCTCCTTTTGAGTCAGGAAAACGGGGTACATCCCATCCTTTTTGAACTGCTGGGTGATGTGCTCCTTTTCTTCGTCATTGTCCACGGGTTTTCCCGGCCAGCCAATCCAAAGTTTTTCTGTGCTTTGGTCCAAAGAGCGAAGGCCAGTGGCTAGGCCTCCTGCGCTGGGATAGTAAATGAACTCGCCTTGCTTCCTGTCAATGGTAATCGGAAGTCTATTTGAAACAATTACAATACGTGCCATAGGGTCAAAATAGTAGGGAAGTAGCGCCTTTGCAAAAGAATTTCTCGCCAATAAAGAAATTACGGATTAAGGAAATGTTAAGGGTAAGCGGATTTTTTTATGATTTCATGAGTAAATCGCTCAAAAAGCTGATTCTCCCTTTATGCTACAAAAAATAGGGCGAGATCGTTGAGGATAAATATTTTTTGTATAAATTACACAAAAGAATCACGATATTTATTTCTAATCGCTTGTATGAGACCTATTACCTCTCTTTTTGTCTCTCTATCTACCATTTTATTTGGTTTACTCGGCCTATTTGCTGAAACACTGGGTTTTCTCATCTCTGGTACAAGTCCCGAATCCTTTCAGCTTATCCGAACCGTCAGGGCTTTCTTCATGATCGACAATCCGTGGTTCCCTGCATTCCGAAACCTCGTCATTGAAAATGAAGTGAGTGGCATCGATTTTAGCTTCCCTAGAGCGTTAGTCTTTCTCCTTTTCATATTAGCGGGGAGTCTATACTATTTTTCCAAGCAAAAAGAGGTCCGCTTGGTCAAGTTTCTCATAGGTATTTTCTTCTTCTATTCTCTCCTCTCGATCCTATTCACATGTATCAATCGAATTGCTTTTCTCTTCATAGAAAATGCGCCGCAATCACCCATTTATTTCTTCTTGCTGTGGTTGGGGCTTCAGTCTGGGAAGGCATATTTATTTTATCGAATCTACACGTACCTGCACGCACCCGAAGATCTGGAAAGTGAGGCAGGGCTCAAGAGGGTAGAAGGATTCGTAGGATGGGAACGTAAGCTCGTCTGGGTCGATACATCCAAAGTACAACGCGTGGTACACCAGTTATTGGACTCCATCTTGATTGTGCTTCTATGCATCCCATTTTTTAGGTTATTCCCAGCCTTTTTAAATAAGAGTCTCATCATTCCTAGTTGGGGTAGAGATACTTACGATCTGTTTTGGGCGACGGTTTTTATGTTTTTGGGGAGACTGATGTATTATGGTTTTTTTGAAGGAATGTGGCATACCTCCCCTGCAAAGATGTTGACAGGATCGAGACTTGTGAGGGAAGGTGGTGGGAAAATAGGCATAGGCACAGCCTTGAAGCGGACGTTGGCCAGACACATTCCATTTGATGCGTTATCCTATTTAGGTTCTGGGAATGGCTGGCATGATTCCTTGGTGCAAACGCGTGTTGTCAAGGAAGAATCTTCAGGCATCAAAGCAGGCTATTACTTTTGGTTACTTCCGATATCGATCTTGCTACTTGCAGGCTTGGAACAAGGACAAAAGCAATGGAAGGAAAATCAGCGACTCGCGCTTGCAGAGCAGATCCATGACATTCGATACAAGCGGAATGTACATGAACTCAGTCAGCTAGATGAGAATTCTCTCATTCACATACGGGCCAGAAATTATCCCTTTGCCAGCGACTATGTCTACCTCAAGGTGGAAAATAGTACAGAGGAGCAGGTACAAGTTACGGTCATTCCGATCAAGTCAAACAGTTGGGTCCGGGCTTTGGAAACATATCGATAGGCCAGTGAGGGACAACTTACTACGCTCGACATTAAAAAATCTCAGTTACTTGCTGCATTGACGGAGGACTACAGACAATACATCGAAAAGCCCAATCTTGTTCCTTTGCTCTACCATGAAGGGATGTATGAAGTAAAAGAGGTGGGTAAGATCACGGATTCGGACCTTCATTATCGGTCCTCTAGCTTCTATCCAGACTATGTGACTCTACAGATTCAAAACAAAGGGTATGAAGCGAATGTGGTGGCCATTCAAAATATCAAGGGAGATTTGTCGTGGGCAGATCCTTTGCCCATGTATATTCAAGGAGTAAAAAATGGAAAATACGCTTCTTCTTTCAGTCTCAAGGCACAAAACTATCAAGCCAGTCGGTCTTATGAGGCAATCTTGACGACTGAGGCAGGCAATGGTTCCCAGATAAGATATTATCTCTCCATCCAGAAAAATCGACAGATCATTTTGCTTCCTATGTAGAGAGAGGAAAGTGACGTAGCTCCCCCGGCGATACATTCATGCGGAAACCATAAATAATCCGTAGTTTAGCTCTCGATTAAAAAAAATACTCCACCCAATAGGGTGGAAAAAAGGCTCAGGAAAGATACAAGGACGTATGCGCATTCATTTTATCGCGATTGGTGGCAGCATCATGCACAGTTTGGCCATCGCTCTCAAGCAAGAAGGACATCAAGTTACAGGTTCAGATGATCACATTTTTGATCCTGCGCGGAGTCGTTTATCTGCTCATGATTTGTTACCTGATGAAGGATGGGATTCTGCGCGCATCACACCAGATATAGAGGCTGTCATTTTGGGGATGCATGCTTTTGAGGATAATCCAGAATTGAAACGTGCGCAGGAGTTGAGCCTCCCGATCTATTCCTTTCCCGAGTTCATCTACGAGCATTCTAAGCAAAAACATCGCTTGGTCATTGCAGGGAGTGCGGGAAAGACAACGGTTACTTCCATGATCATGCATGTCCTCAAAGGCATCGGCAAGGATGTAGACTACTTGGTGGGCGCCCAGGTCAAGGGATTTGACAATCCTGTCAAGCTTTCGGGTGCACCCATGCTATTGGTAGAGGGAGACGAGTATCTTTCATCCAAATTAGATCCTTCTCCGAAGTTTTTGCGTTACCATCCCCATTTGGTCGTCCTCACCAATATTTCTTGGGACCACATCAATGTCTTTCCTTCAGAAGAGGTCTATATCAAGCAATTTAGGGATCTACTCGAGTCCTTAGAAAAGGCCGCTGATGTCATCTATTTCGAGGAAGACAAGCGCCTCAAAGAGATGGTAGAAGAGTTGATGGACCCTGAGTTGTACTATCCCAATCCCTACAAGACACCCAAAGCTAAGGTCAAGAATGGGGAATACATCCTAGAATTGGAAGGTCATAAGAAAGCGATCAAGGTATATGGCAAGCACAATCTGGCCAATATCGCAGCAGCCTGGAAGGTATGTGAATTGCTTAGCATTGAGATAGAGACATTTCTGGAGCACATGGCCACCTTTGAGGGAGCACAGATTCGATTGGAAACACTTCATGAGGACACCGAGAAAATGGTCATCCGTGACTATGCCCATGCCCCTTCCAAGGTGAAGGCGAGTGTGCATGCGGTGAAAGAACGCTATCCCAAGAAAAATCTTATTGCTTGTTTAGAGTTGCATACCTTTAGTAGTCTCAATAAGTCATTCTTGCCTCATTATCAGGGAACTATGGATAAGGCAGATCATGCATTGGTTTATGTCAATCCCAAGGCCATAGAGAAGCGCAGAATGGAGGCTCTGAGTGCAGCAGATATCCAACAGGCCTTCAAAAATCCTAAGCTCACCTTTGTAGAATCTCCTAATCAGATTCAAACATTCATCCAGGAGCATAGGGTAGGAGGGGACGCCATTTTGATGATGTCTTCAGGAGATTTTGGGGGAATGGATTTGGGGGCAGTTTAGAAAGGTCAGATACTTAAATATATACTTCATGGCAGAAGATCAAACGAGAATTGTCCGACTTTCTGCCATCCTTACCCACCTGCAATCCAAACAGTTGGTCACTGCGCGAGAGTTGGCCGAGCATTACGATGTGAGTGTTCGTACGATTTACAGAGACATCCGAACTTTGGAGCGCGCGGGAATTCCGATTGCCGTCGAAGAGGGTAGGGGGTACTTCTTGGGAGAAGGATTTCGTCTCCCCCCCATCATGTTTACGGAGGATGAGGCATTGGCATTGGTGACCGTGGAACAGTTACTCAAAAGGACACAAGACAAATCCTTGATAACCAACTATAAAGATGCGATCATTAAGATCAAGTCTGTACTAGGCAACCGTCAAAAAGCCAATATAGAATTCGTCACCGACAGACTGCAAGTTCGCACATATACATCTGAGAGCCCTTCGAGTCATCACCTTATTGAGCTACAGCAAGCCATTGCGCATTTTCGGGTGGTGGACATCCGGTATCTGTCTCTGAAGGATGAAATGACAGAAAGGACGCTTGAGCCTTTTGCTTTATACACGACCCAAACCCATTGGTTGCTGATCGCATTTTGTAGAGTCAGGCAGGATTTTCGATCTTTTCGACTAGATCGCATTCAGGATTTAAAGGTGAAGCCAGAGACTTTTGCCCCTCATGAGATGACATTGGAAGAATATTTTGAAGTGAGCCGAAAAAACTGGACCACCCCTGACATTCCTATGGCAAGGGTCCCAGATATATTTGCATCAAAATTAACTCAAATTAAGATGCAAAACGTTCAGTTAGACTCATTTCATTTTATAGGAATTGCTGTGAAGACCACCAATGCAGGTGGACAGGCAGGACAAGATCTAGGGAAACTTTGGGGAGCGTTCCTTTCTCAGAATCTTGCCGAAAAGATCCCGAACAAGCGGGGAGATCAGGTTTACATGCTATTTACCGCGTATGAGGGAGATCATACAGAGCCTTACACAGCCATTTTGGGATGTAAAGTGGACCATTTGGATAATGTCCCAGAAGGTATGGTCGGTTACAGTTTTGAGGGCGGGAGTTATACAAAATTTGTGGCAAGGGGCAATATGTCAGAGGGACTGGTCTTCAATCAGTGGGTCCAGATATGGAATATGGATCTGGACAGGGCGTATACAGTAGATCTGGAGGAGTACGGTCCTGAAGCGCAGAACCCTGAGGATGCGGAGGTCGCATTTTATATTGCAGTGAAGTAAAAGGAAATTTATCTAAGGAAAGGTTGTTGAATTGTCTCTTATTTCGACGATAAAATAAAAGAACTTCAACAACCCTACCTCATGAAAAAGATATATTTTTTGTTTCTCATTTTATACAATTTCTCCCTGCAAGCTCAACCTGTAGCGATTAATAATACGGGTAATCCACCGCATCCTTCTGCCATGCTAGATATCGTTTCTCAGGAAAAAGGTGTGCTCGTCCCACGTATGTCAAGCACTCAACGTTTGGCTATCCCCAATCCAGCGAACGGTTTGTTAGTTTTTGATATGACAACCCAATCCTTTTGGTATTATGATATACCTGACAGACCGTTTACCTTTCCTACATGGCGTGAAATTTCTACTGAATCTGGTCCTTTAGCTGTCATCATGGATAGGGATCGAGATACAGAGGTGAATGTGGAAACAACGTCAGACGAGGACATTGTCCGAATCAAGGCAGATGGAATAGAGGGTTTGAAAGTAGATGCCTTGGGATTCAAAGCACCAGGTTATTTCCAGCCAAACTACAACGGAAACATTCCCGCCTTTTCACTTCAGTCGAACCAGCAAGATGTGGAACCTATGCTTTTTTGGCTTGCGCCTAAAGGAGCTTTTTATGCTGGCGAGCCTGATCCTTCCTATTGGAGTCTGAATAATATTGGAGACAATAGTTTTGTAGCAGGTGGTAAAAATAGCTATGCTGGAGGCTCTTCTTCTTTTGTGGGAGGGGGAGCATTTAACGAAATAGCGCAATCGGGTGAAAATTCAGCCATTCTGGGGGGCTTGGGCAATCATGCAGATGGAGAGAGTGCCTTTGCTGCAGGGGGATACAATAATTTTGCAAATGGAGATTATTCGCTGGTTGTAGGCAGTACGATCAGTACTGCCGATGGAGAAGGCGCAGCAGTAATCAGCTGTACAACAGGTCAAGCCAATGGAGGTGGTTCAATCGTAATAGGTGGTGTCAGGAATATTGCCGACGGCCGATGGGCTAATGCTATGGGGCTCCATAATAC
Organism: Bacteroidota bacterium; assembly: GCA_038527485.1. GTDB lineage: Bacteria > Bacteroidota > Bacteroidia > J057 > J057 > JALEFZ01. Next base: position 16,587 of record JBCBFT010000123.1, read on the forward strand.
GGCTCCGTCATTTGGGGAAACCGCGCTGGGATTGTATACGACGTTTTATACTACCTCGAATGCGACTTCTTTTCATGGCCGAGATCGCTGTTTGCCATAGGGAATGGTACATCTACCAGTGATAGAAGCAATGCGCTCACTATTCTGAAGAATGGGCAGATGCATTTTGGGGGCGATGATCCAGGAAGCTATTCTTTTCGTATGACACATGGAAACTTGGGCTTCTTTCTCGAAAATAATAGTCAGCAGGGGTGGGAATTTTGGGTGAATAGTATGGGAGATTTGAGCTTGTTTGCCAACAATACGGGCGTAGGCAGATTCAACTCTGTAAGTGGCGCATATACAGCCATATCAGATGTTCGTCTGAAGACCCAAGTAAAACCTATGCCGAGTATTTTAGGCCAAGTTCTTGATCTTCAGCCGAAAACCTATACTTTTAAGCATGATTCTAGCCAAAGAATTTATATGGGATTCATGGCCCAGGAGGCACAAAAATTATTTCCAGAACTTGTATACGCTATAGGGGAGGGGGAGGATGATCGAAACCAGTCTTACACGATGGACTATGCGGGGTTCAGCATTGTAGCTATCAAGGCTATCCAAGAACAGCAGGTAGTCATAGAACAACAGACCGAACAGATAGAAGAATTAAAACGATTAGTGGAAAAGCAAAATGAGGTGATTGCTACCATGTGGGCTGACTTGAAGCATGTAGAGGGATTGGTGAAAGACAGGTATTGATGCATGTCCTAAGCGAATGGTATCCTCCAATTCGAATAGATATAAAGATTTCCCTATCCATTAAGTATGTATAAATTATAGTTTACAGCGGGTATAAATGAGGGGTACAGGAGGGGTACAGAGGGTATAAAGTAGGGGTAGATACCATAAAAAAAGCCTAGCAATTGCTAGGCTTAATCACATAAAACGCTAATGTAGTCTATTTGATTATTGACACACTGCGCCGGTCTTTTGATTGTCTGGATTTCGAATTACCTCCATGAGTCGACTAATAAAATAGACTAGGTCTACAACTCTTTTGCTGGTGGCGTAACTTTCATCTAGGGCAGTTTCAAGCAAAATTTGCTGCAATTCAATAAATGCGAATTGAAGTTCTTCAAATTCTGGCATCATGGAAAATTCATGTGCAATAGTCTTACCCATGATTTGGATCTGTAAGTCCGTCATAATGTGTGAAATTAAGCGGTAAAAAATATGCCCAGAGGCTTCACACACGTTCGCTACCCCTAAAGGTAGCCCCGCACCTCTGGGCATATATGATATACGAGCGAGAATCGGAAAGTGTGCAAAAATAACTCAGTTGAGTTCAATAAATAAAGAACGTTCTGCATTTACATGCAGGAGGTCACTGTTAATCAGTTGTTTAACTTTCGGATATAAAGTATATAGGATACGATGCAATCTCCTTTATCTGTGAAAAAACCTCTGGATGATCAGTGGCTCTATCTGCGAAAGGCTCAGAAAGTCGCACCCTTACTAAATCCTCAATTGTGTGGATAATAATGCTTTGGTCTTCGCATTTTTTGAGAGAACTCAAGGCTTGAAATAGGTCCCTTTTCTGTTCTTCAGTGTTCGGAATCCCTCCAAGGCCCCATTTGATACGAGCCAAAAGGACGATTTTACAATCCCTGATCCCCTCCAGTAAATCGGCCTCATTTGCTGCGTCAAATCTGAACGTTTGCGGGTCGTAGTTCTCTGCACTCTCGTATAAGTTCCTGATCCTGTGTCTATCCATCTGCATTAATCCTAATTGGGTAAAACTTCAAATAGCTCTCTTCTTTTTCATCGGGTCGAAAGTATCGCCTTCTTTTGACTCGGGATCGCTTCCTTACTCGTTTTTGGCTGGGAGTTGTTATCCTTCGCTTCTGTTTGCCTTGCGCCTTGCTGTGCGATGGCGCGAACCCTCCCTTTTCTATCGGCCAAAAAATCATAGCTGTCTGTCTTTGAATTGCTTTGTAATCATCCATGCTTCATCCTCTGAGTAGTTCTCTTCATTGATCGTCAGCAAATGACCTGTACCTCGCTTCATACCTGGCTGGGGAATCGCTTCTTCCTTTGATCCTACCGAAAGGAGAAAGCGTACGACCCATTTAGGCGGCCTGTGCTTCTTCCATCTCATGCGGCTGGGATCTTTAGACGTGAGAGGGTAAGCAACTTTTGATCCTTGGTTCTACCATATCGCTTCTCTAAATCCTTATCCCATAGCTTTTTGCGGCTCTCGTACCACAGATGTAGACCTGTGAGAGAAACAATATTTTCTATGGCTGTCACATGGTCTTCAATCTGGGTTAGATAGTA
>JBCBFT010000124.1:0-18587 GCA_038527485.1 Bacteroidota bacterium
TTTACTGGATCTGATTCAGGAGGCAGAATAGAAATAGGAGTAGGTACACTTTGCTTTTCGTCAGTTCTCATATGGGGGAGTGTCTCGCTTGGCCTAGATCTCTATCGCCACTTTTTTACAGATCAGCGTTCTGCTGAGATCTTAGAAAATCCCACACAAGCGGTGCTGATATGGGTAGGCATTGTTTCGATTACACTGCTCTTTATTTCAGTGGCCTTATATTACGTGCGGGAGTTATTGGGGCTTTCTAATGGGAAAAAAGAATCTTCCAATTCCAAGCCTCCTCCCTACATTTACCTTCCCCCCATCCCTACACCTGAGCTTTCGCTTTTTTCTACGTATGAAAGTGCGCGATTCTCTGATACGTTTCGTAAGCAGGAGGCAGGTACGGTTGATACAGCGATTCTGGATCTTCCGTTGACCATAGATGCTACCGTTCAGAATGCAGGCTTGATCAAGCCCATCTTTCAGAAGTACGGAACGCGCCCTTCCTACATCTTTCTGATTGATGAAACTTATACGCGCAATCTGGCCACTTCTTGGTACACTTACTTGGTGGAGGTACTGAGAGAGGAAAATGTTTCGGTGACCCATTTTTTCTATGAGGAGATTCCTACTACAATTTGGGGAGAGGGTCGTCAAAAAATGCCTTTAGAGTCCTTGAATCTAGAAGGACGCTTACTGATTTTGGGAAGGTCAGAAGGCATGGTCGATCACATAGATGGGGGGCTTTTCTCATGGGCAGAGCAGATATTGGCAGACTTTCCCGAAGTGGGCTTTTTGACACCCAAATCAGCCGATCAGTGGGGCTATTACGAATTGACGCTGGCGCAGTATGGCATCGTGGCTCCCGCCAATCTGGAAGGTCTCGGTTCGATTGTAGACGTACTCAATGGCCGCCAAGATGTCGAGTGGTGGGAGTGGCGTGACCGAATCGACATCTGGGATGCAGAAGATCCCTCTCCTGTGAGCTTGCAAAAAGACCTCTCTCACGAGGTCTTCCTCTGGCTCTGTGCATGTGCGGTCTACCCTCAGCTTGAGTGGAAGCTCGTCCTAAAGATTGGGGAAGCTCTACAGGAAACATTCGCTGATCCCAGCATCTTGCTCAATCCACAAGCTATTGGCAGCCTGATGTCCATTCGATGGTTTCAGACAGGGAAGATTCCCGATCGCGCTCGTGCCCAGCTCATAGAATATCTCCCTGAGAAGCAGGAGCGTGCAGTCAGAGCCTTGCTGCAAGAGATCATGGATCAGGCTGCGGATGTCCCACCTGAGGATTCCTTAGCTGCGCACAACTTGCGGATCTTCCAGCTTGTCAATCACCTTCAGCTTGCCAAAGACAAAGACCAAAAAGAAGCTCTGCAAAAAGAAATCAAGGAATTAGAGGAGGAGTTTCCTGTGCAGGAAGACGCTGTACTCAAAGTTGAAGTAGACAAAGCCATTCAGGATATTCCTGCGGTCAACTGGTGGTCAGTAGCGATGGACTTTTTCAGAAGCTATCTGACACGCTTTGCTCAGAATCCAGAGCAATCAGAGATCCCGCTGACGGGTTTGATTTATACCTATAGCAATAGAGAACTAGAAAATGCAGTAGAGGCACTCTATCCTTTCTTTACGCTTCCGTATCTCAAGCAGGTTTCGGAAGATTATATCCCTACTTACCTTCAAAAGTTCTCTCCTTCTAGCTTCGTACAGTTGAGTGGGGCTTCAGAGAGCGGAGAACGTCAAGAGGCTATTTCCACCTTCTTAAGGATCTTTGAAAAATCAGAGACGGCGCAAGAGAGAAGGTTGGAATATCTTATTTTGGGAGGTACAGGGATGGGAAAGACGACGTTCTTATTGAATCTGTTCTTGGCTCATCTCAAGCGCAAACAAAGCAGAGAAGATGCGCTTGAAATCAGATTCATTCCCTTGAGAGACCCCAAAATATTTGATCTTATACAGGAGGTGCCGCAACCTAGGCGTACGATCTTACTATTGGATGGCCTAGATGAGGCTTCAGGAGCGGTACAAAATGCTCAAACATACATTCAGCGCATACTGGAGATTACCCAAATCTTTCCCATTGTCATTTTCTCTTGCCGCACGCAGTTCTTCGCTTCCGAGCAAGACAAGCTTTTGGAAATGTGGGAAAACACCCAAAGTGCGCAGGGAACAAGCTGGAGTAAACTCTATCTATCGCCTTTAACTGAGAAGGAAATTTATGCATACATCGACAAGAAATATGACCTCCTAGAACAAGGTAAGCGTACGAAGGCCCAGAAAATCATAGAGATAGCACCTGATTCTATGTCACGTCAAATGATCTTGGGGTATTTGGATGAAATGATAGAGGAAGACTTGGATGAGGCGAAGTTAATCGGCTTGTTTCATTGGATCATCCAAAGATGGTTAGGTCGACAAGCAGCGCGCATCCCACAGGATAGACAGGAGCAGTTTAAGGAGGGCTTATGGGAATTTTCCATAGAGGCCACACTTGAAATGTATCAAAACCGGCGGATGTTCATTTCCTCTCAAGAGATAGAGGACTTGGCTGCACGCAATCAGTTTGGCTTGTCTCTTCATGAGATGCGTACGCGTTCCCTCCTCAATCGCAACAAAGAGGGAGTATTTAAATTTGCGCATCAGTCCTTCTTTGAATACTTCTTGGCAACGGCGGCGGCTACCAACAGAAAGATTGTGGGAAAGTTTGCCCCAAAGGAGTTTCCACTGGCGCAGAAGTTCTATCAGGAGATGATAGATGAGGAGATTCAGGCGACGTTTAAGCAGGGAACGGTAGATAATACTTTTGAGAAGTATCAATATGAGGATGAACATACTTTAGCATCAGAAGATAAGATTAGGCCAGGTGAAGTTGATAAGTTAAAGGAAGAGAAAAGATTCCCAAGTAGACTTAAGCTTCGTTTGGAACAAGAAATAAGGGATTCTGTCAACTCTAAACTTTCGGTGAAACTCGATGAGCTCAGATCGTATATTTCTACGAGCTCTAGGTTTTGGAGTTCTTTTAGCGACCTATCCAAGAGAATTAGGGCAATGGATGAAACAGATATTACTGAAGCTTTAGTTGAAAGCTATAATAAAGAGTATGAAGTAGTGAAAGGTAGCATTCTATATCTTCTTGAACAGCTTAGTGAAAAAGACTTATATACTTTCGATTTCTTTATATCATATGTGGCTAGAGATTTCTATTCTTATGATGGACCAAATGTAGCTGAACAGCTTATTCAAAAACTAGAATTAGAAGGAGCGAAAGTATGGGTGGACAAAAATGAGATTCTGGTAGGGGAAAGCATATCAGAGAAAATTAATGAAGGTATTCGAAATGCAAGACATGCAGTCATTGTAATAAGTCCTGCCTATCTAGAGCTTGATTTCAGAAGTCCCAAAGTCCGACCTTTATTTCAAAGTCAAATTAAAGATAGAACTCAGCGGTTTATACCTGTATATTATAACCTTTCGCTAGAGGAAATATTGAATAATTTTCCTCTGATGGCAGACTATAAATCCATTCATATCTCTGATGAAGAATCTGTAGAACTTGCAGTGAAGGAAATAACTGATGCTTATTTATGAGGTATTTTCTACCAACAACAACTTCCTATTGGTACTGATACTACAAATCTGTACTAAGCCGACTTCGTCTTCTTACCAGGAGGCTGAAAAAGATGACCAAGGATCTGACTGACTGAGTCATGAAAGGGTATTTCTTCGGAAATGAATGAATTCTGTCGAAGGTAGGACTGAAGATTCTGAGAAGAAGCCTCTTGCTGTTTCAACATGCTACTTTGCGCTGCTAGATGCTTTTTGATAAAACCCACAAGATGAAAATCAACGTCTTGTTTTTTCCACTGGACCCCTAATTTGTCCTCTGATAACACATACTGTTTGAGATCTTCGAATGTCAAATCTTTAAGTTGGGGATAATCCGAAATATTATCCTTAATGACCTGTTCATTATTAAGAACAATGAGAAAAATATCCATATCCTTAATAAATTCAAGCGAGTGTATATGAATTCCTCTTTGAAAAATATCCAATTCGATCTTATCAGATGTATAGTGTGGAATTTCGATTTCAAGTTTCTCGGCAGCTTCCACTAGATCCAAGAGCTTTTTTGTCTGATTGCTAATTGACGGTTTCATCCCACTTCTGTATTAAGTAATCATAATGCTCAACAATGATCCCAAGAATTTTTCTTAATTCCTTTGACTTAAACCCACTAAAGCTTCTAATTTCAATTTCTTCTTCCAGCATAACCTTTGCCCTTCCTCCTCCTTTTTCCACATGAACATGCCTTGGATCATGATCATTAAAATAGATGATAAATTTGTATCCTTCTCTTCTCAGAATTTCAGGCATGGTTGAGTAATTGTAGAAGTCAAATAGTGAGTGAAACTTATGAGTATTTACGGGCAGAACTTAACTCAAGTTTAGGTCGTTTTCTGCCTCTTCCCGCTCTGCGTAGTCATCAAACTACGCAGCACCCAATCTATTAGTTTCCCAACTAACAACGCATGTAGAAGCAAATCAAAGAATGTACTGAGCACACTCTCACGCCTGCGGCGGCTGTCCTTGGCCTTCGCCTCCTGCATGGCCGTTTCCCTGTCCGCCTCCCCCACCGCGACGGCGACGATTGTTGCGTCTGCGACGGTTATTGCTGGAGTTGCCCTCGCCTTCCTTATTGCCTTGGGGCTGACGATTGCCTCCTTCGGAGTTTCCTCCTTGGCCTCCACCTTCTCCTCGCCTGCGGTTGTTGTTGCGATTGCGGTTGCCGCCACCTCCGCGATTACCTCCGCCGCCGCGACGACGGTTTCCACCACCGCCACCTCCTTTTCTGCGGCCTCCGCCGCCACCTCCTTTGCGTCGAGGGGGTCTATATTCAGGCGTTTCGCCTAGTTCTTCTGGTACTGCAGGCTTGGGTACCTCCTGCTCGATCAGTCTTTCGATGCGACCAAATTTGTAGGCATCATCTGGCGTGATGAACGTAATGGCCTCGCCTGTACTGCTGGCACGTGCCGTACGACCGACGCGGTGTACATAATCCTCCGCATCGCGTGGTACGTCATAGTTGACCACATGACTCAGATCGTCGATGTCGATGCCTCGGGCCAATACATCTGTTCCCACCAAGATGGGAAACTGCTTATTTTTGAACATGCGGAGCGTTTCCAGTCGCTCAGACTGATCCTTGTCCGAGTGAATGGCTTTTGCGCCCAGGTTTTGCTTGTTGAGGTCGCGTGTGATGCGGTCTACATTGGCTTTGCTCGCCGCAAAAATGATCATCGAGTCAATCTCGCCTTGACCCAGTATGTGTTTGAGCAAAGGAATCTTTTGCTCGGGATATACCATATACGCTTTGAGGTCCACACCCTCGGCAGGCTTGGAGAGATTGAGATTGATGGTCTCAGGCTCTTTGAGGATCTCTTCTGCCAGCTTGCGAATCTTGGGAGGCATCGTCGCCGAAAACATCAATGTCTGACGTTCCTCAGGCAACTGGCGAATGATCTTCAAGATGTCGGCATAAAATCCCATGTCCAGCATCTTATCCGCCTCGTCCAAAATCACTCTTTCGATATGTGTCAGGTCGCAAATTCCTAGTGAAATAAAGGTCAGCAATCGACCAGGTGTTGCGATGATGATATCTGCGCCATTTCGAAGACCAAATTTCTGACGCTCAAAATCTTTGGGATTGTTTCCCCCGATGACAGGTACAGAAGATACCCCCGTAAAGTAGGAGAGGGCATCTATATTTTGGTCGATCTGCTCTACCAACTCCCGAGTAGGGGCGAGGATGACCGCACGTGAGTGTTTGCTTTCTTCTTTGTTGAGGTGATTAACCGTCGGGATGACATAAGCCGCTGTCTTCCCCGTTCCCGTTTGGGCGCAGGCGATAAGGTCTTTTTCTTGAAGAATCAGGGGTATCGCTTGGGTTTGTATAGGTGTAGCTTCGCTAAATCCTAGGGCATCTATGCTATCTTCTACCGAAGGTTCGAGGCCAAAATCTGTGAATTTCAATATACTATCGTTAAATCTTGTCGCATACAAGGCCATCTGCCGAGGTATGCCTTTTCCACTCCTAAGAAACAACCTTTTTCGGAGAATTCATAGGGGCATAAAAGTGAATCGAGACCGCTTGGCTATGGACCTGAGACCAATGGGAAGGTAGGGTAAGTCTCGATTCTCGTAGCAAGGTGGTCTCCTCTCTTCTGCATCTCAACAAAAAAGCAGCCCCATCTCTGGGACTGCACCTTACCTGTTGTACATCAAAACCATTAAATAAAAGAGAGCTTATGCGTTTGTTTGACATCACCCTGACTAAATTCTAGCACGTAGGAACCTTTGGGGAGATGTGAGAGATCAATCACTATGCGAATGGTCTGTCGTACAGATTCCATACGCTGAACGAGCACCTCCTGACCGATCATGTTGAATACTTTGATCTGGACAGGAACTTCTATTTGGGTGCCTGTCATCTCTATGACATAGTTTCCAGAACTGCTAGGATTGGGGTAGATTCTGAGGTCAGAAGCGAAATAATTTGCTTGTAAGCAAGTCATTACCCCTATAAATAGGAAGAGGGTAAAAAATGACCGCATGTAGTTTTTTAGGTTTGGGGGTGAAAATATTTATGTGGTCTAAAAGTACGATGGGGACAAAGGCTCTGCAAGGAGAAGTAAGGTATGATCCCAAATGCAAAAGGTAAGGAAGTGTAAGAAATATAGGAGAGAGTCGAGAGATGAGAACTGAGAATCGAGATCCTATGTGCTTGGTCTACTTATCTCGCTTCTCGCCCCTCGATTCTAGTCCTCTCAAAAAGGCAACTTTTTGTCCAAAAACTCAGTATCTTTGAAGGCTATTGTCTATTGCTTCATCGCTTTTGCATGCAAGAGAGGAAAGTCCGGACAACGTAGAGCATCCTGCTTCCTAACAGGAAGGCGTCCCTCAGGGGATGACAGCAAGTGCAGCAGAGAGTAGACCGCCCCTCAGGGGGTAAGGGTGAAAGGGTGGGGTAAGAGCCCACCAGTCCAGGTGGTGACATCGGGAGCTGGGTAAACCTCAGGAGTTGAAAGGCCAAATATACCAGCGTTTGAGGGCGGCTCGTCCGATTGCTGGAGGGTAGGCTGCTAGAGGCTATGGGTGACTGTAGCCCCAGACAAATGATGAAGGTCCTACGGGATACAGAATCCGGCTTACAGGTAGGCAATAACCTTATACGGGGAACCTTCGGGTTCCTCATTTTTTTATCACTCCAACGGCAATAGCGCCCATCCGTTCCGATCATAGCGCAAAGCAGGCATCGAAATCCGAAAAATGCTCACTACCTCAAATACGCTGTGGAGCCAAGCATGGCGGGTCCTGATATTTCGTAGGTCTATATCAAAACTCAGATAATACTGCCGATACTCTCGATTCCTCCAATCCCCCTCTCGATCTTCATATCCTCCTTCCAGTCCTTCGGCTCCATAGCCTACAGCAAGGTTTAGCCAGCGAGGATAGATGTCTTTGAAGCGTCCCTCTGGGAGAAAGGAATGTACCCTCGTACTGAGCCAAAAGGTATGACCATTGTAATCTTTGAGGATCCACTCCGCCCAATTGCTGCCGAAGAGACGGTAGAAATCGGGATTGGTCGCATAAGGAGAGCGCATATAGCTAACCTTGAGTTGAAGTCGATCTTCGTTCCACAGGATCTGATTGGCTGCTGCAAGAGAGGCACCCAGGGCATTGGCACCGATGTCACTCCATGAGAATCCCCAAGTCTCCCCAAATCCATCAAAGACTTCTATGCTGCTCATCGCCAGAAAGCCAGCGGCCGTGGCTGTCAAAATAGCTTTTTGCTTGGGGACCCCCGACCACTTATACAACCCGATCATCCACCGACTGGCATGATAGGCTCCGAGAGCATGTCCCATTTTGTCGATCTGCTTCCACTCATGACTGTCATCAAAGAAGCGAAAGGCTGCCAGATCTTCCGCGGCATACCAAACAGTCCCCAGATAAAGCGCACTTGCACTGTATCCTCCCAACGCGATGCCTGTCACCCAACGTTTACGCTTGAGATTGAGGGTCGTATCATTTTGGAAGAATGACTCAGAGGATGCATAATCATGCTGGTGGTGAAAGGCTCGTCGCTGCTGCGAGAAGGTAGGAAAAAGGAAAAGCATCAATCCCAGAAGCCACAGGATGCGAAGCATAGTATGGTGGTTAATTTTCCAGGAAGTAACACTTTTCCTCTATAAAAAACAGCACAAAAAGGGAGGGATTATTTCTACATATTCCTTTTAGGCTTTCACTTCCCATATAGAATCACAGTACCATCCCTTGCTGTCTGTGAGATGCGAAAGAACCTTAAAGCCTGCTGCCTCTGCATAGCACTCAATCGTAGGGAAGTCATACTTCTGCGAAAGCTCTGTCCAGATCGCCTCCCATGCATGAAAGCTGAAGGTCCGATCGATTGCTTCGATGTAAACTTGCTGATCTATCGTACTGACGAGAAAGCTCTTCGTCTCACCAGTCATAGGATCATAACTAGGCGCATGAATGAATTTATCCACTTGAAAGTTTCCCCCTAGCTCGCGATTGATGCGGCGCAGAAGGTTAAGATTGAATTCACGGGTGATGCCTTCAGGATCGTCATAAGCTTGCAGGATGGTATGCGGATCTTTCTTGAGGTCAAACCCTATGAGCAAACGGTCTCCCGGATTCAGATCTTCACTGATAGAAGTCAAAAACGCCATCGCTTTGGGTTCCGTGAAATTTCCAATGTTTGAGCCTAAGAAAAGAACCGCCTTCCGCTCGCTAGTTTGAGCAGATAGTTTGTGCAGCGCTTCAAAGTAATCTCCCTTAAAGGGATCTACATCCAGATTAGGCCATCGAGTCCCTAGATCCTCTGATAGTTGGGTCAATGCAGAACCCGAAATATCAATAGGAGAATACGTAAAGTGAATGTCCTGTTGTAGAAAATAATCTAGCAAGACCTTGGTTTTTAGCCCATCACCAGCGCCAAACTCTACGATTCGGAAGTTGTCTACTCCTTCTGCGAATAGTTGATGAATTTCTGCTTTTTGCTTGTCAAAAATTTCATACTCGCAGTCCGTAGGGTAGTACGTGGGCATACGCATGATCTGCTGAAAAAGCACGCTTCCTTTTTTGTCGTAAAAGTATTTGGAAGATAAATGTTTGGGGCTAGCAGTCAAGCCCTCTAGTACATCTTGTACAAAAGGTGTTTTCTTGACAACGTGATTTACAGAAGACATAGCGGAATATTTTAGTAATGAGGTTTTTTCTGATTGACAGAAGCGAATAAGTTGACTGTATTACGTGTGCGCGGCTAAGCGAAATCCATTAAACAGCCATTGGAGGTGTGGATGGAAAAAGTTTCGGTAGGTGAGTCTGATATGATCTCTAGGGGTAGCACAGCTTCCTCCGCGGAGTACCATTTGATTAATCATGAACTTTCCATTGTACTCACCCAGAGTGCTTTCTTCTGCGGCGTAGAAAGGGTAGGGGAGATAAGCACTCGACGTCCACTCCCATACATCTCCATAGAATTGGAGATTTTGTCCTTGTCGAGGGATCGGTCGGAACAGTTCTGTATCGACAAAATTGGCCTCTGTGGGGATCTCTGGGCAGAACCGCTTACAAGCAATTTCCCACTCGAACTCCGTTGGAAGTCTCTTGCCTTTCCATCTAGCAAAGGCATCTGCCTCGTAATAGCTCACATGGGTCATGGGGGCATTGAGATCGAGAGGCTCTAGTCCATGATGGGTGAAGTGATGCCATTGACCTTCTATTTGAAACCAATAGAAAGGGGTATCTATATTGTTTTGATTGACCCATCTCCAACCTTCTTCGAGCCAATACTTATAATCCTGATAGCCTCCTGCATCCACAAACGCCTTAAATTCACCCACAGTCACCAATCTGTCCATGATCTCAAAGGCTTCTACAAATACGCGATGGTTTCCCTCTTCATTGTCCCAATGGAAAGCCTCGCCTACATGCCCTACTTCGTAGATACCCTCAGGCACTTGTAAGAATGTCGTATCATTTACAGAGCGGCTTTCATATGATACAGGTAGGTCTTCCTGATAAGCAGGAAACAGGGGATTATGTCCCAAAATATACTTGATGTCATATACCAGCAATTCCTGGTGCTGCTGCTCGTGGTTGAGGCCTACTTCAAGGATGTAGAGTTCGCGATCTGTTTTCTCCCGATCATTCTCCACATACTGAAGGAGATGCTCTGTAACATATTGACGAAAGGTGATGATCTCATCCTTTGTAGGACGGGTCATGTTCCCTCTATACGCCCGCTGGACACGGTCTCCTGCTCCCTCGTAATAGCTATTGAATAAATAGTTATATCTAGGATGAAACTTTTGGTAACCTGGGAGATAGGGAGATAAGAGAAATTCTTCAAAAAACCATGTGGTATGTCCGAGGTGCCACTTGGGAGGACTTACATCTATGATGGGTTGGACGACGGTGTCTTCAGGCGCAAGAGGCGCGGCAAGTTTTTCAGATTGTCGGCGAACCTGGATGAGTTTTTCTTTAAGAGCGGCTAAACGAGTCGAGGCCAAAGTCTGCATAAAATCGAATTCGTTGGGTATTTGAGTGATGAATGCGAGTCAAAAAGCGATTGAGCATATGTTAAGGTTTTCATATAAACGAAAAGGGAGCTACTTCTGGTTTCGTTTTCTTACAATTACTTTTTTGGCATTCTACAAATAAATTTCACTCAAGATAAAGACGCAGGCATACCCTCAATGTCTCACTCGAATCCATGGAGTGGTGTCGTAGGAGTGACAGTCAAAGAAAAAGGCACGATTCTAGTATGAGATAGAGGCGCAAATGATTGGAGGGAAGGAGGACGGGAGTTTTGTCTTATCTGGGGATTTTTAAAATGAATGTACTTCCTACGCCAGTCTGTGATTCAAGAGAAATCTCACCATCTAGCTGTCTGACAGCTTCTTGAACAATATAAAGTCCTAGTCCAGATCCTTGGCCTTCATTGAGCGCCCTAAAAAACATCTGAAAAATTTTCTCTTGATGTGCTTCATCTATTCCTTGTCCATTGTCCCGAAAATAGATTTCTACTGCATCGTCCTTGGTCACAGAGGATATCTGGACAAAGGGAGCTACTTTTTGAGGATCATAGTACTTGATAGCGTTTGAAAGAAGGTTTTGGGAGATCATCTTTAGTCGTTCTCGATCGGAGTAAAGCCTCAAGTCCTGTTCTACAAGATTTTGAAGCTGGATATGACTGTGATGATCCATGTAGGCCAGTTCCTTGATCACCACTTCGATCAGTTCATGAAGATTGACCTCATGACGCATGATCTCCATACGGTTGTTGTAAGAGTATTGGAGAATGTGGCTGATGGTAACGTCAAGTGTTTCTACATTCGATCTAGAGAATTCAATCAGCTGATTGCGTGTGGCAGGATCTTTCTCCTCTTCCAGAAGGTCGATGAGACCTTTTACATTGGCAATCGGTGCACGGAGGTTGTGCGTCGTGTGGTAGACATAGGTATCTAACTCTTTATTGGTGCGGATCAGCTCTTCATTTTTTTCTCGAAGTGAGGCTTCATTTACCTTAAGGTGGGTAATGTCAATATTTACACCGACGATCTGTATAAGGGTACCCAATGAATTGAAAATGGGTGTAGAGGAGGTACTGACGAAGTTGATGTCTCCATCGGGCTTGATGATCCGAAACTCTACATCTTTGACCTCTCGTCCGCTCAATAGGTCATCGAACAAGACGATGCGATCCTTATCCTCAGGATGTACAAGTGCTTGTAGCTCTGGATAGGTGATTTTTTGATCTACTGGAAGGCCATGCATGAGCATGATCTCCTTGTTTACCTCTAGTTTATTGGAGGCAAGGGTGTATTTCCAGATCCCAATACCTGAAGCTGAGGTCGCCAACTGAAGACTTTTGGATGATTCTTCCAAGGCTTTTTCCTTTTCTTTCAGGTCCGTAAGATCTGTCAACGCACCAATGATCCCGATGATCTCTCCCTCACTGTTGAGGTTAGGACTGAATCTTTCTCCGACCCATCCTGATTTTGCGCCTTGGCTCCTAGGAGGGAGATAAGCCTCTTGTTTGATGGTATTCCCATCTAGTACTTGCTGAAAAGTTTTGCGATACTCCGTTTCTAGTAGTTTCCACTGAGACCATATCTCGAATATAGGTTTGCCGATCGCCCTCACAGAAGGAATCCCTGTCATCTCCTCAAGCACATGGTTCCAAATCTGACAGCGCAACTCCTTGTCTAGTACGATGACACCATCTTGCACATGAGAGATGATATTTTTGTTGAATTCTAGAGACTCGACCAGTTGTCGTTCAATCCGCTTTCGCCTTGTGATGTCCTGTACCACCCCGATGATGTGATTTTCTCCAGTTTTTTCATCGACCACCTTATCTCCACTCGCGTAGATGTAGCGAATTTCTGGTTTTTCTCCGTTGTTGAGGATCAACCGAAATTCTACCTCATGCTCATGGTTATTGCCTGCAAGGGCTTGTGATATCTGCTTGGCAATCAGGGAAGCGTCGTGTGGATGTATGTATTGGAGCCAGCCGTCTAGAGGATCTAAACGTGCTGCTAGAGGATAAGGAAAAATATGGTTCATCTGATCGGAAAACGAAATTTGATTCGTATCTATGTTCCAATCCCAAGCCCCGATCTCCCCTATGTCCATGGCTTTATTTAGGAAGTTTTCACTACGCTTGAGGGCAAGTTCGACCCCCTTTAGATGGGTAATGTCATGACCAATCCCTAGGATACCTATTATTTGGGTTTCTTGATCTTGTATACTGACAAACTCCCAGTAATTTGTATAAAAATATTCGTTGTTGAGATAAGGTTTCCGAATTTCTACTCCAAATCGTTGTCCTGGATTTTCAAAGCATTTTTGGATGGTCTGCCTCGTTTTGAGGTGGTCTTCTTCATGAATGAACTTCAAAGAGCCTTCTCCGATAATAGGACCTAAGAAACTGAACTTCTCTCGAAAGGCTTCATTGACAAATAAGATCTTACCTTCGGCGTCTGTACGCATGACATAATGTGTCCGAGCCTCCAAAAGGCCTGATAAGATCTCCCCTAAGAATTTTTCCTGCTCTTGTATTTCTACTTTGAATGTCGTCTCACTCAATTCTATCAGCCAACCAGATGTCTCAAACTCATCTCCTTCCGTAGGAAAAACGCGCGCTTCTAAGCCAAAAGGCTTTCCTACTTTTCCTGTGTAATTCCATCTGAATGTAAAGGGATTGACTTGCTGAGCGAGTTGCTGATATGTGAGTGCGTCAGGTGTTAGTTGCTCTGAGATGGTAGCAATATCCCGATTCAACACTTCCTCTTCATGGTATCCCAACAATAGTCCTGCTTGTTTATTCCAATACCCAATTTTTCCCTCTTCATCAATGAATATGATGCCCTTATCGATCTTTTGTAGGATCAGATGCTCCAGGTTTTCCGATTGGGATTGGGGGACGCTCATGTTCTTAGTAATAGAATATGTTGTATATAGAATACGTTAAAATTAAATATGTTACTAAGTTTTTCTAGTAAGCTGATACGTTTAAATGGGTGAAAGAATCGGAGGATTGAACTAAACGAATAAAAAATAGATCGGGAAGCGTGATAAATGGATATGGATTAAGGTACAGCTTATTCTCCATTTAAAGTAGATTTTTTGAAAAAATCTCCCCAATTTCCACGGATAGACTGTTGATCAAGGAAAGCATTTAAATGTTCTAAAAATGTCAACCGTGAGATAGAAGTGGCACCTAGGCTGGCTAAATGTGCTGTATATATTTGGCAGTCGATCAATTGAAAGCCCTTTGCCTTCAAGTCTTGAATCAGCGTAATAAAACCTGCTTTGGAAGCATTGCTCACTTTGGCAAACATGGATTCCCCAAAGAAACATGTGCCCAAAGAGACGCCGTAAAGTCCTCCGACCAATTGACCCTGCTGCCAAACTTCGACTGAGTGTGCCCATCCTTCTTGGTGCAGTGCTTCATAGGCTGCGATCATCTCAGGCGTAATCCACGTACCTGCTTGTCCTGGACGAGGGATCTGTTGGCAGTTGCGGATGACTTGCCCAAAATCTTGATCATAGGTGATCTCAAAAGTCTTTCGTCTGAGGATCTGCTTCATGCTCTTAGAGACCTTGAGCTGATCTGGATACAGAATGAACCGTGGATCGGGAGACCACCAAAGAATGGGCTCATCTTCATTGTACCAGGGAAAAATCCCCCTTGCATACCCCTGTATCAGCCGATCCACGCTGAGATCACCTCCAATCGCTAACAGTCCGTCAGGTTCGGCGAGTTGGGGATGAGGAAAAATGGGTTCATCAGGCAGCTGATAGACAGGCATAAAATATCAAATACATGTACAATTTTGTAGCTAATAGCCAGAAGAACGTCGTAAAATCAAGAGGAAATCTCCTATGGCTTAATCTGAAGTAGACTCGACAGTCGCACCGATCCCTCGATCAACTAGGCCCTCTCTCATAGGATTTAGCTTCTTACGGCTTCCCTTTTTGACAGCGTATTTCCCTTTATAATGAATGATCATGGCCGATTGCTCTGCCTGCTCATGCGTGTGGCCGCAGATCTCTACCAGTGATTTGATGACCCAGTCAAATGTATTGACCTCATCATTCCACACGACCAAAGCTACAGGATCTTCTGTATCTACATATTCGAGAACCTCTTCCAGTTCTTTGATCATGACATTTTCGACTAACATACTATCGAATATTCGTATTGGTTAATTATGGAAGGTGAATGAACGGGTACATATTTTCGCAAAAATAGCGAAAACACTATGAAAAATAAAGGTAGATACACTAAGGAGAGGAATTTTCGCGTATTTTGTAAGAAATAGGTGCCCAATAGATACTTAGCTTATGTCTGGGAAAAATACTCTTTGTACTTGGATAGGACTCCTTTTTTGTTTCTCGCTCATGCTGACAGCCCAAAAGGGATATGCTTGGGGCTTCTGGGCGCATCAACGCATCAATCGCCTAGCGGTATTTACTCTCCCTCCTGAAATGCTTGTCCTCTACAAAAAGCACATGAGCTATCTGACAGAGCATGCAGTAGATCCCGACAAGCGACGATACGCAGTAGACGGAGAGGCGGCGCATCATTATATAGATATTGACCATTTTGGCGCATATCCTTATGAAAATGTCCCTCGATATTGGGACGATGCGGTAAGGAAATTTACAGCTGATACCTTGGAAGCTTTTGGGGTACTGCCATATCATGTCCCCACTGTCGTCTACCAACTCAAGAAAGCTTTTGAAAATAAGGACTTGACTCGTATCATGAAGATCTCCGCAGATCTGGGGCATTATATTGGGGATGCACATGTACCTCTACATACGACAGAAAATTACAACGGACAACTCACAGGCCAAAAAGGGATTCATGGCTTTTGGGAATCTCGCTTGCCTGAGCTATTTGGATCACAATATGATTTCTTTGTAGGGAAATGCTATTATGTGGAGGATCTTTACATGGAAACCTGGGACATTGTGATGGAGAGCCACATACGTCTGGACTCAGTACTGGGAGGAGAGGCCGAACTCAATGCAGATTTTCCTAAAGACAAGAAATATGGATATGAGTCTCGAAACAATGTCGTCGTGCGCACCTATTCGCGTGATTATTCTACAGCCTATCACGAGCTCCTCAATGGCATGGTCGAACGCAGGATGCAAGCTTCCATACGTAGGGTAGGGTCCTACTGGTACACCGCGTGGCGTCTGGCAGGCTCTCCTGATCTGGGTGAGTTGGCCAATCAGAAAATAGAGGCGAAACCCCAGAAATACAAAAAGCGATTCAAAATTCTAGATCGAGAAGCGCAAAGCATTGGGCTGCTTCTAGGGGATGGTTGCTGTTGTAGGCCGAAGGCACAACCTTTTGGCTTGGCTCGAACCCTCTCTTGCGTGCAAGAAGCTCCAGCCTGGGCTTTGGCTCAGGAAGAAGAAATGGTAGAGAAAGGACAGACTGAGAGGGACCCCTGGTACGCTCCCTTGCAGCGTTTTGCCAATCGCTGGCTGTGGTAGCCACTTTCTGCTATTGCTGCCAATGATGATTATCTCGAAAAATAGGAGACGATGTGTCCGTCCATTGTGGAATAAAGTGCGAAAGCCTATCTTACAAAAAAGCTAAACCTATGCCCAGCTATGAAATCCCCAACCCCTGCCATGAGGATTGGCAAAAGATGACACCTACAGATCAAGGACGTTACTGTGCCGTCTGTCGAAAATGCGTAGTCGACCTGACGTGTACATCCACACGACAAATCAAACATCTCCTAGACAGGAAAGATTCTGAACTCTGCATCCGCATTGGACAGGACCAATTGGCTTCTGTCAATCGGCTAGAAAGGAAACAAGCTCGATGGAATCACTGGGTGGTAGCTGCGACGGCTGCCTTATTTGCTGTTACAGGCTCTGTTTTTGGACAAAGCGAGATGTTACCTAAACCATCTCAACAGGAGATTATTCACATTCACCAAGATACAGCTCAGTCACCTGCTCCAAATAAGTCAGATTTTCTCAAGCAAAAGGATGGGGAAGCGGCATCCGTGAGATACGTATTGGATAGAGAGAAGGTATTGATCAAAGGAAAAGTAATTCATCCAAGAACAGGTGAGGGGATACCAGGATCGACGATTATGTTCACAGCTGAGGGTTTCAAAAGTGCAAAGCATACAGTATCAGATGTAAATGGGGCGTTTCAATTTTGGATAGACAAGAGATCGCTCAAAGAGGTTAAGGTGGTTGTAAGTCATCTAGGATATGAAACACAAACCGTCCACAGGTCTATTATCTCTCCTGTGACAAACGGTATGCAGGAGCTTTCTTTGATTATTTTGAAGGAATCACCCCAAGATGAGGAAGAGTCCGTCGTGGTAGTAGAAAAGGTTGTATCTGAAAAGAATCAGCAAGAGAAAGTGCGAAGCGGTATCCGAAGATTATTTACATTCAAGAAGAAGCGAAAATACAAGCGCCACCTCCTAGGAACTCCTAGATTTTAACTCAAAAAAGACACCTTTCACAAGATGCCTTTTATTCTGTTTTGTCTTTCTGCTTTGTTCAACCGCTACAGCTTAACGGGCTGTCGCTGATGAAAATCGATAAATTGCTCCTTAGGCATTTCACCGACCTCATACACGTAGCGGAAAATGGCAAAGCAGGCCACCGCACCAAAGGTATGCCACAAGAAGTGTGTCCCGATCCCTTCGAGGTTCAATCGTACCCAGTCCGAGGCATCTAGCATACGGAAGGTGATCGCTGCCAAAAAGGCCAGTAGGGCGTATATAACCCATTGCCTCTTGTAAAAATTGGTTTTGTATAAAATGTAGTAAACAGGTCCCAAAACCAATGTGGCCATCAAAGCATAGTTGATATTCACCAATAACTGGGGTGGGAGAATAGGATTCTCACTGTTGATGGAAGCAAATAACAAAGTGCTGATTCCGAAGTAGCTGAGCAATGCCATGGCAGCTACCCACCATTGCCCCCCCGCTCGGACGAAGAAGAAGACACAAGCAGCTAAGCACAATATCATAATGGGTACCCAGTCCATGTATAAGAAAATGGGATACAGTCTGAAGAGGTGATAGATCGTACCTCCGATGCCTCCAATAGCCAAGATGCCTAGAGATACAGTCATGAAAGTATGTTTTCTGTATTTCCCTCTCAGCAACCAAACGAAATAACCCACAATCAATAAGAAAAGCGCAGCAGAGATCCCATTTAAAGGCTCCACAATCAATTCATCTAGCCGACGCCGCGTCTCTTCATAGATAGGACCTCCATCCCTGTCCCATAATCGCCCCTCCATCTGGGCTTGTATTTGTAGCAACAACTCAATCATAGAAGATCTGTAATTAGCGGGCAAAATTAATACTTTTTGCCAAACCCTAACACAATTAGCCTACGCTTCCTTGCAAAAGATTATTATCTGTAAGCAATTGGATGTGTTTTTGTTCGTCAAATCTACTAACCCACCCATTTGAGAGCCTATTTCGAGTTGTCGTACGTAAGCAGGGATCATTTTTCAGAGAACCAGAATCATTCTTCACAGAACATTTTTCATTCTTCATGAAACCTGTAGTGGTGAGGTAGGTACATCTTGAAAAATGAAAAATGAAAAATGAAAAATGAAAAATGAAAAATGAAAAATGAAAAATATCAATATCCCATTTCTCGAAGTTTTGCCCACATGAGATCGGGACGATCTGTAATCAGTCCATCGGCACCTAACCCAATCAGAAGCTCCATGTCTTCAGGATCATCGATGGTCCAGTAGTGGACAGCCATGCGGCGACGGTGTGCCGAGCGGATGATCCTTTCTGTCGCTAGATTGATACCTGCGCTCGACATCGGAATCTGCACCGCAATGGCCTCTGGTCTGTAGAGGTACTCCATTCCCCCCAAGCCTGAAAACGCAAAATCCTCCGTCTCTTTTTCACTACTCGAAGTGAGATATTTCCCCCCAGATACCTCTACAAAGTGCTGTAACACATCATCCCGAAAAGAAGCAACCATGACAC
>JBCBFT010000125.1:0-18558 GCA_038527485.1 Bacteroidota bacterium
CAACGACTTTCTGAGCCTTGAATTCAGACTCTCTACTCTCTCTATGCATAAAATGAGCGTTCTAATTTCATTTTCTAACTCGACACGTTGCCCCATCTCGTACTGGATAAGGATTACTCTCTTTCTAGCCCTTAGATCTATCGCAAGTCGTGGAAATTTCTTATTCAAAAGCTTTAATGCCTCTTTATATCGTTTCTGCGCCATTCGGATTAATCCCTTACAGTAAGTGTAGTTTTCCTCTTTTATCTCCTTCAAAAGATTTTCTTTTAAAGTCTCCAGGTAGTATTCTCCTAACTCAATCTGATTTGAGCCTATGCAGGAGGAAATAAGCACTCTGAATATGATGTCTCGAATCGTATCCTCTACATAAACCAGTCGCTCCTTCATTCCCCATTCGATTAGTTCGACTGTCTGCTTACAATATTCCACTCCACCATCTCTTACAGGAGATTTT
The DNA here is from genome assembly GCA_038527485.1 of Bacteroidota bacterium. Taxonomy (GTDB): domain Bacteria; phylum Bacteroidota; class Bacteroidia; order J057; family J057; genus JALEFZ01. Next base: position 455 of record JBCBFT010000125.1, read on the forward strand.
CTTAAGTGATGATTCATAAATACAGCATATACCTCTCCTTGAGAGCTACGACTGAAGAGATATAAGTGATCTCGTAAATCTTTCTCAAGACCATCAGAAGAACCTTCTCCACTTTGAAGTAAAATCAGTTTATCGTAAATTCTTAAAATAGGATCATGATTAAAATATTTAAGTCTTTGGCTATCTATACATGCATCAAAATATTTTTGAAACTTCTGTTTATAACGGTCGTCGTCATCGCTGTATAAGTAATTGACTATCAACATAGCATATCTACATTGCTCATGGAAACTCGTTATATGGAACTGTTCAATCACCTCCAATAAAGCGGCACTATAGCTTTGTATATCATACTTTATAGTAAAAGGTAAAAGCTCCATTTTCAGCCTAAGCATCTTCCGATGGTAGGAATCATCTCGTGTCGGCTGTGCCTCTAGCTTGCGCTTGGTTTTCTTATACTTTGACTCAAATAGCTCTTTGGACTCCCGCACATCCAACTCTCTCAGCACGTGCAGATCAATCTCTTCCTCGTTTTTCCTCAAAGATTGTATCGCCAACCAAGTCTCCAACAATCCCGACAACGAGTGCTCTAACCGCCGAAAACTCGAATCATAGAAAGGCCGCTCCGGTAGTGCCTTATGCGGATAGAGCGAAACCCAGATCTGCTCAATGCTTACTTCTGGATCGCACATCAACTCAAACAGCTGATAGGTCGCCCCATGATGGCCCCGCAGCTCTCCCTTGAGCCAGTAGCCCACCTTGCTTTGCTCTCGCTTGTCAAAGAGCCGCATTAGCTTCCATAATTTGCGTTTTTCTAGCATTGTGTGTGTGTTTCGTAGTATGTGTAATCGATCTTCTCGTTTTTCTGTGTCGCTTCACCAGCCCTAACATTGAAGTCGGAAACTCAAGTACTCGCTACTATGCCATCTAGAACTGCCCGATGATGGAATCATGCATACCCCCACTCTCAATCGACACACACGACCCATAGGATTTCACGCTACCTCAAACCTGAGCAAACAAAGGCCTCGCCTACCTACAATCTCTTCCCTCAACCTGATTTCGGCATACTTTTTAGATAAAATGAGCAGATTTACCCCCTTCTATCAGCCTCTGCAAACCATTTTTCGCACCCAAAGCCCCCCAAAACCCTTTTTTCTCACTTTTTTCAAAAAAATTTCAACTTTTTTTTTGAGCAATTTTTGAGCAAAATCCTTATCAAAAAATAGCCATACTTATTCAGAAAACAAAATATATGGATATTTCTATGCGAAACACTTGAGCAAAACTAGATATGTGTGTTTAGTGAAACTCGACCAATCCCCTACTTTTGATAATGTCAAAGGGAAGGAACGAAAGACAAACAAACGAAAGAAAGAAAGTCACTCGCGACCCACCTGGCAAAAACCACTAAACACCTGAAGCAATGAAGTATTTCGCACTCACATACATATTGATCGTGGCATGGTGCTTCCTACCCGCTCAACATGAGCTTACAGGAACCTTCACTAGCACAGAAGATCAACCGATACAGTTTGCCAGAGTCGCCGCCTATCTCCAAGACTCCATTCAATCGCAAACACTCACAGACGACCAAGGGAGCTTTTCTCTTCATCTACCTAAAAATGAATACCTAATCAAAGTAGAGTGGCTCAATAGAATCATCTACGAAGAAAGCCTAACAATCGAAGACTATACAAACCTAGGCACCCTAACAATTGACAACGCCACCCAAATCGATGAAGTAGAAATTCAGGCACAGAAGCGGCAGATTACACGAAACGGAGACAAACTCATCATGAATGTACTCGACAACCCGCGCTTCGAAGGTAAAATGGCCGCAGAAATCCTGAGTTACGCTCCCTATGTCTGGTTTGACCAAAGCTCGAGGACCTTCTCCATCAAAGGAAACGCTACTGTCATCCTGATCAATGGTAAACGGTCCAACCTGGCCCCTGAGGATCTGAATAATTACCTCAATAGCCTTTCCCAAAAGGAAATCAAAGCGATCGAAATCGTATCCAACCCCTCCTCCCGATACGATGCAGAAGGTGCCGGCGGCGTGATCAACATCGTCACATCCAGAGCACAAGAACGCGGAATCTACGGCAGCCTTTACTCAGGCTTGCACCTGGGACCCTTCGTCAGCCACAGCCACTCCGCACAAGTCAATGCCAAGATCAACGATAAACTGTCACTCAATACCTACTTTGCCTTCGTACGGCAAAACGGACGACAAACCGAAGATAGAACCGAAACCCTCAGATCTCCCGCCGTGGTCTACGACTACCGAAAAGAGGATACCACCCGACAAAGGTATGGCTTCGCCAACGTGAGCCTTTCCTACGAACCCTCCAAAAAGAGTGAGATCAACCTCGGGTACAGCGGATACTTCAGCAACAGCCAACGAGATCAATACAACGATCTCACCATCACACAAGAAGATGACATCATGTCCATCGGGATCTACGACTACCTCAATACCAGTCAGACCCACGACGTCAGCCTCAACTATAACCAAGACCTGGACGACAAAGGACAAAAGCTCAGTTTTCTCACAGATTATTATCGAGCCAACTATCTCGCAGACAATCTCTACGAAAACAGATTCTTCTCCCCTGTGGAGCAACTAATCAACGACAATCTTAGGAAGTCCTTTTCTCCGACGACCAATGACATACTCTCCAGCCAATTAGACTATGTACTACCCACCCGAAAGGGATACATAGAGGCAGGAATCAAATACAGCTCGGTCTGGAACGGCAACGAGACCTTCTTCCAGAACTTGATAGACGGCGAATTTGTCTCAGATCCGATCCTGACCAACGCCTACGAATATCGAGAACAGATCGGGGCCGCTTATATGAGCGCAGCATGGGACAGCATTTTCTCCTCAGGCTTTTCCCTACAGACAGGACTACGAGCCGAATGGACCAAAGGGGATGGACTGATCCCGACCAATGGCACAGAGATCAAGCGAGAATATACCAATCTCTTCCCCTCGATCTTCCTGTCACGGAACCTGAAAAAGAATCAAACACTCAATCTCTCTTATTCGAAGAGGATCAATAGACCGAATTACAACAGCTTTAACCCGACGATCTTTTACCTGACGGACTTCACCTCACAAGTAGGGAATCCCAATCTGAACCCCTCCTTCACCCACGCTTGGGAAATGGGTTTCAACAGGCAAAATTTCAACGCCATTGCCTACTACAACGATACACGGGGAGAAGCCAGGGAAATCTTGACTCGACTCTCAGAAGAGACGCTACAATACAACTGGCGCAATCTGGATCACGCACGAATCGCAGGGCTCTCTGTGTCGGTCACACCCAAAATCACCAAATGGTGGGAACTGCAAGTCCGAGGCAACTTATACCATAAGCAGTATCAGTCGACCTTCGAAGATGTAAATGACATAGATGTGGGAATGACGACATTCCAAGGGAGAATCGGAACTTCATTCACACTCCCACACAACACAAGAGCAGAAGCGTCCTTTGAATACAACGGCAGAGAGATTTACGGACAGTACGGCTCAGGCGCCAACTACGCCACCTACTTGAACCTCTCCAAATCGTTTGGCAGTAAGATGACGATTTACATACAAGCCGTGGACATCTTCAACCAGTTGAGATATGAGTTCTTCAACGACCAACAAGAGATTACCACGACACAATTTAGAAATCCATACAGAAGATCCATTTCCATCATGGCAGTGTACAACTTCCAAAGAGGAAAGCAAACAAAGAATAATAACATCAAAAAGAGTAATCAAGACCTTCAAAATAGAGCAAGATCTTAAAGAGATAAGATCAAAGAGAGTCGAGCCTAAAAATACGAACCATTAATGTGTATCACACGATAACGAGAGATATAACAAGCAAGTAAATAAGCATCTGAGATATTATTGAATACCCATACTTCAAAGCTCGACTCTCTACATCTTAAAGGAAATAGCCAAGAACTGAAATATAACAAGTGTTCAATAAGGAAGTGAAATGTCAGGAAGAACTTACAAAACCTAAAATGTACCAATAATCTTCCTGCAAGTTAAAGCAAGTGAACTAGTCAAAATATCAGAAAAGAAATCGTAATAGTGTAATAGTAGTGTTCATAGTTAGTGTTTCAGCAGGAAGAGGGAGCGGAGAAAACAGCGATCGTTTCACACATGACAACTCCGACAACTGATTTCAACATCGCTCCCTCGCTTCCAACAGAAACAAAAGAATCGAAACGGAAATAACACATAGGGAATCATAAAAAGTAATACCAAAAGTGAGACTATATCAAAACCAATTGAGCTATGAAGCCAGAAAAAAAATTAGACGCAGGCTATGCGTTGAAAAAAGCAAAGAACACCAATGCAGAGATAGTTAGAAGAAACGAAAAGAAAGTGTGCGTCGGTATGGAAAGAGGAACTTGCGCCGCCTGTCAAAGATGCAGACTGGCCAGGATAGGAGAGCAGCAGTGGGACCGACAAGTACAACAGCAGTATATAGAAAAAGGAGATATCACCGCAAGCACCCTGGACTGATCCAGTAGCAAGCTACCCTCTCAAAGACTGTCATCCTTCCAAATGTCATCGCTACATCAAATAGCGCCTAGGTAAAGTATGCCTCAACAGATGGAAGATCACATAAGAATTCAGACAAGAAGTCTGATAGGCGAAATCCGAAAAGCCTCAATAGAGTAGGAATTACCCACTAAGTTTTAATCATCATGACAAAGGCAATCGCTATCAACCCCGCAGAATTTCTTGGAGCTAAAGTTCTCTCTCCTATGGAGCAAGACGCAGTAAGAGGTGGACGCATGACCGCTTCTCAACAGCAGCAGCAGCAGCAACAACAGCAGCAGCAGTCTACTCCTTCTACGCCATCTACTCCTCAGCCTCCACGTATCCGCTAAGGGCTGCGAACACCACGGATGTAAGTCTCTCCTCGGAGAGGGGAGCTTACCATCCTTTTAAAAACAGACACTCAGTCTGGCAGGCGAAATCCGAAAAGCCTCAATAGAGTAGGAATTAACCACTAACCCTTATTCACCATGACAAAGGCAAATGCTATCACCCCAGCCGATTTTCTTGGAGCCAAAGTTCTTTCTCCTATGGAACAAGACACCGTTCGCGGTGGACGCATGGCTTGCTCTCAGCAGCAGCAGCAACAGCAGCAGCAGCAAATCGTCATCATGAGAACTGTAGGCGTGCGTAACCTCAGATTGAGCTAGCATCCATCCATCGATATAAGATGGAGGTGTCCAAACAGAAAGAGACAAGGTTACCCCAAACGAGACAGGCGGAATCCGAAAAGCCTTTAATAGAGTAGGAACCAAATCTTTAAATTTTTTCATCATGACAAAGGCAAATGCTATTAACCCCGCTGATTTTCTTGGAGCTAAAGTTCTTTCTCCTATGGAGCTAGACACAGTTCGTGGTGGACGCATGTTCGCTTCTCAACAGCAGCAGCAGCAGCAACAACAGCAGCAGCAGCAGGTTGCAATCAAATCAGTAGGCATCCGTTAGTAGATCCTTGAAAGTAAAGGATGGGGGTGTAGGCAACCTCCGCATAGCACCCTCGTCCCTTCTTTCTTATTTGCCCATCATTATGAAAATCTATCTCACGATTCTTTTAACCTTAATTACCATGAGCTTAAAAAGTCAAACACCCCCGACGCCCCCCACACCTCCTCCCACAGGAACCAGTGTTCAAGCGTCCCAGACATATGCCTTAGCAGAAACCAGTAACTCCATAGCGTTTTCTACTGCTTTCGATCCAGCTATCCGTAAAGACATCACGCACATCATCCGACAGTATTTTACGGACTTCCCTGCGGAAGAGGCCAACACGCTCTATGCACCTGCTCAAACTGATGAGACTTATCTCAAGATCGAGCTGAAGCAATCAGAACTCAAAATCGAATTCAAATCCTCAGCAGAGGATACTGATTCCCAACTATCTACCATTAAATCCATCACCAACGAAATCATAGCATTATGAGCACCCAAGTATTCACCAAAGCAAAGCAGATTCCATTTGACGCCAGTTGGTGGGAGGATTTTGTCCAGACCACAGGCGAACTCAAAAAGACGACCGTCTTCAAAGACTGCCTCACCAAAGAAGAAACAGGTAAGATGCGTGGCCACCTGCTCGAAGCACTTGCCGAACTGGACAGACTGCGCACGACACAATTTGGCTACCGCGTATTCATAGAAGGAGAACTTCAAGGAAATAAAGGAATGGAAGAGGTATTTGATGTACCCCCTCTCCAAGATGAAGCACTCGATGTATGGGCCAAGCGCGCATTCGGAGAAAAGAAATTTGGAATCATCCTCAATAGAATTGAGAAGTTTAGCCCTGAGCTAGCCCAGATGATCGCCCTCAAAATCAAGCCATTACTAGATAAAGTAGGAATTCCTGCCCTAGGTGTGACATTCACGATCTTCATCGGCAACTACGGCTGGACACCCATCGGCATCCATACAGATGGAGCAGGAGAAAATGTCATGCACTTTCACCTCGGCCCTGGCCCCAAAACAATGTATACTTGGGATTGGGAGGAGTATGAGTCCAAAACGACGGCTGTGGAGCGCCTCAACAATACCAACATTGAAAAGCATCTGCCTGACGCTACGGCTTTCCCATTCGAAGAAGGAGATCTGTACTTCATGCCAGAAAGAGAATATCATGTCGGAAAATCAGACGACCTTTCTATCGGCCTGACCCTATGGTTCAACAATCACGTGAAAACAGAATTGACAGGTCGTGCCCTCCGTGTCATCACAGACCAGTACCTCAAGGACAGCATCGACATCATGGAGCCAGATACAGCGTCTGTAGAAGATTGCAGCATCTTTGATGACTCTCTCGCACTCATGGACTTACCGCCAGAGCTAGAGAAAATGACCTTCAAGGAGTTACTGAGCCACGCTTACAAGGATTTCCGCTACTCCCTCTACAGCAATGCAGGATATTGGACACGTCCATTTCCTATGGAAGGTACAGAGATCGAATTTGGACTAGAAGATTACATCCAGCTGATCTCTCCCTACAAAATCCAATACAATGCGTCTGAGGACGGCACAAACCTACAGATCTATGTACGCGGATCTAAGCTGGTCCTAGCCAATCATCCATGTATTGCAAACCTTTTGGATACCATCAACTCAGGCAAGCGCCTCCGTGTATCCGCACTCATGGAGACATTGGATCCCTCTTGGGACCACAGCATCGGCTCCTACATTCTCAATATGATTTACACTCATCACGGCATTCACTACTATAAAGCAGAATAAACATCATGTTACGATCAGGTTTCAAATTCATTCCGCAATACGATCAGATGGACTGTGGTCCCGCTTGTCTGAGCATGGTTTCTCATTTTCACGGAAAAGACTATTCACTCAATTACCTGAGAGAGCACTCTTTCATCTCTCGCGACGGCGTGAGCCTGCGGGGCATCAGTGAAGCAGCCAACGAGATTGGATATGAAACCTTTTCTGTTCAGCTTAAAGTGGAAGCCCTCACGAATAAACCAGTCACGCCCTGCATTTTGCACTGGAATCAAAATCATTTCGTCGTTCTGCACAAAATAGAAAAACCGAATAAATTGTGGGGTAATCGAAAGGATAAGGGCTGCATCTTCCATATCGCCGATCCAGGTCACGGGATGATCAAACTCGACGAGAAATCATTCCTACGCTCATGGTATGGAAAAAGCGATGAAGGTGTGGCACTCTTCCTTTCACCAACTGAAGAGTTTTACCAAGCACAGCCTCCCAAGACAGATAAGCTCAATCTTCCCTATCTGATCAACTTCCTCAAACCTTACAAAAAAGAAGTCGGTCAGTTACTACTGGGATTGTTGGCAGGAAGTATCTTCACACTTGTTTTCCCCTTTCTGACCCAAGCCCTGATTGACGATGGGGTAAATGCCAAGGATCTCAACATTGTCTTTATGATCCTACTGGCACAAGTGTTCCTCTTCCTGGGATCTATCGCCATACAAGTGGTCCGAAACTGGGTCATGCTCTATCTTGGGACACGCATCAATATTCAGATCATTTCAGAGTTTTTGAGGAAAATCCTCCGATTGCCCATCAAGTTTTTCGATACCAAACTGATGGGGGACTTCAACCAACGGATTCAGGATCATGAACGCATTGAGCAGTTTTTGACTTCCCAAAGTTTGCTCACCGTTTTTTCCCTGATCAATCTCTGTGTATTCTTCGTTGTCCTTTTTTACTTTGACTTGAAGATCGTCTTGACATTCGCAGTCATGACATTCGCCGCCATCCTTTGGTCCGTCTTATTCATGAATCGACGTAAGCATCTAGACTACCACAGATTCCAGCGACGGAGCGAAAATCAGGAGTCTATCTACGAATTGATCAATGGAATTCAGGAAATTAAACTCAACAACTTCGATGATTACAAGCGTGAGGAGTGGGAGAAAATTCAGATCAAACTCTTCAACATCAACCTGCGCATCCTCAAGATCGATCAGTTCCAGCTGATAGGATACGACTTCATCAACCAGTTGAAAAACATCCTGGTCACCTTTATCGCAGCACGAGCTGTCGTATTTGGAGACATCACCCTAGGTGCGATGCTGAGTATCACCTACATCATCGGACAGATGAATGCACCTGTCAATCAACTCATCGACTTTTTCCGATCCCTGCAAGACGCTCGATTGAGCATGGAGCGACTCAAAGAAGTAGAAGATCAGAAGGAAGAAGAACAACCAGGCCAGATTCAACTGACCGAAGCAGATATTCAGGAAGACAATGGGCAGGAAAAAGGCATACGCTTGCAAAATGTGAGCTTCCAATACGAAGGACCTAACTCTGCTTATGTACTCAAAGATGTGGATTTGCTGATCCCCGAAGGAAAAACAACCGCCATCGTAGGCGCGAGTGGAAGTGGAAAGACCACACTGATGAAGCTCCTACTCAAATTCTACGAACCAGTCAATGGGCAGATTCACGTGAATGATCATCGTCTTAGCTCTATCTCTGCGACCTCTTGGCGAGAAAACTGTGGCGTCGTAATGCAAGAAGGCTACATCTTCTCAGACAGCATCGCCCGCAACATCGCCACGCAGGAACGCAACATCGACCATGAACAACTCGGTCATGCGATTCAAACTGCGAATATAGACGAGTTTGTCAGACGCTTGCCACTCAAAGAAAGAACAAAAATCGGTGCCGCAGGAAACGGAATCAGCGGAGGACAAAAACAGCGGGTACTCATTGCCAGGGCTGTGTACAAAGACCCTCATTTCATCTTCTTCGATGAAGCGACCTCCGCACTTGATGCCGAAAACGAACGCGTCATCCACGATAACCTACAAGAATTCTTCAAAGGAAAGACGGTTGTCATCATTGCGCACAGACTCAGCACAGTCAAAAATGCCGATCAGATCATTGTCCTAGACAAAGGGCGGATCGTCGAGCGCGGACACCACAATGAGTTAGTCGATCAGCGCGGCAATTATTATCACCTAGTCAAAAACCAATTAGAACTCGGATCATGAGCCACCACATGCAAAGAGAACTCAGCCGCAAACAGTTTGGGCTTGTTCGATACGGATTTTGGATCATCTTCGGCGTCATCATCGCACTCTTAGCGACACTCGCCTACCTTAAAATTGGAGATGATTCTATTCTTTCTCGCGTCATGGGTTTCTACGCCCTACGAAACGGATAGGATACATCAGTGATGAGAGGGCAGATTCATTCACGCTGGCAACTTAGTATCTTTCCATCTACATGTGCACAGCAACCCAAAAGTGAATTGCGTTTCACCCTAGTAAATGAATCTACCAAGTAAATATTAGTGAAAATAGGAAGACCGAAACATCATATTAGTGTAGAGTCTGCCTTCTCATTACTGAATCTTGATGCTGCTTTGTTCTCAGTCATGCTCAAAAGCAGATGCTCCAAGACTTGTATCCCTTTATCCAAAGCTTCTCCTTCATGATGGACGAGGTGCTGGGGCAGAAAATCTTCTCTCGCTGTGCCATTCAAATGAAAGAGCTTTTCAGTAGGAATGGCAAACCCAATCTGGGTATTCGGCATTTGATACGTATAAATAGAGCCCCTCAATTGCCCCATCTGTGTCCCCACTACTTCTGCGCGTTGCATTCCTTCTAGTCCAATCGTCAAGCCCTCTCCCATACTGGCTGTCCATCTACCAACTAGAACGACCACAGGTTGTGCATAATAAGGCTGCCGCGGAGACACGTACTCCACCCACCGACGCTTGACACCATATACTCTCTCCTCCCAAGGAAACTCATGTCGTTGATAAGGAACTTCTGCATCAGTCAAATGCCCCATTATGGCGCGCGCTACGGTAGAGTTACCCCCTCCAGGCGTATCCCTTAAATCCAAAATAAGTCCTACCGTATCTGTAAGGTCTTGAAAAATGCTTTCAATGTGTGGAATCAACTCATTATTCCCTAAAGAATTGTGAAGCCGGAGATAGCCTATATTACCTTCCAATACGTTCATTTCAAATAAAGGACGGGTAGGCAAAGTGGTCTTTGTAAGGGTAATAGCTTGCTTTTCGCCTCCCGACGCGACTTCCCAGTGACGATCCGCATCATGCTTTCCCGCCAGTAGTGTGTTCACCGCAAATACATACATTTCTCTTGTATGAGTAGATACTGCCTTGGGGAGCAAAGCTTCTACTTGCGCTTTGATGGGCTTTCCTTCCACCTGATGCACCTTCATTCCAACATTGATTCCTGATTTTTCCGCAAGCCCTCCTTCCTTCACGTCTATGATGACCGCTGCCTCACCTTCAAATTCTGCCCAGACATCTGCTCCCGAAGGGACAAGTTGATGCGATTGGTTTGGAATATGCGTCATCAGATACATATGTCCCGAATACAACTCTCTCACCACCTCCTCCATAATCGGGATAAATTCAATCGGCTTCTCAATAGCTTCTATCCTAGGTAGATAAATAGATTTTACCTGTTGCCAGTCTACTTGCTTGACGTCAAAATAGACAAAGTCATTTTGGATAGTCTCCCAGAAGTATAGGAAGTCTTCTACCAGGGGTTGTGTATGCGTATCAGCCATGTGTGTGGGTTGAATGAATATATATTACAATTAATATATATAAAATATTCACACGACTGAAATGATTGCTTGTTTTGTATAGATAGACGAAATAAAAAATGCCACATCTACTCGATGCGGCATATTCTTTATCTCATTCCTCCAGGGAATATCAGTCCAACTTATACAGGTACTTGGTACATCTGCTCTCTTTGCTCTTTGATCTCTGCTCGTTCAAGGTACTCATCAAACAACAAGTACTTATCAATCATACCGTTAGGTGTCAGTTCAATGACGCGATTCGCGACGGTACGCATAAACTCGTGGTCACTAGAGTGCACCATCAAAGATCCTTTGTAGTCCATCAAGCTATTATTAAATGCCTGAATCGATTCGAGGTCGAGGTGGTTTGTAGGCTCATCCAAGACCAGGAAGTTTGGCTGCTGCAACATCATGCGAGAAAGCATACAACGCATCTTTTCTCCTCCCGATAGTACCTTCGAGCTTTTCATCACCTCTTCTCCAGAGAAAAGCATCTTGCCCAAGAATCCACGGACAAAGTCTTCCTCTGTATTATTTGTATACTGCCAAAGCCACTCTACAAGATTTAGATCCTTTTCGAAGAAGTGATCATGCTCTAGTGGAAGGTAGGCAGGTGTAATGGTCACTCCCCACTGCACAGATCCCGTATCAGGTTGGCTTTCATTCATCAGAATATCAAAGAAGCGTGTGACAGCCAAACTATTACGAGAGAAAACGGCAATCTTATCTCCTTTACGGATGTCAATATTCACATCTTTGAAAAGCGTCTGTCCGTTGAGGGAGGCACTCAGATTTGTGACTTCGAGGATCTGGTTACCCGACTCTCGTCCCTGCTCAAAGAAAATATGGGGATATTTGCGATTCGAAGGGCGAATATCCTCTACATTAAGCTTAGCCAGCATCTTCTTACGGGCTGTCGCCTGTCGAGACTTCGCTACGTTTGCACTAAACCGCTGGATAAACTCCTGTAATTCTTTGCGCTTCTCCGCTGTCTTCTTGTTGCGGTCGGCACGTTGGCGGAGGGCCAACTGGCTCGCGTGATACCAGAAGGAGTAGTTCCCCGTGTGTAGGGAGATCTTCCCAAAATCAATATCTGCGATGTGCGTACATACTGTATCCAGGAAGTGACGGTCGTGCGAAACGACAATCACGGTATTCTTAAAATCGGCCAAAAAGTCCTCCAACCAGGTAATCGTCTCTAGGTCGAGGTCGTTGGTAGGCTCGTCCAGCAGCAGGATATCAGGATTGCCAAATAGTGCTTGTGCCAAAAGGACACGAACTTTTTGGGTACCATTGAGTGAGCTCATCTCCAGGAAATGAAGGTCTTCGGTAATACCCAAACTTGAAAGCAAGGCAGCAGCTTCAGCTTCGGCATTCCAGCCATCCATTTCTTCAAATTCTGCACTCAGATCCGCTGCTTTCAATCCATCTTCTTCAGAAAAATCGGGTTTTGCATAGATGTCGTCGATCTCTTTCTTAAGATCATACAACTTTCGATTGCCCATCATCACGGTTTCCAATACAGGAAACGCGTCAAACTCATAGTGATTTTGCTTGAGTACGGACATCCGCTCTCCAGTGGAGATAGCCACATTACCCGAAGTGGCATCTACCTCTCCTGAGAGGATTTTCAGGAAAGTAGATTTTCCTGCTCCGTTGGCTCCAATGATGCCATAGCAATTACCTGGTGTGAACTTCAGGTTGACTTCATCAAAAAGGCTACGCTTACCGAAGCGCAGAGATAGGTTGGAAACTGTAATCATGTAACGCTTGCTTCTTGTATACCCAATTGTGAAAGGGTCCTATTATTCCGCCACAAAGTTAACCAAAATCCACGGGATAGACATTTAATTTTCAGAGGAATTATACATTTTATCTTATCTTGCGTCGGATCTCCCTAACTGCTACGTCATGTCGAAATATTTGGCTGAATTTATTGGCACATTTTTCCTCGTATTTGTAATTGGACTAACCGCAGGGAGCAATCCCTCTATCATGGCTTTGTCCGTAGGTGCTACGATTACAGCGCTTATGTACATGGGAAGGACCTATTCGCAAGCACATTATAATCCTGCCGTGACCCTTAGCGTACTGATCATTGGTAAAATCAACCTCAAAGATAGTGGGCTTTACCTTGCGGCCCAACTGCTCGGTGCCTTAACAGCTGCTCCACTCGCGACATGGCTTGTACAAGATGATAGCTTTGTCTATGTCATCGAGCCTGCAGGGAGTGCCCGTATGGTCGAGATATTACTTGCGGAGATATTTTTCACCTTTCTGCTGGTTCTGGTCATATTGACTACAGGCTTCCGCAATCATTCCATCAAAAATACTGATCAGGCACCGCTCGCGATTGGGCTGGCTATTGTAGGGGCGATCTATGCAGTAAACCCCATCTCGGGCTCGGTCCTTAACCCTGCCGTGGGTACAGGACCCAATGTTTTTGCCCTCAACTTTCTTCCTATCTGGTACTATTGGGTAGGACCTATGCTAGGAGGTGCGCTGGCTGCATTCATTTTCCGCGTGATGGAAGGAAATATGTAAGCTGGCTGGAAGCACCAACGAGATGTTGGCAATGGCTAAAAGGGTGACCATGCCTTGGCAATGGTCCTACGTGAATCATGCCATCATAATTTAGCGCTTAATTCTTGTCTATTCGCTCGATCAAGCCATCACGTAGTCGGATGACTTCCTGTGAAAAGGCCGCGATATCTTCTTCGTGGGTGACCAAAATGATGGTTTGTCCCGCCTGATGAAGGTCATCGAAGAGTTTCATGATCTCGTGAGAAGTCGTCGTATCCAGATTCCCCGTAGGCTCATCTGCCAGGAGGATAGAAGGTTTATTCACAAGTGCACGTGCAATAGCCACACGCTGTCTTTGGCCCCCTGAGAGTTCGTTGGGTTTGTGGTGCACGCGATCACCTAAGCCTACACTTCCCAATACGTCTTCTGCTTGGGCCAATCGCTGACTTTTGGAGATTCCTGCGTAGACCAGTGGCAGCGCGACATTTTCAAGGGCCGAGTATCTAGGAAGGAGGTTGAATGTCTGAAAGACAAACCCAATCTCTTTGTTTCTTGTCTCTGCGAGATCCGCATCTGTCATTCGGCTCACATCCGTTCCATTGAGCCAATACTCTCCACCAGAAGGAGAGTCCAGACAACCCAAGACGTTCATGAGGGTAGACTTACCTGAACCAGAGGGGCCCATAATGGACACATACTGATTCGGGTGAATATCCAGACTGACATCACGGAGCGCGTGAATCTTCATACTCCCCATTTGATAGACCTTCTTGATATGAGCTAGACTGATTAAGGGACGCTTCTCATCCATTCATTACCTGATAGTTAGGTAGCATACACGAATAGAGCATCAAAATAGGCAGTATAACCCATAAGTGAAAAAAATTATGTGTTTTGATCGCATTTTGTAGTTCAGAAATAAATCTACCGCATCCTTTGCATGAAAAGTAATGGACAAAATGGTATATTTGCTTTTGATTTAATCTGAAAATAGGTAACAATCAAAAGAGGGATTTTTATATTGCCCCTCCCGTTCTCCCAAGTCAGTAATACCTATTGTCAATATTGCTGATCCCCGTACATACGCTTACTGGCTAAGACCTATATCCATTTTTTGATGGATTGGATAGCGACAGAAGGTTTTTTGCCTTCTTCCCCATACGCTCCTGATTACTCGGTCTACCCCAGCGGCATGTAACGCTAGCTTTTGAGTCGAATTGGAATCCATGGTGCAGTATATCAGGCTATTCGTGTGCTTGTCTCTGAGTACGATTATCTTATTTGGGTGTGAGGAAGAATATAATACTCAACCCCCTTTTACTGCTGTCAATGACACCATTTATTTGGATGCAGAAAATTGGTTCTTCCAAGATATTGACCCTGTAGAGCAAGAAGGAGCGCAAATCTTTCCTTTTGCCTATCGCATACTGGATCGCACGTTCGATGGATACATTTTCAGTAGTCAGTCTCGTATCTACATGTTAGAGGGAGGACGTTCTCTCCCCAACCGGAGATTGTTTCTCGACCTCAATGCCGCGCCTGGAGATACCCTGTATAATCCGTCTGCCCTTCAATATCTCCTCCTACTCGATCGCAGATACGATGAAAATATCCGAGATGAGATTTTCTATTTGATGCAAAGATCACGTAAAGGTGTTTCCTCTTTTCAGGAAAGATCCATATGGGTCATCTCTCAGCAAAATGGATTGCTTGCAGCAGCTGATTATGAAGTCGAGCAATCAGATGGCAGTGTTACACTTGAAGAAGTGATTGGTGAGCCTGATTATTTCAAAGAGGAAAATGGAGGACTTTTCCAGCAGATTAAACGCTACGACCACCGCATTACCTACCATATAGATCAGGATCGATACCTTATCTATGAGTTTGACAAGTCCAAAGGTTTGCTTAAAAGCCGAAACTATGTGGACTCTGAAGATTTGTATCAATATGAGTTTGATCCACAGTTGACGCAAACCCTCGTAGATTTCCAGATTAAACAGCGGGGTGACCTCATCATCCTTCATGCCGAGAATAATTGCTATACATTCTCCCAATCGCTTGAGCTATTAGAGATGGGGACCTGTCTGTAGAAAGCAAGAAGGAGAACACCCTTTGGATATTCTCCTCTTATAGCTCAGCTACAATCAAGACATCAGGTCCTGGTCATCGGATAGTGAACGAAAAAGTCGCCGCGCGTTCTGAAATGTTGGCACTCACTGCTTCTCCGTCAAAATTGATCCGCTGGATATCATTGAGCTTGGCAAAGAACTTGGCTCCCCTGCCTGCCTGACGAACAGCCGTAGGGATATAGACGTTGATTCCTGACTCAGGATTCTTTCCTCTCGTGTTGATCGTACTCACTTTACGTGGCACCCCGATTCCATCATCCAGAAAGATCTCAATAGATCCCACGCGGTATCTCGCGTCTCTTGGTAGATTCGCCTTAAAATCTGCATCAGGTTTCACCAAAAACTGTAGACTACTCGCCCTCGGAATCGGTCTGCCTCCTGTGTATATGCGTCCATTCACCTTTACCAAAATCTCTGGCTTGGGCGGAGCAATCACCTTGTAGTTCAGTTGATCAAGCTTTAATGTTTGGCCTTGGGTCTGGCTACTGACGTTGAGTTGGCAACGCGTCTGCGTAGGAATAATCATGAACTCCTTCAGCTTATTGGGTACAGATTTCACACTCCCTCCCCTTGCAGTGATCGTAGGACGATAGTCTGTCCCTAGCGCGGGAACGTCTATCTTGAGTTGATTTCCACAATTTCTATATAATATTTGGACAGAAGCTGATGAAACAACGACTTCTGGCTTTCGCACGATGAATTCATCCTGGACTGTCAACTCTTCAAAGCCCCCTGTTGCCTTAGGGACCAAAATAGTGGCCTGATAGCGCTGCCTACCTTCCTTCGCTCCCTGAGGAATGACGGATGGGTTCGCCGCAATTTGAAGTGTAGCTGTATTCCCTTGGTTTTCAAGGGTAATCCTCCCTTGACTGCTTTGAAACTCAGGTTTGATCGTCCGCGAGGACATCCCGATGAATAGTTGCGTCTGGAAATTCAGTCCTGCGGGTACGATTCGCGCTGTCGGGGCGCTGATCGGGACCACAGTATCAGGGGTAAAGACAAACTGGCGCAGTCGCTGGCTGAGCAGATCTAGTAAACGCTTTTCTTCCTGCCTGATGTCCATTTTCAAGGCTTCCAGTATGGCTATGTTTGCGACTACTGGCCCTTCAAAAGTATGCTGTTCCCACTGCTTTCCAGGATCGAGTAGAGACTTTGGAGTTTCCAATTCTCTCTTTTCAACCTCCATTCCTTCTGTTATTTGCGCTTGGTACATTTGATGAATAAAGGAAAAGTATCCGTCGAGTTGGTCTTTCAGCTCCTTTGCTTTACCATTGCCCCTTCTCCCATTTGCCATCTCATCTGTTCCCATCCAGTATGCATAGTTTCGTTCTAGCTCATCCATGCGTGTGTAGACTTGCTCTGTAGAGTCAAAATCGGCCATTTTTTCCATCACCTGCACATGGGTATTGATTTCATTAAGGAGATTTCCTGTAGCGAGCCGAATTTCTGAAAGGGTATCGATCAGGCCTTCGTTGCTTCGCTTTCCTTGATTCTGAATCTCATTGTCAATTTCTGTAAGCATATACTGCATCTGCTGCTGGTTTTGCTCCGTACTTTGCGACACCGCGACTGATAACTTTTGTCTGAGGGAGAGAAATGCATTGAGAACTTCCG
This sequence comes from Bacteroidota bacterium, assembly GCA_038527485.1. GTDB lineage: Bacteria > Bacteroidota > Bacteroidia > J057 > J057 > JALEFZ01. The sequence goes on from JBCBFT010000125.1 coordinate 17,834, forward strand.
CATCCACATTGAGGGCGAGAATGGCGAGAAGTACTAAGTACATGACATTGATCATTTTTTGTCGAGAAGACATGCTGCTGTTTGCCATAAAAAAGAGAGTTAGCGTTGAGGGATCAAACTGTCTCAGTCATATGTGTTTGAATGAAAATACCTCCCCTACTATTTGACTGATATACAGACCAATAGCCTATCTACTCACGTATAAATAAAACATGAGCGTCTACTCCCAATCAAATATTAGGAGCCTAAGTCCCCTTTCACATTGTTGCCATTGTGTCAGGTATCTTGAATGATATGTGGGTAGATGAGATGCTGTCAGTAAGCGTGCTTACCGACGGATATTCGACATATGATTGAGTAACATTGTTTTTCTTATCAAACACTGTCTTAATGTAGGAAGGAAAAAAGGTTACGGGGGAGGGAAGGAAAATAAATGAAAATGTAGACTTAGGTAGGAGGTCAGATGAAATAGGGTAATAGAAAATGATCCTTAAGTCTAGGGTTGAAACCACTATCCTACATGATGACACCCTTTCAGGGTTCAAAGCTGGTTCATTGTCCTGAAGGGACAGTGGCATATAGCATGTGGAGTTTAGTCCCATGCTCAAAGCCTGTACTACATAACCCGTTTTCCTCTGTCTATCTACTTAAGTAGGGCTATTCGCTAAATAGGGACTCTCCTCAAATTTGGCTGCAAATTTGAGGAGAGTTTGTTTGATCTATGG
>JBCBFT010000126.1:0-17888 GCA_038527485.1 Bacteroidota bacterium
CTGAGGCGATTGAGTTTCGCGACCAACTGGCAGAAAGTCTAGGAGTAGAACTCATTGTACGTCATGTACAAGATACCATTGACCAAGGAAAGGCTGTGGAGGAATCGGGTAAGTATGCCAGCCGCAATGCGCTACAATCCATTACCTTGCTTGATGCCATCGAAGAGTTCAAGTTTGATGCTTGTATCGGAGGGGCGAGGAGAGACGAGGAGAAAGCGCGTGCGAAAGAACGCATTTTCTCCGTGAGAGATGAGTTTGGCCAGTGGGACGCCAAGCGTCAGCGTCCGGAGCTATTTGATATGCTCAATGGAAGAATACAGATAGGAGAGAACGTGCGTGTTTTTCCAATTTCCAATTGGACAGAGCTAGATGTCTGGAACTACATCCGCGAAGAGAAAATGGAAATACCGAGTATCTACTTTGCCCACGAGCGCAAGGTATTTGAGCGCGACGGGATGATCTGGCCTTGGTCTGACTTTATTCACATAGATCCAGAAGAAGAAGTATACGATAAGATCGTGCGATTCCGTACGGTAGGAGATATGACCTGCACGGCAGCAGTGGATTCGCATGCGGCTACCATTGATCGCGTGATAGAAGAGATTTTGGCAGCCACGATCTCTGAGCGTGGGGCCCGCATCGATGACAAGCGCAGTGAAGCAGCTATGGAAGTACGTAAGCAAAACGGCTACTTCTAATCCAAGTAAAGGCTAGTCAAAGGACTGGAATAGTATGTATCTCCCAGTCCATGAAAAATATAATTAATTCGAAATCATTTCAAAAGAAGTAAGGTCGCGATCATTGCATCTCAAACCATACTTCTCAAATACTCCCTAAATGGAAATTCTTCGAATAGCGACAGCAGGAAGTGTAGATGATGGAAAAAGCACCCTCATTGGCCGCCTGCTTCATGATACACAGTCGATCACGGCTGATAAATTAGAAGCACTTCAAGCTGCGAGTAAGCGCAAGGGCCTCGATTTTACCGACCTGTCTCTCCTTACGGATGGCTTGATTGCGGAAAGAGAGCAGGGCATTACCATTGATGTTGCCCATATTTATTTTTCTACTCCTCAGCGCAAATACATCATCGCCGATACACCAGGCCATGAGGAGTATACACGCAATATGGTGACGGGAACCTCGACAGCGCAGGCTTCCTTGATTCTGATCGACGTACGAAACGGTGTTGTAGAGCAAACCCATCGTCATTTCTACATCGCCAGCCTACTGAAAGTACCTAATGTCGTAGTTTGCATCAATAAAATGGACTTGGTAGGGTACAACCCAATTGCCTTTCAAGCCATTGTAGATGAGTTTGAAGCCTTTGCCAAAGAAGTGCAGTTCGAAGGCCAACAAATCCAATACATTCCGATTTCTTCTCTCTGGGGAGAAAATGTAGTGGAAAAATCTGCGCAGATGTCTTGGTATGAGGGAGAACCTTTACTGACGCATCTGGAGAGCATTCAACCACGTGAAGGCATGGCTGAACTACCCGCTCGGATGGTGGTTCAAAGTGTCATCCGTCCTCGCACAGAAGCCTTCCACGATTATCGTGCGTATGCAGGTAAGGTGGCATCTGGAAGTTTCAAATTAGGAGATGAAGTGACTGTACTTCCTTCTAGGAGGCGTTCTACCATCTCTGCGATTGAGCGCTATGAAGCGCAATTGGATCAAGCCCTTCCTGGCCAATCTGTTAGTATTTCTCTGGCAGAAGATATTGACGTCAGTAGGGGAGAGATGCTGGTCAAAACGGGAGAAGAGCCTGTAGGCAAGAAAGAAATTCATGCAGATGTCTGCTGGATGGATCACCAGCCGCTAGTACACGGCAAGATGTATGTGCTTCAGCATGGGACGCAGTCTTGTAAAGCGAAGGTAGTAGGACTCCATCACAAGATTGATATTACAACTGGACAAGTGAAGGACGGTGCGGATAAGCTAGGACTGAACGATATCGGTAAAGTGACGCTCAAGACGGCAAGTGAGCTGTTTTTTGATCCCTACAATGAAAATCCTGGCAATGGTGCCTTTATTCTGATCGACCCCTTTAGCAATCATACTGTAGGCGTGGGATTTGTAGGATAATGAAAGGAGTCACATTGAACTGACTACAAGAAGTGAGAGGCGGGATATGAGACTGAAAGTGTTCGCAATGAATACATTCTCATCGGAACATGCCTTGCCTCTTTGTTGTAGAGTCATACAAAAAAGGAGTCGCATGCGTCGTGTGACTCCTTTTTCGTATCGTCTTTAAATGTCCTCCCTAGCGTTTTCTTCTCTTTTTTCTTTTCCTCTTGATTTTTGGTGCCTCTCCCACTACCACGCCCAGATCCGATTTGAGTTGGGAGATGATTTGACTGGCTTCTCCATATTTTTCTGAAGGAAGTACCTGCTCTTTGATGATCAAATCTATGGAAAGATAAAGCGTATCCCCTTCTAGCCATACTTCTTGCTTACAACTGATCCAGTCTTTCTCAATAGAAAAATCTTTTGGCTGGTATCCTAGATCCTTCGGATAGTATAGTTTGTAGATGTGATGTACCTCACCGACTGTAGGGAGCGCAAAAATATACCCCAACCTAGATGAATCGACAATGCTCAATCTTTTGCGGATAGACCAAGGCACTAGTTTCATAGAGTCTGACTTCGTCCGAAGGAGATAATTGGACAGTTCCTTAGTTTCTACATCTAGCTGAGCTGTGGAGGCCGTCGAGTCATATTCGAAATCGAGTTCAAAGTCGCTGGAAGAGATATAATTGTAAGAAGTCAAGTTATCTTTATAGTAATCGAAAACACGGGATGTATTTCCTTCCTGAAAACGTATAATCAATTCATCCGCTCCATAGTCTTTGGTTTTAATGGTCCAATTGACATCAGATACGTTTGTTTTTACATCTTCGGGTGTGATGTTTACGACGAGTTCTTTGTAAGGGGAGCGATAGGGACTCAACTCTGACCAAGTGATTGTCTCTGGAAGCAGGCGAATGCCATATCGATAATTATTTCTATAAGTCTGTTTGATCCCTTTTCTCAAGGGCTTTGCTGTAGGATCGAAGATGATGGTATCTCCCTCCAGGACGTATTCCACGATGATGTGATCTGTCACCAGTCCTAGCCCATATACTTCTAGTAGGCGTGGGTCCCAGCCATCAGAGACGACTTCCACAGGCCACGCCTCAACTCCGATGGTTTCCAGCATCTTGATCGTTAGCAGGGAAGTAGACTTGCAGTCTCCATAGTTTTGTTGGATAACTGTTTCGGGACGGTAGGGCTGCACCATACCATAAGACATATATTCGATCTCATCTTGTGTGTAGGAAAAGATGGCTTGAATTTTTTCCTCTTGACTCATAGAATCTGCGATAAGAGATTGAGTCATCGCTTGCACTTTTTCCGAAGGCTCTTGAGCAAATTGATAGTTTTTCATATCGTAGGTGATCTTTTCAGCCCACGACTCAAGATCATATACAAAGAATTTTGGAACAGTATAATACACCCTTGGCATTCTAGGTTTTTTATACGCGCTGTCTATAGTCAATTGAAAAGAGATGGCCCGGTAGTTTTCTTGCTCTATCTCGGTGATTGTTGGATCTACATTGACAGATTCGATATAGATGGGACGATCGGGATAATTTCTAATGTGATAGTAGGCCGTACCTCTTAGCAGGCTTACTTTTGGCCCAAAGAGCAACTGCAATCGATTATGAATATCGGGTTGCTTTCCTCGAATCGTGTAGGCGACTTCAAGCACATCTCCTACCTCCATGCCTGGAAGGGAAAGTATGACCTGTGATTCTTCGTCATAGGCATCTAAGCCTATTTTCGTCTTTGAGTTCACAAAAGCGATGGGAATCTTGGGTAGAATATCTAGGGTATCTCCTGCTCGATAGGTATTGACACTATGGAGGATAAAATGTTGAAATTTGGGTCTGTAACTGTTGTTGATATACTCCAATTGAGAAAGACCACGCGCTTTATGGAAGTAATAGAAATCACGAAAGTACCGCTCTCCTGTCATTTGGTTGTATTGATATTCTTGATGAATGAGGTAAAGCGGGAGCTTTTCATCTGGAAGAGAATCCAGCGAAGGAGTAGGATATGATTCTATCCAATCAGGGGCAGGGGCCAAGCTGTAAGATTCAGCTTCTTGTGCGTAGGAGGTAGCAACAGAAAAAAGAAAGGAAAACCCTACGAGAAGAAAAAGCGATTTTTTCATGGCAGTCAGTATCCAGTGTATGCTTTGTAAAGAAGTGCCCTAACTATGTAGTAGATAACGCTACTTTGGCAATACGCGTAAACAGAGAAATAGATACAAAAGGGCAGTAAAAGGGTAGGGGATGAACAAGAACTCACCCCCTTAGATCAGTAACACTTGTTTCTTATTTTTTATAACCCTTTATCAGTCGATAGCACATCCGCCAATGAGCTTCATCTTGAGCAAATTCCGCTCTTCGTGCCCGTTTTACAGATTTTCGAAGTTTACGGAGCTGAAGAAAAGCAGCTGCACTGGCATCAGATGGCTTCTCATACCCTTCTTCTACTAAGTCCATCAGTCGCTTAATGTAAGCGAACTGTAGATTTCGTCTATATACATCTAAAGCGGGTAAAGTTTTTCCATCAAAAAACTTCCTGTTTCCTTCGTTGATGATCTCCGCAAAGAGCCCCAATCGAAGGTCCTCCATCAGCTCATGTACAGTATAGACCTTCATACCCATTCGCTTACCTGTTTCGCTGACATCCATCATACGGTTGAGTCTGGTATCTGATGTGAGGCTTCGTAAAGCAGAGATCTGTAGCATCCGCATCATATTCTGCGTTCCTTCTCCCTGGATATAATTGGTGATTTTGGGTGTGCTGATCCATCTAGGGGTACGAAAGACCTCTTGGACGAGGAATTGCATGGCATCCTTCTGCCATTCCTCGCTGATGGGTTCATATACATAGCCCTCCTGATCGGTATTTTTTACATCCCTTTTGATCCCTCCTACGACATCTACCACATGAAATGCATACCGCCTCCACTGAAAGGTCAATTCTCTATATACTTCCTTGAGGTCGGCATAGTCTTCACCTGGTTGGGTAGTCCAATCTACTAGGTGGGCCGCTACATAACGAAGATTGGTAAGGCCCAAGCGAGAGGCCTCGACCATGTTGTCTCCCAGAGACTCTCGGTTGTAGCGAGGATCACCCTTTCCATAGTCTCCAAATGCGTAAACAGGATCCCCTGCTTTTGCTAAGATCCAGTTATCCAAGCTGTCCTTTTCCTGCTCAGGCTTATTGATATTAGGTAACCATCGATATCCCCAATTGACGGCATAAGTATCATAAGGTCCTACTTTTCGGATAAATCGAATGCCTTCATCTCCTCTTTGGGCTATATAGTTGACTCTGGCATAATCCATGATAGAGGGGGAAATACCATTTTTATGTGTAAACGGACCATTTCTGAGTGAGTCAATGGGATAAGCGGAACTAGACTTGAAATTGTGTGGAAAACCCAATGTATGTCCTACTTCATGCGCGATTACCGCACGAATCATTTCTCCTATGTCCTCCTCTGGTAGGTCCAGGGTACGCGCTCTTGGGTTGGCCGCTGCCGTCTCTATTAGGTATCGGTTGCGATAAGAACGCAAGTGGTTATGAAACCACAGGATGTCACTTTCAATGATCTCCCCACTGCGAGGATCTTTGACAGAGGGCCCCATCGCATTGCGTGTCATATTTGCGATATATCTAATGGTCGAGTAACGAGCATCTTCAGGACTGAATTCGGGATCTTCCTCAGGAGTAGGAGGATACTTACAGACGATGGCGTTTTTGAATCCTGCTGCCTCGAAGCAGACTTGCCAATCTTCCACGCCCTTTTTAAACCAGGGTCTCCAGCGCTCTGGTGTGGCAGGGTCCAAATAGTAGACAATAGGCTTGACGGGTTCGACCAGTTCTCCTCGCATGTAAGCCTCTGGATCTTTGGGCTCTAGTCTCCATCGCGTGATAAAGGTCTTTTCATCCGCTTTCAAAGCCTCTGAACCAAAGTCCACCTGAGAGACCGTAAAGAAACCTACGCGTGGGTCAAACATCCGTGGAGTCATTGGCTCTTTGGGCAAAAGGACCATGGACTGGTTCATCAAGAAAGACAGCGTACCTGTGTTGGATTGGGCAGGAGCTGCACCCGCCGAAAATGTCAATGAATGCTTGACCTCCACATTGATGGGATAGCTGTGAGCAGCTTCTATAAAGCTACGCTTTGCATCTAGGCCTTTGACCTTGTATCTCTTGCGCAGGTAATCGGGGATCGGACTTATGGCCCTGATGTCTTTGGTATAAAGAGAGGTAGCGTTGATGACAGTGGCATTCGAGTCAGGGCTGATGGCTTCGATTTTGAAGGCGGCAATGATCGGCGCATAGTTGCTGTTTTGTACCGCTTTATATATCGGTAGGCTATCGGCAGCGACGCTGTTGTAGGTGACTGTCCGCAAGAGCAGCTGCTTTCCCTTCCTTTCCCACCTGATCAATTGCTCGTGTACCTTTGCCCCTCCGCTCAGAAAACCGCTGTATTTTGTAGGGGTTTGGGCGATTCGACTTACCAGCAGCATGTCTCTGTCCAGTATACTATCTGGAATTTCGAAGTAAAGCTTTTCGTCTATGTGATGGGTGGTAAATAGTCCCTGGTCTGATTCAGCTTCTTCAGTGATGACTTTTGCATAAGGCTTAAATGGGCTCTTCGTCTTCGTAGAATCTTTCTTCTCACCTTGTGCCCAAAGGGATGTGCTCACCAGATACCCCATCAAAAGGACGGCAAGCAGGGTTTTCATTTTTTTCATAAATAGGATGATTACGACTTTCGAAAAGTAGTTCAATCATATGGGAATTCCAATGTACTGGTAGAATAGGAAGATGGTTTGGAAGACTCTAGAGGCACAGTAGAGCAGGAATATTACTTTTTCATTCTTTAGGGTATCTGTGTCCAAACTTTTAGCATATTCTTTTGTCCTTTTAAAGAAATATCCCATTGAATCAATAGATTTACAGCATGAATCAAACACAGATCAAGGCTTTAGAAAGCAAACTAGAGCAACTGGAAGCTCAACGTGTAAATGGAGCGAAAAAAGGACGTTGGACTAATAGAGCATCCAAGCCTTTTCAATTTTTATTTTGGGCAGGAGCGATCGTGACATTTGGCAGTTCCGTTTTGCCCTTTTTGATTTTTCTATTGCCCTTTGGGGTTGTCGCCCTACTGATAGGACTGCTAGCTCCAAGGATTATAAGAGGTAAGAAAGATCCCGCTCAAGAATATCAAGCAGTGTTTCGAAAAAGCATCATCTCATGGGTCTTAAAAGAAATCTATCCTTCATTGGTATATCAACCTAAGGAGTCCATCTCATTTGATTCTACACAAGCAAGTAGGCTCTTCGGAAAGGATATCGCTGAGGTAAGTGGAGAGAATAAAATGGTAGAACGTGAAACACAGTTTGCATCAAGCAACTTGATCGTTCGAAAGGAAAAGAAAAATACCCTCTTGGAAGAGATCGGCGACTCAGTATTTTCAAGCGCATTGGGAATAGAAGATGATGTTATAGATGATGGGATAGAGCTCGTGAAGACCTTTCAAGGACTGTTGGCGATGCATAAGCTTGACCTTACGACAAATGGGACGATCATTTTTGCTCCCAAAGATGCCCAATGGACAAAACCCTTCATCAGATCCTATAAGAAGGTAGGAAAAAGAATGGATACGGATGATGAAGGATTGAATGCTGCATTTGATGTGTACGTCACCAAAGGGATCCTCGTGGAGAAAGTACTCAGCCCAGAAATAGTACAATATATTCTACATGTTCGCCAGCACCTTGCCTCCTCTGCAGCCTTTTCTCTCAGCGCAGGCCATCTGTTTGTCGCGATTCCATCCAACAAGAAATGGTTCGATCCAGATCTGCAACAGTCAATAGGAAGTCTGCAAGACTTCGATCCCTATATGGATCAAATAGACAAGGTCTGGAAGTTACGTTTTGTCCCAAAATCTACACCTACCCATTGATTCAGCTAGAAATAAGGCATTTTTTTCTAAAATTTTCTCAAAGTAAAAGCTAGAGGGTAAACTTCAAGATGAACCAAAAATCACTTGGAGCTTTTTGCGCTTTCGTAAGATCTTCGTCAAATAGACGGTTCAGGTTATTGCCTGCAAGATCCTCTACTATACTTGCTATGCTCACGGTGTAGGTTCCTTTTTGCCAAGGTTGAAGGGGAATATAAGTATAGGTACCTGAGCGGGAAGATCCTGTTTCTACAGGAACACTCTTCCCCTCTAACAAGATCTTTACTCGATTTTTCATGGCTGCTTCGTCCATCTGATCGTGGAAGTCAATCTTGAGCGGATCTAAAGAATGAAGCTCAGGGGGAATGAGAGAGGGAGTAGGAGACTGCCGATCGGCAGGTATCATGGTGTATGTTTGATGAAAGTCTTGGTCCAAAGGAAGGCCAGAAGCACTTTTGAATCCCTTGTGCACGACAAGTGTGTAGGTTTCTCCTACTTCAAAGGGAATCCCTAGCTTTGCTTGCGGGCCCAGTTTTCGTTTGATTCTCCCAGGATCTATCCATAACGTAAGTTGATCCATCTCGGCATTCCACAAGGCGGGCAGTTGCTTGAGAATGATATCTTTTAGTGTGTCTTGTCCATGGATAAAATAAAGGAAAGGATAGGGATTTGTGTCAGCCATGGGAACTTCGAAATGAATGTGAAGTTTCAATAAGTTGGCGGGAACTCGCTTGGTATCAGGATAAATATGCTGTACAGAAGGTGGGGTAGAGGCAGCGTCAGGAGGAGTAACCTGAAAGAGCGTATCAGTACCGACAAGGAAAGTATAGGATTGTCCTGCTCGAAAGCCTAAAGCTGGGAGCAAAGTCACCTGATAGGGAAGGTGTTCAGGAGAAGAGATAGAATCATACCAAATGGGCTGCGGACTCCCGAGTGTGAAAATTTGAAGTGAGTCCGATGGGGGAGTATTTAGGAAAATACCTACATATTTTCCCTTCTCTATTAGCCATTGGTAGTTTGTTTGGCTTTTGAGGGGAGAAAAAATACTCAAACTAAGGATCAAAAGTAGGAGATACGTTAATCGCCCAAGATAGGAGGATCGAGAGGTTTTAGCTTTCAAAGCTAATGCCTTTATATAGTTCTTCCACCGACAAGGAGAAGCCCAGTAATCCCAACGGAATCTCTTCTTTTGCAGACTCATATAAGTTGAATTTCCAGCCTTTTTCCATTTTTTCGTATACTTCTACATGCGTTTCTTTTTGGGAGACAAGCAAATAGTAGGATAGCGAAGGTATTTTAAGATAACTGGCTAATTTTTGTCCTTTGTCATACTGTAAAGTAGAATCAGAGAGAACTTCGACAATCAATTCAGCCGATTTTAGGGATAGATTTTGCTTCCATTCTGATTCATTGCAGACAAGCATCACATCTGGATATACGTAGTATCCTTCTGCTTCAAGTTCAAGACGTACATTCTCTGTAAAAGTTTGACAGCCTTTCCGTTGGATTTTTTCTCTAATCGTTTGAGAGGTATTTTGGACCAAAATATTATGAATGGGAGTTCCACCATCCATGGCCAAAATTTCTCCATAGTAAAATTCATAGCGGATATCTGATATGGCCTCCATTTGGAGATAGGCTTCGTATGTAATCTTTTGTTTGGCAGTAGAATATCCCATATGTAAACATACAGAAAAAGCTTATAAGAAAGGAGAGGATGAGGGCTTCAACGCACTCCTTTCTTTGATGATGCGAAGCAAATGGGACGGTCTATGCAACGCTAAACTGATTCCTATAGCCAACGACTGGTCTGCATTACAAGGTTGAGTTCGCCTGTTGCTTCGCGTTTCAGCATCACAAACTGCGTATCGCTCAACTTGGCCAGTTGCGTGACATTGACCCAAGGCAGGGCGATGAAGGGCACGCCTTCCGTCCCACCACGTTGCTTGATCCGCTCTGTGAGTGTCCCATCAAAAGCTTCGATGTCATCAAAACTAATTTTCATGACAGCTCGATTGCTATTCGCGATTAGCAAATAAGTGGTTCCTTCCTTCTCCATCACGATCATATCGTGGGGTGTATTCCAGTTTCCGAGTTCGGCTACAGTACGACCCTTTACATGCTGGGGCTCGTCGAGTGCTGCCAGTGGGAAAAGGACCAGTGGGGTACAGGTATAACCTGCGATGAGTTGAGCCTTGCCGTTGACCATCGCGGTCGTAAATGCTTTGATAGGGGCATAAGTTTCATATCTGCCGTGAGCGGCATGGTAGATTTCGAGCGAAGCATCGGTTTGGTCCTCTTCGAAAGGGAAGGTCATGCTACGAAAAGTCGAGCTAAATTCTTTGTTTGATAGTCCCGAAACCATCACTTTTCCCTCTTGATAGTGGAGGTCTGAGACGGCCCACATTCGTAGCTCACGTCCACGTCGATCTTTGGCGTCTTCTTCCACAGATGAGCGAATCGCACGTTTGCTGTAGGAAACTTCATTGAGGGGCATCCAGTCGAGTTGATCACCTGAGAGCGTCAGCAAGACAGGCGTCCCATCCTGATGATGGACCGCAAAGTAGACCTTTTTAGAAAGGGGATTTACAGCCATATCCTGAATCATGATTTGATCAGCTGTCGTACCTAGTTTGGCCGCAATTTTTTCGTCGAGTCTTTCCATGCGCAGCTTCTCTGGGGCTTCTGCTTCGTTTTTATCTTGTGTATCGATGGCATATACCATCGCCTTTTTCGAGTCACCGATGAAAAGAATACCTTCGGGACCGAAGGCAAGCGCGTTGATAGAGGCAATGTCAGGATTCCCTATAATGAAATGTTGGGTGAGGTCGCCACCTGCCCATAGGAAGATGGGAAGGACCCAAATGATAAGAAGGAAGATGATTTTTTGCATGATGAATAATCAGTAGTTGGTAGATGTAGCAAGATAAAAGCCTCTGTTTAAACATCAAGGGGATAAACAATGTTGATATGTATTTATTGAAAATAAAATCTAACGACGTTATATATCTGCATCCTTATTTTTCTCTTACATAAACCCATAAAACTTGTGAAGCTGGAAAATTTCTACTGTGTGTAGGAATCCTACTCCGAGGGATAGACTCAGATTTGATTTGGGATACAGCATAATATATATTCATTTTTATGATAAAAAACCTAACAACGTTATGGGAAATTTTTTGAAACTATAGATAAATACAAGACTGTAAGCTTCACATCACCGCATTTCCCAACTCAAACATGGGCAAGTACATCGCAATCAGAATAGTTGCCACAATTCCCCCTAAAAAGAGAATCAAAACGGGCTCCAAAAACTGTGTCAACTGATTGACCCCATTCTGACTTTCTTCCTCCAACTGCTCAGCCAGCTTTGATATAAGTTCACCTTGACGAGCCGTTTGTTCTCCCACTTTGATGATTTGCTGCACATAGCGAGGAAATATCTGATGCTCTGCAATCGCCGCTGAAAACGCAACGCCCTCTACAACACGCTGCTCCACCTTGGCTAGAGAAGTTTCTAGGGGATAAAATGAAACGAGTTTTTTCGCTGTTCCCAATGCTTGATCTAAATTTACCTTAGCAGATAGCATCAATCCCAAGGCATAGCACAACTTGGCTAGTTGGAGCTTCAAATATAGAGCACCTATAAATGGAATCCTTAACAGGATGTTAGCTGAAAGTGCGCGAACCGAAGGCACCTTTCGAACGCCCCAAATTCCCAATGTAATTCCTGTAACTATCCCTATACTCAACAGGAAATGCTCTTGAAATATAGCTGAGATGACCAGTACTGCCTCAGTCACAGGAGGCAACTTCGCCTCAAATCGTGCAAAAATATCCTGAAACATAGGCACGACATAGTTCAGCATGAAGGCAAGCACTGCAACTGCAATGACAATCACAGAAATAGGGTAGGAGAGGGCCTGGATGACTTTACGTTGGAGTTTTAGCCGCTGCTGGTAAAATCTTTCGAGACTTTTTAGTACTTGCGCCAACTGCCCTGATGCCTCACCCATCGCAATGGTTTGAATCTCAAAGTCGGAGAAATATTTTCCTTCCCCTTTCATACAGTCAGATAATGCCTGACCAGACTCCAAAGCTTGTCGAATCCTTTTGACCAACTCCTTGAGTTTTTTCTTACCTAACTGCTCCTCCAAGACCTCTAGTGCATCCAAAATCCGCAAACCAGAACTGATCAAAGTAGCTAGCAGTTGATACCATTGGACTTTCTCCTTGAGTTTGATAGGGCTCCCCAGTTGGATCTCACGGTTCCATATAGACACTTGTGACGAAGAGGACTCGGATGACGAAGATGTCTGGAGATAAGGATTATGCTGAGAGGGTATATTCATGGTGTTTCTTCAGTTGTGCGTGCGTGATCTGGCAAGACAAATGTATGGGTGTAACCCGCTGTATCTATCAGTAGAAATTGGGTAGCATCCACTGCTACAAACTTTGGCGAAGAATAATCAAGCGTATCCCTTCCATCTGTCCGAATACTAATCACCTGATTTATCCAAGGATAGATTCGGGTCAGCGCTTCCTTTTTCTGGTCCATGAATACCAGTGTATCGCCCCTCAACTCGTATAGGGAAGAAAGCCGGGCTTGATCACGCAGGTGTGTATAAAAAGTACCTGCTTCAGAACTCTGATCCAATTCCTTTATATACTGCACCTGCATACGATCAAAAATACGGTACACAGCATTGCCCATGAGCAAAACCATACCCATCAGGCTTAAGGTGACCAGTAGTTCTACCAACGTAAAACCCTTGAGATATGCTTGGCTATGATTCATTCTTCCAGGAATATCCATTTTTGCTTTTTCACCATCGTCCGATCTTGGTAAGACAACTCAACGATCACCCTTATCAGGTCCTTCGTAGGATCGTCTCGAAAAACTTTCCGTGTCAAGATGCGCCCATTGATTTCTTTTTCCTCTATACCTTCACCCAACACAGGCGCTTGAAGGAACGTATAGGTTTGCTCCTCCATCCACTGCTGGGAAACAGGTGCATACACCCCTCCCAACTTAGCCACCAAGGTGATGCCTATCCCAAAAATCAAGCCCAGTAACGCAAGGCTGGTCAGCACTTCTACTAAGGTATTTCCGGATAGTTTAGCCATGATAGCACACGATAATGGGGGTTGGTGAAAATATGAGGCGCGAGATACTTCGAAGATAAGCCCTCAAAATCTATCATCGCATCTACTAAGTAATTTTTATACAGTCGGGCTGTACTCTGATAGATAATATTTCCAGCCGTCACAGAACCGATGACTTCTCCTCTGAGATCGAGCTGGTGCGCAGCATACACAATCCCTTCGAGACGCGACGTATGACCTAAGAAACACAGATCTTGCCTGTGAGGAACCATTTTCCCAAAGAGATTATTATCATACAAGACCATTCCTTGAATCGTGGCACCTCCAGCGATGTGAAGTAAGCTAGGTGTCTGACTGCTGTATTTGGAGATAAGCAATACAGAAGGATAGTCTAATTGTACACCCGGTTCTACCCAAAGGCTATCTAATGCAAATGCCTGAACGTTTCCCTTAAACCCAGATTGAAAAACGATATTGCGAGCAAATAGGAGTGTCCCGCTGAGCTCTGCCTGGGGCGTAAGGGTTATCTTCTCTGCTGTAATGATACATTTTCCCTGTATAGAAACATCATGTAGGATCAGATGCCCTTCAGCATTTATTTGATAGGCAGCTTCAGTCCATGGCTGTTGAAGCGCAATATCTGTTGCCAGGAACTCTTCCTGTGACCGTTGTCTAGAGAGAATTTCTTTGAAGGATCTCATGACATCTATTGATGAGACTTGGGGAGTGAAGGGAAGGTTATTGCCGCTTGTCAATCTATCTCCTACGAACAACTGGTCTTGCGTAAACCTTTTTTGCCCTACATAACCTGCTCGGATTCCTGCTCTCGGTACAAATATTTTTCCCTTTAACATCGTGTGACCCGAAACGACCAAAGGGCCTCCTACATCCCGTACATACAGGCTATAAGCCAGACGGTTGGGAACTTTTGCGCCTACCAATGCAGACCGTGTATGCAAATGCCTGCCACTTTGGGCTTGACTATGAATGAGTCCAAATAGCCCCCAATTTTCAGTTTGGATAAAGCAAGAATCCGTAGAGTCATCAAAAATCTGAAAGGAATAATTCCTCCCCTGCTGAAATCCTTCTGACAAGAATAAATGAACACCCGATTGGACATTTTGCCAGGCCGCTTCTTGACCTCCCTGCTGATCAAAAAGTAATATGTAGGATCGATTAATCAAGATGTATCCCCCCAGGATGCCTGCGACCAACAACAACACCATAAGCGTGTAGACCATGGAACTTCCTTTCAGATGAGTAGAAGCCGGTTTATTGAAGAATAGTCCAGACACTGTCATGATAGGCTACCGTCATCTGTTGAGGGGAAAAGCTAAGGATTTTGATGTCTCCTAAATTTTGATTGATCGTAGCAGTGAGAATTTGTCCTCTCCACTCTACGATACCCGTAGAGGTACTATCTCCTTGGATACGATGGATGCTTCCTTTATACACGATATTGGGGGGCGTTTTATCTGTGGTTCTTTGAATTTGACCTATCCGTACCTGGTTAGGATTGCGTGGTGCAGTAGCAGTGATTGGGGGGTGGCGACCGGTAGTAGAAGTTTTGAGAAAGGGGTCTGGATAAGAGAGAGCCAAAGAAAATGTATCTTTCGCAGTAGGAGAAGAAGAAATGTGATAAGAAACAGGTGGATCAGAAGATATCTGGTTAGAGAAAGAGAGATCGGGCGCGAAGTATATCCATATTACCCAACCCCATATACCCAGGACGATTGGGATCAATATTTTATTGAGGGGGAGTCTTTTCATGGGCAAATGCTAAAAATTGTTTTCAAATTGCTATGTAAATAAATGTATTACTTTTTCTCAATATTCATCTCATTAGGCTTGAATTTAAACAAATCAAGTGTATTTTTACGTAATCCAATACATGAAAATGAATAAAACCGTGAAATCTCACTCGCTCTCGGGCATGACACTTACCGAATTATTGGTAGTCCTTGCCATTCTAGGCGTATTGCTCCTCTTAGCATTTCCTGTCCTCAAACCGCTATTCAGCATCACACACGCCGTAGAAGCTCAAACCAATCTCAAGCATCTTGCTACGCTGCAGGAAACTTATCACATGCGTACCAGCAGATATACAGACAATCTTAGTCAAATAGGCTTTGAGCAAGCCAAACTGATAAGCGAAGAGAATGGGACGGCACACTATCAGATTGAAATAGTACGCGTCAACAACACCGAGTTCCTAGCTCGTGCTACATCCATCACCGACTTTGATGGAGATGGCATCCTGAATGTCTGGGAAATAGACAAAAATAAGATTCCGAGAGAAGTAGTGCCTGATTGATATGGCCGATCTAATCTCAATTTTGGGACTTGGAACTGCTGGTTTTATTTGCCTCTCAGATATTCGTACCCGTCAGATCCACATTGGGTTGTTCTTGGCTCTACTCATGCTAGGGGTAATCAATACCTACATTGGGGAAACCACCTATACCCTCTGGGATAACTTCGGAAATCTTTTGCTGACAAGTACTATTATCGCCATAGTATGGATTGCCAGCAAGCTCCGAGGGCATCAGCAAGTGATGGACAAGTTGATAGGATGGGGAGATGTCGCAATGCTAGTAGGACTCTCCTGTTGGTTTTCCTTCCAAGGCTTCATTTGGTTTTACGCATGGGCTACTTGCTTGATAGCTGCGCTCGTTTTGATACGCCAACTCCTTAAATTACCCACAAAACAAAAAGGTATTCCCCTTGCAGGCTATTGGGCGCTTGCCTTTGCTTGGGTCCTCATAGAACGAATATTCTCACTAGCACTTCTCACTAATCCTTATTTCACAGGTGTACCAATTTGACTATAGAACACTGCAACTGCTTTCTCCTGAACAAGCACATACTTTCCACGCGATACCGTGGAAAGTAGAAGGAGATGGCCTGTGGATTTTAGGCAATGAAAAAACACGTACGCATATCCCCCACTTGACCCTAATTTTGGGTAGAAAACCTTTCATTGAACTTCTATCCTCTGGTGAACTCGCACAACTATTGGTTCAGCATTACCCACAACAAAGCCAATCCTCTACCCAACAAGAGTACTCAACGGCCGAAGCGGAAACCTCTGATGTGGTTCGCTTTGTCCAACAGATATTTCAAGCAGCGATCGATATAGGGGCGAGTGACATTCACGTAGAAAAGTACGAAGAACTCGCACGTGTCCGATTAAGGTGGGAAGGCCAAATGATCGAACGATTTGAGATTCCGCTAGATCAGTACGACGCAGTTGTGAGTCGTTTGAAAATCCTCTCAGAGTTGGATATAGCAGAGCGGAGATTGCCCCAAGATGGGCGTATTCAACTCAAAAATAACGATCAAAGTATAGACGTTCGTGTTTCAACCATTCCTGCAAAATATGGGGAGAAGATCGTCATGCGCTTGCTGAATCGTTCGAAGGAGCATCTTGAGCTAGGAAATCTAGGACTGACCGATCGAGAACGGACCGCCTATGAAAGTGCTATCAAGCAGCCCAACGGCATTGTACTCATTACAGGACCCACGGGAAGCGGAAAAACCACTACGTTATATGCTTCTCTCAACCAGCTGAATACACCAGATAAAAATCTGACGACCATTGAAGACCCCATAGAGTATAATCTCACAGGAATCAATCAAGTCCAGGTTCGCAGTGATATTGGGTTGACGTTTGATCGTGCGCTGCGTGCTTTTCTCCGACAAGATCCCAACATCATCATGGTGGGCGAGATCCGAGATCAAGAAACAGCACAGATTGCGATTAGGGCAGCTTTGACTGGTCACCTAGTCCTTTCCACGCTCCATACCAATAGCTCACGGGATGCCATCACGCGACTCGTAGACATGGGAGTAGAACCCTACCTGCTAGCAGCAGCGACACGTATGATCGTAGCCCAACGGCTTGTGAGATTGCTCTGCCCACATTGCAAAAAAGAAAGTGATCGCATGATCTCAGAATCACTTCAAGAGAGACACCAATTACATGACCATTATGAACCTGTGGGTTGCCCATCATGTTTTTACACAGGTTACAAAGGGAGGAAAGCAGTTTATGAACTCCTTCCTATCACAGATGGCATTCGGTTGGCTATAAGGAAAATAGGGGATGAGCAAACAAGCTTTCCCTCAACGGATCTACCCAATCTGGGAGAAAATCTCATCGCACTTATACGAACAGGGCAGATCTCTATTGAAGAAGCACTTTACCACTACCAATGAAAAAGAAAGGCTACATATTCTCATTTTGTATATGCATGTGCCTCTCCATGGTCGGAAAGGCGCAAAAACTAGATATCCGCGTAGCAAGGGAGTACCATACAAATGGTGATTTTCTGAAAGTGAAGTATGAATATTACCATGACAACTGGTCAGAGCAACAGATCATTCATGGCCAATATGCAGAATGGTCTCCCAATGGTGTTTTGTTGCACGAGATGACCTACAGTCACGGAGAAGCTTACGGTACAGAAAAACGCTACGATAAAAAAGGAAGACTCACGCAGAAGACGATTTGGGCAAAAGGTAAGAAGTTTGGAGAAGAACAAGCTTTTTATTCCTCTGGACAGCTCAAGCAAAGCATAGAGTATAGAAATGGGCTAAAGGATGGCTTATTTCAATACTTTGATAAAAAGGGCGTTTGCCGGGTGAAAACCTATTATCGAAAAGGGAAACGGCATGGCTCACTCATCCAATATGACAAAAAAGGCAAAGTGAAGCGAACAATGGAGTTTCTCCAAGGAAAGAAGGTTGA
>JBCBFT010000127.1:0-17778 GCA_038527485.1 Bacteroidota bacterium
GTGGCTCCAAGGAGAACCATTCATTTTTTCTTTCCACAAAATGTATCCCCTACCCACCATGAGGAGTTGCGAAAGTGAGGAAGAGGTTTTTATTTCGCCTTGCTAATTTCTTAAAGCATTCACGCTTTCATATATATACTATGGCAGAACTAGACGACGGATTTTTTGCACGAGCAGATGAACACATCAGCCTATCTAACAACCAACTCAAAAATGCCAAAATGGGCGAAGTGAGTGCCTCCATGATGTTTGGTCTGGCCCGCTTCAATGCTTGGGTGAGTGCCTGTGGGTGGAATAATGGGGAGGAAATGGGAAACGCCAAAGAAGAAACGATGAAGTACTTTTTGGAGCAATACAAGGTCATGCTAGAAGAAAATCTCAACGACTACATCGAGAATTTCGATGAATACATGAAGAATTTTAAAGGATAAAAAAGAAGGGCAGATGGTCGTGTGATACATCTACCCTCCTATGTCGATCCTTCCTGTCATTTCTCCACAGGCACCATCGTCACGAAGTCCTGAATGACCTGCCACTGCTCCCCTACCTTGGCAAGTGAGTAGAAATTTTTGAGCGTGGGTTTGCCAGGACTCGTCAAGACCACCTGCACGGTGGCCATGTGCGCGCCTATAAAATGAATAGACTGATAATCGGCTGTTCGCGGATATCCTCCAAAAGTCTTGTTGCCAATCAATGTCCGATAGGTTTCCCGATCCAAGGTTTTGACGATGTCCTCCTTTCCGTCATAAAGTGCTACCCGAAAGGCTGCATGCATGTGCGGATCAAGGGCCTCGGAGTCGTTTTGGTCGCCCGCCTGCAAGTATTGCGCAAGCGTAGACTTGACAGCTTTTTCCATAGGATTATTTTTTTGAGCATAAGACGTACACCCGATCAGAAGGACGAGCATGAAAATGAATGTGAACTTTTGCATGTTGATTATTATTTAGTTAGCTAGACAACTATTTATATATAAGAAATTGATTTGTTGTGATGATTGAGTTCAATGACCACCTACACGGAAGAATGGGTAGCCAAACTTTTCCTAATTTTCCCTAAAGCCTGAGAAAGCTGCCGCTTTTCATCCAAGGTGAGCGTATCCAAGCCGTCTGCACGGATCTGCTGGATCATTGGCAGCATTTCCTTCGCCCATCTCCGCCCATCAGCCGTTAGATTAATCACCATCTCCCGCGCATCCACATCTGATTTCTTCCTTGTGATCCATCCCTTCTTTTCCAGCTTCTGAATCATCCGCGAAATGGTGGGCTTATCTTTGTACAACTCCTCCCCTATGGTGAGTTGATTCACATGTTTTTTATCCAATAGAAACCTTACAATCAACCACTGATCGATGGTAATGTCTAGGCCGTGGGATGCCAACACTTGCTGGCCATGCAGCTTCACTCTTCGTGCCGTCAATTCTATCTGATAATATAAATTGTGTTGCAATATTTCCCGTTCCTCTTGTTGCATGCCATCAGTTATTTCGGTGATTTGTTTTGTGATACGAAGGAAATAAAAAATAGTTGCTAGGACAACTATTTTTTATTTTGACTCACATAGAAATAGGATGCTAGATTTGACGTAGATTTGAAAGATAAAAGTGAAGAATTGGCAGAAAAAAGGGAGAGACATTGCTAAATTAAATTTATATCATCTTCTCATACATCCCTTGTTTCAATTCTAAAATGATTATCTCATATGTTCAGGATTACAACCCTTATTTTTATATTCATCAGTATGGCGATTACCTCCCAGCACACACATGCGCAGGAAGCAGATCCTTACCTTTGGTTAGAAGAAGTAGATGGCGAAAAAGCCCTCAAATGGGCCGAAGAGTGGAGCTCAAAAACGACGAAGAAACTCAGTTCCCATCCCGACTACGACCAAGTATTCGACCAAAGTCTGGAAGTGCTCAACTCAGACGAACGAATCGTCGCGCCGTCTCTCATCAACGATCAGATTTTCAACTTCTGGCAAGACGCCGATAATCCACGTGGCATCTGGCGATATACCACAGCCACATCCTATCTCAATGGTGAGCCCGAATGGGAAGTCCTTTTGGATCTCGACAAGATGTCCGAAGAAGACGACATCAAATGGGTCTTCAAGGGTGCCACAGGCCTCTATCCAGACTATGAGCGTTTCCTGGTTTCACTGTCCAAAGGCGGAGGAGACGCTGTAGAAGTTCGTGAATATGACCTAGAAAGCAAGCGATTCGTCGAGGATGGATTCTTCCTACCCGAAGCTAAGGGAGGCATGAGCTGGATCAATGAAAATGAAGTCATTGTAGCGACAGATTTTGGAGATGGAATGACAACTTCTGGCTATCCCAAGCAGGTGAAAGCCTGGAAAAGAGGAACTTCCCTCGACGAAGCCAAACTGCTTTTCGAAGGCGAAGAAACGGACGTGATTGCTTCAGGCTTTGTGTTGAACACACCTGAAAGCAACTATACAATGATCCTGCAAAAGCCGAGCTTTTTCCTCCAAAGATATTATGGGGTGATTGATGGAGACATTCGTCGCATCGAGATACCTGAGGACGCAGAGATTGAATCTATCTTCAAAGGGATGATGATCGTGAACCTCAAATCAGATTGGGCTGTCGGCGGACAAGAATTTGTGCAAGGCTCTGTCCTGAGCATCGATTATCAGGCTTTTTTGGAGGGCAAAAGAAACTTCGAGCTGATCTTCAAGCCAGATGCCAAGACCAGTGTGCAAGGCATTTCACGTACGGCCAATTACCTCTTATTTGATGTGTTGTCCAATGTGAGAAGTGAACTGTATGCTTACAGTAAAGGAGATACATGGCAGACGAAAAAATGGCAGGCGAAAAAGTTGCAGACCCCCAAGTTTGGGAGAGTAGCCATCGGTTCTACCTCAAGTAAAAGTGATCAGTTTTTCTACTATAACACAGGTTTCTTAGAGCCTTCTACTCTTTATTATGCACATGCTCAGAAAGATGCGCATCAGAAAATCAAGTCTCTTCCTTCATTTTTCCCTAGCGAAAAATACCAAGTCCTTCAGATGGAGGCCAAGTCTAAAGATGGTACGCAGATCCCCTATTTCGTAGTAGCATCCAAGGACTTCAAGCGCAATGGACAGAATCCAACCTATCTTTATGCTTATGGCGGTTTTGAAGTTTCACTCCGTCCCTTCTATTCTGCGACGATGGGTCGTGCTTGGCTAGAAAAAGGAGGAGTCTACGTGCTCGCCAATATCCGTGGCGGAGGAGAGTTTGGTCCCAAGTGGCACCAAGCAGGACTCAAAGAAAACCGCCAACGTGTGTATGACGACTTTCATGCAGTAGCCGAAAGCCTCATTGAAAATAAGATTACCACAGCAGACCAGTTGGGCATTGGCGGTGGTTCTAATGGAGGGCTACTCGTAGGGGTAGCCTTCACGCAACGTCCAGATCTGTACAAAGCGGTAGTTTGCCAAGTCCCCCTATTGGATATGAAGCGTTACAACAAACTGCTGGCTGGAGCAAGCTGGATGGGCGAATACGGTGATCCCGACATAGAAGAAGAATGGGCCTATATCAAGGAATATTCTCCTTATCACAACCTGAAAGAGGACGGCGAATACCCCAAAGTATACTTCAGCACCTCTACCCGTGACGACCGTGTACACCCTGGACACGCTAGAAAGATGGTGGCAAAAATGACGGAGATGGGCCACGAAGTATTGTACTACGAAAATACCGAAGGTGGACATGCAGGTTCTTCGACCAATGAGCAAAGAGCCAAGGCTTCTGCACTGATGTACAGCTATTTGTATAGCCAGTTGATGTTGACCAATGAAAGATAAGGGGTAACGCACTCCCATCACTGAACTCAATGCCTCATCTCAATCGCGGATGAGGCATTTTTTTATGTCGCAGACTATCTGAAACGCGCGCAAAAGAAACTTCAAACCGTAAATCAAAGGTATAGTATCTACAAATCACGGGCATACGCTATGAGATGAAAATGAAATTTATGCGCCTTTCATCAAATAAACGAAAAAGGAAACCTTCCATTTTTTAAAAATATTCAATTTCCCGTGTGAAAAATTGGGTAATTCTGGGAATAGACAAAAGCCCTATTATTTATTAAATACCTGTTAATCAATTATATATACATACATAAATATAGTTAGGCTTATAGGCACACAAAATTACTGAAATTAAATAGTCCTACATTTGAAAGTACAAGGCTGATAGCCAAACGTATTTAACCATTCACTTCTTAAATTACTTTCATTTATGAAATTTTCATTTCTAATGATGGTGGGAGCACTATGCGCCTTCCTTACGCTCCCTGCATGGGGTCAGACAGGTGTGGGAACACCTAGCAACACAATCCAATTTAGCACCAATGGGTCTACTGCAGGTGGAGTGGCTCCCTTGGGTCATGGACAGCAGAATACATTTGGTGACATCACAGGTAAGTCGACTTGGACCGCTATTGGACAAGCTCCTTTCAGCCCTCCAGGCGTAGCTGCGCCTTACGGTATCCGTGTACAGCGTAGAAACGCATTTGGTCTTTTCAACTTGGTCGACGGCTTGTCATTCGGAACGACAGTCTTAGGACAGGATCTTTTGATAGGATTTGGGGAGAGTGATGCCAATACATTTAGAATCCGCTATATCAGCGATCAGTTTACCAATACATTCAAGGATCTAATGATTGCTAGACGAAGGGGGATCAGCTTCAGTGAGCGTACCAGCGTAGGGCGTGAAGCAAATTCGACTTCTTCTTCGCTGACTGAGGCCTTCTTTGGCCAAACTAGCCGTAACGTACCTGGTAACTCCTTCAATGCCAACGCAGGTGTACGTGGTCTCGCTTTCAACTTTACAGGGACTGCCACAGACTATGGAGGCTACTTCTCTACCATTTCTACTTCTCCCAACAAGGCTGCTGCTTTCTTTAGTGGAGACATCGTAGTGACGGGTACAGTACACGGAAGCTCTGATCGTCGCATCAAAAAGTCGATCAAAGAAGCCCAAGGTTCACTCGATCAGGTGATGAAACTCAATACTTACACTTACGAATACCGCACCGATGAGTATGATTATATGAACCTTCCTACAGGGACACACATTGGGTTGATCGCACAGGAAGTAGAGGAAATCATGCCTGAACTCGTCAAGGAGGCCTATCATCCTCATGAGTACATCGATGAGAATGGTGAGCTACAGACTAAAAAGGGTATGATGTTCAAAAGCGTCAACTACATGAGCTTGGTACCATTGATGATTGGTGCCCTACAGGAGTTCAAAGCAGAGACTGAGACCAAGCTAGCACAAGCTGAACAAGCAATCGCTGCCAAGGATACGCGCATCGCCGATCTAGAAGCTACTGTAGCCGCGCTACAGGGCAACTCTGTCGAAGCCCCTGCCAACAGCTCATGGTCTAGCTTCGGTGATGCCGAACTATTCCAGAATACACCTAATCCGTTCACAGAGCAGACGACCATTCGCTACAACTTGCCTCAAAACTTTGAAAGTGCAGCCTTGTATGTCTACGACATGAATGGCCGCCAGGTCAACAGCTTCAACAACCTTTCTCGCAAAGGAAGCTTGACCATCGAAGGCAGTACACTAGATGCAGGCATGTACATCTATAGCCTGATTGTAGACGGACAAGAGATCGCGACCAAGCGTATGATCTTGACGAAGTAAGGTCATCAGACATAGATCATTTTCTCTTCTCTTTTGATGAGAATTTGATAAAAAACGCAGCCCTGCCACTCTGGCGGGGCTTTTTTCATGACCTGCCTCAGTTTCAAAGATCGAAATATTCATTTTCTTGTGAGAAATTTTGGGTAATTCTGAGAAGGCTAAAAAGAGCATCTTTTATATAAATACTTAATTATCATATTAAACCAAGACATCTGCATATATGAACTTCTAAGTATTTAAAATTGCCATAATAGAAATAATGCTATATTCGAAGTATTCGGTAATACATTAACCATTCACTTCTTAAATTATTTTCATCTATGAAATTATCATTTCTATTGATGGTGGGGGCATTATGTGCATTGCTCACACTACCTGCATGGGGCCAGACAGGTGTGGGAACTCCTAGCGGTCTGGTTCAGTTTAGCACCAACGGCTCTACAGCTGGTGGTGTGGCACCTTTGGGGCACGGACAACAAAATACATTTGGCGACATCACGGGTGGGTCTACCTGGGCTGCCATCGGACAAGCTCCCTTCAGTCCTCCTGGCGTGGCAGCACCTTACGGTATCCGTGTGCAACGCACCAATTCATTTGGCCTATTCAATCTAGTCGATGGTCTATCATTCGGCTCAACAGTCTTAGGACAAGACCTTTTGATTGGATTTGGAGAAAGTCCAAATAATACATTGAGGATTCGATATATTAGTAATCAATTTACTAACACCTTCAAGGATGTAATGATTATACGCCAAAATGGGATCACCATCTCTGGACTGGAGAGGGTATCGAATACATTCGAGCCTTCTAGTTCGCTCTCTGTACGAGAGACTTTTCGATCAACTGCTAGGCGCACTACACCAGTTAGCGGTATATTTGCGAATCAGCCTGTCGCTGGACTAAGAGGGACTACCTCAAACTTTACTTCTTCTGGTGCAGACTATGGAGGATATTTCAATACCTTCTCCAATGCTCCTATAAGAGTCGCGGGTTACTTCTTGGGAGATATTGTCGTGACAGGATCTACGCTTTCAAGCTCTGACCGCCGCCTCAAAAAATCTATCAAAGAAGCCAAGGGATCACTTGAGCGGGTCATGAATATCAATACCTACACGTATGAATATCGTACAGAGGAGTTTGATTACATGGACCTACCTGACGGAAAGCAATACGGAGTCATCGCACAGGAGATCGAGGCTATGATGCCCGAACTCGTCAAAGAGTACTACCAACCACATGAATACATCGACGAAAACGGTGAAATCCAAGCCAAGGAAGGGATCACCTACAAAACCGTAAACTATACCAGCTTCATTCCCATGATGATTGGGGCGCTTCAAGAGTTCAAGGCGCAGACTGAGCAAGAAATGGCTGCCAAGGATGCACGGATCGCAGATCTCGAAGCTGCGGTAGCCGCACTACAGGGTACTTCTGCAGAAGCACCCGCCAATAGCTCTTGGTCTAGCTTCGGTGAAGCCGAACTCTTCCAGAATACACCTAATCCATTCACAGAGCAGACGACGATTCGCTACAACTTACCTCAAACCTTTGAAAGCGCAGCATTATATATCTACGACATGAATGGCCGCCAAGTCAACAGCTTCAACAACCTTTCCCGCAAAGGGAGCTTGACCATCGAAGGCAGTACACTAGATGCAGGCATGTACATCTACAGCCTGATTGTAGACGGACAAGAGATCGCCACCAAGCGTATGATCTTGACGAAGTAAAACTAGGATGCATTCCATATTTCCTCTTTTCTATTGACGTTTATTTGACTAAAAACGAAGCCCTATCGATCTGATGGGGCTTTTTGATTAGACCACCCTACTTTCGAAACATGAAATATTCATCTGGCTGTGAGTAATTTTGGGTAATTCTGGGAACGTCATAAATAGGGATTTTCATATAAGTGCTTCGTTATCAATAGGAGGTGAAAATATGTCCATATGCCTACTTAGAAGTATGTGAAATTACCCAAAAGAAATCGTGCTAAATTGAAATACACATTAGCCTAAGAACATCATTAACCATTCACCTTTTTAACATTATTCATCTATGAAATTATCATTTCTACTGATGGTGGGGGCGATTTGTGCCTTCTTTACACTACCCGCATGGGGTCAAACAGGAGTAGGAACTCCAAGTTCAACTATTCAGTTTAGTACAAACTCAGCTATTTCAGGTGGCGTGGCTCCTTTGGCACATGCACAGGTAGCTCCCTTTGGAAGTATTTTTGGAAACGCTACGTGGGCCTCTATCGGTCGTTCTCCATTTGCCCCTCCCGGTGCTAGTGCATCTGAGGTTCCTTATGGTATTCGTATTCAGAAAGAAGGAAACTTCGCTTTATTCAATCTCCTAGAAAGAAATAACTTCTTTGGATCTTCAGAAGATCTTATCATAGGCTTTGGAGGGAGTACGAGAAACTCGCTTCGCGTGCGTTTCATCAGTGATCAGTTCACGAATACGTTCAGAGACTTGATGTCATTTTTTCAAACAAGTATCAGTATCAATACTGAATCTTCCACAGGTGTCAACGCAATCAACAGTTCTGTTTCTAACATTGGAGGGACTGCTTTACGTGGACTCACTTTTGTAAATGTTGCTCCTAGCTTTGGTGTATCTACGGGTGTATCTGGAGATATCTCAAACCGTACAGGAGGAGGAGTAGATTATGGAGGACGTTTTAGTGACGTATCATCAAGAGCTCCTGTCAGTGCGGCAGGTTTCTTCTCAGGCGATCTTGTCTACACAGGCGCGTTACAGGGACCCTCAGACCGTAAACTGAAGCGTAACATCAAAGAAGAGTCTGGAAACTTGGAAAGATTGATGCAGTTGAATACGTACACTTACAGTTTCAAGACTGACGAGTATGACTATATGGGGCTGCCTACAGAACCTCAGCACGGATTGATCGCACAGGAGTTGGAGAAAGTATACCCTGAACTAGTCAAGGAGTATGCTGCACCAATCCTAAAACTCAACGAAGAGGAAACAGATATCGTGCAAGATGGCGTGATGTACTACAAATCTGTCAATTACACAAATCTTGTCCCTGTACTGATTGGTGCCATCAAGGAGATGCAAACACAAAACGTGCAGGAAGTTGCTGAGAGAGATGCACAAATTGCTTCGTATGAGACGCGCATTGCCAATCTAGAGGCGACCATCGCTGAGCTCAAAGGGACCGCATCAGATGCTCCTGTAAACACTAGCTGGTCTAACTTTGGAGAGGCTGAGCTGATGCAGAATACGCCCAATCCTTTCACAGAGCAAACGACTATCCGCTACAACCTACCCGAAAACTTCGAGAGCGCAGTTCTTTTTGTCTATGACATGAACGGTCGCCAAGTCAACAGCTTCAACAACCTTTCTCGCAAGGGAAGCTTGACCATCGAAGGTAGCACACTAGATGCAGGCATGTACATCTACAGCTTGATCATCGACGGACAAGAGATCGCTACTAAGCGTATGATCTTGACTAAGTAAGACGAATAGGCACACAATTGTGCTAGCCTTAGGTTTGACTAAAAACGAAGCCCTGCCGATCTGGCGGGGCTTTTTTCTTAACTTATCACAAGTTCAAATATTGAAATATTCATCTAGCTGTGAGAAATTTTGGGTAATCCTGGGAAGACGATAAATAGGTTTTTTCGTATAAGTACCTCGTTATCAGCACAAGATGAAAACATGTCCATATGCATTATTAGAAGTATGTAAAATTACCCCAAAAAAATGGAGCTAAATTAGAGTATTCGATTAGCCTAAGAATACATTTAACCATTCACTTTATTAACATTATTCATCTATGAAATTATCATTTCTACTGATGGTGGGGGCGATTTGTGCCTTCCTTACACTACCCGCATGGGGTCAAACAGGAGTAGGAACTCCAAGTTCAACTATTCAGTTTAGTACAAACTCAGCTATTTCAGGTGGCGTGGCTCCTTTGGCACATGCACAGGTAGCTCCCTTCGGAAGTATTTTTGGAAACGCTACGTGGGCCTCTATCGGTCGTTCTCCATTTGCCCCTCCAGGAACAAGTGCATCAGGTGTCCCTTATGGTATCCGCATTCAGAAAGAAGGTAGTTTTGCCCTGTTCAATCTTTTGGAGGGGAATAGCTTCTTCGGTAATGAAGATCTAGTCATAGGTTTTGGAGAAAGTACGAGAAATACACTGCGTATTCGTTTCATCAGTGACCAGTTTACCAATACGTTCAGAGACCTGATGACATTTTCAGATGAAAGTATCAGCATCAGCACAGAAGAGTTTGTGGGTGTCAATGCGATCAACAGAGCGACCTCTACTCTTGCAGGAACTTCTTTACGCGGATTAACATTTGTGGATGTTCCTACTACTTTCGGTTTCAATACAGGTGTGGCAGGATCTGTATCAAATCGTACAGGTGGTGGAGTAGATTATGCAGGACGCTTCAGTGTGTCTGGATCAAATGCCCCTACACGTGCTGCAGGTTTCTTCACGGGAGACATCGTATACAGTGGTTCTCTACAGGGTCCTTCTGATCGTAAGCTCAAGCGCAACATCAAAGAAGAGACAGGACATCTAGACAGACTCATGCAGTTGAATACTTACACATACAACTTCAAGACAGACGAGTACGATTACATGGCGCTACCTTCTGAATTGCAGCACGGCTTGATCGCGCAAGAACTAGAGAAGGTATATCCTGAACTCGTGAAGGAATATGCATCGCCTATTACTAAACTTAACAAAGAAGGTACAGACATTATACAAGATGGCATGATGTACTACAAATCTGTCAATTATACCAATCTTGTACCTGTGTTGATCGGTGCCATCAAGGAGATGCAAACGCAGACTACAGAGGAGCTAGCGGATAAGGACGCACAGCTTGCTGAAAGAGATGCGCAGATCGCATCTAACGAGGCACGTATCGCAAACCTAGAGGCAGCACTTGCCGAACTCAAAGGTACGGCTTCTGATGCTCCCGTGAACACCAACTGGTCTAACTTTGGAGAGGCTGAGCTAATGCAGAATACGCCCAATCCGTTCACAGAGCAGACAACTATCCGTTACAACTTGCCTGAGAACTTCGAAAGCGCGGTTCTTTTTGTCTATGACATGAACGGTCGCCAAGTCAACAGCTTCAACAACCTTTCTCGTAAGGGAAGCTTAACCATCGAAGGTAGCACGCTAGATGCAGGAATGTACATCTACAGCTTGATCATCGACGGACAAGAGATTGCGACTAAGCGTATGATCTTGACTAAGTAGGACCAGAAGCATAGAACATATAATATACCATATTGATCTTATTTGACTAAAAACGAAGCCCTACTGATTCAGTGGGGCTTTTTTATGATCTCTTCTATTTTTCTTGCCCGAAATATTCATCCTCCTGTGGGAAATATTGGGTAATTCTGAGAACACTTAAAATAGCTCTATTTATATAAACCCCTGATTATCAAAATGAGGTGAAAACATGTTCATATGTACGCTTATAAGTATTTAAAATTACTCAAAAAAAATAGTACTACATTGATATTGTTCAATTAGCCTACGAACATTCTAACCATTCAACATTCTAACATCATTCATCTATGAAATTTTCATTTCTACTGATGGTAGGAGCATTATGTACGCTCCTTACACTACCCGCATGGGGCCAGACAGGAGTGGGTACTCCTAGTTCATCTATTCAGTTTAACACGAACTCAGCTACTTCAGGAGGCGTGGCTCCGCTTGCCCATGCGCAAGTAGCTCCATTTGGAAGCATTTTTGGAAACGCTACATGGACATCCATTGGTCGTTCTCCATTTGCCCCTCCAGGCGTAAGTGGATCTGGTGTACCTTATGGTATTCGTATCCAAAAGGAAGGAAACTTCGCCTTATTCAACCTCTTGGAGAGATCCAGTTTCTTTGGAACTTCAGAGGACCTGATCCTTGGCTTTGGGTCAAGCACTAGAAATACACTGAAAGTCAGATTTATCAGCGATCAGTTCAACAATACTTTTAGAGATCTCATGACCTTCAACAGTAGTAGTATTAGTGCGAGTACGAACGCTCTTACAGGCTTATCTGTACGTAATGAGAGTACCTCTATCCTTGGTGGAACTGCTATCAGTGGACGTACTACAATTGAAGCAGATAGAAATATTGGTGCGGCTGCAGGTGTCTCTGGTAGAGTATTCAATAAAACAGGTATAGGAACTGACTATGCAGGTAGATTCGACATCTCTAACTCAAATGCAAGTACACGTGCCGCGGGCTTCTTCCAAGGAGATCTTGTCTATACAGGTGCGCTTCAGGGACCGTCTGATCGTAAGCTTAAGCGCAACATCAAGGAGGAATCTGGACATCTAGCCAAGCTTATGCAGCTAAATACCTACACGTACAACTTCAAGACAGATGAGTACGACTTCATGGCCCTTCCTACTGAAATACAGCACGGCCTGATCGCCCAAGAGTTAGAGAAGGTATACCCTGAACTTGTAAAGGAATATGCAGCGCCTATTGCTAAACCAACTGAAGATGGCAAAGATATAGTAGAAGACGGTCTCATGTACTATAAGTCAGTCAACTACACCAACTTAGTTCCTGTACTCATCGGTGCAGTGAAGGAGTTGGGAGAAAAGACAAATACAATCGATGAACTAAAAGCAGAAGTAGCTGCACTGAAGGCGGAAATGGCTGCTATCAGAGGAACAGAAACACCTAGCGAAGAACCCGCGAACAGTACTTGGTCTTCTTTTGGTGAAGCTGAACTGATGCAGAACACGCCCAATCCTTTCACAGAGCAGACAACGATTCGCTACAACCTGCCTCAAAACTTCGAAAGCGCGACACTTTTCGTTTATGACATGAATGGTCGCCAAGTCAACAGCTTCAACAACCTTTCTCGTAAGGGAAGCTTGACCATCGAAGGTAGCACACTAGATGCAGGTATGTATATCTACAGCCTCATCGTAGATGGACAAGAAGTCGCTACTAAGCGCATGATCTTGACCAAATAGAATTTAGTTAAGAATTTCAGGTAGTCAGTCCCTATGTAGTTGCAAGCTGCATGGGGATTTTTTTATGCTGCTTCCGTACTAAGCCGTGTGCTTCTCTGAATCAGCATGTATTTCCTTCGAAGCGTCTTTCCACATTCCCCTCAGCCACTTTTGGGCAGGTAGCTCTACGTAGCGATAACTGATATGTCCAAAGGCAAGGATAACCACTAGCAGTGCACCAATCCACATCAATTTTTCTCCCAAAGAAGCATCTACGTCTGGATTTTGAGGTCGATAAACATGTATAATATAAATCCACCAAACCTGCAAAAATGACATATGAATCAAATAGACGGAGAAGGAAATATCTCCTAGCCAAGTCAACCCTTTTTGATTTAAAATCTTGGCAGCTTTTCCTTCATTAAGTGCCGCACTCAGGATCAAAGCAGCAAAGAGCGGAATCAATACAATATCAAAGACCGCAAAATGGAGACAAAGGATGATACTTAGCGCTAGGAAGAAAAAAGTCCCATCCCAGGCCCAGATTCCTTTTTGATCCCTAAAGATTTCGTAAACTTGATAAACGCCTATACCGATCAAGAAACTGCATAGACAACGAACGGTTGCCAACTCAAAGATCTCGTCTAGTTTCCCATCAGGATGATTCAACACCATCAAGGTGAGTCCCGCCAAAGCCAAAGCCCAGGATACAATCGTACGCCAGTTGAAACCACGATTGAGCAAAGGAAAGAATCCAACGGCCAGAATATACACCCACCATTCAGCCGCAATGGACCAAGAAGGTACATTCCATGCATACGAATGGGTGATTCCTGTGACTTGCAAAAAGAAAAGTTGAATAAAAAACTCCGAAGGCTGGTAGAAATTCACTAGCGCTTGCATGGACATTTCCTCGTTGAGCAGAAATTGAAATCCAATCAATGGAATACATAGCAGCAGGGCGAACACATGCAGCGGATACAGACGGCTAAACCTCGCCCAGAGATATTTCCTGACGATGGGACCTGTAGGCTTCAGCAGGCGTTCCCCATACACATGGCAGATGATGAATCCACTCAGCACAAAAAAGAAATCTACCCATAGGTAACCCTTTGCCAAGATCATGGAAATAGAATTCAAATTGCTGAGGTCCTGAAATACCAAGAAATCATTGTAATGAAATAACACAACCATCAACGCGGCGATGCCACGTAGAGGAGTGAGAGACGGAATGTATCGGGCGGGCTTATTCATGACAAATGAAAGTTATCCAATATATATCAAATATCTCCTGCCTTTTTTGCTTAATTCAAGCCGCTCTACCA
This sequence comes from Bacteroidota bacterium, assembly GCA_038527485.1. Taxonomy (GTDB): domain Bacteria; phylum Bacteroidota; class Bacteroidia; order J057; family J057; genus JALEFZ01. The sequence goes on from JBCBFT010000127.1 coordinate 13,963, forward strand.
CTCCCCGCTCTACGTAGCCATCAAGCTACGTAGCACACAAATCTATTAGACTCCCGTCTAACAAAGCCGAAAAAGCAACGCCACAACCCTACTCTACCTAGCCATCAATACATCCAAATATCCACATCAATAGGCCCTTTCCGCCCAGCATAATCTTGCGCAGAAGACCACACATAATCCTCTGCCTGATAGACCAACTGCGCCTTGACAGGATTCTGATGAATATATTCAATCTTTTGTTGAGCAAAGGCATGCGTAGAAATATACTTGGGACAATTATCTTGCACCCAAAACTGGAAATCATCATTCCTTGAATTCCTGTCCCCCCTCCACCTAAACAAATTATACATCCATACTTTTCTACTTTCCACGTCTTCTTGAATCAGGAGGCGCATCTTACGGCTCACCCATCGCTTATAATCCCTGATCCAATCGCTGAGGGACTTACGAGGCGAGGTCACAATGAGATGCATATGATTACTCATAATCACATATGCGTGCACTTGCAAACCGATTTTCTTTTGGTAGAAGGTCAAACTATCTGTGAGTAACTGCTTATAATGAGGTCTTGTAAATGCGTCAATCCAATATACGACCGTAAAGGTCAGGAAATGAGGCGCATGTTGGTCAACTATTTGACAACCTGGTATTTTCATGGATTGAGATATTTGCAGAATACAGAAAATCAGGCCATGGGGAGCAAGTAAATCGTCGTATATGCGTGATCACGACAGGCTTCCACTATTTTTAGAAAAAGAGTACTAAGCAGGCTTTATAATTTCTATCCTCATTTCATCCATTTTCCTGTAGAATAGAAAAGGACCATAAATACGGTGGGCAATCTCATGTTTGATTTCTAACGCACTTAAATTTGGTCCAACCACCAACTCCCAATACCCTTTCTCTGACTTTTCTCGAAAGCCTGAATACAAGAGTGGCCATTTAAAGGTCGTCTTGGAGGTTTGAAACCGTACATTTTGAGAATGATGAAGGCAAACATCTACAAAAAACTGCTCTTCAGGAATGACCCAAATCCGGAGCCTGTCGATTTCCCCTTCTAGTAAATCATAAAGCGCGTTTTCCAGAAAATATATTTCAGGTTCAGGATCTGCTATAGGGAGAGTTTGTGCCTTTAATTCAGCAAGTTGTGCTTGCAAAAATGCCTTCTCTTCGCGTTGCTTTCTTTTGATTTCCTCTAAATTCTGTTGCCACAAGTGCTCAGGAATCTCAAATTCCTGATGATTGGGATTCGCTAAAAAGCGTTCTATCATATAAATATTCCGCTCCAAAAAGCGAATTTCATCATAATGCGGATGGCGTATCCGTAATAAATTACCCATCTCTTCATCCATCTTATGCTGATTCCGCTGAAAGAAATGCGCAAACTCAAAGTCACCCTCTGCCACTGCTTGATCTACCAATTCGCTTAAAGCCTTTGTGACTTCTTCATAGTGATCTAAGAGTTTTTCCAATCGTGTCTTCATAGTATTCTATACGTGTAAAAAAACAATGAGACTGACACACATCTTACACCTCATGAAGAGAGCCTCTACCCCAACCAATACCTCACCCCCATTTCCTCCAATCCCTTCATCAAATCTCCGTTAGGGCTGATGCGCCAGTCACCTGCGACCATCGGGATATCCGCAGCAAACTGGTCATCCTTGATCTTAAAGCGGAGAATCTTCTCGCCTGGATGCTTTTTCAAGAGGTTTTGAAGACTGTTGATTAATGATGCATCAATATCCTGATTATACAACTCCACTCCTACATGCTTTACCATGCCCTCAAATAATTCAGGACTCATGATTCGGATCTCCTGAATCCGCAACTCAAACTCCGAAGGATCATAGCGTCGAGGCTGGAAAGCCGCCAATACGTACAGCATTTCGTCCACTCTGATATGTCCTCTGAACCTTTCGTATTGCTCCCCAAAAAGAGAGATTTCTGTGGAATCAGAAAAATCCTCAAAGGTGAAAGTGAGAAACTTATTCCCCCTCCGCGATACACGTTCTCTCACAGAGGTCACGATACCTCCCATTCGAATCTCCCGCTGTCGTTTCTCTTCCAAATCCCCTACAGTAGCATTGCAAAAGGATCTCAGTTGCCATTGATATCTGTCTAGTGGATGGCCTGAAAGATAAAATCCAATAGTCTCTTTCTCGTAGTTCAGTTTCTCCAACTCAGACCACTCCTCTCGAATATGCCCGTCCTGGAAAGTTCCCATAGGGATAGGAGGCTCCTGAAGTGAGGATCCATTTCCGCCTGCATCCCCAAACAAACTCACTTGCGGAGACATCCGCTCTTGCTGGACCTTGGACCCATACTGAACGGCTTTCTCAAGCACATTGGCTGGATCTCGATCTGAGACGGGAAGGAAGTACTGGAAGCGATTGACACCAAAAAGATCTAGGGCACCTGCATACACCAGCGATTCCAATGTCTTGCGGTTGATCGTTCGCAGGGGCATCTTGACACACATGTCAAATACAGAATCGAAAGCACCTTCTTTTTTCCTTGTTTCGATGAGGATTTCGACCACATTGTGTCCCACGCCCTTGATCGCTTCCAGCCCAAAACGGATCTGCCCTTGGGGATTAACAGAAAATAATGCCTGTGATTCATTGACATCTGGCGGCAATACCTCGATCCCCATACGGCGACATTCTTCGATGAAGAACGTGATCTTCTTAATATCGGAGACATTGTGCGTCAAGACCGCCGCCATATACTCCGCAGGATAGTGCGCCTTGAGATAGGCAGTCTTGAAAGCCAATACCGAATAGGCTGCCGAGTGTGACTTATTGAAACCGTAGGAGGCAAACTTCGCCATCAGCGCATACACATCCTCCGCTATTTTCTTTTCGACTCCACGTTCGAGGGCACCATTGACGAAGTTGACCTTCTCCTTCTCCATGATCTCCATCTTCTTCTTCCCCATCGCACGTCTCAGCAAGTCCGCTCCCCCCATAGAGTAGCCTCCCATGGTACGCGCTACCTGCATGATCTGCTCCTGATAGACCATGATGCCATAAGTATTGCTCAAGATCGGCTTCAGCATCTCATGTGGATAATGAGTTTCTTCCCGCCCGTGCTTACGCGCTACAAAGGTAGGAATGTTATCCATCGGGCCAGGTCGATAAAGGGCATTCATGGCGATAAGATCCTCTATGTTGGTCGGCTTGAGTTGTTTGAGATACTTACGCATCCCATCGGACTCAAACTGGAAGGTCGCTACGGTATCGCCTCGTTGGTACAACTCATAGGTCTTGAGGTCATCTAGCGGGATATTTTCAGGATCAATTTCGACCCCGTGATTTTCTTTGACAAGTTTGATCCCTGTCTTGAGGATAGAAAGCGTCTTCAGCCCCAAGAAATCCATCTTCAAGAGCCCCGCCATCTCCGCCATCGGGCCATCGTACTGAGTCGTTACTACACCATCCTTGGCCACCGAAACAGGTGCCAGATCCGTCACGTCTCCTGGCGCAATGATCACCGCACAAGCATGAATCCCTGTGTGCCTGGCCGTCCCTTCTAGCGTTTTGGCAAAGCGCATCATTTTGTTGACCAGAGGGTCAGGACTTTTGAACAGCTGCCCCAACTCCTCACAGGTATCGGGGTTATCATCCGAATTCATGGCCTTCTTGAACGACATTCCCGGTCGATCAGGAATCAGCTTCGCGATACGATTGACCTCTGCCAAGGGAATCCCTAGCGTACGTCCCACATCACGGATGGCAGTTTTAGCTCCCATCGTTCCGTAAGTGATTACCTGCGAAACGGACTTTCGGCCATATTCCTCCACCACATAGTCGA
>JBCBFT010000128.1:0-17744 GCA_038527485.1 Bacteroidota bacterium
ATCCTCTTTTTCATCATGATGGGACAGGAGCATACTTATATTGTGGAACGTAAAACGCTGAACCCCAAATTATCAGGTTCCGAAAAGAAGGATACTTTGACTGCTCCCTCCTTTCTTTTCGGCAGGACTCTCGATAGAAAAGATCCCCCATTCAGCTCTTACGTCGATTCCTATACGTTTTTCGATCATGGTGATCTTTCCTCTCTGGAACTCTTGACGTGTATTCTGGACAGTTCGATTGATGACTTGATCCACGCTGAGATTCAGGGCTTTCCCCGTCTGCTGGATCGTGATACATTCGGAGTAATCGTCCCTCTTTTCTCCAGGATGTAGCAAGGTCCATGACTTTGTACCACTACTCAAAGAATCCTGATCCACAATTGTCCATATTCCTTGATCTGTAAATGGGAGCCACAAACTTTCCTGTGCATGGAGGCTTTGCAGAAAAATGAGAGAAATAATTCCGAGAATGATACGCATAGGTTAAACCTGATAAGTGTAAAAGGTAATAGATAAGCATAATGAGCACGCATCATATCCTATCTACATACCGAGTTTATGCAGTAGGATCTTTCCAAAATCTGCTCTTGAATACCACTTCTTGCGATGCCACTTGCTGCACAAACGCCTTCAACATGTGAACTTTCGCACTGGTAACAAAATGATATTCGGTAGGGGTACTACTTCCGGATTGAATCGCGTGTTGTTGGAAGAGGAGTTGCGTCTGTCTTGCAACGGCAGGGGCAGGATCTACGGCAATGGCCTTACCTTGAATGATTTCCTGAATCGGTCCCATGAGAAAGGGATAATGAGAGCAACCCAAAACTAGATGATCGGCCCCTTTTTCCAACATAGGCTCGATATAGCTTTTCAATAAAGAAGTGGTCGCTTCCCCTTCTAGTAGCCCTTGCTCTACCAGTCCGACCAGGCCTTTGGCATCGGTGGTTAGGATATCGATCTCTTGCTCGTGTCGAGACTTGGCTTGAAGGAAATGTGCGCCTTGGAGCGTGTTTCCTGTAGCCAGAACGCCAATGGTCCCTGAGTGGGTGTGTTGAGCGGCTGGCTTGATGGCGGGTTCCATCCCAACAAAAGGGATTGCGTAAGTATCACGCAGCATGTCTATCGCCAGCCCAGTAGCTGTGTTACACGCAACTACGATGAGTTGGCACCCTTTCTTAAGTAGATATTGTGTGATCCTGTGACTGTAAGCGATCACTTCCTCCTCAGGACGATTGCCGTAGGGACAATATGCACTATCAGCATAATACCAAATGGCCTCCTGTGGGAGCACTTGGACGATTTCCCGCCAAACAGACAGCCCCCCTAGCCCAGAATCAAATACGCCAATCATAATACAGAATTCATGGATCAGAGTTCATTTTTCATGAAACCCACAGACATATTTCATAGCATGTTTTTCATTGCTCATGAAACGTAAGCTGGTGATTCAAGTACGCTCTGAAAAATGAAAAATGAAAAATGAAAAATGAAAAATGAAAAATGAAAAATGAATCAGGCGTCGGGAACGAAGCGCATATTATTCTCTCCATAGTTACCTGTGCGTTCCCGCCACTGCATAATCAGCTCAAAGGTGTTATTGGATTTCACATAATCCATGTATCCTTTCTCCCCTTGCACGCCAACCAACTCCTGAAAGACGCTTTGTTCCTCGGCAGTGGGCGCGGGAGGCATGAAGGCCTGTAGTTCATCGATGTCGTATAACCCAACAAACACTTCAAATTGTGCTTCAGGTACTCCATATAGGTTCGCAAAGTTGCGATACTGAGGCAAGCGCGGTTTTTCAAATTCTAATGGCAGTTCTTTCATTCGTCAATTTTTAAAAGCATCAATCTTTCGTGTTGCAAAGTAGAAAAGGAAGGAAAATGTTTGGATGAGTGTGCGACATATTCATGCGTAGCAAACGGCGTAAATATTTCTTATCTTTTCTTCTTCAACTTTTTCATTTGCGCCTTATCATATTCATCAAACATCGTCTTACGTCCTATGACGGAGCATATCGGACACTCATAGGGGTTGTGTCCACGGGCAGGGCAGTGGCTACGTCCAAAAAAGATGATCTGAAGATGCAGTTTGTTCCATAGCTCTCGTGGAAAGAGACGTTTGGCGTCGCGCTCTGTTTGCTCGACATTCTTGCCATTACTCAGCTTCCATCGATGCATCAAGCGATGAATGTGTGTATCTACGGGAAAGGCAGGATGCCCAAAGGCTTGGGACATGACGACAGAAGCCGTTTTGTGGCCTACGCCAGGGAGCCTTTCCAGTGCTTCAAAACTCTCAGGTACTTCGCCCCCATGCTCATTCATGATGATGTTGGAAAGCTCATAGATAGCTTTGGATTTGCGTGGCGAAAGACCACATGGCCGTATAATCTGACGAATATCCTCTACATTTTGCTCCGCCATCTCCGCAGGATTGTCTGCAAGCTCAAATAGGGCAGGTGTCACTTGGTTGACGCGCTCATCGGTGCACTGAGCAGAGAGGAGGACAGCCACCAGTAAGGTGTAGGGATCGGTATGATCGAGTGGGACAGGTGTCTCTGGATAATGAGATTCCAGGGTCGTCAGGACGAACTCTACCGTTTGTTTTTTCGTGAGCTTTTGTATCATATCTATACCAACTCTCCTGTAAGTTAAGAGTTCTGATAAAATTAGGAGGAAATGAAATTAAGCGCCATTCCAGATAGGCCCTAGGAGGGGAAGATGTTCCTGTAAGATGAGTTCTACCATGAGATCGACTATTTTCTTTTTTGCTGTATCTGGTGTCCCTTTGTACACATAGGCCTGTGAAAAGTTCCCAATGACACGCTGCAAAACCTCTGTCCCTATGTGTACAGCAATAGGATGTGAGCCAGAGCCTTCCACTTGGAGATACGCTAAGTTTTGTCCAACAATCTCTTCGTATTTTTGTCGAAATGCCCAAGCGAGGGCAACGATATGTGCTTTTACAACTTGATTCTTGGCACGATCCCAGATCATCCACAAGTGCGCGAGCAAATGTCCCACGTCCTGTACTCTAAATCCATAGTGCGTCAACTCCCAGTCGATCACCCATACTTCGTGGGGCGCGATCAGAATCGACTGCGGCCAAAGATCTCCCATGATCATGCATTGGCCAGGTTGTAGAATAGCTGTGCCCATCTGATCCATCTTGGTTAGTACAGCCGATGCTTGGTGCGTCCAATTTGTAAGGATTTCTAGTGGTATGTGGTATTGAACCCCCTTACGTACTTTTTGTATTTCCATGTTATGGAAACTTTCGGCGAAAGATGGCTGTCCGAATGTATGCTGGTGGAGGTGGCCGATAAAAGAACCCAGTTGAATTCCTATTCTTTGGGCATCTACATCTGAAAACGAAAGGTCCATCAGCTTCTCACGGAGATTGGGCAAGGGACCTGCATCCTGCATGACAAGGATATTGGCTTGATTGTCGTAGTCGTAGAGTGTCGGAATCGTAAGGTCATTTTCCCAGAGGCCTTGGCCTAGTGTTTCTAGGGCTTGGGCCTCAAAGTGTGCACGTTCACAGGGCAGGGCGACCTCAGGCTGTGTGGCGATGTATGGGGGGGCATATTTGACAATGACCGAACCTGCTTGCGTAGGCACCCGCCAGACGTGGTTAAGTAGGCCGCCTTCTAAGACTATAGGCTCGGCTACCACCTCAAAAGGTAGTCCTCGTCTTCGAAAATGCTGCTGTAATGCTTGTTGCTTCAATATGGATGTAGTTGTATGAGCTGAGTAATGGGGGATGTAGGGTGACTACGTCACAGCGACAGTCCTACATCATAGCGGTCGTCCTATTTAGTATCCCTTCGTACGATAATAACGAGAAAATACTTTTTTCACGATCTCAGTATAGGTAGGATAGGCATAGATGGTTTGAGCTAGACTTTGGATAGGGATATCATGCTTCATGATCAGCGTGATTTGCTGTATCCATTCTCCTGCTTGTTCTCCGACAGCCTCTGCTCCCACTACTTTGTCTTGCGTGTCAAACATCACTTTGAGGAAACCTCCCACTTTCAGATCGGTACGATAGCGGTCAATATTGGCATGTACCTTGAAGATCGAGAGTCCTTCGCCATATTTTGCCCTGGCTGCTTTTTCACTTAAGCCCACATGCCCGATCTCAGGTCCCGTGAAGATGGTCCATGGAAGTACTTGTAGGTCGTTGATGCGTTTTTCTTCAAACATGATATTGTCTAGGCAGATCTCTGCTTGATAAGCAGCTGTATGGGTAAATTTTTCTGGGGTCGTCACATCTCCACATGCATAGATATGGGGTTGGGTCGTCTGGAGGTAATCGTTGGTCTGTATGCCTTTTTCATTGTACGCGATGCCCGCTTTCTCCAGATCAAGCCCCTGAATATTGGGGGTACGTCCTGTTGCCCAGAAAATTTCATCCACTTCTACATAATGTTCTTTACCTTCTGTTTGATAAAATACTTTCAGATAGTTTGGATACTTTTCTAGCCTTGTAACCTCACTTCCCGAGGTAATATGCATGCCTTCCGCTTCAAAGACCCCTGTAATGAAGGCTGCGGTATCGTCGTCCAGTACTTTGAGCATGCGCGGATTGCGTCCGAGTATCGTGACCTGGCTGCCCAGTCTAGACATGCTCTGTCCTAGTTCAGCGGATATGATGCCTCCTCCAACAAATAAAAGCCGTTTGGGCTGCTCACGTATATCCCAGAAATTTTCATTGTGGAGACCTGGGTGGATGTGCCTACCTGGGACATCGGGTAGGAGAGGGGAGGAGCCTGTGGCAATGACAAAGTGCTGAGCGGTCAGAACCTGATCTCCTACTTGTAGGGTATGAGGGTCGAGGAATTTTGCGCCTGACGGATGGACGATGGTTTCTATCCCTGCTTTTTGAAAGACTTCGGGTCTTTCTGTATCGTAGATGTCTTCGATCACTGTGTGGACATGCTCCATGAGCTGCGCGAAGTCGGGTTTAGGTAGATTGGGTGCGCGAAATCCAAACTTATGGAGATTTTGAGCGGCGACCCATTGTTTAGTTGATTGGATGAGGGCCTTGCTGGGGACGCAGCCTGTATGTGTGCATTCGCCTCCTATTTTATGCTTCTCAATCATGGCTGTTTTCAGGCCCCTTCTGTTGCCAGTCAAGGCAGCCACGAGTCCGCCTGATCCAGCACCGATCACAATGAGATCAAATGATAGGGATTGCTCTTTTCTCATAACTCAAAGGTGTAAGTGCAGAGATTGATTTGCCGTCTTTTGAATGACTTTCAAGTTAGAATACAACTATTTCAGGGAGCGGAAGAGTATGTCATATGATATAATCTTGATTTTTTGAAATAACTTTGGCCATATGGCCAAAAAAATATGAATTATACAAGCATTTAATTATCAGGTGTTTAATAAATGGAGGTGTAAGGATTTATTGAATTTTCACTCAAAGAAAGTTGCTTATGTAGAAAAAATTTATTCTATTAAGATATGCTTTGAGCTTAGCATGCTCCCAAGCTTTGTACCATGAGCACGGCAAAGATTTTTTTCACACACAACTTCAACGGGGAGGCTTTAGGGCCTTCCTTTTTATTTTGATCCATTCCGAGTTTCTTCTTGCACCCCATCATGATATCTTTCATCTTGCGAGTCATTCTTCCGTATCCTACGTATAAGATATGTAAGGCCACGGGGTTTTCATTATGAATGATGGTCATGAAGCATTTGAGATAGAATGGGACAATCGCTGTCAATCCTCCTAATCAGTGGTGCCAGTAAAAGGTGAAGAGATTATCCAAGAGAATGCTCATAATGTGACTCGTGACAAGGTCAATTAATTGAATCGGTGATGCGTATTTTTTCTGTTTTAATCATTCTCCTTTTTCCTTTCTTGCTCTATGCACAAATTATTTGTTCTTCTGAGGATCAGACACTGTTGGAAAAGCAGTTGGAGGAAATCGCTCAACTTTCACTAGACTCCGCTTCATCAGGTGAAGTAGCAGCCACCATCGGAAAGCGATTCCTGGGGATACCCTATGTAGGAAAGACACTTGAAGTGGGGGAGAATGAATCCTTGGTCATCAATTTGCATGGATTAGATTGTACGACCTTCTTAGAAAATGTGGTGGTATTGACCCGCCTTCAGCAAGAACAGGATTTGAATGTAACGGCATTTCAACAAGCATTAACCGAGCTTCGGTATAGATCTGGGACTTTGGAGGGGTATCCTTCCCGATTACACTATTTTTCGGAGTGGTTGATAGATAATGAAAAGAAGGGCTGGATCAAGAATATCACGCTAGATATTGGGGGTGTGCCTTACAAGAAAAAAATTGATTTCATGTCGACCCACCGCAGCAGCTATGCGAGATTGGAAGGCAATGATGCCAACTGGCAAGATATAAGGGAGGTCGAGGTGAGGCTTAATCAGCAATCATTCTTCTACATCCCCAAAGACTACATTCGCAATCTCGAAGATAATATAGCAACGGGGGACTTGATTGCCATTACTACTTCCATTCAAGGATTGGATGTTGTCCATACTGGTTTTGCCTACCGTAAAAATGGCCGTGTCCACCTGTTACATGCTTCTACAGGCTCCAAACAAGTGGAGATTTCCACTAAGCCTTTGTATGAGTACATGGCGGGTATCCGCCATCAAAGCGGGATCATGGTTGCTCGACTAAACGCTCCGACCAAGTAGCAGGCAAGTATTCTGGCAAAAGATTTTGCGAGTCGAGCAAGGATGCTTAAAGTATTGGTAATCAAAAATGTGCTGCTCTTTGGATTGCCCTATTTACGAGTAAATGACATAAAAAAAGAGGCTGCCTTTTTCAGACAGCCTCTCTCTATTTATTTCTTAGATGGATTATCCATTCATAGACATCAGGAATTCTTCATTGTCGGTGGTATTTTCCATACGCTGACGTAAGAAGTCCATACCCTCTAGTGGATTCATATCATCCATGAACTTGCGGAGTACCCATATACGGTTGATATCCTGTGGGTCCATGAGAAGGTCTTCACGGCGTGTACCAGAGCCTGCCACATCAATGGCTGGGTATACGCGACGGTTGGCCAGGCGACGATCAAGTTGAAGCTCCATATTACCTGTACCTTTAAATTCTTCGAAGATCACCTCATCCATCTTCGAACCAGTCTCGATCAAAGCTGTAGCAAGAATCGTCAAAGATCCACCGTGCTCGATATTCCTCGCGGCTCCAAAGAATCGCTTAGGCTTGTGTAAGGCATTTGCATCCACACCACCTGATAGGATCTTTCCAGAAGCAGGCTGTACCGTGTTGTGTGCACGCGCCAGACGTGTGATAGAGTCCAACAAAATGACCACATCGTGTCCACACTCGACCATACGCTTCGCTTTATCCAAGACAATAGAAGCCACTTGTACGTGTCGATCTGCTGGCTCATCGAATGTCGAAGCAATGACTTCTCCATTCACGTTGCGGGCCATATCCGTCACTTCCTCTGGACGTTCGTCGATCAAGAGGATGATCAAGTATGCCTCTGGGTGATTGTCTGCGATGGCATTGGCTACTTTTTGGAGCAATACCGTCTTACCTGTCTTGGGCTGCGCCACGATCAAACCACGCTGTCCTTTTCCGATAGGAGAAAACAAGTCGATGATTCTCAAAGAGAGGTCTTTAGGGTCTTTCTCGGAGAGATTGAATCGTTCGTTGGGGAAGACAGGCGTCAGGTGATCAAACTGGATGCGGTCGCGTACTTCCTTGGGCGCACGTCCATTGATGGTTTCTACTTTGAGGAGGGCAAAATAACGCTCTCCATCCTTGGGTGGACGAATCTGTCCGAATACAGTATCTCCTGTGCGCAGACCAAACAGTTTGATTTGAGAAGGAGAAACGTAAATATCGTCAGGTGAGGGCAAATAGTTATATTCTGATGAGCGTAGGAAGCCATAGCCTTCTGGTATCAACTCAAGTACACCTTGATTGCTGATTACCCCTTCGAGATCGATTTTGGTTTCGGGTTTATCGTCTCTCTCTCTTTCCCTACGATCGTCTCCGTCGTTTTTTTCTGGTTTGCGTTTGCTGCGGCGTCCACGCGCCTTTTTGTCACGCTCTGGTGCTTCTTCTGCTTCGGCTACTACTTCAGGCTCTGCGGCCTTCTCCTCTTTTTCGCCTGCTTCCTCTGGCTGCTCCTTAGGCTTGCGGCCTCTTCCTCTGCGTGAAGTTTTTGCTTTTGTTTCTTTTGCAGGTTTGGTTTCCGCTACTTCTTTCTCTGGCTCAGCTTCTGCTTTTTCTGCGGGAGCATCGGCTGCTTCTTCAGGTTCTGCTGCTACAGGTGTAGGTTCCTCTACGGGAGCGGGTGCAGGTGCTTCTGCTACTGCGGGGGCGGATGGGGGAGGAGTATTGCCTTTTTTGATCGCATTGAGTTGATCTGCAGGCATGAGGGCTTGACGATCGAGAATCTTGAAGATAAGGTCTTGCTTTCCTAACTTCTCTACATCGCTGACGCTCAATCGCTTGGCAATATCTCGCAATTCAGCGAGATCATGGTTATTCAGTTCAATTATGTCGTACATAAAAGTATTTGATGAACTCAGACGGACACCTATGTCCGGGTAGGATTTAAATAAAATCTAAGAGTTGGTTTGAAATTAAAATGGAAAAAACTCCTGAGATTTCAGGAGAGGTTGGATTATTTTCTGCAAATGTACGTACAGTACAGGGGTTTTTCCAAATAATTGGATACGAAACAGGAAAAATTATTACTTCTTTACGATTAGCATGCCTTTTTGTTACTTCGCAGTAAATAAGGATCTCCTATGCTGGAAATACAAAAAATACGCCAAGAAACAGCAAATGTTATTCAAAGGCTGACCGACAAGAAGGTAAAGGATGCGGAAGAGAAGGTAACCCAAATCCTAGAGACTGATAATGAACGACGCGAATGGCTCACAAAGCTAGAACAAAACCGCGCAGAAATGAATAAGATCGCCAAATCCATTGGTCAACTGATGAAATCGGGCCAAAAAGAAGAGGCAGAAGCTGCTAAGGCTCAAACAGCACAAATCAAAGCAGATATCAAAGAGTATGAGGAGAAGGTGCGTATCGTGGAAGAAAAAACGCAAGAACTCCTCTACACTTTACCCAATCTTCCTCACCCATCGGTTCCTGTTGGAGATCATGCGGAGGATAACGAAACTATTTACCAAAATGATGTAAAAGTTGAGTTCTCTTTCAAGCCCCAACCCCATTGGGAGCTTGCTAAGAAGCACGACATCATCGATTGGGAACGAGGAGTCAAACTTACTGGTGCAGGCTTCCCTGTATACAAGGGACAGGGCGCACGTCTTCAGCGTGCCTTGATTACCTTCTTCTTGGATCAGGCAACTGAGGCAGGTTATACAGAGATCCAGCCCCCGCTGATGATCAATGAAGCTTCTGGCTACGGTACAGGACAGCTTCCTGATAAAGATGGACAAATGTATCACATCGGTCGCGACGGATTCTACCTGATTCCAACAGCAGAAGTGCCTATCACGAATTTATTCAGAGATGAGATTCTGAAGGCAGATCAACTGCCCCAAAAGATGTGCGGGTATACGCCTTGTTTCCGTCGTGAAGCGGGCTCCTATGGTGCCCACGTAAAAGGACTCAACCGCCTTCATCAGTTTGACAAAGTAGAACTGGTCCAGATTGTGCATCCAGAGAAGTCCTATGAAGTCCTGGAACAGATGACATCTCATGTGGAGGGACTACTTACCAAACTGGGCATGCCCTTCCGTCGCCTCCTACTTTGTACGGGAGATTCCTCCTTCACGGCCGCAAAGACCTTTGACCTAGAAGTATTCAGTGCCGCACAAGAAAGATGGCTAGAGGTAAGCTCAGTTTCTAATTTTGAAACCTACCAAAGCAACCGACTCAAGCTGCGATATAGAGGAGAAGATAAGAAGACCCATTTGGTCCATACATTGAATGGATCTGCCCTAGCATTACCAAGGATCGTAGCTTCCATATTGGAGAATAACCAGCTAGAGGATGGACGAATTTCTGTACCAGAAGCCCTAAGGCCCTACACAGGTTTTGAGTTTATTGGGTAAATAAACCAAGTATTGCATTGAACGAGGCGCACAAAAAGCTTCTGAATTACAAATACTTACAAGAATAAATGGGTGGGAGAAGGAATTTCCTTCTTCCACCTATGCTTTATCACAATTTTTTCCCAGATTTGTGTTCTGAATATTACGCTCTTTCCAACCACATAGCCAACCTTTCTTCCAACGCAAAAATAAAGGCGTTGGACCAGCACGTGAGAAAACCTAAAAAATAGATGTGCCAAGGCCTTAAATCAAGTGATTTCTTGGGTTAAAAATACCTGTAATTACGCGTATGTAGCCTTCTGCCTTGCACGCCAAAGACTAAGAATTGAATTCGATAAACGGTAAAATTATTACCGAAAAACAAAGAAGTTTAGATATGGATGTAATTAGCCAAAGGGATAATCTCATACGTATTGGCGTATTTTATGATGGAAATTATTTCGCACACGTAAGCAATTATTATAACTACGAGCACGAAAGAAAAAGCCGCCTTTCTATTTCTGGTCTACACGAATTTATCCGTCTCCAGGTAGCCATCGAAGAAAATATCGATCCCCGCTACGCGAAGATTGTAGACTCTCACTATTTCAGGGGACGCCTTAACGCCAACGACTACGCTCACAACGGACAAAACAGAATCATCAACGAACGTGTATTCGACGATATCCTGATGTCTGAGGGAGTCATTACGCACTATCTGCCCTTACGCATCAAGGAGGGGAGGATCGAAGAGAAAGGAATCGATGTCTGGATGGCGCTCGAAGCCTTTGAACTTGCTCTACATAAGCAGTATAATGTCCTGGCTTTGATCGCCTGTGATGGCGACTACATCCCGCTGGTACGCAAGCTCAATACCCTGGGTATCCGAGTGATGATCTTGGGCTGGGATTTTGAATATACAGATGAGCGCACAGGCCGCTACCGCAAGACGGTCACTTCTGTCGATCTACTCAATGAAGCTACTTATCCTGTCTCCATGCACGAGATCATCGATGACGCAATGGAAGAGGAAGATGAGGAAGAAATCGAAATGGTGGATCAACTCTTCATCCCGAAAGAAAAGCGTCCGAGTTACTCTCCCCGACGTGTCGGTAATGGACAAGAGCAAGTGCTACAAAGTACCGTTTTGAGCCTCAAGAATGGCTATGGCTTCATCCATATGCCTCCCAATAACCTTTACTTCCACTATACATGGATGTCAGAAGGAGACTTTAATGACTTGGAAGAGGATGATTTGGTACAATTCACTGTCAGCCAAAATGACAAAGGACAAGACATTGCGGTGAATGTGAGAATCGTTGAGTAAGCATAGAAAAAGACTAAATTTAGCTCCTCGTCAGACGTTCGATGAGCTGTTGATGCTGGGGAAAAGAATCGATTAAGTCGGCTCTTTTCCCCAATTTAAAATCATCAAAATCAAAACCAGGTGCTACTGTACATCCCACCAGTGCAAAACTTTCGGCTCCGTCTTTGGACCCTTTGACTTCTGCCGCAAACCAGTGCTCAGCAGGAACGACATATTGAAACTGCTGTCCTGCTTCTACATCTGGCCCCAAGATGACCTCTGTCAGTTCTCCCTCGGGTGAGATGATCGTCAAATAAATGGGACTATTGCCTGTGTAGTAATGCCAGCCTTCATCACTAGATACTTTGTGAAGGGCAGAGAAGGCCGCTTCTGTGATGAGAAAATAAATGGCGGTAGAGGCAACGCGTGCTCCGCCGTAGCTAGCTGGAAGCGAGGAGGCAGACAGGGTGAGATCCGCACGGTACGACTCTGCGAAAAAGCCTCCCTCAGGATGGGCTTGCAGGTTTAATTTTTCAATCCAGTATGTAGCATTTCCCATGAACTTATATCGGGGTTTTGTACAATCTTAAACATAATGCCCACACCTATGACCACCAGGACGACTCCCACGGTTTGGTAGAGTCTTCGTACCCAGATGGGACGAAGCAAGGTCTTGATCCTGTGTGCCAAAAATACCTTAGCCGTATCTTGAATCAGAATGCCTACCAGTATCCCCGATAAAAATAAGATGGGGCCATTTCCTTCGGGAAAACGTCCACTGCCTACAGTCACAAAACCGATCCACGCGATAAATAAGAAAGGGCTGATGAAATTGACCAAAAAGCCACGATAGAAGAAATTGAAATAGTGACCCTTGGGAAGCTCAGGTTGCTGTTGCAGGTCTATGTTGCGTTTGAACGCAAAGTAGAATCCCAAAATCAGAATCACGATGGCACCTGCCCATCCTGTGTAGTAAAGAAAAGAAGGGTCTGTCAGAATCTCTGTTACCCCTAAGCCATACAGTAAAAATACCGCCAGGACATCCCCTGTAAAGATCCCTCCCACTACTGCCAGACCTGCCTTCCAGCCATAGGATAATGTACTGTAAAGCAAGGTGAAGAAGACGGGCGTAGCAATGACAACTACAAATAAAAGCCCTGTGATTAGTCCTTCATAGAATGGCATATAGTCTGTTTAGGATTGCAACGTTTGCCTTATCCAAGATCAATCGCTTGATAGTTGATCAGAAGGATTGCAATAACTGAAAAATAGGTATAGATATGAGACCTTTTGTACCTAAATATATTGTTTACTTTCTCAAGAAATCCAGCATTTTGTGTGTACTAACATACTAAAAGGACTGTATAGAAGTTCAGGATGTAGCTGTTTTTCTATAGAAATAACGGAAATCTACCCGTCAAAAGAGCGAAGGCGTTAAATATTCTTCACATTTAATCATTTCTTTACCTCTGCACACGTTGTATTTCATAACTTGAGCGCTCAAATCTCTTTTACTTTTATGAGAACTTTTACTCTCTTTCTCTTTTTCTGTTTGCTCACCTGCCTTTCACTTCAGGCTCAGCTCAAGATTTTTCCTGAGTTGGGAGCGCAACGTGCAGGAATTTCCGCACTCACGCCACTGAAGATCGAAGTGAGCCCACGTGCAGCAGCCTTGGGGGGAGCCACCACCTGCTTGACAGGAGACGGATACTCCGCTTACGTCAATCCTGCTGGGATGGCAGAATTAGACAATTTTTCCTTCGCCGCAGCCAACACCTTCTGGGTAGCAGACATAAACTATGCCTTTTTGAGTGCGAGCAAGCCTTATAATTTTGGTACGCTTGGACTTTCTGTGAGTGCTTTGAATTCTGGGGCGATGGAAGTACGGACTACTTTCCAGCCTGAGGGGACAGGAGAGCTCTTTTACGCCAATTATTACACAGTAGGTTTGAGTTATGCTCGCCAGTTGACCCAGCAGTTTGCCTGGGGTGCTACCGTGAAATTTGTCCAAGAGCAGCTCGCAGAGTTTCGTGCGAATACAGGCGTATTGGACATCGGCTTTTTGTATGAAACAGACGTGAAAAAACTGCGATTTGCTGTTCTCCTCCAAAACTTTGGCCCTAACTCGACCTTACGTGGGTCTCGTGAGGTAGATACTACATTTAATACACGGGACATCACCCTGGATTCTTATCCTGCCCCTACGACCTTCAAAATAGGGATCTCGATGGTGCCATGGGAGAGTGAAGACAAAAAGCAGTCGCTCATGACTACTTTGCAGCTCGATCACCCCTCAGATAATGCCGAGAGTATCCGATTTGGGCTAGAATATGCCTATATGGACTTGCTCTACTTGCGGGCAGGCTATCAGTTCAATGTAGATGATCAGGCATTTCCCACAGCAGGGATCGGCTTGCGCTCACGTGTGGGACGTCATCCCATGTACATAGATTATGGGTTCACACCCAACCGTTTCCTAGGATCTGTCCACCGGATTGGTGTAAACTTTCGTCTGAATCCCGTCGAAAAATAAATCTGATTCGTTTTACTTACTTCTTTTCCCTTCAACATTTCAATTTCTCCGCGATGAAGCGTTTTGTATACATTCTTCCTATTCTTTTTCTCGCTGCATGTGAAGGATTTTTCGGGACCAAGACTGACATTGAATTTCTAGACATTCCCGTTTTTGATGATCGAGAGATTGCTTATGTTCCCATTCAGCCTGTATGGGATGACTTCGAATATCCTGTAGACATCATTGCAGGTTGGGATGAACTGATCTACATTGCAGATGGCGCGACGGAAGAAATTGTCTCGTACGATCAGGCGGGAAATGAGCTGGGCCGATTTGCCATTCCAGGTCTAACAGCCATTGCGCAGGATCGCCGACTGGAATTGTTGGCTGCGGGGACCTTTGACACAACGATCAATAATATCGATTATACCCTTGCAACGATTTATCGCTTGAGTTTGGAGAATGGAACAGATTATGGACTCAAATTTGCCCAAATCAAAAGTAAAATCATCCATCCTTACTACTTCAAGCAAGGCATTCCCACGGTCAGTGATACCATTGTTCGATTTAAGGGTATCGGTATTCGCGCCAACAATAGATACTACGTCTCGCGCAATGGCGTCAACAACAATCCTTTGAAGTTTGGGGGGCCTGATGATGCCGTCCTACAGTTTGATACAGATGATACGTGGTTATCTATTGTCCCTGTAAATGTGACAGGCTTCGGACAATTCAGGGATTACTTCAAAAAGCCTCAGGGATTGGCTACCCGTATCCAGCCTCCTCAGACGGATGAGATCAATTTGAATACACCTGACGAATTCGTTTATGGGTCAGTGGACCCAGAAGCGGTATTTAGGGTGCAGGTCATTCGATTTGTCGCGGGATCGCGTGGGGCAAGTTTCAATCAGATTGGATTTCCCGCTTTGGATACCTCAATCACGGATAGGATTGTCTATGAACCCTTCCGCTTTACTGAACCTGTAGATGTGACATTTGGACCCCTACCTAGCTCCTTCTTCTTTGTGGTGGATGCTGCAAGGGACTCTGTCTATCAGTTTACCAACAATGGCTACGAGGGCGTAGCCCCTCCCAACGATGCCACAGGTAGACTTGTCAATGTCTCCTTTGGAGGGACAGGCGCAGGCTTGACCCAGTTCAATGAGCCACGTGGCGTCGCTTACCTGCGTGACATTCTGTTTGTGGCTGATGCTGGAAACGGGCGGATTTTGCGCTTCAAGCTGACGACGGATATCGAGTAGGGCTACTGTTCGGGCTTCAGACTTCTGAGCATGGGACTCACCGTCGCCTTCAGCGTCCCGAGCGTAAAACCTCTGGACCCCTCCTGTTACTACGCTCGAAAATTATAGCATAAAACTCTTGTTACACTGTATAAAGTCTCTTGTCTCACGTCTCAACATCTGACTTCTCACGTAACTTCATCGCATCGAATCTTCATCCATCAGTCGCATCGTTCTGCTTTGCTCTGCCAATCGCAAAGCTTCGCAGCCCGTGCCTGCGCTAGAGCTATACCGAAGTGAGTTTTTTCGTTTGGGACGATCTCACGCCCAAAGCTTCGAACCCGAGAAGATCTATATTTTAAGTGCGGAGCATGGCCTCCTACCTGGAGATCAAGTGATAGAGCCTTATACCATGACCATGTCTGCCCTTGCCAAAGCAGGGGATGTAGAAGCATGGGCACAACTTGTAGTTGAGCAACTCAAAGTGCAAGTAGACCTCACAAAGTATGAAGTCATTGTCCTGGGACTCCGTAAGTTTGCGCAACCCATCGCCGATCAGCTGCCGTATGCGCAGACGCCCCTGGTCGGAATGAACATGCCCCAAGCAATGAATTACCTTCGTGAGCGATTTGGATAGCGACTATTTCTCCCCTTGATTCACTAGGCTGAAAAAATAATTTCCTTTTCCCAAGCTTTTCCCCAATTTTGCCACACAACAATCGAATTTTCATGCAAACAGCATTCCGTACCCATAGCTGTGGTGAGCTAAGACTCGACCACGCAGGCCAAAACGTCAGCCTCTGTGGCTGGGTTCAAAAATCACGTGACCTTGGATACATCCTCTTTCTCGATCTGCGGGATCGATATGGAATTACCCAAATCTCCATCAAATCAGATGAGCAGAAAGATGTCTATGACGCAGCGCGTAAGCTGGGCCGCGAGTTTGTGATACAGGTGAAAGGGGTCGTTGCTGAGCGCGAAAGCAAGAATGATAAGATCCCCACAGGACATGTAGAAATTGTTCCGACCGAACTGAACATCCTCAATGAGTCTCAACTGCCTCCCTTCCTCATCGAAGATGAAACCGATGGACTGGAAGACCTACGCATGGAATATCGCTATCTGGATCTGCGTCGTCCTGGCATGACACAAAATATCCTCCTGCGTTCGCATGTGATGAAGGCTACAAGAGAATTCTTGGACGGTCAGAGTTTCATGGAGATCGAAACGCCTTTCTTGATCAAGTCTACGCCTGAAGGCGCGCGCGACTTCCTCGTGCCTTCTCGTCTGCATCACGGGACGTTTTATGCGCTTCCCCAATCGCCTCAGATCATGAAGCAGTTGCTCATGGTGGCAGGCATGGATAGGTACTATCAGATCGTGAAGTGCTTCCGCGATGAGGACTTCCGCGGAGACCGTCAGCCTGAGTTTACGCAGATCGACTGCGAGATGTCCTTTGTCGAGCAGGAAGATGTGTTGAGTATGTTTGAGGGAATGATCAAGCATGTATTTCAGCGTGTGCTCGACGTGAATCTGCCTGACTTTATTCGTATGCCTTACCGCGATGCGATTAAGTACTACGGAATTGACAAGCCCGACTTGCGTTTTGACTGCAAAATCCAAGACTTCAATGAAGTCATGGGAGGGACGGATTTCAAGGTCTTCAATAATCTCATTGAAAATGACGGCTTGATTGCAGGACTAGTAGCTACAGGCTGCGCCAAGTATAGCCGCAAGCAGATAGATGCTTTGACCAACTTCGTCAAAGAGCCTCACTTAGGAGCCAATGGCTTGGTATACATCAAATACAATGAGGACGGTACATTTAAGTCATCGGTAGATAAATTTTATGATGCCGAGCATCTTCAGCGGATTGCGGATCACGCAGGTGCCCAGAAAGGGGATTTGATCCTCATGGTGGCTGACACGCTCCACGGTAAAACGCGCAAGGTGCTGGGACAGCTTCGTCTGCACCTAGCCAAGCAAGAAGGCTGGATCGACGAGTCTAAGTGGTCCGTATTTTGGGTAGTGGACTTCCCACTTTTTGAGGAGGATGAAGAGACAGGCGACCTGACGTTTGCTCACCATCCCTTCTGTATGCCGCATGAGGAGGACCTCAACTATCTGTATTCAGAGCCTCAACGCGTACGTGCCCAGTCCTACGATATGGTCATGAATGGCAATGAGGTCGTTTCAGGTTCTATCAGGGTGCATCGTCCCGACGTCCAAGCCAAGATTTTTGATATTCTGGGGCTCAGCAAGGAAGAGCAAGACGAAAAGTTTGGCTTTATGCTCAAGGCCTTCGAGTATGGCGCTCCACCACATGGGGGGTGTGCTTTTGGGCTGGACCGTATCATCATGCTGATGCGCAATCAGCCCTCCATCCGCGATGTCATCGCCTTCCCCAAGACGGCAGGTGGCCGCGACTTGATGATGAATGCACCCGCGAATGTCCCCACAGATAATCTAGACGAGTTGGGCATTGGATTGAAATAGACAACAATCGGTTATAGAAAATGAAAAAAGCGCTACGAGAGTAGGGCTTTTTTTATGAGGGAATGTGCCTTAAATTGTATGCTCCAATATTGGTACTGGAAAAAGGTCGCCTTAGGAGTACTTGCTTCATCTGTAACCTTCA
>JBCBFT010000129.1:0-17489 GCA_038527485.1 Bacteroidota bacterium
CATATTGGAGATTATCTCAATCTCCTAGGCATATGGTCCCCTGTAGCCATATTCTTGCTGGGAGCGGTTCTCCTGACCCAAGGCAAGCAACTCCCTTGGAATGCTCCCACAGTGTTTATACTAGGTTTTACGAGCTTGATGTATGCCGCTGCTTTTTTTGTCCTGAACCCGCTTCTATCGATGGTCTGTGATTGGGATCTCTTTTCCCTACCTGCCATTCCTTTGATGGTTTTCACAGCTTTATTACTCAGCAAGGCAGAAGACAAACCAAGCCAGCAGTGGATAGGGCCTGTACTTGCCCTAGGCATCATGGGGATGGCCTGGATTTTTGGTAACGCTCAGGAAGAAACCTTGAGCAATAGACTCCGTCCCATGGGACGCCATGTATTCAAAACCTACTGGATCGGTGCAAGCACGATGATGCACCTTTCGAGCGATCTTCTGCACAGCACTGATCAGGCTCAATCCGAACGCTTGGAAACGCTGGAGGTCCTTCGTCCCTATGCAGTCATCGGAAATGATATAGAATTTGCAGACATCCTATGTGAAGCCGGTCTGTATTATACGAATGAAGAAAATGACCGAGCCAAGGCCCTACCCTATTTCCAAGAAGCTTATAAGTACCAGTACAATCTCAGTCGCAATGTCTTACATCTGCTGACAACCCATTTTTTACTTGGGCAATACAAGGAAGCACATAAGTACAGCAAAACGCTTATTGGGGTAAGAAAACCCAGCTATGAGCGTGCGTATCGAATAGCCATCCATACCGCTGTTGAAGCGGAAGCCTATGAAGATGCGCTTGACTTTTGCAACAATTATCTCGCCATTTGGCCTGACAATGCTTTTGTGAAACGCGTGCGCCAGTCCCTCCAAACCAGCCAAGATCCTGCACAGACCAAGCTCCTGTTTAAGCAAGGATAATCCCTTTCAGAATGGGTCATTTCACATAAAGATGCTACTTACTGGGAGCCATCACGTTATGACGGAATCAAACCTGATATATCTCCCTTCATAGAAGTAGCTCAACATGTAAAAAGCCGATTCTTCACAATGGCTATCGCACAAAAAGAAAATGAGGATTGGATCATTATGAAATTGAGGGACAGGCAGGTGGCAGGGCTTCCTGCTTAGACAAGTCCCACTAGATTTTCCAGGACATTGAGTATTGTTTCAATGTGGCATGAAATAGTGATTATTACGAATGAATTCAGATAGGATTCATTTCCAATGTGGAGACGCGACAAATCTACGTATCTACGCTGAAAAACTCACTCCCACCTTAGATGGGGTTCAATGACGACTTTACCCTTGGGCCTTACCCAAGATCATACAGAATCGCTTTCATATCGTATATCAAAAAATTCTGCCGTATTCCCCAAAATGCATTAACTCCGCCCTGTAGATCTAGGAATATATCTACGAAATTCCTTATATTTAAATAACACATAACTTAAAGCTACAACCATGAACAAACCTATAGGTGCTTACCTTTCCCCTGGTCATATTTATGGATTCGATTTCATTTATGCAGGCGAAATCCGATTTGGACCTCCTTATTACCATATGGTCCTCCAAGGAAAATTTATTTTAGACAGAATATTTGGCTTTGAATTTAAGTGGGATGACCAAGCACGGTATCTTGCTTTACAGGAGTGGTTATTGAGTGAAGCATCTGGTCAGCCTCTGACTGCACTTTCCATTATAGATACCACACACCAAAAGATCAGTCTCGCCACACCTTGGGACCGAAGCCTGATATTCCCGATTGAATTTAAAGAAGAAATACTTTCCTATGAAAAAGAGTATGCTCAAGATGATATTCGTACCCATCATCAGCTTTGCCTCACCGAATTGACCAATTGGACAGACTGGAAAGAGGGCTAACCAGAACATCTCAGGTCTTGCCTGAGCCGCTCATTTAGACCATGTTTGAAACCTCAAACCTGCGAAAAGTTTGCACTTTTTGGCTAGATGTTCATTATTCCAAATATGGTCTTACTTTTCCTTTGAGATAATGTATATTAAGTGGTGAATTTGACTGTGTGTGAAACTTCCAATCTGATGATCTGATGTCAAAGCTATTGCCCCTTTTTCTGCTCCTCTCTTGCCTTATGTTTTCTTGTATGAGCCACCGCATGTCCTCACCTACCTCCCTCTCAGAACGGAAGACAAAAAAGCTGGCCAAAGATGAGACGCTCGTAGATCAGCCGTATCTCAGCTTACTGGATTATCTTAGGAGACAGCCTGGGTTGAGTATCAGTGGGAATGAAAATAACCCTGTGATTCTGGTTCGTGGCATGAGTTCTTTGGTCAATCAACAACCTCCCTTATTTGTCCTAGATGGGACAATCTTGGGGCAAAGTTATTCCTCAGTAGAGCGAGCAGTCGACATGAATGATATTCATGTGATTCGGGTATTGAAATCAGCCACAGAGACCAGTCGATATGGTTTTCAGGGAGCTTTTGGCGTGGTAGAGATTGTCACCAAAAAGGAGTAAGGCTTCATTCTATAGTTGTCGATTCGTACTGTCCTGACTTCCAGTAGATAAAAACTGATTTTCCTTCTTCCTGAACGAGTTCCAATGCCTGCCCCCTGATGGGGATCATGTATACGTCTTTGAGATCTCCAGATGCTGCGTAGGTATTTTGAGGTACACTATCCTTTACCCACACGCGCCACTGGTTCATCCATCGAAAGTCATCACCGCCTGAAATTGCCTGACTTCCTGCCCCCATGAGTTGCCAGCCTCCAGAGGGTTTTTCCATAAAAATCCCTTTTTTCTTATCTATTTTTCGGACTACCTTCACTACATGCTCTTTTAAGCCGTCTCCATCAACATCTAAGCGTAGCCAGTCATTTACCTCATAAGCAGAGGAATCCATGAACCTGTAAACCTGCGCTAGGTCGAATGTATCCACTGGGGAAGCATCAACCTCTGTGGAAAGGTCCGTTTGCGAAGTCTCTTGATGCGAGGGATCACAAGCCCATAGACTACACATCAAAATCAAAAAGAATAGCCATTGATTCATACGGCAATATAGAGGATTCCTAGAATGAAATTTCAGCTTTTGACCTAGATTGTCATTGCCCTACATATCGTCCTAACGTAAGACTTGAATCTTTTGAGTCCACCGCCGTGTAGGTAGCTTCACCTCCAATAAGTAAGTCCCAGTAGAAAGCCAGTCTATCATCAACTCATATACTTCTTGTTTTTCTTTAGGAGAAAAAGAGAGCACTTGCTTGCCTGCTCCATCCAAGATATTGATTTCTAGAGGGTTAGACAATGATTGAGAAGGATCAATAAACAATCGATCGAAGGCAGGGACTGGATATACCTGAATAGAAAATCCAGGATCCTGAGGAGATAAGCTCAATATATTGCTAAAGGTAAATTTCCCCTCCACACTCACCCCAATCACTTGAAAATGCGTGGCGTCTTGATCAAGATACATTAGATCAAATGAGGCTACTTGAGAGACATACTTTTCTACCTGAATCCGTCCCTGAACCTGATCCAGGAGTCGGCGTTCTCCATTGGATAGCACCTGATGCACCCAAAATATATCACCGTGTGCCACTTGATTTGAGGTCCAATTGAGGGCAACTGCTTCGCGTACCCATGTACCCTCCAGCATGATCTCCCGCACATTGAGCTTGGTAGGGTCGATCGGCTGGAGGAAGCCCATCGTCAGATTGGGGATGGTCAAGGCATCTGTTCCGATAATGGCTTCCCCTACATTGAATACATAGGAGTTGCCACCTACTGTCTCGCAAGAACTCATGCTCAGGATGACCGATCGCTCGATGCTTTGGCTATGAGCAGTCAAGAATGTACATAAGGAGAGCAAGAGAAAGGCATTAACGCTTTTCATGAATTAAGGCTTTGAGGGTGAGAAGTTCTTTCTTCAATTCATCTATTTCCTGCTGCTGAGAGAGCTGACCTTGCTCATACGTCTCTATCTGCGCTTGCTGATCCTGAATCGCTTGAATCAGTACAGGGACTAGCTCTGCATAGTTTAAGCCCAAAGGCACCTCTTCATTCGGATCTCCGACCACTACTTCAGGTACCACCTCCTGCACTTCCTGTGCGATCAGTCCGACTTTTTGCTGTGCAGGTGTGTCTTTCCAGACAAAGGATACAGGACGCATCTGCATGATGGTCATCAAACCGTAGCTCAAGGGGAGAATCTGCGTTTTCAACCTTCGGTCAGAAGTCTGGATGATGCCATTGGTGGCCCATACATTGTCCCACCGACGGGTAGGCGTTCCCACGTCATAGGTATTATCGCTTTGCGGGCGTATTTCTCCTGCGACGACAGTTTCTCCTGCGACGTACAATCCGTTGGCTGGAGGAGTGGTATTGACGCCGATCGACGCCCCTTGATTGCCATGTATACGAAAAGAGGTCGCCCCTCCTATTCTCACTCTGAAAGCATCCTCTCCTGCACTGGCATCTACTTGCAGACGGTCTGTCGGGGCTGTCGTTCCGATCCCGACTTGCTTACTGTCTTCAATCGTGAAGGCCGCATTGGTACTTGAATTTGTCGGACTGATCAGAAACCTTCCTGCACCAGCAGCCCAAGAAGTAGCAGAGCTACCTATATACCAATCATCCCCTCCTGTATCTGAATTTTGCATGTGCACCTGCCAACCTGTAGCGGAGACATCCAGCTTAGCCGAAGGCGCATTGTGTCCGATGGCCACATCTCCTCCTCCATAGACCAAGGTCACATCTTGATTAGAGTTGAAATTTAGATTTATAGAAGATCCAATCCCCTCGATCTGGTTTGCATCGAAAGCCATTCCACTACTGGCAGTACCTACCAGTATGGAAGAATTAGCTGCATCGAGTGTGCCTCCGTTATTCAAGCTACCCAAAGCAGTGGAGACATTGAGCATACCTGTGGGGGCGTTATATCCGACGGAGGTCTGCCCATTTTTCTGGATCATGAAACTATTGGAGCGATTCGAATTGGAGGTACCGTCACCGATGATGAAAATGGGGTCTGCATTTACCCATGAGGCGCTATCTCCTGTGATCACATTGAATCTACCGAGCGCCATCGAAGCATAGGGATAGGAATTGGTCTGATAGCCGAAGGTTGAGGAGTAATTGCCCCTGGCCTCAGTCACCCAACCTGTAGAGAAAGCGTTGTAACCGTAAGCATCACTCGGTCCCAGCGCAATCGAGGCTTGCCCGCGTGCATCAGAATTCCAGCCGATGGCGATGGCATAATCCGCCCGCGAGGACGAAGCCCCTAAACCTGTAGTTCCTCCTCCGATCGATACCCCGTATCGCCCGCCTGTATATCCATACATGGCAATTCCTCCCTCCTCATCTGCTACACCTTCCACCGTAAATGACCCACGCCCCTTAGAGCTTCCTCCAAAAGTATAACTGTTATTCCCTTTGGCATTTCCGAAGAATGCGACAGATCCACTTCCGTCCGCCCAGCCAAAGGAGCCAAAAGCAAAGGAGCCGAACCCTTTGGCACGGGCATTTTGACCTGCGGCAAATGAGTAGTAGCCGACCGAGTCGTAGTCCCAAAACTTATTGTAGTTGTATCCTCCAAAGGGATTGGTAAGAAAACCCACCCTGAAAGCACCTTTGGCGGCATAATAGATTAACTTAAATCCCGAACCCGAGAGTGAGTCTCCAACTAAGACATTGGATGTATCTGCAAGGTGCAGCGCCGTATGCGGATTGCTTACGCCCACTCCTACTCTACCCGCATTGTAGTAGGCCGTATTCGCATTTTGTGACCACACAGGTGTAGCAGCAGCCCCTGGCACCCACTGGCTTCCATCATATTGGAGAACCATATTGGTGGTTAATCCTGTCATATCCACATCTGTAAGCTCTGCCATAGACATAGACACGTCTCCCGCAGTCAGTGCATAGGGCACACTTTGAAAAACTTGCACTCCCAGTGGTGTCCCATTGAGAATGGGTTGCATTTTGTATTGGCCACTCTTCCAATCGATGGTGTTGAAGGTTCCAGATACGACGGAGCCTGTACCGATGGCCAGTTTAAAAAGGCCATAAGCATCGGTGGTCAGGGTGTGGGTTTCTTCGTAAACAATGGCATTGCTCGGGTCGAGAATACGCACTCCTACGGTGACATTGGTCAGGGAAATGGCAAGGCCTGAAGCATCACGGGCGATGCCCTGAAACATGATTTCCTGCGGGACTTGAGCGCACAGAGTGGTGCTCAGTAGGCATAAAAATAAGGTGGGAAAGAAATTTTTCATGACAGATACATTGAAGTAGCGGTTTCCATTCTAACGCATACATCCCCTCATCTACATGTATTTACGGATTTGTTCTACGGATAAACCAAATATTCAAACGCGAGATTAACGATCACGCATACATGTTACTATTTTCATTTATAAAAAATTCATGGATTAAAAAAAATAATATCTGACTTCGTTCAATCCTTTTTCTCGAAATACCCTTTTCCTGTGGCTGAAACCCATTTTCTTCCTAGATTTTTATTTAAAGACTAAACTTTATCTTCAATCATCTGATAGCGACTATATTGGGTTGAGTACATAAGGTATCACTCAACTCATTTGCTCTAAAAATCTATTGATTATGTCCTTTCCTGAAGGTCTGAAACGTCCCGCTGTATTGTGCATCTTGTACCACCATGACCAGTACCTCCTTCTCAAGCGGATCAAACCACCCCATCAAGGGAGATATACACCTGTAGGTGGAAAAATCGATCCACACGAAAGTCCCAAAGACGCTGCGATCCGAGAAACTTGGGAAGAAACGGGGATTCGAGTATCTCGTATGAGATATGCGGGCATCCTGACGGAGACTTCTCCTATCAAATACAATTGGATTTTGTACGTGTACGTGGCAGAGATTCCTTGGCAGCCCGCCCCTCCCTGTGATGAAGGGGTGCTGGAATGGGTAAATGAAACGGATTTAGTTGATTTAGACTCTCCAGAGACTGATCTATTTATCTACCAATACATTAAGGAAGGTAAGCCTTTTGCTTTTCATGCGACTTACGATGCCGAGGTAAATTTATTAGAGATGGTGGATGAAATAGAGGAAAAAACAGTTTTTAGCAGAAATTAACACAATTTTAACGATCGTTCGAAAAAATGGAAGGAATTATTTTTATAGGGATTCAGGCTACTGGAAAATCAACTTTCTACAAACAGAAATTCTTCCACACACATCTTAGGCTCAATCTCGATATGTTAAATACGCGAAATAAAGAATCGCAACTGCTGAATACTTGTCTAGCACTCCATCAACGGGTGGTTATTGACAACACGAATCCCACAGTCGAGGATAGGCGTCGATATATCCATTTATTCCAAAAAGCTAAGTATAAAACTGTGGGGTATTACTTCCAAAGTGAGCTAGAGAAGTCGCGCTATCGCAATCAGCAAAGGGAAGGCAAAGCAAGAATTCCTGACATAGGCATCATTGCTACTCACAAAAAGCTGATCCTTCCCACTTATTTAGAAGGCTTTGATGAACTCTACTACGTACAGATCGTAGACCAAGATTTTGTCATCACAGAGTGGAAAGATGAAATTTGACGACTTAGACAAACGCATGCGTGTCTTCGAGACAGCTCACGACCATCAGGTTCTTCCCCATATGTATATGGTCGCTCGGATCGATGGGAGGAGCTTTACTAAACTAACAAAGGAAACGCATGACTTTGAGACTCCCTTTGATATCAAGTTTAGAGATTACATGGTCGCGACGACACAACACCTTATGAACTGTGGATTCTCCGTCCTCTACGGTTACACCGAAAGCGACGAAATTTCTCTACTGTTTAGAAGGTCAGAAAATGCTTTTGGTAGGAAGCTAAGAAAGTATCACTCTATTCTCGCAGGGGAAGCAAGTGCAAAATTCTCCTTACTCTTAGGAGACCTTGCTGCCTTCGATTGCAGAATTGCCCAATTGCCTCGTAAGGTAGATGTAATTGATTATTTCAGGTGGCGAAATGAAGACGCCTTTCGCAATGCGCTTAGTGCCCACGCTTACTGGATGCTTCGCAAACAAGGAAACACTGCATCTTTTGCGACCCAACAACTTGAGGGTATGTCCACTGCTGACAAAAACGAGCTGCTGTTCGCACAAGGTATCAACTTCAACGATCTCCCCAATTGGCAAAAGCGAGGAATAGGGCTCTATTGGCAGTCTTATGAAAAAGAGGGCAAAAATCCTCACACAGGAGAAGTAACATTCACAACAAGAAGGAGGATATTTACCGATCATGAGCTCCCTATGCGTGATGCATATGATCGATTCTTAATGGAACTATTGGACGAGCAAGAACGGTGATTTTTCTGCCTTACATTCCTCTGAACAATATTTAGGCCCTCACCTTTTTTATTATTAACATAATTTTTCTATAATAGGTAACCAGTTACGTAAACAATAACCTTTATGTCTTTCTTCGAACAAATAGGAAAGTTTGCTTTGGGAAGTCGGCTCCGAATCCTTAGCGAACGTATGATGGAAGATGCTGCTCAGATCTATCCTATGTATGGCCTAGATATGCGGCCCAAATGGTTTCCTGTATTTTATGCCCTGAGTCAACAAAAGCAGATGGGCATCATGGCGATTGCCGATGAGATCGGACAAACTCATCCCTCCGTCATCAAAACCGTGAGAGAAATGGTCAAAGCGGGCATAGCTGGCGAGAAAAGTGATCCTACCGACGGACGCCGCAACCTTATATTTCTCACAGAAAGAGGAGAAAAGATGAACCAGACCATTCAGGAACAATATGTGGATATAGACATTGCCGTCGAACAAATGCTCACAGATTCCCAGCATGATATCTGGAAAGCAATCGGAGAGTTCGAATATCTCTTGGATCAAAAATCGCTTTTGCATAGAGTGAGGGAGCAGAAGAAAATTCGTGAGGCACAATTTGTCAAAATCATTGACTACACGTCTGACCATCAAGAAGCCTTCTACGAACTCAATCGTGCGTGGATTACCCACTATTTTAAGATGGAAGAAGCAGACCGCAAGGCGCTAGACAATCCCCAAAGTTATATCCTCGATCCTGGTGGTTATATCGCTGTGGCGTGCTACCAAGAAGAGCCTGTTGGCGTATGTGCTTTGATCAAAATGGACGATCCTGACTATGACTACGAGCTGGCGAAAATGGCTGTCTCTCCTCAGGCACAAGGCAAAGGAATCGGCTTTCTACTCGGACGAAAGATGCTGGAGAAAGCGCACGAATTAGGGGCAACAAAAGTCTACTTAGAAAGCAACTCTCGCCTCACCCCCGCTTTGACGCTGTATCGGAAACTGGGCTTCCAGAAAGTCACAGGCAGACCTACCCCATACGAAAGAGCTGATATACAGATGGATGTTGATTTAACCCAGCTTGGATTTTCATGACGCTGAATGTACGTACATTTTCATCTCTCATAACATAATCCTTCACCCTAGATTCACACTGATTACCCAAGTGTATATCAAAATATTCGGGGCCATCTTTGTGCGAGTAGCTACCCCATCATACAAATCGAGAAACTGTCATTTCTATGCCATTCGGTTTTTCGTAGATTTGTACTGACTGTAGCACTATGATAGATACCCCCCTTTCCCTCCCTTGTGGGTCGACCCTCACCAATCGAATGGCTAAGTCTGCCCTAACTGAACGCTTGGCAGGCATTAACCATGCTCCCAACGATCTTCACTACCAGCTATACGATACCTGGGCAAAGGGAGGTGCAGGACTGATGATCACCGGCAACATCATGGTCGACTCGACCTACCTAGAAGCTGCGGGCAACATCGTACTAGAAAATACAGATGAGACTCAAGCTTTTCAAAAGTGGACACGTGTTGGCAGAGCCAGGGGGAATCATTTTTGGGCACAGATCAACCATCCAGGAAGGCAATCCACCATATTCTCAACCTTCAAACCTATCGCACCCTCAGAGATCAAGCTCAAGAAGTTAGGGCTTTTTGCTAAGCCCCGTGCCATGAATGGAGCAGAAGTTCAGGAAGTACTCGAACGATTTGTCAATACAGCCACACTTTGCAAAGCCGTAGGATTCTCAGGTATCCAGATACACGCTGCCCACGGCTACCTCCTCAATCAGTTTCTCTCTCCCCTCACCAATCGACGTACAGACGAATGGGGAGGAAGCTTGGAAAACCGAGCCAAATTGCTCCTACTCATCATCGAAAAATGTAGAAAAGCCCTGGGACATAGTTTTCCCATCAGTGTAAAAATCAATTCTGCTGACTTTCAAAGGGGAGGTTTTGAAGAGGATGACGCACTATGGGTCATACAGGAACTTGAAAAACGACAGATCGACCTACTAGAGATCTCTGGTGGAACCTATGAAAATCTCACGTTCTTGACAGAAAAGTATGAAAAGAAGACTTCTACACGTGCAAGAGAAGCCTACTTCCTGGATTTTGCTGAGAAAGTTCGCGCAACTTGCAAATTGCCACTCATGGTGACAGGGGGTTTTAGGAGTCGTGCCTTCTGTGAAGAGGTATTGAAGAATCAGGAACTAGATGTGGTGGGCTTTGGGCGTCCTTTCTTACTGTCACAAGATTTTCCTAGTGGTTTCCTAGATGGTTCACTAGACCGAATAGGGGACATGGACATGAGTCAGACACCAGCGTTTATCCGAGACATCGCAGAGGCTGGCTGGTACGATTTTCAAATCCATCAACTTGCCAAAGGACAGCCTCTAGCGATGGCATACTCTCCTACTTTGGGTGTGCTGAGATTTACCCAAAATGAACTGATCAAAGGGATTCGAAATAGGCTAGCTATCTCTTAACTTCGCATTTCCTTATGGATCTTTTCTCAACATCCAATTCCAATCTTCTTCCATTTGATGGCGAAGCTCAGTATGTAGGGCGCATCCTATCGACAGCGGATATCGCACGCTATATGACGCGGCTGGAAGAAGCAATCCCTTGGAAGCACGATCAGGTGACTATGTTTGGCAAGACGCATATCACCCAGCGGAAAGTCGCCTGGTATGGAGATGAAGCTTACCGCTATACCTATTCACAGCACAGTCGGGAAGCCCTGCCTTGGTCCCCGCTTTTAGTTGAACTCAAAGCTCTGGTGGAGCAGCACAGCCAGGAGACTTTCAATTGCTGTTTGCTCAACTATTACCATCATGGAACAGAAGGGATGGGATGGCACAGCGACGATGAAAAGGAATTACTCCCCAATGGTACGATTGCTTCTCTGAGTTTGGGAACTACTCGAAAGTTTGCCTTCAAGCATAAGAAGACGAAAAAGAAGGTGGATCTCATGTTGGAAAATGGCAGCCTACTCCTCATGAAAGGCGAAACCCAAAGGCACTGGTTACATGCTTTGCCCAAAACGAAGACCGTCCATCGCGCACGCATCAACCTGACCTTTCGCACATTCATAGGACAATAAAAAAGGGAACAGTCGAACTGACCATTCCCTCGTTTATGCACTCCAGTTTGTTTGTCTTATAACTCAATTGTATCTATTCCACTCACTTTTTCGATGTGGCATTCATCTGCTTTGATCACGTATAGCTCATCTATGACGATGTCTCCATTCTTCAGTCCAACAAATCGAAACTCTCTTTCTCGGTTCCTCATTTCGGGCTGATAGCCATCATCTAGCACAAGGTATCGCTGATCAAATATATACTCTGTCGATTGTTGGACCGTGTCGCCTGTCGTAGTCTGGATGGTGTAGGTTTGGTCCAGTGTATCTCCTGTAACTTCTACTGATACATATACGAACTCTAAAGTACAGATCGTAGGCCCATCCAATAATCCGCAGCCTCCTAAGAAAAGGAGAATCAAGCTTGAAAAAGTTACAATGTGTTTGTTCATATAGGTGGTTTTCAAGTAAGACAAAGGGGATGGAGGGAAAGCTGATAGAGATATTCGCCTTTAATTTTTTTAAAGATCAATCATATCGACTCCACTCACCTTCTCGACATGGCATCCATCAGATCGGATCATAAATAGCTCATCCACAAGGACATTCCCATTCTTTAGTCCCACAAATCGAAACTCTCTTTCTTTATTTCTAAGTTCTGCGTGATAGCCATCGTCTAGCACTGTGTAGTTTTTATCAAATGAGGGGCCTGTCGTTTGTTCTACTGTGTCACTCGTAGCGGTTTCTATGGTATAGGTCTGGTCTAGCGCCTCGCCTGTAATATCTACCGATATCACAACCAATTCTTCTGTGCAAACCCTAGGCCCATCAAATAATCCACATCCCCCTAGAAACAGAAGGGTGAGACTCGAAAGAATAACGATGTATTTGTTCATAAAAGTGATTTTTAAGTAAGACGCATAGGCTAGAGAAAGTGCTAGAAAATCTAGGAGAAAAAGAAGATTTCAACTTTTTCCAGGCTCAGTCCACACGCAATAAGCTCCTGATTTAGTGGATTTTCCACAAAAAATATCTCCATCAATCTATGCTCTAGAAAAAGCATGGTATCCCCATTTTCTATTGCCGGTCGATTAGCTTCATGCCATACATTTTCGGTGACTATGGGTTCTCAGGAATGTATGTTCTCTCTTCCTTGTTCTATGGCACACTGCAAAAGCATCTGGATCTAAGACCCATGTTTAAACTTCAAATCTGCGAAAAGTTTGTACTTTCAGAATCTGAACTACATACGCCTTGTGTGATCAAGAACAATTTCGAAAAATACACAGCATCAAACTAGCACTTTACCCCTTCTATTCGTCTTACTTTGAGGTGTCCCTCTAGATTGGGATGTGCAGTTTCGAATCAATTGTGCATTTTGACAAAAGAAAGCTAGCCCCTTACCCCTTTATTGACTCGTGGGCGGCCATTTTTGCAAGTCAAACAAACATAACTAACCCCTCTTTACCATGAGAAAAATTGGTTTTGTATTAATTCTATCGATGCTTGGCCTAGGTCTCCAAGCACAAGGTCTCTTCAAAACCTGGAATGTCAAAAGCGTAGGTGTCTCCTTTGGCGTCGAGCAGGATCGTGTCAATGGATTCAGCGGAGAGACTTTGCTGCGAATGGTAGGACAAGAAGATTTATTAGAAACAAAAAACATTAACCTCGAAAATGCCTCCAAGTATAGTGGGGTGTGTGAGAATCCTCATTTTCATTTGCAAGCCATTGTAGCTCCAGGCAAATGGCAAAACACCGAGATCCATACTTCGATCATGGGAATCTTCGGACGTGTAGATGCCATCACCTATTATTCAGACAATGAATTCCCCAATTCGTGGGACAACTACATGACCCTCAATACATGGAGTAATGAGGTCGGCGCGAGCTTGGCACTAATCCAGCGCAAGCGTTTCGGACCTGCCAGCCTCTATGGTGGCGTCGGGACCAATCTTGGCTTTTCATTCGCCAATGATCTTTCGATCTTCACCTCTGAGACAGTCACAGCTACAGATCTATCCTTTGCAAGCACAAGTTTTAATTCCTTTCCTGAAGGAGAAGAGTTCGAATATGAGCAGTCTTATGAGGAGCTTTCCTTCGTCAATGACTATTTTCCACTTTCAGGAGGGATTTCACAGCGTGTATACCTCCAGGCAGGTGCCAGCTTGACATTCTTCAAGCGAGTAGAACTAGGTGTTGAAGGTCGATATGGAAAGGGATACCGCAAGCACTTCGAGGGAGACTGGATTTCTACCACCAATAACGCTTGGGGACTTTTTGCAAGATGGAATCTATTTGGGTCTGCTTCTCAATAATTTTCCCTTTAGCCCCTACTTCTTTTAGGCAATCGCCAACTACCGGAAGGACTTCATTCGTGTACTCGGATGAGTCCTTTCGGTTTTCTTGAATAAAGGGCTTCATTTTTAGTGGACTTTTGCCTAATTGCCCATCATGAAATACATCTTTCTCCCCCTTATCTTGATTCTCCTTCCTTATCTCCTACAAGCCCAGTGTGGCAACGTCCTGGATGAACTCACTCTCAATCAAGCTACTCCTGGTCTGGCAGCCTTGAGTCCTGGCGCAAAATTTGGGCACAGTCCGGTAGCTATTGGCGATCTGGATGGAGACGGCCTGAGTGAGATTGCGATAGGCGCACCCGAAGATGACTCTACGGGAGTGGGAAAAGGAATTGTATACATCCTTTTCCTGGATGTGTTGGGGAATGTCAATCAAAGCGTGAAAATTGGGGAGGGAATCGGAGGACTACAAGCGAGTATCAGCGGAGATGCATGGTTTGGATACGCGATCGATTCTTTGGGAGACTTTGATGGGGACAATGTACCCGATCTGCTGGTGGGTGCTCCCCGCCAAAACGAACTCGTGACACGTGATGGTGCCGTTTTTATCCTGCTTCTCAAAGCAGATGGCACCGTCAAAAACCATTATAAAATCAGCCAGACGACGGGCAATCTCAACCAGTTTCTCCAACTAGACGACCGATTCGGGCAGGGTGTCGCCAGGCTAGGAGACCTAGATGGGGACAGCATTCCAGAGATTGCTGTAGGTATAGCAGGGCTGTCAGCCAACAGTCCTGGAGCCGTATTTACCCTCTTCCTCAATGCCGATGGCACAGTCAAACCAAATGGAGCCAAAAAGATCATTCCTGGACTATTTGGTTTTTCGGGTCCCTTAGGGGCGGGCGATCAGTTTGGGTCTTCCCTCTCCAATATGGGAGACTTGGACGGAGACGGTGTCGTAGATCTTGCGGTAGGTTGCCCTCGAAATGATGCTTCAGGGACAGACATGGGCAGTGTATGGATACTTTTCCTCAACGCTGATGGAAGCGTCAAGGCTTCACAAAATATCTCCAAAGGATTGGGAGGATTCACAGGCAATGCCAGCAATAACGGCTGGTTAGGGACAGGCGTAAGCCGAATGGAAGACCTTGACGGAGATGGCGTCGATGAGCTACTGGTAGGTGAGCCGTTGGGAAATGAGGGAGGGTCCAATCACGGAAGGATCTGGATCATGTATATGAATATCGACGGTACTGTAAAAGCGCAAGACAGCATAGGCGACCTCTCAGGTAATTTCAATGGATCGCTCTTCATCAATGATTTCTTTGGTTGGGGAGTCGGAGGCCTCGGTGATTGGGACGGAGATGGGCTCCAAGAAATCATCGTCGGCACTCCAGGATCAGATGATGGGATGAACAACACGGGAAAAGCCTGGATTTTGACATTGGAAGGTTGTATGCCTACGCCTACTTTCACCTGTCAAGATTGGGAACCAGGAGCAGATTTTCAATGGGTACAGGTAGCAGATACAAGCGGAGAGGTTCAATTTCAAAATGTGAGCACAGGTGATTCTTCTGCCTCATGGACTTGGACTTTTGGGGATGGGGATACCCTATTTGGATCAGTTGATTCGATCGTTACCCATGTCTATGATAGCAGTGGGACCTACGATGTCTGTTTGATCTCACAGGTCGACTCTATGGGATTGATGTGCCAGGATACCTTTTGCCTGACGATCTCAGTCTCTATCCTTGATCCCCTCACTTGTGCGGATCTGGATATACAAAGTAACTTCTCATGGGATGGCTTCTTGTGGGAAGATCCTGTAACTTTTATCGATGAGAGTACAGGGGCAGATAGAACGCAGAATTTATGGCTTTTTGGCAATGGAACTGACTCGCTACTGACGACACCTGGGGATTCGGTCAGCTACACGTATCCTGCACCAGGTGTGTACACCGCTTGCTTGGTTGTTATTGCGGATACGATGGGACTGGTCTGTAGAGATACATTTTGTCAAAGTGTAGAAGTCATCATCAACTCCAACGATCCAGTAGCTTCTTGGCGTATCCAAGGTATTTCGCCCCATCCAGACAGGACAGGTTTACTTCTACATGCTGAAGGTATGCTCCCAGCTCTACTCGATATATCGATGGTAGATCTTCAGGGAAGGGGGATTCCTATCTCATGGGATCGAGGTAATCAGATAGCCACACCTGAGCTTTCCCGAGGACTTTATATTTTATCATTTTCGTCGAATGGACATCATCAGATTGTCAAGTACTGGCAGGATTAGCTTCCTTTTTTTAAGTAAAAATCCCCTTCACTGACAGAATACCTACAAATTCTGCCATTCCTCAGCCACTCACGGACAAGGAGCTTAGAAATGGCTTTTCAAGCGAGATATTATGGCCATTGCACGATCCAGGACAGATCAGGTGTAAATCATAGATCTATGTCCATTCTCCCCCGACGACCATTATCATGTTTGTTCATTCATATAATGATCCACTGTGGAACCACTCACCAATCATCACCAGCACCTCCAAAGAGAAAAATATCATTCGTTCTTTCTGAGCCTCGTGCTCACGCTCGTCCTTGGGATGATTTCGTCGCCCACAAAATGTCAATCCCTCCTCCCCCACTACATCACCGTAGAGGGAGGGGCAGGACGAGTCGAAGGTTTGACCCCCAATTGGTACTCCCTGAGTGTGGGAAAAGTAACCAAGGCACGAGCTGCCCACCTCCAAGTACGCGTGATGGGAGGTACAAGATATCGACAGAGCACGGGCGGGGCCTGGATACGCGACGCCATCGGACGCGAAGCTTATCAAGCCTATGTCGTCAATGACACGACCTATTTTCCTTTTGCCATTCGTAGCCAAGCAAGATTTATAGCTCTCTATCTCGAAAGTGAGCTACATCCTTTAAGAAAGAATTTTTACACCAACCAAACACGATTCTCTCCCTACTTCAGTCTGGGTATCGGCCTGCATGCGGCAGATGTGCGCGTCAACGCCCTAGACGAGAATGGAGATCGCTATCCTTTTACTGACTCCACTCGTACGATCCCTTTTGAAGAACAGGTACCGCGTCAGTTCATTTCCGTTAACTCCAATATCAATTGGGACGATAGTTTTGAGGGTAGAGGAAAAGCCTACTTGGACAATGGTGAGCCCCAAATGCAGTTTAGAATGCAACTAGTGACAGGTATTGGACTGCTGTACAGACTCCATTCACATTGGGCATTGAATGTGGACGTCACCACTTACTGGAATCTCTCCATCTTAGAATGGACAGATGGCAACTTAGTCGTACCCGACAATGTATCTCCCCTCTACAATGCCCTTCAAATAGGGTTGAGATATGAAATCAAGGGTTGGCCTAGTACCTATCAACGGTCCTTGAAGGATGAAAATCGGTGAAGGGGTTGATTCTTTAGATCTAGGATTTAGGAGAGATGGTCCATTTTAGGACGAAAGTGCCTATATTAGGATTCTCTAATAGGTTCACTCATGACAACAGATCGCATCAATTGGCCTGCTCTCGCCATAGAATTCTTTTCCATATTCATCGCCGTGACGATGGCTTTTGGGCTAGACAAGTGGAATGAAAATCGAAGAGACAGGCTGTCCGAAACCAAGATCCTTTTGGAGATAAAGCATGGCTTATCACTAGATCTGCTAGATATGGCACAAAACATAAAGGGCCATACACAGGCAATAGTCCCATTTATTTGACGATCATCTCACCCGAGGGAGAACTGACAGAGGTCATCTTGGGGCCAGA
>JBCBFT010000130.1:0-17335 GCA_038527485.1 Bacteroidota bacterium
TCCCAATGCTGGGCGGGAGGCTTAATTTTACTCTTTTATATCCCCCTATTTCAATTTTCAGGCCTCCAGGCCCTTACTGACAATCCTTATGTGAGCAGTGAGGCTACACTTTCAATTGACTTCATCTTCGAAAGCCTCAAGACGCTGAGATGGTTCATCACGTATACCTTTAGCTATTTAGGAGGCGACAATATCTATTTTCCCTCTCTTTTATTATTTTTCATGCCCCTTCTTCTGCTGTTTCAGAAGAGAAATAAAGCGGTTCGGGTATGGGCAACGGTTTGGTTGATGGGACTCGGTATGATCCTGCTGTTTGTGTGGGGAAGGCAGGTGTATCCCTTTCATAGAAACCTAATTGGGCACTATGCATTGACCTTATTTTTAGGGATTTATCTTTTGTATGAAGGTTTAGGACATAGGTGGAAATATGGGGGGCAAAAAGCATTATTCGGAATCATATGCTTGTGCCTGTCTTTTTATTTTTTTCAAAAAAATCCTAGCCAGTTTTCTTTTCAGCTTTATTTCTACGACATCAACTCGACTTATGATACACTCTCAGCTGGCCTGGAAAAACTGCCAGAAGGGAAGGGAGGCTGTTCAGATAATGCCTTTTATTTTCAGTATTTGCTCTCAAGTCGAGGCAGGGATATTCAATTTTGTCCTCAAGAAGAATGGACTTACTATATCACAACCGAAAAGGAAGGACTTCCACAAGGAGTGAAGCATTTTTCCCTTATACATACTGTAGATGATTATCGGTTTTATGTGCAGCCTCTCACGAAGGAGGTTCCCTAACGAAAGACTACTTTAGAAGAGAATGATATGATGAAACGACTACTACCACTTATTTTACTCTTTACGTTTAACCAGATCCAAGCGCAAGATACGGGAGAGGATCTGTGGGGAAACTGGCTGATGTACTTTGGGACCAATCGTGTATCAGATAAGCTGAGTATTCACACCGAAGCGCAATATCGTCTTTACGAGTTTTCGGACAACTTTAATCAGCTTCTCTTGCGTACGGGGCTGAATTATCACATTGCAGATCATGCCATGGCCACAGCAGGCTATGCCTTCATCCCCACGCGAACCTTTGCAGGTGTCAACAGCTCCGAAAATCGTATCTGGCAGCAGTTTATTCTCCGCAATAAGCTGGGGCCTGTGGCTTTTGAGCATCGCTACCGCCTGGAGCAGCGCTGGGTACAGCAGGATGGCGTCACGACTTATTCGGATCGGGCGCGCTACCGCTTGTTTTTTACTATTCCGCTGAATAAACCCAAAATCGAGCCTGAGACTTTCTTTTTGGCCTTCTACGACGAGGTCTTCATCAATATCACCGAAAATCCCTTTAGTCAGAACCGTCTTTTTGGAGCAGTCGGCTATGCTGTCAATAAGAATTTGAGTTTTCAGGTGGGCTATCTACGCAATCGGTTAGGTCCCAATAACTTCAATCGAGTCCAGTTTGCGGTATTTTTTAATCCAGATTTTAGGAAAGACGATTAATCTATATAAGAGAATCTCTATATGCGTTCTGCTTTTCCACGCTTTTTTTATTTACTTTAAAGATACGTCACACTTTTGATACAAGTGCTGGTTTAAATTGAAAGGACTAAAGCAGAATGGAGGCTTACGCGCAGGTATTATTATATGCCATCCCTGGTTTTATGGGATTGATCTTGATAGAAGCCCTTTATGGATGGATCAAGGGGGAGGTGAATTTCCGGAGCATGGACATCATCGCGAGTCTCAGCTCAGGATTGACCAATACCATCAAGCGTATCTTGGGACTCACCATCGTGATCGTCAGCTACGGCTGGGTGGAGGAGCGTGTAGCCCTGATGGAAATCGAAGCTACCTGGCTGGTGTATGTCTTAGCCTTTTTGGCACTGGACTTTGCAGGTTACTGGAACCATAGACTCAACCACTCCATCAATTATTTTTGGAATGTCCACATTGTCCATCACAGCAGCGAAGAGTTCAATCTGGCTTGTGCCTTGCGACAGACCATTTCTAATTTTTTTGGACTGGGCTTTATCTTCCTTTTTCCTGCGGCACTTCTGGGGATTCCAGAAGAAGTCATCGCTGTAGTCGGCCCGCTTCATTTCTTTCTGCAGTTTTGGTACCACACAACCTACATTCCGAAGCTGGGTATTCTGGAGTATGTGATCATTACACCCTCTCAGCATCGCGTCCACCACGCCATCAATGACATTTACTTGGACAAAAATCTAGGCGAAATTTTTCCTTGGTGGGATCGGATGTTTGGTACTTTTCAGGAGGAGCTAGAGGATGTCCCGCCCGTATATGGTGTCAAGCGCGCGGTAAGGACCTGGAACCCCATTCGCATCAACTTTCAGCATCTATGGCTCCTCATGCAGGATGCTTGGCGCACAAAAAATATCAAAGATAAGTTCCTCATTTGGTTTATGCC
Source organism: Bacteroidota bacterium (assembly GCA_038527485.1). Lineage (GTDB taxonomy): Bacteria > Bacteroidota > Bacteroidia > J057 > J057 > JALEFZ01. Next base: position 2,432 of record JBCBFT010000130.1, read on the forward strand.
TACAGGTTGGCGTCCCGAGGATGTCAAAGATAAATATCCGATTGAAGTCATTCAGGACCCTTACACATACGAAAAGTATGATACACCCGCGAGCTTGCCGCTTCGTATCTGGTCTTGGTTTCAGTTTGGCTTGACCTTGTTCCTTATGCTGGACTTCCTACTGCACTTTGCCGAGATCGGATTTCCTACCCTGTTCTACTATGGAGGCTTCTTCCTGTTGCTGGTCTACAGCTATACTTCCCTGATGGATCTGGATCGAAACGCGTGGTGGATCGATCTGATCAAGTCGGCTTATGGATTGGGCATCATCTACTTCATGGATGGATGGTTCGTCATGGACAGTTGGATTCCTGGTGGGAGCATGGCGATGATGGCTTACTTGATTCTTTCGCCTGTGATTGTTGCGGGATTCACATTTGGAGAGGTCAAATCCTACCAAAAGCTTGCTACTGAGGTCGTGCATTCCTAGACCTCTGAAGATCCGAATATGGCGTCTCTACGATCGCATCCTACCACAGATTGGGGGAAATATATAGATTCTCCATCTCGATGAGCTCATTCGTGTAAATCATGCTTATATTGAAAAAGTAACACCAAGAGGCGCATCCTATTTTTCGGCTTTTTCCTATGCTTATTTCTATCTCATTCATTATGACTCGTTTTACAATCTTCCTCTTTCTACTGCTTTCCTTCTTCTCTCTATCAGCCCAAAACATGGCACCTGCAGATGAGCAAGCCATCCGTGAAGTCATGAAAGCACAGGAGATTGCCTGGACCAATGGCGACATTGACGCTTTTATGGAGGGTTATTGGAAGAGTGAGGACTTGATTTTTGTGGGAAGCAGTGGCGTAAATCACGGTTGGCAAGCCACACTCGATCGCTACAAAAAGACTTATCCTGACAAGGCGGCCATGGGGAAATTGACGTTTGAGCTGCTCAAAGTGGAGGGACTAGGGCCAGAGACAGCTTTTGTGCTAGGTAAATGGCACCTGGATCGTGAGAAGGATGAACTAGGAGGATATTTTACCTTGATATGGAAGAAGGTAGAGGGGAAATGGGTGATTGTGAGTGATCATAGTTCGTGATTTTGTGACTTATTTGTATCATTTGACATTTATTCATTTCTTTTAGGAAATATAATATCAAATCTATCTTATGGTCGTAGAACATAGAAAAGCTATTGCAATGAAAGCAGTCGAGATAGGGGGAATTGTGAATGAAAATGGGAAACTCATTTTAGATAAACCTTTGGATATTCCAAAAGGTAGAGTGAAGATTATTACTCTTGTACCAGAGGAAGACCAGATTGCTGATCAAGAGTGGCTACATGCACAAAGATCGAATAAGTCGTTCGACTTTCTAGCAGAAGAGGCAGAAGATATTTATTCAGTAAAAGATGGAAAGCCCTTAAATGATGAGGTATAAGATTGTCCTTGTTCCATTTCCTTTTGACGATTTGACATCCTCGAAAGTTCGCCCTGCGATTTGTTTAACGGATAGAATTTCTTCCTACCAACATATTGTCATTGCTTTTACTACAAACCAGATTCAAAAGGCAAATGAATCTTCCGATGTTATCATAATGACCAGTCATCAACAGTTCTCCATGACAGGATGAAAGGTTGATTCTGCCATACGTTTACATCGTCTAGTGACAATTCCTGAGAGGATATTGCTTCGACACCTTGGGACCCTACCTACTGATTTCCACAATGAACTGGATCATAAGTTACGTTTACTTTTCTCCCTCTAATACCATTCCTCCCAGATCATCGTTTTCCCTTCTTTTGCTGACTTTTTCGCCAATTCTAGGATCTGCATGACCATCAGATTATTCTCCAAAGCTGACAAGTCGTAGGGTTGAGGATCAATTTTTCCACGAATGACACTGGCCAGATAAGCGAAGGGATCAAAGCGATTCTTAGGCAAAGGCAGCGCAAGTTGCTTGTTTGCGCCTTCTTTTTCATTCACCTGCACCATCATCTCATCTCCATTCAAAGCATGGAGATAGCCCGTGGTTCCATAGATCTCCATATCCTTGCGATTGTGTGACCAGCTCCAAGAGGCTTGTATGATGACCTGCGTCTGCGGATAGCTCAGGATGATGAGGGCATCGTCATCGACCTTGGGATACAGCTCGGGCTTGATGTTTTGAGTGAGGCAGGTGACAGATGTCGGTGCCTGGCCTTGCATGAACCAATTGGTGATGTTGGCACCGTAGCAACCAAAATCCGTCAAGGCTCCCCCTCCGTTTTGCACAGGATCAGTCAGCCATTCGAGAAACTCGACATTACAGCCGATTTCGATAGGACCTGGATGGCCCGTATGGAAAATCATCTTTCGTAAGGGACCAATTCGACCATCTGTAACAGCATCCTGAAAAGCCGCCTCTGTCGTCCCATACCATGTCGTCTCATAATTGGTGAGTAGATGGATCTTATGTTTGCGGGCGAGCTTGGCCATTTCTTGCGCATGCGCCCAACTCACCGCCAGGGGCTTTTCGACCATGACATGTATGCCTCTAGGCGCACAAAACTCTACCACTTGGAGGTGGTCATAGATGGTATTAAAAGCGGTCACAGCCTCAGGCTTCGTCTCCTTTACCATTTCCTCCATCGTCGCGAATACGATATCCATGCTGTACCCATGCTGCTCGGCGTAGCGCTCGGCCAGATCGCGATTGGGTTCCACGATTCCCACAATTTCAATATCCCCCATTTTTTCCCTCCCCAGAATCCAATGCACATGGGTATGTACCAGACCCACGACTCCTACACGGAGGGGAGCGGTTTCTTGAGCAGGTAGTAGTGAGGTAAACATCGTCGGAAGAAGGAGTAGGAGTAGTTTACGGAGCATGATGACGGGTTTATTCGTACGTATTGGATGAAATTTTTATGATGGTATAAAAATAACCATAGGGTGATCCAAATGCCTTTGGACCATCTGTATAAACCCTTACAATCTATGGTGAAATGATCTTAATGTCCACATTTTGTTCTAAATCCACATGATGCGCTCCCGCTCTGCGTAGTCATCCAACTACGCATTCCTCAAATCTATTAGTTTCCTAACTAACCGCGCCTGTAGCTCTTCAAAGACGCTCCGTTTATGGAATACAAAGTAGCCGCGCCAGCCTCATGACATTCCTACCTACTCCTTTCGAAGTTTCACATATTGTATAGGCGTACCTTCCACCTTTAGCCCGAGTAGATAAAGACCTTCACTTCCTCCAATCCGATGAAGGCTGCCTTGTCCTTTGAAAATATCCTTTTCGACCAGCACCCTCCCTTGGAGATCCATAATCATCAAACGAGCCTTAGAACCTCTTCCTTCCCAATCCACTCTAAATGCTCCCGAAGTGGGGTTGGGGAAGAGATAGATCTGAGGAGCCTGAAGGGAAGGATCATTTTGGAGCGGAATGAAACGCGTACAAGCCGAGGTATCTTGGCAGCCCAATTTCTCTAGAATGACCGCATACGATCCTGTTTGTGTAGGGGTAAACGTGGGATCTGTAGCCCCTGTGATGGGTAAACTTCGACTGCAATCCCACCACTGATGTGAAGCGGTAGAGTCCATACTTTTTAAGGAGAAAGGCGTCTCTTCCAACTCCAAATTCAACGTATCAATTCTCAAATCCAACTGAATGATGGAATCACAACCCACGATATTGGTGAAATTTCTTGTGTAGGTTCCACTTTGGGTATAAGTCTCACCTGTTTCTGCCCAAGTGAAGGGTTGACAAGCTTCATTCGTGAGGAAGGTGGTCGGAGAACTCTGGTTGACCGTCAAATTTATGAGGTACAAGACATCGTCTGCTTGCTGGATCACGCTACCAGAGTTGACAAATGTGGCGTCTCCCAAAATCAAGCTATCACACACTGTTTCACTTGTCTCTAGAACTTGCATCCAGCTCACTTGATCTGGCAAGACATCGACCGTATGCAAAGTGGTATTGGTGATGATGGGCTCATTAAAATCAAAGTAGATAGCAGAGGTATTGTAAATCTGAGTTCCCAGAGGAATATCGGCTCTCGGCCGCACCTTGAATTTGACGAAACCATTACTCCCAGGCTCGTCTGTCGTGCTATCAGGCAGTTGGATGTCCCTAAATGTCCATTGTAAAATCCCCTGTCCATACATCTCAAAATCGTATGAATGGCTAGATGCACCTGATACTACAGAAAATAAATCCAAGTCTGTATCCAGCGTATCTCTGATAATGACGTTAAATGCCGTGTCGTTTCCTGTGTTTTGGAAGCGGATACGATAGTTGATCTCTTGACCTGGAGGAATGATGTGCAGATCGGTTAGGCCGATAGGTGTCCCTAGTTTGTCATTGGGATCGTAGCTAGCCGTGACCACACCACAGAAGATTTCCGTCTGGGGATCGGCATCATCTTGTACGATGCTGTTGATCAGTCCAGGAGACCAGTTGCTCAAAGAACCGCAGCGTTCTACAAAAGCCCTCGGTCGGGAATTGCCCGGATGGAGGGGATGTTGGTCCACCTCTACATGCCAGAGCCTACCGTCAGCAGGGAAATAAAGGGTATCTAAAGCACCTGCTCCCAACTGGATAGAATCTGTCAAAAGCAATACGGTATTGGCAAAGATACGCACAGGTGCAGGCCCTACCATAGAGTCACCTGCATTGGTAATGATGAAGATATTGGCTCCCTGTCCAGCAGTATCTACTCCACATAGACCTTCGATCTCCAGATGTGAACCATCCCATGGCCCTGGCAACGGACTGATCCACGCAGGTCGAGTCCCTGGGATAGTATCCAACGCACAACTGTCTACAGGAAACCACGTCGCTTGCAAACATAACGTTTGGTTGGGGACAGATGCCACATCTACGGTGGAGGAAATCAAAATGCCTCTTACATCTCCAGGACCGATCGAATCTATGGGAAAATGATAAATATTAGGTGCAACTGAATCATAAGGGGTAGAAGCCGAGTCCAGCCTGATGAGATTGTCCAACTCTACCTTCACATATCCTGCTGCAATCCCACTCGTGGCATTGGACTGGTTGGAAGCGCGAATGTAAATATTCTGATTTGAGAATCCTCTTCTGATAAAGGGCATTTGGATAGACACATCAGGAGCAGAACAGGGATTTTCGATTTTGATCCCAAAGTCAGGAATGGCGGAAGGATTCCCCGCACTGTCAATGATGACAGTCTGGCTAGAAGCGCAAGTTGCTGTCAAACCTCCTGTGGTATCTAGGGAGACTGTATACGTGCCAGGCATCAGATTGGGCATGAGCCAGACGCCACTTTCGAAGGTCTCTACTAGATAATTTCCTGGTTGGATGAGGAGGCGATTTCCCCCCACAGCTATTTCATTGGAATCTACGACACAATTTTCATTTGCATCAAAAAATACACGCCCGATCCCCTTTCCATCTGCCATGATCAGCACCTCGGACTGAGAGATACGCCGCCTAGTGAGGAATAAATCCCCATTTTCTAGTCCCATTCCATGTCCTAGCAGTCCCCGACCTATGGTAGGGTATGGATTGGTGTTGACAAAGGATTGTGTCTGCTGCCATAAACCTGAAGAATCACGGTCATAGACGAAAGCAGCTCCATTCAATTCAATCGTTAATCCCACTTCTACATCAGTGGAGGGCGCACTGAGGACAAATCTGTCTCCCTCTAGATCAATAGAGCCTCTGCTGATGTCTAGGGTGAACATGCTATCCCCAGGGAATATTTCTTGTTCTAAGAGCCATATTCCATTGGGTTGTAAGCCGTAGGCAAGTACCCCTCCTGTTCCATTAAATGAGTTGATAGGATTGATAGAGCGCAAGATCCCCAGTAGCATGGTAGAATCTTCGATTTCTATAATATCACCTAATATATCAAATGCTTGAGTATTAGGTGCTCTGAGTTTGTGTGAGAATGTCCAAAGCCCACTAGGATCTTTTTGATACAAATAAACGGCACCTGCCCTTCTAAGGGAGTCACCTGTAGGAGTAATGAAGGGCTCAAAGTCTGATCCTACTGCCAGGAAGCCGTTTCCATAGGCGAGAGTTGTACCAAATGCTTGGAAAGTATAGCTTTTTGACTGTCCATTGGCTAAGGGAACAACCACAGGCATCTCGGGAGGTGCAATCCTCTGGACCTGTTGCCAGACATCTAGGCTATCTTTTTCATACACATAGACAGCACCTACAAAAAGAATGGTGTCTTGGTTGGGTGTTATATAGTGTTCACTAGGAGCATTGATAAAGGCGGTATTTCCTTCTAGCACGATAGCCCCTCCAAATCCTCCACCCAATTGCACAGAAGGTGAAGGAATTGCTTGGGTCGCCCCCCACTGACCTGAAGGACTGCGTTCGTAGCAATAAACAGTACCTACCGAGAAATTGGTGTTGGGGTGTGGTCCTAGTATATACTCTCCATCTCCTCTAGCACCTACCATCATCTCATGGCCCGAGATAGAGACAGCACTTCCAAAGAAGCCCCAATCTTCTGGATTGGGAGACTTGAGCGTTTGGGTGTAGCGCCATACGCCGTTGCTGTCTTTCTGATGCATGATGAGACTCCCACCCATGATAAACTCATTGTTGAACCAAAACTCGGCACGATCATCTGCGGCAGCGATGGTCCCATTTCCTATCGTAGATTTAGACCCAAATGAGATAGAATGCCTGATATCTAAGATACCCCCTGAGCTAGATATATTTTGGGTTTCAAAAAAGGGCTGAGCGTATAGCTGTGAGAGGAATGTGAGACACAAAAGGATTCCACCAGTGAGAGGAGTTGAAATCTTCATAATGGTATACAAGGGATTTTTTGTAGAACAGTGAAGGTAGCGAGTTTTAACCTAGCTTGCCAAGTGGCTATCTAGTATGTCGGTTCGAGAAGAGATTTTCTGAATCTTTCGGTAGGAAAATGAGAAAAAAATGAAGAGACAGCATACGATCGTTTCATTTTTATCCGAAAATATATCCGACTCACACTGTAGATCAGACCACAAAAAAAGCCCAAGCCGTGTACAGCCTGGGCAAATAATATAGTAGTAGCGTCAAATACATATTTGAGAACCGAGACTGATGCTATCAGGGATTTCGATTCGCGCAAGAAAAGAGAATTTCTATCTTCCCTCGAAGAAAGGCCCTGCTTTGACCTGCCGTGAGGTTGTCTCCATCATACAGGCGACCATTCTTCATTACTAAGTCCATCGTGTGGGTATTACGCAGATTTTCCAGAGGAACAGCCCCTAAGATAACCAAATCTGCCAATTTACCTACTTCGATGGAGCCGAGATCTTTGTCTAGACCGATTGCCTTGGTCACAAACGATTATCATGAATGAGTGGGTACCGTATGTTCTATGTAGAGATATCGATTTATCGCGTCTTTACATAGAAAATCAATCCTATCGGAATTCATTCGTGATCATCACTATTACCCACGATAGTCACAACCTGCTAGAGGGCTTCTTGCATTTTATCCGCTCACAGCACGCATGAGTTCTGCGCAAGCAATGGCACCGTATGTACCCAATGCATACCCTAGCACGGCAAGGAGTACACCTACGGGTGCTAGTACAGGACTGAAGGCAGAGGCGACGACAGGAGCGGAAGCAGCACCACCGACATTGGCTTGGCTACCCACAGCCACGAAGAAGAAGGGGGCTTTGATCAGTTTGGCCATGAGCAAAAGCAAGCCCACGTGGATGAGCATCCAGATTAATCCTACGGCGAAAAGCCCCAAGTTATTCAAGACCTCGATGATGTCCATGTGCATGCCAATTGTCGCAACGAGGATATAGATAAAAACAGAACCCCAACGTGAAGCCCCTACGCCTTCTAACTGCCGCGCAGGTGTGAAGGAAAGCAAAACCCCAATCGTAGTTGCCAAAACGACCAGCCAGAAGAAACCTGATAGAAGGGAGGTGAGTCCATTGGCTTTCAAGCCTTCCTCAAATTGTGCCATCCAGGGTTGGATGAGGTCTGCCCCTGCATGAGAGAGGGCGACTGCCCCAAAAGCGACCCCCATGAGGACGAAAGCATGGGTGGTCGTAGGTATTTTGGCGATGCGCGCTTGATAGTCTTCCAGCTTATCTTTCAACTCCGTAATGGCAGAGCTATCGGCTTTGAGCCATTTGTCTAGTCTCGTAGAAATGGTCGCGCCGAAAAGCAAAAAGCCCATCCATATATTGGCTACGGTCACATCTACCACAATCATGGAGGAGAAAATACTGTCTGGGACCTCATAGATCTCTTTCATGGCAGCTTGATTGGCACCGCCACCAATCCAACTTCCCGCAACCGTAGATAGCCCCCGCCAAACCGTATCAGGCTCAGAAGAAAGGATATCAGGAAATATTTTCAGGACAAATAGTAGGGCAATAGGGCCTCCGATGACAATCCCAACTGTAGCCGTAAAAAACATGATCAGGGCCTTGGGACCAAGATTGACGATGCCTTTCAGGTCAATAGAAATACACAGCAAAACCAAACTAGCAGGGAGTAAATAGCGAGAAGCAACAAAGTAAAGCTTGGAATTTTCTCCGTCGATGATGTGAAATGTATTGAGAATGGCAGGGATGAAATAACATAAGAGGATGGGAGGGACAAAGGTGTAGAACCGTTTGAAGAAGCCTTCTTTTTGTGAAGCAGTATAAAAGACGAGTGCCAAAATACCCATGAGTATGCCTAGGGTAGTGGCATCATTGGTAATGAGAGGTGTGATGTGTTCTGTCGTATCCATATTCGATTTTTCTCATACGAATCTAAAGAAATTTTCTCATCTCGTAGCTACGAATCCTGAGTTGCTTACTTTTCGCTATGCAAGAGTGCGGGTATGCTTCTTTTGGGGAATGATAGGGTACGAATGAAAAGGAGCTTAGGCTTGGATTCTTTCCAGAAAAAGTAACCCGCTCTTCCATAGGCATTCCCCCTTTTTCTAGTAACTTGCGCCATGGCATTTTTAGAAGATTATTTAACAAAGAGAAACCTTCCCTTTACACAAGGTCCTGAAGGGCTTTTGTATCACATTGAAACGGCGGGTGAGGGCAAAGCGCCTCAAGCAGGCGAATACGCAAAAGTCCACTACACAGGTAAATTCCTGGATGGTCGTACTTTCGACTCTTCTGTTGAGCGCAATGAACCTTTTGTCGTCCCTGTTGGGCAGCAGCAAGTCATTCGTGGATGGGACGTTGGCTTGAGCCTTTTTCCTGTGGGCTCCAAAGGAACGCTCTATATTCCACCAGAGCTAGGATACGGTACACGTGGTGCAGGCAATGTCATTCCCCCCAATGCATCCTTGATGTTTGAGATTGAGATGCTGGAAGTTATGGACGAGGAGGCGTACGAGCAGTATCAGAAGGAGGAGAATGAAAGACAGGAAAAAGCGTTGCGTGAATACCTAGAACGTCAGATGGCAGAAGACTTTGAACATATCAAAACCTACATGGAGAAGTCAGGGAAAGCATTTGAAATGACGCCCAATGGTCTTTTCTATCGTGTTGATACAGAAGGAACTGGTCCGAAGCCTACAGAAGGACAAAACGTCTCGGTGCATTATACAGGCCGTCTGCTCAACGGGCAGGTATTCGATTCCTCCATCCAACGTGGACAGCCCATCACCTTCCCTATTGGTACAGGCAAAGTGATCCAGGGTTGGGACTTGGGAATTCCTTTGTTCAATGAAGGCGGAAGAGGTACACTCTTGATTCCTTCCCCCATGGCCTACGGTCCCCGCGACATGGGCAGCATCCCAGCCAATTCGATTCTAGAGTTTGATATTGAGTTGGTAAAAGTAGGATAAGGATCAGTGAATCCTGACACATATATATAAGTAGAAGAGGCTCGATCATCGGGTCTCTTTTTTTGATTTTGGTTTCCCGCCACTCGCTCGTCACTCGCTTCCTTCAGTTTGCAACTGAAGCTCAATACCTCCAGATTCTATCTGGAGCATGCCCACTCGCTCCCTTCAGTTTGTAACTGAAGCTCAGTACCTCCAGATTTTATCTGGAGCAAATCAGTAAATAGCACCCTTAAGACATTCACGCTGACGGGGGACATACACCATCACATCCTACATTTAAAGCAACTGCTCCTTCGGAAAATTCCGCGATACAGGAATCCGCTCCTCATACCCTTCCAGTTTCAACGTCAGCGAACGTGCATTGCCTTTAAAGCCCTGAATCTTTTCCTTATTCACAATGTAGGAGCGATGACATCGAACAATAGCGGGCACCTCTGCCAATTGATTTTCCAGGTTCTTGAGGGAAAGACGAAGCAGTTTTCGAGTCAATGTTCCTTCCTCCCAATAAAAAACGGTGCTGTAGTTATTGTCCGAGGTAGCAAAAAGGAAGTTAGATAATGGAATCACCAGCGGTCCTGGCCTAGTCGTCTCAGGTGTGATGGTCAACTGAACGATCGAAGGAGGTACTTGAGCCAGTGGCAACTGTTGGCTCAGGTTGGTCGCAGCCTGCTGATTTTTACGATTGAGGTATAGCTCTGTGAGGAAAACCACTACGATCAAAGGAAAGATACCCACAGCAAGTGAAATCCCTAGAAATTCTATATAGGTACGGTAGATGCCAATCTCTGCTCCGATGAAGGTATTATACGTGTAATTCGAAAAAGCGACTACGAGAAATGTGACCAGTACAAACGTGATTTCCTTCTTGATCTTCCATTGATCCTGATTGAAGACCTGTCGAAATAACCAGGGGAATACAAAGTAGGTGATGAAGAGGGAGGAGGAGACAGATAGGCCAAATCCTAGCAGAAATAAGGTCTGGTAAGCCTTTACATCTTGGGTGCCAAAAGGCTGATAAAGTCATAAAAAGAGAAAGGTAAACACCCCAAAGGCTAGGACTACCCATCCCTTATCTCGCGCACGAGTCAATAGGGGATAAGGTTTGTTAAGCCAATGGATGAGGTTCATATTGGGAGGTTTTGAAGGACTAATTTATGCCAATAAATGAAAAAATCTAGATGTATATTGTTAATATGTCCTACGCTCATAGATAAGCATACTACCCTGATTTCAGGAGAATATCCCGATTATGAATGACCTCAAGCTCGAAGACTTTCCCTTCATCACTTTTGACAAAGTGCGATATTCGGACACCGATCGGCAAGGCCACGTCAACAATGCCGTTTTCTCCGTCTTTTTGGAGACAGGACGTGTGGAGTTTCTCTACCATCCTGAGCATGTCTTATTGAATGAAGGGGCCACTTTTGTCATTGCTTCTTTGGAGTTAATGTTCGAAAATGAGATTCATTGGCCAGGAAAAGTAGACATTGGGACGGGGATTGTGTCGATAGGGCGTAGTTCGATGAAGTTATGTCAAAGAATATTTCAGGAAGGCAAGGCCGTGGGGCAAGCGCAGACGGTCATTGTCCAGGTCGCACCCGAAGGCAAGAGTAAGCCTCTGGACGAAGAAGCAAAAGCAAAGCTGAGTAAGTGGATGTTAAACCTAGAGAGCTAGTGTCCCTACGCCAGCATTAACGTCCCGTTAGTGCTAAACTACGCTAACGGAATACCTTTGCTCGCTCCGTAATCACAACATAAATTTCATTCTTCAAACGCAACACCATGCCCCACAGGATCATTCGTTCCTATCCAATCGGCTCTCTCGCGTTATTAGCGATCCTTTGCGGTCTCCTCTGGCGGCTGGAAGTAGAATATCAAGGTTGGGCAGGATTAAAATGGGTCTCCTATTTCCATTGGGCAGCTCCTTTGGGCTTGGGGTTATTTATGTTGTGGGGAAATGCCATGATAGATATAGATACACGAAAGCGTGTGTTCCTAAACATCCTAATAGGAATCTATGGGATCATCTTATATGCTGCTCTAGTCATTACGAGTCGATGGACGCTGGGACGTTGGATATTACCACCACAATGGCCTCTTATGATTGTTCGATACAGCCTATTCATCTTGATTCCCTTGATTCCACTGGGTGCCTACTTGATCATGAGGGTATTTCGGATGCATCTTCCTTGGCGTATCCTGCTTCTGTCTATGGCAGGATATTTACTGGCTATGCCCCTATCCGTATGGATATTAGAAATCCTGGACCATAAAGGAGGAGCAGATGTGATTCACACCATCAAAAGTGGGGTGTTGATTCCATTTTGGGTGTTTGCGCTAGGCTGGCTGGTCATAAAAAAGAGAGATACGGATAAGCGCATCTCTCTATGAATATTTTTCTAGTGAGTGGAAATGCCTACCTGCCAGCGTCAACGTCCTGTTGGTGCTAGACAGAGTGACGGCTAGGTCCTACTCCGAAGCACGGCCATCCACCATACCCCCAAAATAAATCGCGTTCAAAAATAACTTATTTGTTCCATACCAAAAGGCGCGGAAATTTGGATTAAAGCTAAACGATACGATGCGGCCACGTCCTTGTCGAGATACTACCACTGCAGCCTTTTTCTTGATGCGGGCCAGATTTTCCTCCGACACATATCCGCTCATCAGAGGATCGTCCGTCAATTGTAGGGGAAAGGCAAAGGGATTCTTGGGAATCTCGAAAAAGAGGTTGCTGTTCACGAAGATGGGTAGGGTACGATCTGTATAGCCATAGCCAATCGGATGGCTAGGGTCCAGGTCCGCCTCGAAGATCGTTCCGCCCGTGATCTGCGCACCACGGATGTTGGAGAGGTTTGCATAGTTCTCTCTTCCCAGAGAATCAGGTTGGGAGTTGCTGAATCTGAGGTTGATCATCTTCTTGCTGGCCAGCCATCGGTTCGCACCCTTCAAAGCGATGATCTTCCCTCCTGCGCGCACCCAGTCCTTGATTTTTTCGGTGGTGGCTTTGCTGATGCTGCTGTAATTGCCTTCGACCATGATAATTGTATTGTATCTTCGAAGATCAGCCCTTCTCAGTACTCGGATCGGCATCAGCGTCACCTCCATATCAAAACGATTGTCCAGCAAGTGCCAAACTTCCCCTGCGTCGTATCCGCGGACACCTTCTTCTACCAGCAGGGCAATTTGCGGCTTTTCTACCGTCGAGATTTGTGGGCTTCCCAGCATGACGCCGTCTGTATTACCAGAGTTGATAGCATGGATCTGTACAGGGAAATCTGCCTGAATGCTTTGCATCTTGGCGTACAAGTCCTCGCTAGACATATCTTGAAGCTGGCGGGGAATGATGATCGCCCCTTGGTCAAATACTTCCTCTCCTACGCGGAAGGTCTTCTTCGCCACTTTGGTCAGCATGCCTTCTTGTTGGAGACGATTCAGCAAGGCAGGAGCCTTGTAATCCGTCCACTTAAAAGCGTAGGCGTAGTCACTTTTTTCTAGCTTCATGCGGGCCATATTTTCTCGGGAGAAGGGCGTATCGCCCTGCAAATTGCGCATGCTGCGGGCGTCTACCTTCGTAAAGTTTAAGTTGAACGCCAAAGGCATGGTCCAAGCTGAGACATCGTAAAATAAGCTGTCGGTGAAGGTCGTCGGCTGCTGGATCATGATCTCGATCAGGCGATACTGTGGCTGCGCCAGTGGGACGAAGTAGCTGCTCGCCGCAGGATAGACCTTGTTGTCGATGCGTGTATCTTCCTTAAGGGGATAGATCTCAATCTGGTGGCGCTCCATGATTTCTGCCAATGCACGTGCGCGGGAGGCATCCCCCACCGCTCCGAATACCAGTCCAGCGTTTTCATCAGCTTTGGCTTCTTTCATCGCATTTTGGAAGAAGGTGCGCTGATAGTCGAGCAGTTCGGTGCGGAGCGCAACCCCTGCTTTGACGGTCGAGAGGCTGGTCTGGAACTGGTTGCGAATAGTGAATGGAAAGCTCAGCAAGCCATTGACGCTCTCTTGTAGGTGGCCGCGTGAGCTGGCCTGCTCGAAGAGGATGCCGATCCCGCCGTTGATATCGGGAAAGGTCGACCCCTTACCGTAGTAGAAGTCGTCGAAGCTTTCCTTCGAATAGTAGAGCGAACCGATGTCATCCAGCGCTTTCGCATGATATTGGGCAATCGCGTCCGTTAATTCGAAGTTGCGTAGAGGCGTATTGGGATTGTTGCGGGAGGGGATACCAGGTTGGAAGAAGTAGGTGCTGTTGGTTCCCATCTCATGATGATCTGTCAGGATGTTGGGCTTCCAGCGGTGAAATTGCTGGATGCGGTTTTGGGACTCGGGCTGCTGCACGGGGAGCCAGTCGCGGTTCAGGTCGAAGAAGTAGTGATTGGTACGACCGCCTGGCCAGATTTCGTTTTGCTCGCGGTTGTTGGGGTCTGCGACGAGGTTTTTTGAGCGTCCGCTATTGGCCCAGGTTGCGAAGCGGGTCATGCCGTCGGGATTGAAGGAAGGATCGAGGAGGATCACGGCGTTTGAGAGGATATTATCGATCTCGTCGCTCTGGGCTGCGGCGTAGTGGTAAGCGGCGACGAGGGCCGCATTGGCGCCACTGGCTTCATTGCCGTGGATGGTATAGCCCTGCCAGATGACCACGGGCATCTCTGCTGTATTGAGGTTTGCCGAAGCGGAGGGATCGGTCAGGGACACATGCGCCTTTCGAATGTCTTCGATATTTTGATGATTCTCGGGCGAGGTGATCACCAGCAGCAGTTGAGGGCGACGCTCGTGCGAGTAGCCATTTTCGATCAATGTCACACGATCGGAGGCATTGGCCAGGGCCCGCATATAGTACACTTGTCGATCGTGCGTGATATGAAACTCGCCCACTTCGTGTCCCACGACTTCGGCGGGTGTGGGAATCTTGTCATCGTAGGAGACATCCTGTGGGAGATAATAATCCAGCGTCGGAGCAGATTGCGAGAAGCCTTGGAGCACCCACAACAGGCTGGACATGAGCATTAGGTATCGAAGCATAGTTCAGGTTAGTTTCATGAATAAACGTGAAATTACAGGATTTGGGGGAAGTAGGCAAAAAGGGGTGATCTTCGTAATTATGTAAATTATT
>JBCBFT010000131.1:0-16747 GCA_038527485.1 Bacteroidota bacterium
AATAATCAACTTAGATACATAAAAGAAACTTCATGTGAAGCGTTTGAGGATCATCTGTCAGTGTGGGGATAACCCCTTGCCGCTCTAATGCGTACACTACAGACTGGATGTTTCCTGCATTATATTTTAAAATTGCGACTTTACACATGAAGTTTCTTTTATGTATCTAAGTTGATTATTTGATTCAAGATCAACATATTATTATCTTTCATCAACGCGTTAGCATCTTATATGGATTTTTTATCAGCCAAGCAATTCATCATTCGAAAGCTTCAGACGGAGCTACCCTCCAATCTTCCGTATCACGGAATCCATCACACACTGGCTGTATATGACGATGTAAAACAATTAGCTGCATCAGAAAAAATCTCCTCTTACGACCAATATCTTTTGCTTACGGCTGCCTTGTTTCACGATTCGGGCTTTATTCATACCTATCAAAATCATGAACAAGCAGGCTGCGAAATTGCACGCCAAGCACTCCCTAGCTATGGTTATACACCCGCGGAGATCCAGCAGATCTGCGAGATGATCATGGCAACAAAAATTCCTCAAAGCCCTACTTCACATCTGGCGCGTATCCTATGCGATGCCGATTTGTATTACTTGGGTACTTCCAAATTCTACGCTGTAGGCCAGACGCTTTATCAGGAATTTTTGGACAGAGGAATTGTCAACAATGAACAGGAGTGGAATCGTATTCAACTCAATTTTTTGCAGTCCCATACCTACTTTACCCAAACAGCAAAAGAAATATTGGGGCCACAAAAAGCGCATTACCTCTCCGAAATCAAGAAATTGGTTTCAGGCTACGCAGCTTAATGAAAGAAGCTAAAGAACGCCTTTCGTGCTGGGCATCTCGTTTCTATTCTCGGTAAATGCAATGGCTGCCTTGATGGCTCTTGCAAATCCCTTGAAAGTGGCCTCAATCATATGATGGGCGTTCGTTCCCTCTGTCTGAATATTGAGCGTACAACCCGAGGTATCACAAAAAGACTTAAAAAAGTGTTCTGTCATTTCCACAGGAAATGCACCGACTTTCTCTCTGGGTATCTTACCTTTCCATACAAGCCAGGGCCTACCTGAAAAATCCAATGCCACCTGCGCCAAGGCTTCATCCATCGGAAGTAGGAAGAATCCATATCGCTGGATACCTCTTTTGTCTCCCAACGCTTGCTTGAATGCCTGTCCCAAAGCTAAAGCTGTATCTTCAATCGTATGATGTGGATCAATGTGAAGATCTCCCTCAACTTGGATGTTTAGTGTAATTCCCGCATGCTTGGCTACCTGCTCTAGCATATGATCAAAAAAGCCTACACCTGTGGAGATCGAAGATGTACCTTTCTCATCAAGGCTCACCTGAACATGTATGTCCGTTTCATAGGTTTTTCGATGAACCTTTCCTACCCTTTCGTCGGTCTTTTGACTCAGTAAAAAAGTAGCAATCTCGTCCCATGAATCTGTCTGTAATTGCACTACATTTTGTAATGTCACCCCACGCTCGTCTTGTGGGTCTAGACTTTTCCCAATCAAAATCCCCTTGGCTCCAAGATTTTGCGCCAGCTTGATGTCGCTCCACCTGTCACCTACAACCCAAGAATTTTCTAGGTCAAAATCCCCCGCCATGTAGTGTGTGACCAAGCCTGTCCCTGGCTTGCGCGTTGGTTTGTTCTCATGGGCAAAGGTCTTGTCGATGATGACCTCATCAAAGGTGATCCCCTCTTGCTCAAGCAGTTCCATCATCTTGTCGTGCGCGGGCCAAAAGGTTTCTTCAGGGAAACTCTCCGTACCCAATCCATCTTGATTGGTGATCATCACCCAGACCACGTCCATCTGCTGCTGTAGCTCATACAGATTGCGGATCACACCAGGGAGTAAACTCAATTTCTCTAGGCTATCTACTTGATAGTCTTCGGGGGGTTCTTTGATCAAGGTTCCATCTCGATCGAGAAATATGATGCGCTTTTTCATGCTAAAGGGCTTTTTCCTCTATTTCTTCTACACCTAATACCTGCTTCAAGGCTTGCAAAAAAGATTGATTTTCCTCCACTGTCCCAACGGAAATCCGCAAGCAGTCCTCACAAAGGGTAACTTTGGAGCGATTGCGAACAATGACTTGCTCCTGAATGAGCTTTTCATAGACAGCACTTGCCTCGGGTAGTCGCGTCAAAAGGAAATTCGCATCCGAAGGATAGACTACCTGTATGGGTTCTAAAGCTTCCAATTGGGATCTAAGGACTGCACGTGAGGCATTGAGGGTTTCGACGAAGGCTTCCTTCTTAGCCACATTGCGTACGGCTTCCAAGCCTTTTTCTTGCGTCAAACCGTTGACGTTGTAAGGGGGTTTCACCTTGTTGATCAACTGGATGATTTCAGGGTGGGCATAAGCCATGCCTAGACGCAGATTCGCCATGCCCCAAGCCTTGGAAAACGTCTGTAGCACCACCAAATTGGGGAACGCTTCTAGTAAGGTAGTGGCAGAGGATTTATCTGAAAAATCAATGTAGGCTTCATCCACCACCACCAATCCCTGTGTACGCTTGAGAATCATCGCAATTTGGGTGAGGGAAAATGAATTACCCGTAGGATTGTTGGGTGAGCAAATGAAAATCATCTTTGTACCTGGGCGAATGCTGGCAATAATTTCGCCTACAGGCAATGTAAAATCCTCATTTAGCGGTATGTGCACCGTCTTTACCTGATTGATATCTGCTGACACCTGATACATCCCATAGGTTGGGGGCAAGAGCAGTATATGGTCTTCTTTGGGCTCACAAAATACCCGAAAGAGCAGATCAATGGCTTCATCGCTTCCATTTCCCAAAAATATTTGCTCGGGCTTCACACCTTTGATCTTGGCTAGCTCTGCTTTGAGCTCCCGCTGATGGGGATCAGGATATCGATTAAAATTTCCCTCAGCGACAGATCCCAGTGCATTCTCATTGGCATCTAAGAATACCCCTACTTTTCCTTCGTACTCATCCCTCGCAGAAGAATAGGGTTTAAGTGTGCGAATATGAGCTCTTGCCAGCTTTTGTATACGAATTTGATTTTGAATATCAGACATGGTGTTGCGTAAAAATTGAAACGATCTCTAACTCTCAAAACGGATGCTTACAGCTCTTTTATGCGCCTCCAATTGCTCGGCAGCCGCCATCACTTCTACCGTTTGGCGGATATTTTCCAGCCCTACTTTGCTCAATTTTTGGAAGGTAATTTTCTTCACAAAAGAATCAAGCGAAACCCCACTGTAAGCTCGGGCATATCCATGTGTCGGCAAAGTGTGATTGGTTCCGCTCGCATAATCCCCCACACTCTCAGGTGTATAGTGCCCAAGAAAAACAGAACCTGCTGTATGGATTTTTTCCCCTAAGGCAAGATCATTTTCTACCGAAAGAATCAAGTGCTCAGGTGCATAGGCATTGATGATGTCTACGAAATCGTCTGTACGCTCGGTCACGAGAATGCGGCTATTTTCAAGCGCGGCTTGCGCAATCTCCTTTCGGGGTAGCAATTGAACCTGTCGCTCGACTTCTGTCTGTACCGCTTGAGCCAAAGATTCAGATTGGGCGACCAACATAACTTGGGAGTCTACTCCGTGTTCGGCTTGTGCCAGGAGGTCTGCTGCGACAAAGCTAGGCGGGGCGGTTTCATCTGCTACGACCATCACCTCTGAAGGGCCTGCTGGCATATCGATAGCAACTCCTTCCTGACTGACCAGTTGCTTGGCAGCCGTCACATAGGTGTTGCCAGGCCCAAAAATCTTATACACCTGTGGGATACTCTCTGTTCCGTAGGCCATCGCGGCAATGGCTTGTGCACCTCCGACCTTGTACACCTGCTGGATTCCGACGGCTTGTGCGGCGTACAAAATCGCAGGATGTATGTTCCCCTCCTTATTGGGTGGAGAGCAAAGGACCACTTCTTGGCAGCCTGCGATCTGCGCAGGCACACCCAACATCAATACAGTTGAAAAAAGGGGGGCCGTTCCGCCTGGGATGTATAGCCCAACCTTCTCGATGGGCAGCGACTTGCGCCAGCAAGTAATGCCTGGCATCGTCTCGATCTCTTGTACAGGCTCCCACTGTACCGCATGGAACCTGTGAATATTTTCCTTGGCTTGCAGAATGGCTGCTTTTAGTTCCTCATCGACTAGCGCATCTGCTGCTCTAAACTCCGATTCGCTCACCCGCGACTGATCCAAAGCGACCCCATCAAAGCGAGCCGTAAATTCATTGACCGCCGCATCTCCCTTTGCTTTCACTTCTGCTAAGATCGGTTTCACCCGCTCGATTAGCTCTTGATTATTCATCGATGGGCGAGCCAATAACTGATCCCAGTCACTACGAGGTGGATTGATATATATATTCATTTGCTTGCGTATTGATTGCAACGCGCAGGATACAGGAAATGGATTCCATTTCCTCCTCCAAACGCTTAGAGGATCATTTTTTCAATGGGTACGACTAAAATTCCCTGTGCTCCTGCTGCCTTGATTTTCTCAATTGACAACCAAAAATCATCTTCTTTTAGCACTGAATGCAGGGAACTCCAACCTGAATCTGCCAATGGTGTAATTGTGGGGCTTTTCATGCCTGGGATCAAGGAAGCAACTTGCTCTACAGCGTCGTTGGGAACGTTCATCAGCACGTATTTATAAGACTCTGCACGGAGCACCGCATTGATGCGGAAGAGTAGTTGGTCTAGGATCTCTCGCTTCTCCGAAGAAAGCTGGGGATGATTGATCATCACAGCCTCAGACTTAAAAATCACCTCCACTTCTTTGAGTCCATTGGCGAGAAGGGTACTCCCTGAGCTCACGATGTCGCAGACACCATCTGCTAGTCCGATACTCGGAGCAATCTCTACCGAACCACTGATTTCGTGAATTTCAGCGGTGACACCCTTACTTTCGAGATACTTTCGAAGCAAATTTGGATATGAAGTAGCAATTTTCTGTCCTTGAAACTGCTGAATACCTTGATATTCTTCATTTTGACGAATGGCAAGGGAAAGTCTACACTTAGAAAAGCCCATCCTTAGGGTCAAGTCTATATTCTCCCCTTTTTCAGCTAGTACATTTTCCCCTACAATCCCAATATCTGCGACACCCGCGGCTACATATTTGGGGATATCGTCATCTCTGAGGAAAAGAAGTTCTAAGGGAAAATTGTAAGAGGCAGACTTCAGGCGCGTTTTGTTGCGAGAGTAAGAAATGCCACATTCTCTGATGAATTCCAGGCTACGCTCACTGAGACGACCTGATTTTTGAACGGCAAGACGAATGATTTGATCCAAAACGAAGGTATTTATGAGAAGTGTTGGAGAATAAGAAAATGAAAAGTCCCGAAAAGGGATATTTGTTTTCAGAAGAGAAAACACACGCTAGGGGGTGATATGTGATATTGATTCCTCCTTAGGAGGAATGATGGAAAGTGTGGTGGACATGAGCTGGAGCAGCGCATGCAAAAGAAAGGGTGATATGCTGGAAGTACAGCTTGTTCATTTCGCTGGCAAATATAAGAAGATAATGATGTATGTCAAGGATAATTCTTGTAATCCATCAAGAAGCCAGCATTTGAAAGGAGAGAAAAAAGTGAGGCCTTCCACAAAATGGTCGTCAGACAATATGCCTTTATCCATCTCATAGAAAGCCTCTAGACTCACATTATGTATAAAAATGAACTAGTTTTTGGCGAATTTCAGTATCTGTCTTTGCTCGCCTATTCTAACTTCTACCATGTACAAACCAGGTGTCAAGTCTTCTAATGACATTGTCATACGATTGGTTCCTGAGACAAGCATTTCGTCCTTTTGCGCAAGCATTCTTCCTTCGACATTCCACAGTGTCAAGCTTGCTTCTTGTGTTTGGAATACTTCCATCTCTATGTTGAGCGTCTGACTGGCAGGGTTGGGAAACATTCGTAGAGAAGCGGCCCATAGTTGGGGTTCAGAGGAAGTCACGATATTTATGTCAGACTCATTGACTTCGAAATTAACGCCGCCCACGGAAGGCTCATCTGCTTTTAGGACTACATCAAATCCCTGTGAGGTGATGCCTGGTATTTCTACAAACAGTTTGTAGGTTCCCAGTGGAATGTCATCAAATTCATACCTTCCATCAACATCTGTGTATGTATAGGCGACCGCCTCTTCTGCATCGTTGAAAAGGTTGATCTGAATATTTTCAAGGCCATCTCCAGGGCCTTTATTGGCGCCAGCGCTGACCAAGCCACCGATGAATCCTGGACCTCCTGGATTGGTTCCTTGCTGCATGATGATGCTCGCCCACGCATCCTGTAGATTGACCACGACATTCGTTGCTGTAGACCAGTTGAGTGAAGTATAATAATAAGTCGGAAGGTTATTGGCGTATCCTGGATCAGTAGCTGCCGCTGCTGCTTTGACCAAGTAGGTTCCAGGGAACACGTTCTCAAACTCAAACATACCTTGCATCAAGCTCACCGTATCAATCGCTGTGAGTGTTCCTCCTCCTGCAGAGTCATACTGAATGAGATAAGCAAGGCCATTCAAGATAACCCCCGTACTGTCATAGTTAAATACGTTACCTTTGACCTTGGCACTTCCTGGTACAAGAATCTGTACATTGACATTGGAAGTAATGGAGTCTGTACAGCCTGTACTAGAAGTAATGATGAGTGTAACTGTATAAGTGCCGCTATTTGCGTACGTATGTACGGGATTGGCTTGTGCAGAAGTGTTGCCATCACCAAAATCCCATGAATAAGTAAAGGAGCCAGAACCAGAGGCGGAAGAGTTAAAGGTCACAACTCCATTGTTGTCGCTGTAAGAGAACCCTGCGCTACAGCTGCCTCCTGCAATCACTATGATCGCACAGGTACTGTCCTGGCACATTGTAACCGTATCGTATACCGTCAGGCAAGCAGGATAAAAAGCGGACGTACTGGCATAGGTATGGGAAGGATTCTGTGCAGTAGAAGTTGTACCGTCTCCAAAACTCCAAAAGTAGGTGACGCTAGGACTGTTGGGACCTACAGGCACAAAATTATACGTATAAGCTGTCTGATTTGTGTCAAGATACGCATTAAAAGTAGCGTCACAATTTCCTGATCCGGGCCCATTGGGACAGTATACCACATCCTTCACAAAATTATTGGGGGCAATAAAATTGAGTGAATCTACGATAAAACTGCCATCACAATCTACATAGGTGATGTGGCCGTCGTAGCTCCCTTGAGGCAGATTGGCGGTAAAGGAGTATTGGCCAAAAGAATCCGTATAAGTAGTATCATCGAAATAAATACCTCCATTACCAAATATGTAGATCTCTACAAAAACGCCTACTGCGGGCGTATTAGCAGGATCTTCAAACGTCCCACTAATCGTAGTTGCGGGTTGGGCATAGACTGTCCAGGCGGCTAATAGCCACCACATAAGTACACCAAATTTTTTCATAGCTTAATTAAGGTTGTTGTTCCAAGTCAATGTTTGCTTTTGGAAGATTACACGATTCATTTTTTCTAGGGGTTGGTAGGAATTGATCATTTTTCTAAATATTTCTGTAAGTAATTCGTCCTTAGCCTTTTACTAGAAAATATTATCATAGCCTTTATATGGAAAAAATATAATCAACCTCTAACACTGTTATATTTTATTCTCATTTTTTAATAAAAAGAATAAATGTATGGCCTCCATTGGATATATTTTTTCTCTATATTATAGGCCAAATAGCCTAAAATGGGCGATTTTTTCCTACACTTTGTAACACATCACACAGTTTTTAATCACACATAACAAAACTAACTATTACTCACATGCGGACTTATTTCCATTATTTATTCGCAGGATTAATCCTACTGCTGACGGCCTGTCAGACAGACAATCCAGCACCGACCGAAACGCCTTTCTCCTTTGAGCTAAATACCGATGTCCAGATTGCTCCACTCGATGGTCGCAAACCACTGGATCGTGCAGCGATCGACCGTTTGGCTTACGAAGCCTTGTATGAAAAGGGCGAATTTAACTGGGACGATGTAGATGCCTATGTCGCATGGTCAGCCGTGGTTGCATCTGATGGTATCGTAGCTGTGGGTTACCAACCTGCGGGTTTTCAGAATATCAATGAGCGTATCCATGAGATCGACGTGAACGCAGCAGAATGGAAGGCTGTACGCCAAGCATTGATGCAGGTCATCGTAGATGAAACCAACCGCTTGCATCCTGACAAAAAAGTCGGCGTGGAAGACTTGGTAGTTTTGGGAGAAAAAGAACTCCCCTACTTTGCTGTTCGATTGACCGACTACGAGACTTTGGCGAAGCTACGCGAAATGGACGTCGTACGCTACGCAGA
Organism: Bacteroidota bacterium; assembly: GCA_038527485.1. GTDB lineage: Bacteria > Bacteroidota > Bacteroidia > J057 > J057 > JALEFZ01. The sequence goes on from JBCBFT010000131.1 coordinate 8,333, forward strand.
ACCTATGGGCTATGGCTATGAAGAGCCTCAAGCGACACGCTCTGGTTCAGGATGCGGTGGCGGCCCTCCAAGTGGCAGCATCTCCACCAACGACTTTGTAAACATCAGTCCATCCAATACCAAGCTCTCATGGCAAATGCGCAGCAATGCTACAGAGAAAATTGAATCAGCTTGGGGACAAGGCGCACGAGGTCAGGGTATCACTGTAGGCTTGATTGATACAGGGGTAGGACCCAACCAAAGTAAGCTGGGCAGCGGATTTGCTACAGGCCAATCGACAGGACGCTACATTCAAAGATATGGCACCTACCAGACTGGCTGGTGGTGGTGGAAAAGCTACGATGGTCCCAATGACCAGTGTGGGCACGGTACTACTATGGCGAGCTTGATTGCTGCGCCTCGTGCAGGGAGCGGAGCTGTCGTCGGATCTGCTTATCAGGCAAACTTGATCTCTGTCCGCGGGACAAGCGATGTCGTCATCAATGGATCAAATGAAAAAGACGGCGTAGCTGAAGCGCTGGTACTCTTAGGAAATCGCAGCGATGTACGCATCATCTCTATGTCTATCGGAGATGTTTTCTCTAGTGGTGTCGTGAAAGATGGCGTGCGTTTCGCCAACAACAAAGGCAAGATCCTCTATGCGGCGGCAGGTACTTCTACCACGTTCACCAACTGGGTGGGCGTCATCTTCCCTGCCAACATGAACGAAACTGTAGCGGTGACAGGTATCAAAACAGGATCTGGATACAGCCGTTGCAACATCTGCCACTCAGGATCTAAGGTAGATTTCGTCGTTGTGATGCAGGATCGCAACAACTCTAACCGTACAACGCTGACACTCCACACCAGTGGCAACAAGCCTAGGTACACAAGCGGATCATCTGCTGCTACAGCAACGATGGCAGGTATGACCGCGCAGCTTTGGTCTAAATATCCCAATTGGAGCAAGACGCAAATCCTGAATCGCCTGAAGCAAGCGACGGAATTTTATCCTAACCGCAACAGCCAGTATGGGTATGGAAAAATCAACCTCCTCAACGCAGTGACAGGGCAAAACTTGTAAATACGAAGCCAGACTCAGAAATATGATGGGCTACAATTTGTAGGATTCTATAAGGCGTGGGGAAATAACTCCTGCGCCTTTTTCTATTTACGGAAGGATTACAGTATATATGTAGTCTAAAATAGCTTGTCCTATGGCCTCCAGCATCGGTACATACACACGTGGTGCCCTTTCCTTATGCATCCTCTTTCTCTCAGCAGTTCATTTCCTCTATTATCCCAAGTGGAATGAGACAGGTACAGAGGCTACGCTAAGCTGGGATGTATCGGGCTATTATTGGTATTTACCCGCGGCTTTTATTTATGGAGACCTAAAAAGAGCGGATTTCTCGGAGGAAATCATCCAAAAATATAATCCGACTTCTTCCTTTGAGCAGGCATTTGAATACGAGAATGGCAACAGGGTCATGAAGTATTCGATGGGGCAAGCTGTGACCATGATGCCCGCCTTTTTTGTGGGCCATTTTTGGGCTCTGGTCTCTGATCATCCTGCGGATGGGTTCTCCTTCCCCTATCAGTTCACTATCGGGATCTGGAGTTTGATCCTAGCTTGCCTGGGATTGTGGATGCTCGCCAGGATATTGGCCTTATACTTCTCAGACAAAGCCGTCGCATGGGTGCTCCTCATCATCGCTATTGGGACCAACTTCCTGGAGTACTCTGCTATTCAAGGGTCTATGACGCATGGGCACTTATTTTTCCTCTACACTTTGCTCATTTGGCAGACCATCCGATTTTATCAGCAGCCTCGGTTGTTAACTGCTATATGTATTGGAGCAATCATAGGATTGTCGGCGCTGATTCGCCCGACAGAACTGATGACACTGCTCATTCCTGTCTTATGGGGATTAGATTCATGGCAGGCAGTGAAGGATCGAATCCAATTTGTAAGGGTTCACTTCACGAAGTACCTCCTGGCAGGCATCATGACGGGACTGGTAGGCGGCCTACAGCTGATCTATTGGAAATATGTCTCAGGTGACTGGATCGTCTACAGCTATCAAGATCAGGGATTCAATTGGATTAAGCCCTTCATTAGTGATGGCTTGTTTAGTTACCGTGCTGGGTGGTTGATGTATACACCGATCATGATTTTTGCGATCATCGGATTTCCTTTTCTGGTTCACAAACATAAAAATCTCCTCTGGGTCTCCTTGATCTACACACTGATTTTCTGCTATGTAGCTTTTGCTTGGGAGATTTGGTGGTACGGGGGGAGTCTAGGTCAGCGGACCATGGTGCAAGCCTACCCTGTATTGGCATTTCCGCTGGCAGCCCTGGTCGAATGGGGACTTCGAAAAAAGATCGCAGGATACCTCCTGCTTGCTGTAGGGATCTTCTTTGCTTATGTAAGTCTCTGGTTTGTACATCAAGCCCACAAAGGCGGTCTGCTACGAGCGGGAGATATGACGCGGGGATACTATCGGGCGATCTTTTTGCGATATGAAATCGACCCAGACGAGATTTTCTATTTGGATAATAATGACAGGTATTATGGGGAGCGAAAAAACGTACAGACTTTAGGAATATTTGACTTTGAGGGGGATACGACGCTTTCGGATTGTGGTATGAAGGCTATTTCGGGAAATCAATCGCTTTGTTCGCGAGAGGATTTGACTTTTACTCCGATGTATGAGGGGGTGATCATGCCTGGGCAGGGGAGCTGGATTCGCGCGAGTGCTCAATTTTATACAGAAGAAGAATTACGTAGTCCTATGTGGCAAGCTCCACAGTTTGTCGTTCGATTATTCAAAGGAGACCAGATCGTGAAGAATAGACAGATACGACCACACAGACGCCTTGTACCTCATCAGACTATGACGATCTTCAGCGATCTGCGCATTCCTCCTGGGAAAGACTACGATCGCGTGGGTGTTTTCTTCTGGCATCAAGGAGGAACTGGACCTTTTTTGGTAGACGATTTGAGGATTGAGGTATTTGATCCTGAATGATTAGGAAGTGAGTCTAGCGCGTATGGCGCTTTTGACTTCTGCGAATTGGTTTTCCTCTAAGAGTTTTAGCTTACGTGCGTTAATATCTCCAACCCAGCCTAAAAGATTGCCTAAGTTTTGCTGGATTCGTTTGACTCTATTGAACCGCATCAACTCATACTCGGATGTACCTCCGTCTCTCAGATTCTCTTCCCATTCTGCGAACTTTTCTCTCCAATGATTTCTGTAAGCCTTGAGCGTTTTGGGTCCCATATTTATCTCCTCCACTCGTACAGGAAGAATTTTTGCAATCACTTTTTCCTTCTCCATACTGTTATTTCGCCCTATCTCATATAGCTCGAACATGCTGAAGTCGGATTTAATGTATTTGTCACTAAGGAATACCATGACAAGATCCCCTTCTCCTAATTGCCCCATAAATTTATCAATAGACTCCCCATACCCTAGGTCTACCACATCCCGAACAATAGGAAATCCATCCGCAATGAGAGAATCATACATTTTATCCACGATCACCTCCAGATCAGGGTTGATGTCATTTTTCCATGAATAGGAAAAATACACCTTCTTATTCCCAAAATCGGGAGAAGGGCTTACGCTCGGAGATTGACCTGGCGAATCTAGTACAGGCTCCTCTTCCTCCAGCTCAATCTGTGTAGCATTGCTAGGGATCTGAGTAATAACAGCCAGTTTGATCCTAGCCACTTCACGTTTGTAGGATTCTTCCGAACGCAAGCCTGATAGAAACTTATTCTCATTGCCATTCCACTGACTTTCTAATAGCAGTATCATGTTCCGTTTATTTTTGAAAATCGTAGATAGCGTAGGTAGGTGTTCCTTCAGCAATGCTAATGCTGGTATGATTTCCTCATTTCTCACATGATCACGGACCTTGCTATCTAATGTTGGCATGCGTTCTTTCTGATGTCTTAACCTTTTATCCTTTCTTTATGCAGAGATCCATACAAAATGCTTGACTTTTGAGTCTGGATATTCCCTACTTCACTAAATTAGCATTTCTTCATAAATATTCACCTCAAAAATCCCAATATCTTGGCGATTAATGAAAATATCGTTTGCGTGAAAAGCAAAATGCCTTGCTGAAGTGAATCAACAAGGCATTCCTATTTTTAGGGACCATGCATCAACCGTCATTCAAGATGACCAACTCTGCCCCATCTAGCTCCTCTGCTAGGGCAACTTGACAAGACAGTCGACTTGTATCGGTGATATTGGGAAGGGTGTCTAGCATAAATGCCTCATCTTCTTCGATCGCATCTAACTTATCAAAGCCTTGGGTAAATTCCACATGGCATGTTCCACAGTTGGCCATCCCACCACAAATAGCAGGTATATCTTTACCTTTGGATACCAGCAACTCCATCAAGTTGGAATTCTTCTTTGCCTTAAACTCTATGGCCTCTTCCTGGCCATTTGTATCAGTTACTTTTATCGTTGCCATATATAAAATGGATTGTTGAGTTCAGATTACGTATTACATACCGCTGACACCTGTGACAGTGGTGTACTTGAGCATGGCCTTTTTATCTGGGTAAATGTAGGAATAAGCGGAGTGTGACATCAAAGCCGCCTCATGGAAACCACAAAGGATCAGCTTCAATTTACCAGGGTACGTGTTGATGTCTCCAATAGCGTAGATGCCAGGCACATTGGTCGAGTAATCCCTTGTATCGACTTCTACTGCTCTTTTGTCAATATTCAGTCCCCACTCACCGATCGGTCCCAACTTAGGACTCAAACCAAAGAGCGGAATGAAGTAATCTGTTTCTAGCTCTACAGGACCTCCCTCTTTTTGATTGAGGGTGATTGCGTTTAGATGGCCATTGCCTGAAAGTGCTTTCGCTTCGGTATTATAGTACAGGTTGATTTTGCCTGCATCTGCCAGTTCCTGCACTTTGGCGGCGGTATCAGGCGCCCCGCGAAACTGGTCTCTTCTGTGAACCAGCGATAGCTCAGCTGCCACATCCGCTAAGAATACGGTCCAATCCAAAGCGGAGTCCCCTCCACCTGCGATGACAACTTTTTTGTCACGATACTTCTCAGGGTCTTTGACCATGTAGTCGACACCCTTTTTCTCAAAGGTTGCCAGATTCTCTAGCTTAGGCTTGCGCGGCTCAAAAGATCCCAGGCCACCTGCAATGACGACTGCTTTGGCCTTGATATCTGTTCCGTCACTAGTGACAATGTGAAAACTTCCGTCTTCGAGCTTCTCCAGCGTCTCCACACGTTCGCCCAGCGTAAAAGTCGGCTTAAAAGGTGCGATCTGCTCCTCCAAGTTCTTGATCAAATCTCCCGCAAGGACGGAAGGGTAACCTGGAATATCATAGATCGGTTTCTTGGGATATATCTCTGTCAGTTGACCTCCTACCTGCGGCAAAGCATCGACGACATGGCACTGCATCTTGAGCAGACCTGCCTCAAAGACGGCAAATAGACCTACCGGACCCGCTCCCACAATACATATATCAGTCTGAATCATATCTGTGTTCACTTTTTCGTATAGTTAACCCAAACTACTTATGCGTAGAAAGGTTTTCAGCATCTGTCGCTTCCCACCTTCCCAACCGTTAGCTTGTAAAAGTGCAAATATTCTTAAGCTGCACGAGATGTACAAATGCAGTTCAATTTTTCCCCAGCTTTTTTCGCTTCTTTTCAATCTCTTTCCAATCCCCTGGCGGAATAGCCTGAATCAACATTTGCGTGTAAGGCGATTGAGGCTTAAGATAAATCTCATCAGGCCGACCTTGCTCTACAATTCTCCCTTCATTCATCACAAATACTCGATCTGAAATAAAATTGATCACCGCAAAATCATGTGAAATGAACAGATAGGTTAGATTTAATTCATCCTGTAAGTCCTTGAGCAGGTTCAAGACCTGTGCCTGTACAGATACATCCAGTGCAGACACCGATTCGTCACACACGATGAATTCTGGATTGACCGCCAATGCGCGGGCAATTCCTACCCGTTGCTTTTGCCCACCCGAAAACTGGTGAGGGTATCGGTTGTAATGATCTGCTGATAATCCCACTTTTTCAAGCAAAGCAATCACACGTTCTTTCCGCTCCTGCTCATTTGCGCCTATACGATGGACAGTCATAGGCTCCTTGATGGCACTTCCCACACTCATTCTTGGATTGAGGGAGCTAAAAGCATCCTGGAAGATCATCTGTATGCGTTGGCGTGCCAGCCTCATCTCTTTGTTGGATAGATCCAATAAGTTGGCATTTCCTAGCATGATTTCACCCTCCGTAGGCTCAACCAATCTCAGCATGGAACGTCCCAGTGTTGTCTTTCCACAGCCAGATTCACCGACTAGTCCCAGGGTTTCTCCTTTCTTTATCTCAAAACTCACATCGTCTACAGCCTTTACATAGCCTTTCGTTTTCCCAAACAGCGAATTTCGAATCGGAAAATAGGTCTTCAGATGCTCGACTTTGATGAGCGTTTCCCCTCCCTCGGCCATGAGAGTTTTAGATGCGGATGGTTGATCCCTTTTCTCCTTTTCCAGAAAATCCTTCAATACAGGCAATCGCTTAGGTTGTGGTCCCATCATGGGACGGCAAGCGAGGAGTCCCTGCGTGTAAGGATGCTGGGCCTGTGTGAAAATGTCATTTACGGTCCCTTGTTCGACCATTTCTCCCTGGTACATGACCATCACACGATCCGCCAAGCTCCCTACTACGCCCAAGTCGTGCGAGATGAAGACAACAGCTACTCCAAACTGTGATTGTAGATCAATGATCAAGCGCAGGATTTCCTCTTGCACTGTCACGTCTAGTGCGGTGGTCGGCTCATCTGCAATCAAAATATCAGGATGACAACACATCGCCATTGCAATCATGACGCGCTGCTTTTGCCCACCTGATAGCTGATGTGGATAAGAAGCGTATATTTCTTCGATTCGCGGGAGTTTGACTTTTTCAAACCATGCTAGCGTTTGCTTCTTCGCTTCTTGCTTGGACAGTTTCTTATGTAGGCGCAGCACTTCAGCTACTTGTTCTCCACACCTATGGACAGGGTTGAGGGAGGTCATAGGCTCTTGAAAGATCATGCCCATGCGCTTGCCTCTGTAGGTTCGATAAACTTTCTCGGGTATTTGGGTAAAATCCTGAGCACTTTCTCCATCTTGAAAAAGGATTTGGCCTTGTGTAATCTTCCCTCCTGGTGGCAAGAGTCCCATAATCGAAAGCGCAGTCATAGATTTCCCACTTCCAGATTCACCTACGATCCCAAGCGTTTCTCCCTTCTTCAGTTCAAAGGTGAGGTCTTTCACCACGGGCTTTGCTTGCGCCTCTTTCCCAAAGCCGATGTGTAGGTGGGATACACGCAGCAAAGGCGTAGCCACAGTTGCAGTTCCTTGCGTCATAAGCGAAAATAAGGGATTCGTGCGCAGATAAACAAAGGATCTTTTTCCTTACATCATGAAGGAGGAATGGGAAAAGGACAAACATGTATCAGGCAATCTCGTATCTTTAGGCAAAAGAATGACACTTGGATCAAGATCTACGAAAAATCATCTACAGCTTTTTTTTGCCACTGGCACTGGCAGCCATCATGGTCCTGCTTCATGTGCTTGTCGAGGCAGGTCTGATTGATAAGCTGGACTATGCCATCCATCCTCAATCCCTTTCTGGTGTGGTGGGAATTTTTACGGGGGCTTTCTTCCATGGGGATTGGCAACATCTGCTAGGCAATCTCTCTGTTTTTATAATGGTAGGTGCTGTACTTCGCTACTTCTACCGCAAAGTCTCCCTTCAAGTATTGTTCTTTGGGATTCTGACCGCAGGTTTGGGGACTTGGCTATTTGGCCGTCCTTATCCTCCGCATCTGGGCGCAAGTGGCTTGGTCAATGCCCTGATCTTTTTCCTCTTCTTCAGTGGAGTGTTCCGCAAAGACCGTGTAGCGCTCGTGCTGTCCTTGCTCGTAGCATTTCTTTATGGCGGTGTTGTCTGGGGATTGCTACCTATCGAGGAAGGCATCTCGTGGGAAGGACACCTTTCGGGAGCCATAGGCGGAATCTTGATGGCATGGATTTTCAGAGACATCAATCCACCTCCCTCTCCTCCCAAGGACGATGAACGCATCGATTATACAGGTCCATTTTGGAACTACAAGGACCTTATCCCTCCACCAGATGGTTTTCAGTACCCTGAATGATAGATAAAATGACCCAAGAAAAAAGCCATCTCTTGAAGAGACAGCTTTTTTCATCAACATGTTTGGACCGCTAAGTTATTTCTGTTTGCGGAAAGCCAAGACAGGCACGCTCAAATCTTTGGCCATCTTGCGTGTCAAGCTCTGGGAAGAAAAAAGTTCCTTCCAGGAGAAACGCTTTCGGTTGGTCATGGCAAGAATCTGAGAGTCATTTATGTTAAC
>JBCBFT010000132.1:0-16693 GCA_038527485.1 Bacteroidota bacterium
GTGGACTTTGATTTTTGGTTTTACGGCGACTTCTTCCGTTTCTGGCTTCAGGGGTATCGTAGAGATTCCACCTGTCGTACCCACCCACAACTCTCCTCTGAAGGCTTTGAGCGCTATAACATCTTCTGATACCAAGCCTTCTGCAAAACCATATTTTCTACAGTTTCCTGTTGGGATATCGTAGCGAAACAAGCCTACAGATGTACCAATCCACAGATCTCTTCCTACAACTTCCAGTGCGGTTCCTTCTCTCTGATGCAGCTTATGCCCCTGATATACATATTGATTGTCAGGCTGTTTTTTCCAAACACGTAGACCGTCATGCCAGCTCAATACCCAAATACAAGAATCCATATCTTCATGTATCGCTGTAATGTAATATCGATCTGGAAAACTTTCTGTAAATCTGTACAAGCCGTCATCTTTACACACCATCAAAGTATTATAGCCTCCTATCCATATATGATTGCTGATGTACTCAGGGTAAAATTTCGCTAACTTCATCTGGTTTGCCAGCATCTCTTTTATCTCTATAGATTGTCCATTTGCCTTCAATCTAACCAGTTGATCAGCCTCATTGATTCCTAAATATTCCTCATCTCCATGCTCTATCAGTGATCTTATGTCAGAAGGTATTCGATAAGGTAAAAGTTGAAATTCTCCCCTTGGATCGACTATACTTATAGAGGTTTTATTGGGAAGAGCTGGCTGTGAAACAAACCAGCTCATATTACCTTGAAAGTTCATCAATTGCTCTTCATGAAAAATATTGCTTTCTCCCTGTAAAAAAGACAGCCCCTGCTTATCTCCCAGTCCGATAAAAGCATTTTTGGTATGCACAGCGAGTGTCTGTGTGTCTATGATCTCGATCTGCTTGACCCAATCATTCGGAAGTCCTCCTGACCTTTGGTTAAATGTCACCACCTCCATATTTGTGACAAACAAGATCTTGGCCTGATAGACAGCAAGCCAGTAGTTGGCCTCACGATCTCGAATGGCCGCATAGAAAGTCTTATCTTTGAAATAGTGACGTATTTCTCCTCCTTCCTCAAAAATCCACAGTCCTTTGTCTGTTCCAATTAGTAACTCGTTTTCACCACCTTCACTGATAAAGTAGGTAGACAGTTTTTCAGGAAATTGCGCCAACTCGTGTAAATTGATTTCTCCCTCGATGAACTCCACTTCTACCAAAATACTTTTGACTCCCACCCACAGAAGTAATGTCCCGTCTTGCTTCAAAAAAAATCTGGAATTCAACCGATGTCGTGTATATTCTCCTACATATTTATGAATAATCCTCCCATCCAGTGTATGTACAGATATCGTATCCCTGTACAAAGTCCACAGCCCCCCTTCTGGTCCTAAGGCTGAAAGGTATAGCTGTTTGTTCAAGTGTATCTGATAGACAATTTCCTGTTTTTCCCAATCGAGTTTCAATAGCCTACGGTTCGTCTCAATCAGTATATAGGCTAGCCTCTCACCATGAATATGAACATTTTTGATACGCTCTCCTCCCAAGAGCTTTGACAAGTACATACGTTCAATTTTTTCCTTCTCGTACTTGTATAGATGTTTCTGTGCATTGAGGAAAGCAAAACTTCCATCTTTCATCTGCCTAAAATCAAAGACGTGTTCAGAACGTGCACTATCTGGAAAAGGGATCTTTTCAAACTTCTGTCCATCGTATAGAAAAAGGCCACGACCTGTCCCCACAATGAGGGCACCATCTTCCTGCTGAGCAATAGCATGTACTGCCCTGGAAGGAAGTCCATCTATCATAGTAATTTCTTGGTATGCAGGATCTTGACCATATATCTCTGGTCCCCACATACACCACACAAAACTAACAAGTGAAAAATAGAGGTAGGTCCTTTTCTTCATGGATGGGAATGGCATAATATGATCTCAAATATCTTTGCTAAAAGATACTTTTGACTTCAAATATTAAATCTTGCATTCAAAATGCAGCTAAGAAGGAAACGCCCAGTTATTTGATAACTCTCGTCATCAATAAGAGCGAGAAGACTGACAGACTAGCTCCATTATGAGTTCTAATTTGGAGCAGTAAGGTTTGATTGAAATATCCTACCTAGTGGTATGTAGGTAAGAATTGTCTAGCTCGCTTTCCTGCTATCATGATTACAGGACGTACGTTATGATCCTAATTGAAGCCTCATTTGCAGCATATTGAACACATAACTACGCTATTGGAAAAGTAGCATTAAGTCCAAATATTCCCTTTTAATTCTAATATATCTCTTTATTCTAGTAATAATAGGCCCATTTTTTTACTCCTTTGATCTTGGATATATATATCAGACTTAGGAGTTGGCCTTATAGCAAAATGAGATAGGCCCAAGAATCGAAATTCCAGGGCCTATCTATACGATTATTCTCTTATGTTTCTCTTTATGCCAAAGCAGCTCTCACCTTATCGGCTGCTTCAGTCAGCGTAGTCGCAGAAGTTACCTTCAAGCCAGAATCGTCGATGATCTTGGCGGCGATGTCCGCATTGGTTCCTTGCAAGCGCACGATGATCGGCACTTTGATCTCACCGATATTTTTATAGGCTTCCACTACTCCATTTGCGACACGGTCGCAGCGCACGATCCCACCAAAGATATTCACCAAAATGGCCTTCACTTTGGGGTCTTTCAAAATGATGCGGAATCCTTGCTCTACTGTTTCGGCACTTGCACCACCGCCTACATCCAGGAAGTTGGCAGGATCACCACCTGAGAGTTTGATCATATCCATGGTTGCCATAGCTAGACCTGCACCGTTCACCATGCAGCCGACGTTTCCGTCCAGCTTCACGTAGTTTAGGTGATACTTATCTGCTTCGACCTCCAAGGGATCTTCCTCTGCTAGGTCGCGCATCTCCGCGATGTCTGGGTGACGGTACAATGCATTTCCGTCAATAGACATCTTACAGTCTACAGCCAGGATCTTATCATCTGCCGTCTTGAACATAGGGTTGATCTCTACCATCTCTGCGTCCAGCTCTTTGTAGGCTTTGTAGAGATTGGCGATGAATTTCGTTCCATTTTTCATGGCTGTTCCCTCTAGTCCGAGACCAAAGGCGATCTTGCGAGACGTGAAGGGCTGCATGCCGATGACAGGATCAATCCATTCCTTGACGATCTTTTCAGGATGCTTCTCTGCTACTTCCTCGATGTCCATCCCTCCTTCAGTAGAAGCAATGATGACGTCTTTTCCTGTTTCGCGGTCGAGCGTGATAGAGAAGTAAAATTCTTTGCGCTCAGACGGACCGTCATAGTACATATCCTGCGCGATGAGGATCTTGTTTACTTGGTTACCACCGATGGCTTCGTTTTGAATGGTCACAAGCGTACCACCGAGAATGCCTTTAGCAGCTTCTTCCACGCCCTCCAGGCCTCTTTTTACGACTACGCCGTGAGAACCTGTCTCTTTGACAGTTCCTTTTCCGCGTCCCCCTGCGTGAATCTGTGCTTTGACGACGAAAAATTGTCCGTCAGGCCCTCCTTCATACAGATCTTTGGCTGCCGCTACTGCTTCATCCACAGTACTGGCGACCACGCCTTCTTGAATGGGGACCCCAAATTTTTTGATGAGTGATTTTGCTTGATATTCGTGCAATTTCATCGGATGGTATTTTTCAATGTGTAGTGTTCCAATGCGAGATGTCGTGGGTAAAAATACACCTATGTAGATAATATTCAAACATTTTTAGGGAGAGACTTTGTCTCTTAGAGACGATGAGACAGAAGACCGTTTTACTTCGGGACCGCTACGCTTTAGGACTGAAAATTTTGCTTTTGAAAGGGGAGCTGGTTCCTACTTAAAAAATGAACGCTGAACAATGAAAAATAAGCGCTGAATTACGTTAACCTGCCACTGGCGGCGTAGATACCTTGGTAACCGTAGGCCGAGGAGACTTGATGGAGTTTTTGGATATCTGTCAGGCCGAGTTCAGTAGCCAGTTTTTCGAAAGTTGCAAATGAAAGGGGATAAGGTACCCAGGGTAGCTGGGGACGATCGGTTTCATACTCGACAAGGAGGAAGGTGCCACTAGGTTTGAGATAGGAAAAAATGTGGGGGAGAAAGTGCCGCTTGTCTTGCACATAATGCAAGGCATTGGCCATGAGTATCCCATCCTGTGGGGGTAGTTCCATCTCTCGCGTGAAGTCTCCATCGTGGACGATGAGGCGTTTGCGGTGGCTCCGCCAGAGGTCATAGAGATAGCGGGGGCTTTTATCTAGGGCATGGACCTGAGCAGATTCGGGGAGTGTTTGCAGGAGCGCTTCTGTAAAAAGCCCTGTCCCAGCCCCCAAATCAGCCCATGTCTGATGCTGCGGCTCCAAAGCTGCCTCCACTAATGATATCGCCGTGGTCAATTCCATACCACAAGTAGCCACATACCACTGGCAAGTGCAAATCGTAGGCTCACCGCCATGGCGTGAGCAAATCCCCACATGCGAAGCATCCCCCCACCGTAGCCACTTGCCGCAGCAAGTGCCCCCCAAGAGGATCGTATCCTCTTCCCCTCACACCATCCCATGAACAAGCACCCAGGCGAAGCCAAAATGTAATCGTAGGCTCACCGCTAAGCGTGAGCAAATCCCCCATATTCCTCACCACCGCATCACATGCGAAGCATCCCCTCACCGTAGCCACTTGCCGCAGCAAGTGCCCCCCAAGAGGATCGTATCCTCTTCCCCTCACACCCTCCCATAAACAAGCACCCAGGCGAAGCCAAAATGTAATCGTAGGCTCACCGCTAAGGCGTGAGTAAATCCTCACATATTCCTCACCACCGCATGAACAAATCCCCACATGCGAAGCATCCCCTCACCACATCTGACCAGATCGCGGCCTGTAAGAAGATAAAATCTTCTTGAACAAGCACTTGCTACGGCAAGTGGCTACGGGCGTCTGCGACGGAATATCCCGATCATCAAAACCAATAATAAAACGAAACCACCAATCATCGCATAGAGAATCCACATGGGCCGAAAGTCGATAGGCTCGGTGTCTCCAATCACGATGGGTGCTGCCCAGTAGTAAGGAGTGGGATAGTCTCCCGCATTGGCGATGAGATCTTGCTTGGCAAGCTGAAGGGCGGTGGCCTTGTCCTTCCCCTCTTGGAGATACTGATAGAAAGCCTGCATAAGGTCGCTGGTAGAAGCCTCATTTACCTGCCAGAGGGTGGCCACGATGCTGCGCGCACCTGCATAAGTAAATCCTTGGGCCAAGGAAGCATTTCCCTCTCCTAGATGGAGTTCTCCTAGATTGGTTTCGCAGGCGGCCAAGACGACCATGTCGGCATTGAGTTCGAGGCGGTAGAGATCCGCGAGGTAAAGACGCTCATTGTCGATGCTGTCCTCCGTCGGCCGAAAGGCCAAGTAGCTGTAGCGATTGTTGTCTTTGTTGGAGGAGCCATGGGTGGTGAGGTGAATGATGCGATATTGCTTGGCAATATCAATGAAGCGGCCCAGCAAAGCATCTTGCTCCTCATTAGGATAAAAGTTCCCATCCAGCTCATCTGATAGATTGCGGGCACCCGTTTTGAGGACACGCAGCGGACTAAGTGCCGCTTCTGTCTGAACAGTAGGCCTTCCCCCAAAAAAGGGATCATACAAATACCCCTGATCTTCCGCTGAAAGTCCTGAAGGTGCTACCTTTTGAAAATCGGGCGCAAAGACTAACAAGTTCTTCTGAAAAGGAGCAAAACTTTTCTCCTGTTGGGTGGTCCACTGCCAGAGCTTGGCCGAGAATGAATAAGAGATTGGATGGCGCTGGATGAGGTAGTCGTATTGGCTAGGTCGCTGCTCGGCAGTGACAGGATGGGAAAGCAAGGCGCCAAAAGGCAGATAATTCCATTGTCCATCAGGCACAATCAGGAGATGATGACCTACTTCCAATTCAAAGGATTGGAAGAAATCCTGGTAGAGGGCATGGCCTGTGGTATAAAAGTTTTCCTCTAGACGATTGTCGTGCAACTGCTGTACCCAAGCTTGCACGTCAGCTTCGCGAGAAGCTACATGCTCTACTTGTATACGGTCTTTATCAATGACAAAAATATAGGTACTGTCTTCCCCCGTAAAAAACTCTACCATGTACGTTTGTTCAGGTAGGCTCTCCTGAAGAAAGCCCAAGTCAATGGGCTGTGTATCGTACTTTAAGCGATAGTATTCGGGATAAGCCGTCTCGATTTTTTTCACCAACTGCTCCAACTGTGTCTTGGCGATGGTGAGTCGGGTGATCAGCTCCGTTTCATCTGCACGAGCAGAAAGCTGATGCTCCAAATAGGCAATCTCCTCATTGAGAAAGTATTCTTCTTCCAGTAGATCTTCAGGAATTTGGCCATAAGATTTGGCTTGCTGTCCCCGCATAGCCGTATACAAGAGAGTAGACTTGGACTTTTCAGAAATTTGAAAAGCACGTGCCACATCTCCCGCGCTGAGGGCAGCCGCGATGGCTCCTTCATAGGTATTCATCGCCTCATTGAGCAGGAAAAGTTTAGAATCCGAATTGAATAAATCCTTTCTCAGTTGATCGATTAGGTCAATGGCTAAATCGAATGATTTCTGCGAGGAGGCCAAATATTCAGGAGAATGGGACTTTTGAAATAGCGTAAATAATGCTTTTGCTTTTGAAGTCAAGAAAGTAATGAGACCCGTTTTGTCTTGAGATACACTCAGAATATCAAGGGGTAAGTTCTGACTATAATCTGTAATTAGGGTATCAGTTACTATATTCAGTGCCTGCTGGTAGTAGGAAAGTGCTTCCTCTTCTCGATCCAGATCCATGAAGATATCTCCCATATTATTGAAATGATCTGAAAGGAATGGCAACTTTTCATCTTGACTAGTTTCAATAGCACTAGACAAATAGGCTTGTGCAGCTGGATAATCACCCATTTTCCTTGTGATGATTCCAAGGTTATTGATGATGACGACTTTGTTTAGCTCGCTTATATTCTCTTCTAATAGTTTCGTGTAGGTCTCATAAGCCCCTTCCAGATTATTCGTTCTTAAATAGCTACTACCTAAAATGATATTAGCAGAAATAATTTTGCTTTGAGTATTTTTCTCACTTACTCCTAAAGCGTCTGAAGTCAATGTGGGAAGTAAATTCTTGATCAAAGCGATCGCCTGCTCAGACTTATTCAGTTGATTGTAGATCCCCCCCAAAGAAATGATGGAAGATGCTTTTTTACTCATGCTCCGAATCTGATCATAGAGCGTGATCGCAGAGACGTAGTTTTGTTCGGCTTTCTTTAGATCCCCTATTAATTCTTCCAGCTTGGCCCATTCATAGTAAAAGTAAGCCGCAAAGGATTGCTCTTGCTCAGTAGTTATTTCCTCTAAATAATTTTCTTGTGTGGCAAAGTCCTGAAAGATTTTTTGTCCCTCTCCCAACCTGTACAATCTTCGTAATAACCTTCCCTGATTGGCGTAGCTCCCTATGACCTTGGCTTTATTGATGGTATCACAAGCCTGATAGGCGTTTCCAGCCACTGCATAGTACTGAATAGCACTATCCAAAGGCAGTCTTTTTACCTGAATATCATATCCAATTCTATATAGTTTATCTGCACATTTACACTTCTCCTCCCTTTCCAGGCTAGGATACAACGCCAGGATCTCTCGAAATGCATCGAAAGTAAGATTGAGATATTTCCCTTTCGTGATTTCTTCCTCTGCAGCTTTATACTTTTTTGCCGATTCTATTCCTTTCTCATAATGTGCCTCCACATCCTTCATTGTAGGTTGAGCACCCAATATTCCCCAACCGAATACCGACAATACCCCAAAGAATACTCTGAAAATCATAATCTTTGATTTGTAGATCAACTAAAATGAAGGAGCAATCGATGCCATTGATTGCTCCTTTTACGTTCTGCCCAGACTTAGACCATATCTGAAGCCCCAAATCTGCGAAAAGCTTGCACTTTTTAGCTAGATTTTCATTGTCTCAAACATGGTCTTAAACTGCTTGTCTATCCATACTTAGGGAGAAGAGCTGCCTCCTCTTCTCACAAGAATTAAAATGACTAGAAGGACGATCAGACCTAAAGCGATCAATACCCATATCCAGCATGCCAATCCAAGGAATACGCTAGTATTAGCACTCACTTTCACAAAGACTTTCGCCGTAGTAAAATTCCCTGGATTACTAGGATAGGCAATCTTATAAGTCAAAACATCTATCCCTTCAAAACCTGCATTCGGCGTGTAGGTAATTATACCGTTAATAAGGGTATATGTTCCATTTTGAAAATCTTCTTCTACTGTTACCTCTGGAATGCCAATAGAATCTACAAAACAATCATTTTCAAGTACATTAATAGAGGCGCTACCGTCCACAGCAATATTCAAGAGATCATTATAGCCTTGAGGGATTTGAAGACAATTGACCAAATTCACCTTTAGCCTCCGTCCTCCTTTGACTTTAGCAGCGGAGACTTGAGCGACCGAAAAGGCATCTGATCGAATCAAGCTGACTACCTGAGGAGCCGTCAAACTCGGATCTGCCCCTCGAATAGCAGCAGCAAAAGCTGTCACAAAGCCATTGGCCATAGATGTGCCTGATTTAAAGGCAAAATCATGAGACATTACGCCATTTCTGTTGGGAATCGCCCCCCAAATCAATTCTCCAGGAGCTGCAATATTGACAGTGTTAGCTCCATAGTTGGAAAAGGCACTGATTTGCTCTTGCCCAAAAGACTTGACAGAGGCAACAGATAATATATTAGGATATTTAGTGGCAAAATTAGAAGGCCAATGTGGGTTAAGGTCATTGCTGATCGAATCATTTCCAGCGGAGGCAACCACCACAATATCTGCATCAAGTGCCATTTGCATCACTTGATCAAATAATGAGGAGGAATCTCCCAAATACCCAATACTCATATTTAAGACATCCACTTCCTTCTTGATGGCATAGTCTACCGCACATACAATGTCAAAAAGTGTGGCAGTTTCTTTATGGGTTCCAACCTGTAAACTCATCAATCGTAGGTTTTCCAGCTCGCGTAGCCCAATAATGATACTTCCAATATGTGTACCATGCCCTCCATCCAAACTGTCTTGAAAGGCATTTGTATTGTCCATCTTAAAATTGAAACTATTCTTATTCCTCCGTCTACAGGCCTGCTGTGCATTGATCTTCCGCTCCTTAATTCTATCATCAAACACACTGTGAGAAGAGTCCAATCCATAGTCTATGAGACCTACGATGATATCTTTTTGTTGAAGCGCGATGAGACTATCCAGCTCCAAATCTACTGCCCAAAGCAAACTCAAGTCATTGGGTTGAGGCTCATTGATCGTAACGAGGAAGTCCTTCTCGATTGAAGCTGTATCATTTTGAGGGGGCAGCTCCTCCTGTGCTTCCAAAATAGATTCCTCTGGATCAATCACAGCCACCTCTCCCTCTGGGGTCCGAAGTGTATCAGAGATCAGCCAAGTCTCCACCGTGCTACAATTGCAGAGTCGCGACATGTCTTGCACGGCTCCACGCGCGAGTAAGCGTGCACGGATAGCGTCACGCTCCGCATCGGTGCTATTCGGATTGAAGCGGACCGTGGTACGGATATAGCCTGGAACCTTGGTATCATCGAAACCTAGGGGCTTTTGACGCACGACTATAAATTTCTTGCGAGATGTCAAAAGGAGATCGGGTAGCAAGGAACTGGTAATTCTCACAAAGTAGAAATCTCCTGTAGCTGTCCCTCCCGCAAAGTTGTTATCTGTAATATTTACCTTGTTCTCAGAAATGACACCTGTCGCATTGTCAAAATTATTGAGACCCGCAGGCTGCAAAAACCACTGATAGCGAATGCTGGTATCTGCTCCTACGTCTACAGGCGTCGCCATCTCCAAAGTATCTCCTACATAAAAAGCGTAGGTCTGCTCAGACTCCACGGAGTCCTGTGGTGCATAGGAAAAAGTATTGGGCGAAAGGCCAATGAATGGCAATAAGTCCTCAAAGGTCAATCTATTGTTTTGGCAACGCAACTCTACCAAATTCGCTAAGGAAGCTGCATTGCCCAAGTCTGTCAACTGATTGACTCGTACACTCAGACGCTGCAAGCCAGGAGGCAAGTCGGGTAAACTCGTCAAATTATTCGAAAAGACAATCAACTCCTCCAACTCCGTAAAATCGCTCAAATCTTGAAGACTTGTCAGCGCATTGCCATCAATCAGGAGTCTTTTCAAGGAAGGGAGCGTATCCAATGAAGGCAAGTTTGGCAGTCCCATCTTACCCAAATCCAAGACTTCCAAGGAGGGAAGGTTCTGGATCGGCGTGATCGACTTGACGTTGGAATTACTCCTCAGATTGAGCACCCGCAACGATTTGAGCAGATTCAAATCCGCTGGAACAGATCCTCCCAATCGGTTGCTAGGAAGGTCCAAACCCACCACACGGTTGTTATTGTCTATCTCGACACCAAACCAACCACTGATGGGCCCTTGAAGCCAGTTTGTATTGTTCGCCCAATTAGGTCCATCTGTACTGTTGTAAAAGGCAACAAGCGCAGCTCTATCAGGGGAAGGGGAATTTTGAGCTTTCGCTACAAGACATATGGAACATAAGGTTAGCCATGCGACGAATCGCAGTATATATTTCATGTTTTGATCTAAATTGGAAGGAGCTAGGCACTCCCTAAGGTTGATGGTTCACAATGGGCAAAAGAACGAGGGGTTGTGTATAAGTAAAGGGCAAGTGGATGAACACTTATCCCTCATAAGTTTATTCTTTGAAAGACATATAATTTAATTTAATACGATATTTTGCAATATGCAATCGTTGAAGCGACAACAAACTATCCTTAGCGCAGCACATCAAGCTAAAGACAGGCTGCTCAGACAATCTGAAGGAAGAAGAGATGAATCAACTTCCCTATTTTTTGGCTATAGGCTTGAACCTGATGAAACACTTCGTGGAATGGCCGCTTTTACTTACAGCCATTTAAAAAGAAACCATGACTTCCTTGATCTTCTTATTTTTGGCGGGAAAAGCATCTGGACAGTTGATTCCTCTTTGCTGCACATTCCACTTAAGAACCCAGTTCTTGGCCTTAGATTTCTCAGTCTCTAGCGCAATCCAGAATCCATTCCATATGCTATTGCAACGAATATCCTCTTGTGTGCTTTCAGTGGCTAAAGTATCTAATATCCACAGGGCTTCTTCCTTTGCTTGCGTCCTGGACAGGGCCAAAGCATGAATCAGCTTGATTTCTTCAGTCCGAGTGGCAGGTGCCATGGCGTCTATCATTTTGACCAGCCCTGAGTCCCCTTGGGATGCATAGGCTTGCTGCAAGGCTGCTTGCCAATCGTCTGAATCTCCGATTTGTGGATCTACACTGGCTGTCACATTGAGCATGCGAGAAAGCTCCTTGTCGATCTCCTGCGATGCGAGCTGCTCATAGTTTACACCTCCTGCCCCACTCCAGCTGATGATGCCTGTGCTTAGGAGCAAGACCGCAACTGCAGCAGCTACTGCCAACCAGAGCGTCGGACGTGCCCAAAGAGATTTTACCGAGGCAGCAGCTGGGCTAGGGGAAGCTACCTCGACTATGGGGGTGCTTTTCCACTTTTGATGGATCGCCATAATATGCTGAATTGCCTCCTCTCGATCCGAATGGTCTTCTATATAGTCTTCCCAACCTTGCAGCTCCTCTTCAAATTCTTCATCTGATTTACGCTGGGAATCGATTTCTTTTTTAAGCGGTTCAGAAGCTGTCCCCTGAAGGTAGGAGATAAGTTCTTCTAAGGAAATTTCGCGATGGGACATATTCTTCAATCGATTAATCCTCCTGAAAGTATCGGGCGAGTTCACCCTCAAATCCTTTCAGGCTTTGCTTTAACTTTTTTAAGGCGCGGTCTCTTGTACCACGCGTTTTATTGGGCGTCCAGTTCATATATTCGGCTATGGCCTGATTCTTCATCTTTTTGAAGAACGCTAGTTCGATGTAGATCTGTTGCTCAGGGTTCAATTCCGCCACACATGCCTGCACAGGTTGAAAATCCATGTTGAGATTGAGCGATCTCCAGTCTTCCACGCTCGGCTCAGGCAATTCTTCATCTCCTGTCATCCGTTTGAACTTCCGATACTTGTCAATACAGTAGTTCTTCACTACTGTCCCTAACCAAGATTTAAATCGTTGGTTTGGAGCTTTGTGCGTAAAGGAATCTGCCAATTTGATATAGAGATCTTGTTTAAGATCCTTGGCATCCTCGGGACTCTTTAGGATAGGTAAGGCGATAGACACAATATAGCGCTCGTACTTATCCAATAAGGTGACGAGGGCCTGACCATCTCCTTTCTCGCGGAAACGCGCGATCAGATCATTGTCCGAGGGCGTTTCTTCAGCCGTAGTGTAGGGAAGTTTTTCTTGCACGCCGTTTGATAATGGGAGTTCTTTGACGCTGGAAGATAAACTTTTCTTACGACCTAACGAAATATCAGGCTTAATCTCCTTTACGTGCAGGATATTCTTCATACTTGAAAATTTTTAGGGGCTAGCATGTACGAACCGACAAACTCCCTTTGATGCCTGCTTAGGCATACAATTGTCAAGGGACCAATTTGCCAAGCAAAACCTCCTTTTCAGGAAATTTTGCGCATAAATCACCACTCACATAAAAGCACTGAAATATGATCTTACTCTTATTCCCTTTAAGATTATCCTACAATCAATCACTAAACGAGACGCACACGATTTTTACATGACGATTTGCCTTTTTCTGCAAAAAATTATTCAGCAGGGGAAAGTATACGGTGGCTATTCATGATACAAATCCCTGATAAACAAAATGCTACACAACGAATAGAAGATATTTTTTGCATAAAAAAGTTCTTCTCCATATCGCATGATAGGATAACCTTAAAGAGGGGAAAAAGCACGATTGGGAAAATGAATCTGGTTGTAGTGTGTGGATGGACCACTTCTTCAATAACCAATTATATTCAGTATTCCATAAAGGGAAGATAAAAAGTAAACGAGCAACAATCTGCTGCTCGTATAATTTTTCTCATATTTTTTTGTAGAAAAGTAAAAATTCTGCGTGAAGGTGGACTTAGCAGCAGCAAATTTTCTTTTCTCATCCATAAAGTGTTTATGCTACCAGCGCATCAGGACCGATCCCCAAGTGAATCCAGAACCAAAAGCAGCCAGACAGACCAAATCTCCCTCCTTGATCTTTCCTAGTTCCCAGGCTTCTGTAAGGGCAATAGGAATGGAAGCTGCTGTAGTATTTCCAAATTTCATGATATTGTTGTGTACTTGATCCTCAGACCAACCCATGCGCTGTCTGACAGCTTCTGCAATCCGGAGGTTGGCTTGATGCGGAATAAACATGTTGACATCTTCAGGCTGATACCCTGTCTCGGATAAAGCCTCATGAATGACTTCGGGAAACTTCTCAACGGCCATCTTGAATACCATGCGGCCATTCATGACGGGGTAGATCTCTCCTGCATCGATCATCTCAGGGGTGATGTGGCGCTCCGCAGAGCCAGAGGGTGTCAGCACTGCCAAGCTTTCTGCATGTTCCCCATCAGCGTGCAGTTTGGTGGTCAAGATGCCTTTTTCCTCCTCTCCATCTACTGCTTGTAGGACCGCAGCCCCTGCCCCATCACCAAACAATACTGTCACGGCACGTCCTCTATCACTGAAGTCTAGACCTGAAGAATGAATTTCAGCTCCCACCATCAAGACATTTTTGTACATCCCCGTTTTGATGAACTGATCGGCAATCGACAGACCATAGATAAAACCCGAACACTGTGTACGTATATCTAATGCAGGTATCGCTTTCTTGTTGAGACCTAGCTCACGCTGTAGGAGGACGCCAGAGCCTGGGAACATATAATCAGGGTTCAGCGTAGCAAATATGATCATGTCAATATCCTCAGCCTCAATACCTGCACGCTCGATGGCTACTTTAGCGGCCTCAGCTGCCATACCATAGACGGTGTCTTTTCCAGGCGTAAAGTATCTGCGTTCGCGAATTCCCGATCGCTCACGAATCCATTGATCTGAGGTGTCAAATCTTTGGGCTAAATCATCATTGGTTACTACATTTTCGGGCACATAATAGCCCAGACCAGTTATTTTACTACGAGTCATGGTATCCTTTTGCTTAGTAATAAGGTGATTAAAAAAACGGGGAGAAAAATACAACAATTATCGTGGTATGAAAATAAAGAGGTTGCCGATAGGAATTTCGACAACCTCAAGTCTTTGATATACAGATGTTGCGGCTCACATTTTTTAACCTAAAAAAAATCTAAATACTAAATTACTGTTCAAACTATTATTCACCTTAGAAGGTCTTTAAATTTCTGTGATGCCACGCGTAATTCTCTTACTTTCATTTCTCCCTAGATTCATACAAATGCCCGAAACGTACCGTAAAGTTTTCGAGGTTCTCTCTATACAATTCGCTAGACATATGAAGGATATACCCAATCGATCTTGGCGTGTAAGTGAGCGCAGATATGCGCATCGGGGTCCGTTAACAACTAGAATGCTTGGCAGGCCACTCTCTATCCCGAAATTTGAATTCGTAGATGTGGCAAGTCCCTGTACAAGGTGGAGTACCAGCATCTAGCATGTCTCCACATCTGTCACACTTAAAAGGTTTTGGCTTCTTTTTTTCAGGTTCACTTTCAAACACTGAAAAGACGCCTCTCACGACAATAAAGCTAATAGCTGCGAGCAAGATAAGGCCCATAGTTGTGTAGATTAAAGTAAAAGGAAATCCGACTTCAGTACATGCAATACAAATGAGAATCAGCTAGCAAGTGCCTAATTCTACAGTAGCATCCATCAAAAAGCTTCTGCCTTCTTACCTGAGGCAAAAGGCTAGATTGGGAAAGGGCAAAACTTCTTGGGAAAGCTGCTCAATGAAATATGAAGGGATAAATACAATTAGGGTGTATATATGAATATACGGATTTCGGAAAAAAAGTTCCGTGTAGCGTCCACCTTTTTTCCACATTTTTAAACTTATTTATAAAGAATGCTAGCCCACATATAAGGGACTAGCATTCAATTGATTAGATATAAATCCTGCCTAAAACATACAGTATCAGGCACATAGCTTTTACTGGTAGCCTTGGGCCTGTAATTGGAACAATTCTGCATAAGTTCCCTCCACCGCTAATAACTCCTCATGTGTACCCATTTCTTTGATTTGGCCTTTTTCAAGGACTAGGATACGATCTGCCATTCTCACAGTAGAGAAGCGGTGAGAAATCAATACGGCAGACTTACCTTGTGTCAATTCGCTGAATCTTACGAAGACTTCATACTCAGCTCGGGCATCCAGCGCCGCTGTAGGTTCATCCAGAATCATCAGCTGGGCATCTCGCATATACGCGCGTCCTAGCGCAATTTTCTGCCATTGTCCGCCCGATAGCTCCATACCCCCTTCAAATCTTCTCCCCAGCATCTGCTCCATTCCCTTAGGAAGCTCTCTCACTACCTGATCGGCTAGACTTTTTTCTGCCGCATGCTCGATTAAGGGGATATTCTCTCGCTCCCCGATATTTCCCACCGCAATGTTCTCCTGCACCCGCATCTGAAATCGCATATAGTCCTGGAAAATAACGCCCACCGCCTCGCGCAATTCTTTGAGGTCATACTGCTTCAGATCATGCCCATCCAACAAGATTCGACCCTCTGTAGGATCATAGAGCCTAGCCAAGAGCTTAACCAAGGTTGTTTTCCCTGCTCCATTTTCTCCTACTAAGGCCAGCTTCTCCCCTGCCCTAAGTGTAAAACTCAAGCCGCGCGCCGCCCATTTGTCTGAATTGGGATACTGGAAGCTGACATCCTCAAAGGTGAAGCCCTCGCGAATGGGATTAGGAAAGGGTAGCGGTTCTTTGGGCGAACGAATGTGAGGTTCGATTCCCAAAAACTCGAACAGATCTTGTAAATAAAGGGCACTCTGCGCAATGGAAGAAAAACGCGACAAAATCCCTCTTAGAAGCCCTCGAAGCCGTGAAAAAGAACCTGCTAAGAAGGTCAAGTCCCCCAAGGTAATCTGTCCGTTAATGGTCTGTAATACAATCAGTACGTAGGCCGCATAATATCCCACGTCTCCCAAGGTATTGAAGAGAAAGCCCCAAATGGAACGCTGAATCGCCAATTTTCGGTTGGCTTGGTAGTATTTGTCTGCTAAATGTGCAAAACGGTCCTTGACAAAATTCTCCAATCCAAAGATCTTAACCTCCTTCGCTGACTGGTCGCTGGCTCCGATGTAGCGTAAGTAGTCCAATTCCCGACGTTCGGGTGTCCAGGTCTTGCTGACAGAGTAGCTCCGCTGGTTGAAATGGGTTTCACTGATAAACGCAGGGATGACCGCAAGCACCAAGAGCAAAATCAACCATGGATTGAATACTACCAGACCTGCCGCAAGGAAAGCAAGTGTGATGATGTCCTGCCCCTGTTTCATCAATTCTGACAACAGACGTACTCGGTTCGTACTCTGCCTGCGGGCACGCTCCAGCTTGTCATAAAAAGTAGGGTCCTCAAACTGGGGAAGGTCCAAAGCCGCCGCATGCTCAATCAGCTTGACAGAGGTTGTATTGGAGAATTTATCTCCCAAGAGCGAATCAATCAAGGAGATGCCCCGACTCAAAATGGCAGATACGAAAGCAAGAACAAATTCAATCCCTACGTACCACCAGA
>JBCBFT010000133.1:0-16486 GCA_038527485.1 Bacteroidota bacterium
GGTACGAGGAAGTCGTTGTTTACAAGCCTTAGACCCAGCCACAAGCAAGCCATACAACCATGAAACAGATTCCCATAATAATTTGATGTCTGTAGGATATCGGACCGAACTCTCATAGCAGGTCGCATCGATAAGAATGGAATGAGTCTGATCAAGATGAGGTCTCCAATATTTAGCCAGCACTTGTTGAACCTTATCTATATCCAGGCGGTCGGCAAGCTTACATCGGATCTTGCTAAGGAGTTTAAAATTCTCAAGAGGGGCGTCAGGTGCAATCGAAACTCCACAAAAAAACTGATAATGGAGATTTGCGTTGAGCTGTTCGATCAATTGCGCATCAGAGCATCTCGCATAATGCTTGAGAAACATCAGAGCCAATTGACCTTGGGGAGAAAAGTAGGACTTGCGACCCACTTTGGAAGAGCTTAAATCAAGTGTTTTGACCATCTCTGCCCAAGGAATGGATTGATAAATCTTACCCAGATTAGACCGCAAAAAAGATTGATAATAAACTTCGTGCGACTCCGAAGGATTAAGAAAATTGAGCGGCAAGGGCGATTCAAAAATTTTCTGTACTTTAGCCATAGCTTTATGGATTACCCCGATTTTGGCCTCTCACTTCCAATTTCGGGGTTTATTTATGACCAAAAGATAAGTAAATTTCCTCTAAATCAGTAGGTTAGTTGTTTGGTGAATAGCCCTACATATATCAGCGGAAACGGAACGATCTCTCCCACTGCGTTGCGATAATTTAGCGCCATATCATCGACGAGGGCGGTACTCACCACGAACTGAAACGATTGTGTGTTTTTCAAAATCATATTGTCCACCAGTCCTACTGCGCCATGCTGGTCGATGTAGGATGGACTTCCCTTCTTAGTCAAAGAATAGGTAGTCGTGTAACTATCCTGTACATAGGACTGGCGAATCGTATAGGCTTGATTGATCGAACCTAAGACATTTGTTGGATCGTCAGGAGAGACAAAGACAATTTTGACGATGAAAAGATCCTCAAGAGAAAAGTCTGCGGGAACCACTGCTTCGAGATACTTGGCTGCCTGGCCGTTGAGACCTTCGATCAAATCAGACTGATAACGCTGGCGAGCCTTAGGGCTTTGAGCATGTACGGTAGAATGGCTGATGGTGCAAAAAATGAATAAGCTCAGGGTAAAGATCCAAACTTTAGACAAGCTGTTCATGAAGTGTGAATGGTTAACTTTTACTACGAAAATCTGAATATAAATAACTTATCTGTGAGATCAGCTTCTGAGTCACAAAATCATTTATATCGGTGTCATTACAGCATAGGTGTAAGCGAAGTGCCTAATGCCAAACGTATTTTAACACAAATGACATGAAAACTACACTCTTGGACAGATTTAAAGGTTCTCTTATAGGGCTAACGGTGGGAGATGCCCTAGGAGGAAAATTTGAAGGTCAGACGGCTGCTCATATTCATGCCAGAGTGCCGTCCTTAGGTGCGCTCATGCAGTATCCTGCCAAATCCCTCTGGTACACCGATGACACACAGATGATGATTGGTGTAGCAGAGACCTTGATCACGTATCAAAGCATGGAGGAAGAAGCTTTGTGTAAAGCATTTGTACAAAATTATGTCCCTTCGAGAGGGTATGGACAAGGAGCAAGGGCCGTACTCGAAGCCATGGAAGAAGGCCGAGATTATCACTTTACAGCAAATAATATTTTCCCTGGAGGATCTTATGGAAATGGAGCCGCCATGCGTGTAGCTCCTATCGGTCTATTTTTTAGAGATCATCCAGAGGAATTGATCTCACAAGCCAGACTATCGGCGCTTCCTACGCATACCCATCCGCTGGGAATTGAAGGAGCTATCATCTTAGCGGGAGCTGTAGGATACGTTTCAAGTATAGATTCCATTGACAAGAACACCTTTCTAGATCATCTTTTCACAGTTTCTTCTTCTTCTGTTTTTCAAGAAAAAATTGAACTTACACGCCGTATTTCGCGTCAAGAGGCCATCATCCAACTGGGAAATGGGATCGCAGCACAGGAATCGGTCATCACGGCCATTGCTTGCTTTCTGCAATCTCCTGATTCGTTTGAGGAAACGATTGGGCATGCCATATTTTTGGGAGGAGATACAGATACTATTGCTGCGATGGCAGGAGCTATTTCGGGTGCGTATTTGGGGATTGATGCCATTCCCAAAGATTTGATTGCCAAGCTTGAGGATTCTCCCAAGGGAAAAGCGTATATCTTCGATTTGGCCCACAAGCTGTTTGATTTATATGCGGATAAATCAGGTTCCTTGATCCTTTAGCTATTACCTTTGGATCTCCTTTATGACCCTTCGCATCGCTTTCTCATTTTTGAAGATTTTGGAATAAAGCTCAATTCCATCCTGTCCTTTTAATTTTATGGCCTCTCCTATCGTCGTTTCATAGCAATCCATGATCTCTTGAAATTGCCAGTGCACCCGCTTGCCTTCTCCATTCAAATAAGGCTCCTCATATGTCTGTATCTCCTTTTTTACTTTTTTCTTAGCAGCCTTGCGAGATGAAGCTTTTACCAGCATCATTCTCATCTCGTGAGATAGCTTCTTTTTCTTCTCTCCCTCCACATCAATGACCAAGCTTGCTACTACCGTATAGTAATCAGGTGTTTTTTTTTCTTTCTTCTTCGGCATACCTTCTATCTCCGTGATCCTTATCCACTCAATGAAGTCGAGTTTCTGTACTTTTTTCAGCTTTCGATACTTCAGCCGAACCTCTGCACCAAAAAATAAGTCTGGCTGTCCGAGCGGTTTGCTATTGGGAAAATAGGTCTGGATCTTCTGATAGTATCCCTTCAATACTTTCTTCAGTTTCTGCTGCCTTTTCTTAGGTGAAAAACCCATCAGTTCAGCATCGGGATACTTAAACTTGAGGTTGACCACCATAGAAGGGTTCGTCTTTTTGAGTGTTTTTTCGTTTATATCGTACCGATCTAGACCTAGTATCATATGGAATTATTCTACGAGTGAGTGATAACCAATCTACATGAATCATCTGTCTTTTGGAAGATCTCTTTTTCAGGATATTTTTAAGACCATGTTTGAAACCTCAAATCTGTGAAAAGTTTGCGCTTTTTAGCTAGATTTTCATTGTTCCAAACAGGGTCTAAACCTCTACATCATCAAAGGGAGGTGTCCAGGTCTTCTGCTTCATGATGGCTTTGACCTCTTGGTAAGACAAAGGATAGAAATCATGGGCATCAACGCCCACATCGAAGGCGAGTTTGTTCGGTTTGTCTGGCAAGGTGCCATGACTATGCCCGTATAGCTGCCAATTTCCACGATGGTCGCCACGCCAGACTCGCATGGCATAGTGAAATAGCATAATTCTTTGGACGCCATTTTTTCGATCAGGATCCTTCACTTTTAATTCATGGTATTCCTTCGTCCACTTAAATTTCTTGCGGCAATTCAAGGCTGCGCTCTCATGATTCCCTACGATTAGGTATTTCGTTCCATTCAACTGATCGAGAATGTCAGCTACATATTCAGCATCTTTGGACAAAGCAAAATCACCTAAGTAATACACATCGTCTTCAGGTTGTATCTTCTCATTCCATCGCTCAATAAGCACGCGATCCATTTCTTCTACAGATTCAAAGGGACGATCACAGAATTTTATAATGTTTTTATGACCAAAATGATGGTCGGAGGTAAAGAAAATTTGTTTCATCCTTCCTTATTCGAGGATGAAGCAGAGAAGGTTGGGAGATAACTTGCACTTTCCTAGCTTTCAGACTTTCTCCTATATACATCTCTCGGATAATCTGAGATCCTGACCTTTTGACTCGTCAACTCCCTTAGTGCATGTTTTGCGATCCATTGTGCGGTTTTATCTTGGATGGTCAGTATATCCTCAGCCACCGAAATGGCTTCCAAGTTCAGGTCACTGTTCCTTTTTCCAATGTTTCTCAATGCCCAGTTTACAGCTTTCTTCACGTACAGGCGTTCATCCGTACATGCGCGCTTGATCAGTGGAAAAAATTGCTGAAATGTCTCGTTAGTAGATACTTTATCTGTCGTGCAGTAAGCCGCCATCGTTGTAAATCCTGCTCTTTTCACAAATGTTTCCATTCTATTCGACCATTCTATGGCTTTCGGTACAGCGAATTTACTTTTGGCAAATAATCCCATGCAAAACGAGTCACAGATCTCCCAATTGTCAAATGTCTCTGTCCATTTGTCCATCAAGGCCTCCGTCAAATTTTTAGGATCAAAGATCTTGCTGCATAGCAATCGAGCTTCATAAATATGGGAATCAAATAAAGCCAGGGCTATGACATCGTCCTTTGGGACCTTCTTGGCGATTTCATTCAACTCTGCCTGGTAAATCCCTAGGGCGTTGTGAGAGACTATCCCAAATTTGGCTTCCTTATACGCAATCTTGTCGGGATCTGCCTGCGCTCTTAAGAGATCGATGATTTGATCTACCGTCATTATTTTGGGGCGTTGATGTTGATTGCTTGCTGCTTAGTGACTCAAGATTGTATGATAGGCTTTTTCATCCAACAGTAGACAAAAAGGATCCTTTTCCTCATCCCTCGACATCAAAGTTAAATCCAAGATTCCCCCCATATCTGATTGCCAGTTGACGCTTCCCTGCGACGTCCCAGTTTATGCGTTCGATCGGAGAAATGAAATTTGCATAAGCCAGCTGCATTTGTCTGGCGGCTTCTGCATAGGGCATTTTTCCTGTGGCTGTCCCTAGTCCTGGACATACCACCCGCTTGATTTTCTGAGTCTCTGCCTTTTGATTATGGTGCCAGATGGTTTCTAGCATGGCTTTCATCGCCAAGTACACATTGTCTGTGCCGTGGATGGTCATTGGGATACGCATGGTAGGTGTATGGGCGACGAATGGATGCTTTTCATTCCCCGTTTCTATGAGAAAGCATGTGCCCACAGGTTGTTCCCCAAAGTATTGGGCAATGATGTATTCCTGAACCTGCTTCTCTAATAGATGGCCAAAAAAATTGATGATGGCTAAGTCTACTCCACCATCCATGAGACCAAAGGAATTGGCCGCACTCACCATACAATCAAATTCTTCTACTTCCTCAAAGTATCCGTGAATGACTTTGACGTGTTCGTGTTTCTCGAATGCCTTTCTTAAATGCTCACATAGCGCAAGTATAGGATCGACGAGGATTAATTCCATCATAGCGATGTGCTTTTATTTTGAATGTTAACCTAAAAGAAAGCGTGAAGCCAGACGCCTTATATTGTCGTTAAATTACGCAGCGTACCCATTTTTTAATCTTCAGGTAAGACATATCTTCAAGATATTCCATTAGGTTAGTCAATTAGACACTCCTCCCCCCTGAAATATATAAAATTCCGCTCTCAAGACTTTTCGCCCCCTCATTCTAGACATTTCCATATTTAATTTCTCCTAGGTTTGATAGTGCCCGTGATCACCATAGACACAGATTTTGACAGCATTCTCTTGATTCAGGCTGTAGACAAGGTGATCCCTAGACGATACGCTACCATTCAATAGGTTCTACGCTACTCAACTACCAAACTCATGACTAAACTAACATTCTTCAAAGTTTTCCTCATTGTTTTATGGAACTTTTTAGGGCTTTATGGCTTCTCGACCACCTACAATGTGAGTAATTCTACTGCCCTGAAAAATGCACTCAGTTCGGCGACAGCTGGTGACGTCATCCTCCTAGCTTCTGGTACTTATACGACCGCTGCGACTACCGCGAGTTTCCCTACGGGAGATGGAGGTACAGTCAATCGAAGCTTTTTGTTTAGAGGGGTGAACAATGGGACAGCCTCTAACAAGATCACCCTCAAAAGTGCCAACGCTGCCAATCCTGCCATTCTATCGGGAAGCGGGGCTACGAGTTCTGGCTATGTATTGTATATCACAGGTGATCACTGGGTCATAGAAGACATCAAGATCAAAAGCGGGGTCAAAGGCCTCATTTTGGATAACTCCAACAACTCCATCATCAGAGGAGTGGAGATTTTTGACATTGGGCAAGAGGGCCTCCATGTGAGAGACGGCTCGTCCAACACTCTCATTGACAATGTCAACCTTCATGACATCGGAACGATCAACGATGGCTTTGGGGAAGGGATTTATATCGGATCGGACAACTCTGTCTGGTGGGAAGGAAATGGTAGCACGACAGGTGAAAATGGCAGATACTACCGTAGAGCAGCCAATAATACCACCATCAAAAACTCTACTATAGGTCCCAATATTACCGCTGAGCCTTTTGACATCAAGGAAGGCACAGAAAATACGGTTGTAGAGAATTGCGTCATTTATGGTTCGGGAATTTCGGGCAACAACTTTGCCGATAGCCACATTGACATCAAAGGAAATACAGCCAAGATTCGCTGCAACACATTCTATCAAAGCAACAACAATAAGGTCAAGCGCGGCATCATGATTGTTCCGAGAGGCAGTGCGGGCGTCCCCTCTTCCCTGACAGCCAACGACAATTATATACATGACAATACCTTCAACCTCGACGGGAGCAGTGTAGCCATGGTGATCGCCAATAGTGGTTCTAATAACACCTACGCTTGGAACAACACCCGAAACCCTTCCAGTGGAAGCAGTTACAACAGTAGAGTGACGCAATCCGCTCCTTCCAATTACTCTGCGAGCTGTGGCAGCACAACCCCCAGTTGTAATGCGCCCAATGGACTCAGTGTCAGTAATATTACTTCCTCGTCAGCTAGGCTGAACTGGTCGAGCGTATCGGGCGCAAGCAATTATGATGTGCGCTATAGAGAAAATGGGACAAGCAATTGGACAAATGTCTCTAACCTCTCGGGGCTGAATCGTACGTTGACTGGCTTATCAAGCAATACCACGTATAACTGGCAAATCAGAACATCTTGTAGCTCAAGCAACTCGTCTTATGCTTCAGGTGCGAATTTCACAACTAGTGGCTCAAGTAGTGGGGGCGGTGGCAACACGGAGGTCGTATATGATGACAATCTAGCTTCGGGTTGGGGCAACTATTCTTTCTCTGGCAGCTATAACCTGTCGCACACGACCAATGTGCAGGTAGGGTCACGTGCGATTCGCGCAAGCTATGGTTCTTATGGAGGATTAAATTTGAAGCAAAATAACTTCAGCCTGAGCGGGTTTTCTAGTATTCGCTTTTGGGTCAAAGGAGAGGGGAATTATCTCATCCGTTTGAAACTGGATGGCGAGCGGTATGAATTTGTCACAAGTACATCCTGGCAGCAGATTACCATCCCCTTGAGTGAATTTGATAATCCAAGTGAGGTAGACAAAATCACCTTCCAAAACCGATCATCTAGCAGCCGAGTGGTATACTATGATCAAATCGAATTTGTGGGTAGTGGAAGCCCTGCGCGGATTGCGGGCCCTGGTCTTGCTGGCTCTAACCCTCCTACACTGACCGTTTATCCAAACCCAGTCACAGGCTCACACATAGAAATCCAGCTTGAGGGACATCGTTTTGCAGGACATGCGACCCTACACTTGGTAGACTTGATGGGGCGAGAAATCTTGCAAACCCAGGTCTATCTCAAAGAAGGAACGTTTAGGACAGGGATAGATCTACCCTCTATCCTTCAAAAAGGCTATTACATATTGAGCATAGCGCATGGCGATCAGCGTCTGCAGAAAAATATCGTGATCAAATAATGATATAGATGAGGTTTAATCGCAGGGTATGAGAATCTAGTAGTAAGGAGTGAAGCGAGGCAATATGAGCAATATTGGACGTAAATCACTTCTGGCTACTAGGTTTTTTTCTTAGATCCTGTTTGGAACAATGAATATCTAGTGTAAAAGCAGAGATTTCATGTTCTGAAAGTGCAAACTTTTCGCAGATTTGAGGTTTCAAACAGGGGCTAAATTCTATCTTTTTTCAACCTCTCATTTAGCAATAGCAAATGAGATTTAAAGAGGGGCGAAATACTCCATCCACGGAGTGTGAGAAATGGGAAACGAGATGGAAACTCACCATAAAAAAACAAGAATATTTCATCAGACAGGATAAAGAGACGCGAAGATTGGAGGCATCAAAAGTTAAGAATCCCATTAAGCTGGTGGATTGAGAGGAGAAAATGGTCTATCTTACTCCTTCTGTAACCCAATCCTACACCCACATGAACAGAATAACCCTTTCCCGCTTTCGTCTCAGTTTACTGATAGCTTTACTCAGTACCGCTTATCTCCTCTCATGCTCCAATCCCGGTAGCACCGCACAAACCACCGATGCGCGCATCCAGGTTTCCTTTCCCACTGACTATGAGGAGAAAACCCTAGATGGTCGACTGATTGTCTTGATCTCCAAGGAGGTAGAAACAGAACCTCGATTTCAGCTAAGGGATGATGCCAAGACCTGCCAAGGCTTTGGGATGGACGTCACAGATTGGAAGCCAGAAGAGGCTTTGCCATTCGAAATGGATGCATTTGGCTATCCTGTTCGCAGCTTTGCAGACCTACCTTCAGGGGAGTTTTTCGTCCAAGTATTGTTTCACAAGTATGAGACGTTCAACCGAGCAGATGGGCATATCGTCAAACTTCCGATGGATAGAGGAGAGGGGCAGAAATGGAATCGGGCACCTGGAAATCTTTATTCTACTCCCCAAAAAGTCTCGATTCAAAATGGACAATTGCCTTCTCTCACCGTTCAGCTAGATCAGCAAATACCGCCTATTGCCGAACCTGAAGACACGAAGTACATCAAGCACATCAAGATTAAAAGTAAGTTGTTGAGTGATTTTTGGGGAAGGGATATGTATCTGGGGGCGCATGTCTTGCTGCCCGAAGGCTGGGATACGCATCCCAATGTGAAGTATCCACTCGCCATCATGCATGGACATTTCCCCAATGATTTTGGTGGGTTTCGTACGACCCCTCCCGATCCTGATCTGGAACCAGAATACAGCGAGCGATTTGATGTGGAGGGATACAATCTGATTGTCCAGCAGGAAGCCTACGACTTTTACAAAACCTGGACGGGACCTGATTTTCCGAGGGTCATTGCCATCAAGATCCAGCATCCTACGCCCTACTATGACGATTCCTATGCTGTCAATAGTGAAGCACAAGGACCATACGGCGATGCCATCACCTATGAACTCATTCCTTACATCGAACAGCAATTCAGGGGAATCGGAGAAGGATGGTCACGCTTTGTATATGGAGGAAGTACGGGGGGATGGGAAGCCCTGGCTGTGCAAGTAAAGTACCCCAAAGAATATGGGATGTGCTTTGCGGCCTGTCCCGATCCGATTGATTTCAGAGCCTATTGCCTCGTCAACATTTACGAGGACAAGAATGCTTTTTACGAGGAGGGACCCTTTCGAAAGACGCTGGTAGCGGGGCATCGGGATTATCTGGGAAATGTAGATGCGACATTAAAAGACATGAACGATCGGGAACTGGTGCTAGGGAGCAAAGGTAGGTCAGGCCAGCAATGGGACATCTGGGAGGCTACCTACTCACCTATAGACGGGGACGGATATCCCAAACGTATCTGGAATCGCATGACAGGGGAGATCGACCCAGAAGTGGCAGCCTACTGGAAGGAAAACTATGATCTCGCCTATATCTTGAAAAGGGACTGGGCCAAACACGGCAAGGATTGGGTGAACAAAATTCATCTCTACTGTGGCGATATGGACAATTATTACCTCAACAACGCCGTATACCTTGCGGAGGAAGTCCTGTCCGAAACGACTGCGCCTTACTACAATGGGGAGGTAGATTATGGCGACCGAGCCGAGCATTGCTGGAATGGGGATCACGAGAATGGCAACCACATTAGCCGATTGCGATACCACCGCATGTTCATCAAAAAATATGTTGAGAAGGTTCGTAAGGTAGCGCCTCAGGGGGCTGACCTGAGAAGTTGGCGATATTGATTTTTTTCTGTACAAGAAGAATCCTTTAGCTTCTTTTACCCAATTATAACCCTACCTTTGAAGAAGGTTTTATTTCAATTTCTCCATATATGAATATCCCATATTTGACTATGAAAATATTAGCGAAGGTTTTTGTTCTATCTACCGTCTTATGCTTCTTTTCATGCAGCAGTGAAGGACAATCACAGACTACGACGACCACTGAACCAGAAACAATCGCAGTGGAAACCTCCTCAACCATAGATCCTCTGAAGGACCCTTGCGAAGCCTTGTCGGGAGCAGATATTGTGGCGATCAATGGCTTTCGGGCATCCACTGACGGGACCACGAACATGGCGAGTAGTGACACATGGCGAATCTGTGATTTTGTCGTTGACAAAAGA
Organism: Bacteroidota bacterium; assembly: GCA_038527485.1. Classification (GTDB taxonomy): domain Bacteria; phylum Bacteroidota; class Bacteroidia; order J057; family J057; genus JALEFZ01. The sequence continues at coordinate 10,294 of JBCBFT010000133.1, forward strand.
AATTTATCCGTCTCGCTCAAGCGCTATGATGACCGCATCATCGAGACCCAAGGCGTCGAGCGTACCTATCAAAAGATCCTAGAGACGCAGGATGAACTGTCGAGAGAGGAAGTGAAAGATGGGCCAGGTGATCAAGCCATTTATACTTATGGACGAAAAGGACCGATTTTTTCCTATGTCCTTCAGTGGCGATACGCCAACCATACCGAAGGCATGATTGCCATCTCTTATGCCAAGAAGCAAAACGCTGACAACGTACGCCAGCAACTCGTGTCGATTGCCACCACATTAGATAAAAAGTAAGCATGAACATCCGCAGGATATCCACTACCTTTATTTTATTTGCCTTATTTCTGATTCTAAGTTCACACGAGTTATTCCTTAAATCAGATAGTTATTTTTTTGAGGAAGAACGTCAAGGCGAACTGTACCTTTTCAACGGGACATTTGACAAAAGTGAAAATGTCATTACGAGAGATAGAATCATTGATCCCCAGATTATAGGTCCTGAATATACGTTCAGACCCTCTGCGGAAGATTACTACGACAAGGGAGCCATTACATACCTAAAGTTCAAAACAGGGAAAACAGGTACGTATGTGGCAGGAATTTCAACCAAGCCTAGAGCCATTGAACTGAGTGGAGAAAAGTTTACCGCTTACCTTGAGCATGAAGGATTGGCAGAGGTGATGGCAGATAGGGAAGCAAAAGGCGTCACCGATCAAGTCGCCCATGAACAATACGCCAAGCATGTAAAAGCGATCCTTCAGGTAGGGGAAAGTAGGTCTGACCATTTTTCGACGGTACTGGGTTATCCTATTGAGTTTATTCCACTGACCAATCCCTATAAGCTAGCAGTTGGTGACACCATGTCGTTCAAGCTATTGTATCTGGGCAAACCGCTGGGGGCGCAAACAGTCCACGTAAGTTCTCGTATGGCTTCCAGAGAAACAGATCCTACAGAGCGCGCGCTCAGAACGAGTGCGGAGGGTACCGTGCGCTTTCCTATCGAGAGCAAAGGGCAATGGTACATCGCCACGATTCACATGCTAGAAAGTGAGGAAGCAAATTTTGACTATGAGTCTCAGTGGGCGACATTGACCTTTGAGGTGAAGTAGGTTGGTATGCATGCTCAGGGGGAGCTTGACAACTCATCTGAAAATCACACGAGAATGAGGTATACACCAGAGGAAATTCTCGCCATATTCCAGGAACAACACAGGTTATGTAGTCCATTGGATCCCCTCGTGATCGATCCTTTTGAAGCCAATGATCAAACCCTTGTTTGGGAATGGATAGATAGATTTGATCTATTGCCGCACAGGGAGTTGGCTGAAGCACTAAACCATAAATTTGATATTGCTGCCTTTTGGAAGGAATGGGAAACCGTACTGTATCCAGATGATCAAAGGACTTTATGGGACGTATGCAAGTTTATCTCAGCGCGAGCGGAGAAGCTTACATTTGAACCTATTACAGTTTTTGGTAGGACATGCTTGGAGGCAGGTATATTTTATACAATCAAAAGCGAACTCAGCAAACAAGGGGTAAAGGTCGACCTGTTAAGGCCCTCAACCCAACTGATAGACTTTTTCGAAAAGGATCGAGATATTTCCTCTCTCGTTGAGATCATGACCTTGACAGGGGTAGCTACTTTTGGTCAATTTGAGTATGGAGATCTACAGCGTGTCAGAAGGAATAAATATTGGATAGACAAATTCATCCCCACCTTCCAATATATAATACCGATTGTGTGTAAAGATATAGGTACGTTTAGAGATTTGGTTCGTCGAGTAGTGGAGAATAAAAAGTTAGTTGCGACATTTGCTACAAGCGAGTAGCTATATACATTACCTCCCCACATCTGTTTACCTACTTTAAGCACCTACAACAACCAAAAAATATACAAGATCCGAAATTCTGTATACGTCCTTACAGTAGTCCTGACCTTACTTTTGTGATACATTTTTTATTCAAACGGAAAAAAGATGCACACAAAAGAAATAAGTAAAGTGGACTGGACCCCAGCGCAGCTAGGAGATCTAAGTGGCAAAACCTACCTCATCACAGGTGCCAACGCAGGTGCAGGCTTCGAGGCAAGCAAAATACTCCTCAGCCGAGGGGCTGAAGTGGTCATGCTCAACCGCAATGAACAAAAATCTGAAAAAGCCATAGCCGACCTCAAAAGACAATTGGGTGCAGATATCCGAGTTTCCTTCATCAAAATGGACCTGGCGGAGCTTTCCTCTGTTCGCCATGCAGCCCATGTTGTGATCCATACTGTAGTGAAAATTGATGCGCTTATCTGCAATGCAGCTGTAGCTCAGATAGCCAAGCAAGAACTAACCCCTGACGGTTTTGAAAGCCAATTGGGGATCAATCATTATGGCCATTTCTTGCTGGTCAATCTGCTATTTGAAAAAGTAGCACAATCAAGAGGCAGAATCGTGGTGGTAGGAAGTGAGGGGTACAAAATGGGATTGAAAACCATTCAATTTGATGACATGAACTTTGATTGGAATTACAATCCTATGAATACCTATTGTCATAGCAAGTTGGCCCAGATGATGTTTGCCTACGAATTGCACAAGCGAGCCCAAGAAGCTGAAAAAGAGGTAGAAGTATATGTCTGCCATCCAGGTGCTTCCAAGACTTCTCTTATCAATGAAAAGGCGAATTTGCCTTCGAGGATTATATTTGGTATCATGGCCCTGTCGCCACTGGTTCAATCTGCCGAAAAGGGAGCCTATCCAGAAGTGATGTGCGCCACGGAAGAAGCGCTCGATCCCCAGGCTTATTATGGTCCTACAGGCAGGATGAATTGGACGGGTCCCGTCGGGGCGTGTAAGCTGGAGCCGTTTGTATGGGATCGAACAGTCGCTAGTAAATTATGGAAAGTATCGGAGCAGGCAACTGGCTGTAAATGGAGTTTTTTGAGGTAGTAGCCTTTAAAAAGAAGGAGGGGCTAAGTCCATCAGGATATAGGGAAAAATATAAGATGAATGAAATGAAGAAGTCGGTGTAAAAGATGTACCAAGAGGTAAGTTCATATTACGGCCTTCAGAGTGGCATTGAGTCATTCTGGACATTTCGAGAAAATACAGATAAGGCCACGTTTAAAATCCTACCTGATAGCTGTGTGGATCTGATATTTGATTTAGCTCAGCATCGCATCTTCGTTTCGGGAATCATGACACGCTACCAAAATCGGAATCTGGATCAAAATCCCCATCTGCTGGGCATTCGTATGAAAGCTGAGTGGCTTCCTCGCCTTATGCTTATGCCTATGGGAGAATTCAAAAACGAAAGGGTGGATCTCACGGGTTCAGATGTATTCCTCACCTCAAGCTTGGCAGTCGCAGCAAATGAATCTACCTCTTGGAAAGAGAGAATCCACCATCTTGAAAGATTGATTCTTAACCAACAGGAAAAGTTTCATGGTGTACATGACGACTTGGTTTTGGCTGTAGCAAGTGAAATAAGAAGGACAAAAGGAAACATAAGACTCTCAGAACTTGCCCAATCGAGTAGTATGAGTTTGCGACAATTAGAAAGACGGTTTAAGAAGTGCGTGGGGATAACATTGAAGGAATTTTCGAGCATCGTACGGTTTGTCAATGCCAAAAGTTGTATTGGCACTAACCATGAGGCAAGTTTATTACAAATTGCATTTGATATGGGGTACTACGATCACGCCCATATGAGCCATGAGTTCAAACGCATCGCAGACGAGAATCCTGGTGCATTTAGATAATAAGGACCATCATGAATGAGTGGGTAGGGTATTTTCTATGTAGAGATGTCGATTTATCGCGTCTCTACATAGAAAATGAATCCTATCTGAATTGATTCGTGATCATCACTAATGTCGTTTTTTTACAAAGTGAGGCATTTGATAGTCGGTATCTTTGAGAAAAAATGAAGGCGAAACTTTTTATGTTTTCTGTTCTCTTGCTCCCCATGATGTCTTGCCAGATGGAAGCCCAAAAGAACGGGGAGAACACGTACGTTCAAAACCCATTAGATCCCATGCAGATTCAATACGCTTACACGATTCTCTATGTGCAGGATGTGGCCCAAACCATGAAATTTTATCAGGAGGCTTTTGGATTCAAACAGAAGCTACTCACACCCGAGCAAGATTACGGAGAAGTGCACTCAGGTACGACCACCCTTGCTTTTGCCAATATCGAATTGGGCAATGCGAACTTTCCCAATGGATTTCAGCAAAGCGACAGAGACCAAAAACCTTTTGGCGTCGAATTGGCCTTCACGACAGATGATGTAGAGGACGTCATCGCACATGCCTGGAAGCATGGAGCGACTCCGCTAGCAGAAGCCGTCGTAAAACCTTGGGGACAGACAGTTGGATACGTGCGAGACCTCAATGGATTCATCATCGAGATTTGTACTCCTATTCCAAGTGAATAAGGTCATTCACCACCTCGTTTGGTTAGCCAGACACGGGCAATTGTGTGTATACAAGTCAATGATGCGAAAATGAAGAACTTAGACGGACTGCTGATGGAAATCATCGTGATTTTCCTCAGAAAAAGTAGTTTCTTATGTGTGCCAAAGGTACATGTAGCTATCTGAGGTGTGCGTAAAAAATGAGGCTCTATGACTCAGCGTCAACGTATCATCGAAAAGATTTTTGAAGCACGCAACGCGGAGGGCTTGTGGGAGACCATTCCCGAAGATCACAAGCATTATCCTGTCTATTTGCATTATGTGCCCAATTTCAAGGCGTCGCTTTGGACGCTGATTCTATTGGCGGAGCTGCGATGTGACAAGGATGACCAACGGATAGCAAAGCCTTTGGCAGTCGTAAAGGACCATCTATTTGATCTCACACATGGCATTTACACCTTAAAAGAAGACCACTTTCCCATCCCCTGTCTCAATGGGAATATGCTCTACTTAGATGGCTATTTTCATGACGGATCAGATAAACGAAGCCAGAAGCTGCTATCCTTCTTCGCTCAGTTCCAGCGGTTTGACGACGGGAAATATGAGGAGCCCAAAAATGCCTTTTGTACCAATACCAGTTGTTACGGGAAGCACACCTGTTATTGGGGTGTGGTGAAACTATTGAAGGGCATTTCTTTTATCCCAAAAGATAAGCGAAATGGTGAGACAGAGGAGCTGAAAAATAAGTGCATTCGTTTCATCTTGAAACACAAAGTATGCTACAGCTCTCGGAATCCTTCCAACATCATGATCAAGAAGATGGATTTGCTCACCTTTCCCAATTTCTACAAAGGAGATTTTTTGGAGATACTCTGGATTTTGAAAAGAGAGGGTGTGAGATCAGAAGAACTTGATCCTGCATTAGAGCTACTGAAATCGAAGCAAAAGGAGAAGGGAGAATGGGAGTTGGAAAGAAGCATGAACAATATGGTGACTTCTGTGGGGAAGGTGAATAAACCCAATCCATTCGTAACCGAGAGAGCTCAAGAAGTAATGGCCTATTATGTCTACCAGCCTTCAATGTGAGAAATATCTGATGTTACGATATATTAATGATCAATGAAAGAGGATAGGACGGTTTTAAAGGGGGGAATGAGTGCTAGGGAGGTGGTAAAAATCGGGGATAGGGTCCATCGAACCGCCGCCTCCCGTGCGGCATTCGTCCATAAAGTACTGGGTCATCTAGAGGATGCTGGTTTTGCGTATGCACCAAGATTTTTGGATATAGACGAAGAGGGAAGAGAGATCCTTACCTTCATTGAAGGAGAAGTTCCCCGCGAGATTCCATTGACCTTTCCACAAAAAGTGGAGGCGATGAAGATTTTGAGGGGCTTGCATGATTGCTTAGCTACATCCAGTCTAAAAGGAACTTACGAAACCATCTGCCATCATGATTTTGCCCCTTGGAATGTCATTGTTAACCAAGGAAAAGTCGTCGGGGTAATTGACTTTGATGAAGCAGCTCCTGGAAATAGAATCGATGATGTCGCGTATTTTATTTGGACTTTTTTGGACCTAGGGGTTGCGGAGGATTCGGACGAAGTACAGATCAAGCACATAGGAGAACTAATGGATGCTTACAGGCTTGAGAATCGAGAAGCATTGGTCCCTGCCATTGTCCTCCAACAAAAAAAGATCCAAGACTTCCGTCAACAAATCGTCTCAGAGGGGCAAGATCCAGATTTAGTAGCCTTTTCAAAGCATGCCCTCATCAATATCCAAA
>JBCBFT010000134.1:0-16382 GCA_038527485.1 Bacteroidota bacterium
GACCACCTTCATAGGAAAAGGTCTCTCCATCTACAGTAAACAGCGTATCTCCTTTAAAGCTCTCGCCTTCTTTTGGCCAATTTTCCACAACAGCAAGAGAATCAATCCTCGCATTCCAAATTTTTTGGAGGGCGTAGACCCGCGATAGGTAAGATTCAAAAGCGGGTAAATAAGATCTTGCAATAGACTGCTTTATCTGATCCGATTGATTCCTCTCACTGCTTACTTTTTCGTCCTGGTATTTCTCTTTGAGTAATGCCCGTTTTTGTAGATGAAAACAGGAGGGAGCAATGATGATGATGCATAAAAGAAACAATAGCTTTAGAAACGAAGGGATTCTCATGATTGATGCTAACTTATATATCTATTGTTCTAAATATATAAATTGATCTACCATTTACATAATATTCGGCACACAAAAATTCCGAATAGATCTATCCCTTCACAGACCACAAAAACTGCAGATCTGCCTCGGACATAGAAGCATAGTCCATGAGGTGACGGGCAAGCACACATTCTTGTGTGTAGACCTTTTCGTGCCAGTCAGACTGTTTGACGCCCAGCCGTAGGGAAAGCCCAACCTGAAAAGCGTCTTCTGTGAGTTGAAGCGGTTGAACTTTGAGGGTGGTCCTGAGTATGGGCAAGGGCTCCCATACTTCCTCCGAAGCATGTGTGATATTGAAGCGTTTCCTGATTTTGCCGATGCCCGTACCGAGTGTAAGGATCAATTCGGCTCCCTGCGCATCATAGCACATATCAGCTTGTGGTATCACTCCCTCAAAACGATCCATCTTCCATTCGGTGCATAAAAGATCGTCCCAGGGGTTTTCTATGGATTGCGAAGATTGAACAGAAGCAAGAGAAGGGTTGTGTGTAGGGTTAAAAATTGTCATCGGGGTTATGTTTGAAACTATGTCAACGCTCTAACACATCATACTTGCGTCATATATCAACACAATTTCTTTGATTCGCCTCTTTGCAGTTAATAAAATAACAGATTATAGATTAAATACTAGTTTAATCGTAGGGGAAGACAAATGAGCAAGATTAGAGGGTAAAATGTGCCTGTTAGTTATGCTCAAGCATTCATTTTATCATTAATGATTATCACGAATAAGTTGATACTGCATTTCCTATGTAGAGACGTTGATTTATCACGTCTTTACATAGAAAATCAATCCTATCTGAATTCATTCGTGATAATCACTATTCTTTATCCTATCATTTTTCATAACCATTTTGAATGTGGGGGGTTCCTAGTTTTCTCTCAATACAACAATTATTTTGGGCTCAATGGCTGGAATCTACTTACATATCCCCTTTTGTCGCAAAGCCTGTGTGTATTGTGACTTTCATTTTAGTACCTCACTGAAGCAAAAAGATGCCATGGTCTCTGCCCTACAGCGGGAAATTCAGCTGAGGAAAGATTTGGGAGAAGTACCTCCTTTGATCGAAAGTATTTACTTTGGTGGCGGCACCCCCAGTGTCCTGAGCAGTAACGAAATCCAATCCTTGATCGCAGAAATACACCAGCATTACCCAGTAGCTGAAAAAGCTGAAATCACGCTGGAAGCCAATCCCGATGATCTAGACGCTGCCTATCTCAAGTCCTTAGCCCAGACATCCATCAATCGCTTAAGTATCGGCATACAGTCTTTTGACGAATCGGTGCTACAAGCCATGAACCGCTCCCACAATAGTCAGCAAGCAGTTTCTGCTGTCAAAATAGCCCAGGACCACGGCTTTGAAAATATCACCATCGATCTGATCTTTGCCATTCCTCAGCAATCGACGGCCCGCTTTGAGCAAAATCTCCGACAAGCGCTGGATCTTCAAGTCTCCCATATGGCTGTCTACGCCCTCACGATAGAGGAAAAAACGGCACTTGCCCATCAAGTACAGAAAGGCAAAGTCAGGCCCGCTGAGGATCATATCTACGAACAGGAATTTTTCCTGGCCCATGATGCCCTGACAGCTGGAGGCTTTGACCACTACGAGCTTTCTAATTACGCTCGTCCAAGCGCCTACGCCATCCACAATGGCAATTATTGGAAAGGGATTTCCTATCTCGGTATCGGACCTTCGGCCCATAGCTACCACGCGGGCGTCCGCAGTTGGAACAAAGCGAACAACGCCCACTACCTCCGCGACCTACAGCAAGGCATACTCTCCATCGAAGATCGAGAAACGCTCACACCAGCAGATCAATACCATGAGTACATCATGACGCATCTGCGAAAGAAGGAAGGAATCGAACCTGATTGGATAGCCACATATGGAGTGGAGAACTGGATGGCTACCTACGGAGGCTTTCTACAGCAATGGATTCAACAAGGCTTGATGCAGGAAGTAGACGGCCGCTATGCCTGTACCCCTAAAGGCTGGCTCGTTTCCGATCACATGATCAGTGAGCTATTCCTAGATTGATGTCAAACAGACATTAGGCCTTCTTCAGCTTGTAATTGAAGCTTAAAAATACGCCAGTTCCCATCCAGCAGACGTTGGGCATGATCGTCCTGCATTTCCTCCCTTTGCCTTCTCCTACCTTTCGTTCCCTACATCACATAAAAAATGAAGGATGAAACTGTAGGTTTATTCTCCCAAATTCTACTATTTTTGCGCCTTAGAGAGTTCAGGGAGAATGGATTTTGAGGGGAATGAAAAAACGGAAAAATTCTTGCACCACTGGACTTTCTGAATTTTCGTTCATTCATTATCGTATACCTAAAACCTCAAACGATAGACCTATGCAAAAGGCCAATACAGATAATGCCTTTAGCCTTTTATACATTTTTCAGACCATTCGGAAATATCTCCTTTACATAGGAGGAGTTGTTTTGCTGGCCTGTATACTGGCATTTGTATTCACAACCCCCTACTTCTACCCTCCTGAATTTGAGGCATCTACCATCATTTATCCTAACAGTGCCGAGCGTGCCGATCTGGATAACTTATTTCATAAAGAGCCTAAACAGTACGTGTACGGTAGTGGAAAAGAAGCGGAAAAGCTGGTCAATATCGCGAGTAGCCGCACACTGAAGTTTGAGGTCATCGATTCACTCGACCTGTGGACGGTCTATGACATCAATAAAGACGATCCTGATGCTTATCCCAAGCATTATGTATTACAAACTTTTGACTCTTATGTCAGCATCGGCCGTGCAGCAGGTGACGGAGTAGAGATTGTCGCACTCGACGTAGATCCCCAGCGCGCCGCTGACATCGTGAATCTCGTCGCCTACAAAATCAATGAGCACAATCGCGAGATGCTCAACCGCAACAAGGAATCGATCATTAACCTCTACAAGAGTGGTCAAACTAAGCTAGAACAGCGCCTCACGCTCTTGCAAGACAGCGTGCGCATCATCCGCAAGGAGTACAACATCCTGCGGTCTTTGACGCAAACAGAAGTCATGGTTGAGCAGATCATGATCGCCCAAGGCGAGCTAGCCGATGCGCAGGGGCGCCTATCCAATGCCACCAACCGATATGGTGGGAGTTCCGCTCAGGCCAAAGCCATCAAAGGCGAAGTAGCTGGCTACCAAACGAAAGTGCGTGCCCTTACCACCGACGACAGAGGCACGGCCATCAACCTCGAAAAATTTAGAGAAGGAATCGACCAAGTCATGTCACTCGAAGAACAGATCGAGACAATGGCAGAAGAACTTGCCTTTACACGTCGCAAGATCGAGTATCAAGAGACGATGGATCGCGTCCCCTTCTCGACCATCATGACACCTGATCCAGCAATACCTACAGACAAAAAGGCGCGTCCCATTCGCTGGCTCATCATGGCTATGACGTTTTTGATTTCTTCTGTCGTCATGATCCTCGGCACAGTCCTCATCGACCAAATCACCAGAACCTCGGACAAACTAGAAGCCTGAGCATAGATATCATGCCCTATTCATCTTTTGACCTATCTCTCCATATCTGAAAAAACGCTTGATTGGAAAAGCTCTTAGACCGTATATCACCCAAAATGTGGCGCATCATCCTCCTGACAGGATTGGCGCTCTTGGTATGGTTGACGGTTTATGCGACCCTCAAGTACAGGATCAATGTAATTGCTGCCCTCCCCATTGTGGCTGTCATGGGCCTACTGGTGTTGTACAATTATAAGCTCATTTTCTACCTCCTGATTTTTTGTATTCCTTGGTCGCTCCATTTGGAACTAGGTGGGGGCCTAGCCATGGATATCTTTACTGAGCCTTTGATGCTGGTGTTTTTGGCTGTATTTCTGGTCGAATTTTTGGCAGGAAGGCAGTTCTCCCTGAAGAAAAAAGTCTATCCCTTCCACATACTGATCTTTCTGATTCTCTTTTGGACCTTTTTCACCACATTGACTTCTGAAATTTTCCTCCGCTCCTTCAAATTTCTCCTGGCCAAGGTCTGGTATCTCTGCACCTTTGTGTACATCGCCGAACGAGTCATCACATCCGTCAAAGACATCAAACGTATATTCTGGCTTTTCTTCATTCCTATGGTGCTTGTGAGTCTGTTCATCTCGATCAAGCATGCCACCTTTGGCTTCTCATTCGAAGAATCCAACAGCGTTCCCAACCCTCTCTTTGTCAACGGGGTCATCTATGCGGCTACGCTGGCACTTTTTACGCCTTGGGCTTTCTTCGCTAGAAACTGGTATTCACCCAAAACACTCGAATGGTATCTCATCCACATTGGCCTTTTCATCCTTATGATGGGCGTTGTCTTCGCTTACAAGAGAGGGGCATGGCTCGCTGTGGGTGTACTTCCCTTTGTATACTTACTCATCAAGCGCAAACTCTTTGATAAAGTCATCTATGCAGGATTGATTGTTTTGTTTTTAGGGTTGACCTATCTGCTGACCAATAACAATTACTATTACTTTGCTCCGAGCTATCGAAAGACCATTTTCCATGAGGGTGACCTAGAAGGACACTTGACAGCCACCTTTGAAGGAAGAGAAATATCTGCTGCGGAACGATTTTATCGCTGGGTAGCCGCCAAAAATATGGTCGCTGATATGCCTTGGGTAGGATCAGGCCCTAGCACCTTCAACAAAGTATATCAGGGATATACAGATGATGCATTTAAGACCTATGTGAGTGACAATGAGGAGGAGTCTACCACACATAATTACTTCCTTATGACCTTTGCCGAACAAGGGTTTATAGGAGGTACATTGTTTGGATTTTTGACGATCTTCATGCTACTGAGAGGGTATCATGTCTACCACAGACTGCGCGATCCCACTCATCAAAATATCCTCATGATGGTGATCCTAGGCTACTGTACCATCCTATTTCACAGCTTGCTCAATGAGTTGATCGAGGTAGATAAAATAGGATCGATGTTTTGGCTCTCTTTGGTCATCATCCATAAATTTGAAGTCTGGGATGCAGAAACCGCAAAATGATTTTTTCCAAAATGTCTATGAAGTCGTTCGTTTGATTCCGTACGGACGTGTCTCTACCTATGGTGCCATCGCTTCTTATCTAGGAGCCAAGCGAAGTGCCCGTATGGTCGGATACGCGCTGAATCAATCTTTTGCCTATCTTGACATCCCCGCGCATCGCGTCGTAAACCGACTAGGCCAGCTCTCGGGCCGACACCACTTCCCTGAGGAGCGTCCCATGGAAGCCAGTCTGCTAGCCGAAGGCATTCCTGTCAAAGAAGCTACCATCCAAAACTTTGAGCAATACTTTTGGGACCCTGCCATAGAACTCGCCCTTTAGGGTCTTTGAGGTAAGGCTTGTAGAAAAGATAGCGGCCTTTCCAATCCCATTCACGAAGCATTTTGTGAACTATGTAGGGGATGAAATGGCGAATCACGTATGTCCTTTTAATTTATGGCGATCATAAACATGTAACCATGGATTGGAAGGGTTTCTACTGTGTATTTCGTTATAGATAGAAAGCTCCTTGCTCATGATGGTCCTACAAACAGCATTCATTCTGCCGAGCTAACATGTAAAGATCGAGAAGGTAATGTTTGTGCTTATTGTGATTAACCTTGTATTATGAGGCTTTTTACGCCCTGATCATTCATCCAAAAGACTGTAAGCCCCCATGCAAAGGCTATTATTCCTATCATTTCTCGTACTCATATTGACCTCCTGTGGGTCATCCAAGAAAATCCAGCGCTACAAATACTTAGTAGATGAGTCTGTAGCTTCTCAGAGTAAGCCCGAAGCAGAACCAAAACCAGAGTCTACGCCTGCGCCAAAACCTACACCTCCTCCGAAATCTACCCCCAAACCTGCACCTCAGTCTCAATCGAAGATTCAGAAGGTAGTCAAAAAGGCATTGTCTTACGAAGGTACACCTTACAAATACGGAGGTACGACTAGCAAAGGGATGGACTGCTCGGGATTGGTCTACACTTCTTATCAATCCATCGGAAAAACACTCCCTCGGGTTTCTCGTAACATGCCGACTGCTGGCACCCCAGTTAAACGAAATAATCTAAAAAAAGGAGATTTGGTCTTTTTTAATTCAGGAGGAGGAAAAACCATCAATCATGTGGGCATCGTCGTTTCTGTCTCAGGTAACAAAGTACAGTTTATCCATACGACGACGAGCAAAGGAGTCAGATTAGATCCTTTGAATGAAGGGTATTGGAAGGATAAGTATCTCAAAGCTGTGCGCATCAAGGTTTAGAAAAATAAGGCTGATACATCAAAACTTTTCGGTTTTCGATAAACGAAAACTTTAGAATTACTGTCATGAAACAAATCCTCCTCCTATTTTCCATCTCGCTTATTCTCTGGACGGGATGTCAGCAAGACGAATTACCCAATGATATTCTCTCTCCTATCCCCTAGATCTCCTTGATCGATATCAGTCCTACATCGGTACAAGCACTGGATGACGAGATCCTACTACACTAGATTTTCACATGAATAAGTGGCTATAAATGGCATTTGAATGTAACCAGTTCCTTCCACTTTTAGCCGAAACATAAGCACTAGATTCTATCTGGTCAGATATGTTTATTAGGCGCATCCTTTGAGGATTTACAGGTTTTCCTGTAGAAAAAAACATGAATTCATGGTAGATCATGGAAAAGGAAATGAGGTAATTGAATCTCGTCCATACGCACGACTCTAAAAAACACATCTAGCGGGTATTGGTGGTATTGATACAATTCACCAAGACCTTTTCTAAGATACTATCCAGGGAAAGGTAGTCGTTCTTTTCACCATGTTCTTCATAACCAATCTGGAACTACGGGGAAGATCTAGCACACTAGAGCTTCCCTTATTTTTTGTCCATACTGTGGAAATATAATGGAGAAACTGTTTCGATTCCAGCACAATATTTTTTCCACAAACCTTTAGCAATGAGAAATTTATTGATTAATTATATGTTCATTTTTTTATTTCTAAATTCAAAATAAACCAAAACATATAATTTCTCGTAAATTAATTTATAAGCATAAAAGGTTACGGTAGAAAAAGTAATTAAAACTAGCCTATGGTTTAACATGATTCGAAACATTAATCCCCCAAACAAATGAGTATTCGACGCCACACAACGCTGGACAGTTTAGGAAGTGAATTTCTTTTACTAGGATCACTTCATTTCGCAAAGAAGTTGCAGAAAAATCCTATTTTCATGATGCCAGATCCTGGTGGAGAGGATGAAAAGGACAAAAACAAGGGTTCAGAGCCAAAGATTCCTATTCCAAGATCTCCTAATAAAGGAAATGGAAAGCAAGATCCCGAAAAGTCAAAATCAGAGAAACAATCTGATTCGAGCAAGCGCAACTGATCCGTTTATGACCCATGATCATACCACACGTCCATAACTCCTATGAGCAAAAGCTCATCTCACATACATTCGTATGTTCATGCACTAAGTCTTTTTGGAAGACAAGTTGCCATATTATATGCACCAGACTCTCTCTTCTAGGAGTACTCTGGTGCTTTCTTTTAAATTATGCCTATACGCAGGACAACTTTAGCCCCAAGGTAGATTCTCTCCTTCATGTCATTGAGCAAGAAGAAGGATATGAAGCACAAGTAGCCAAACTTCTAGACATCAGCTTTCAGCTACCCATTCAAGATGCGCAAGCAGCACATACACTACTTGGAATAGGAGAACAATGGGCTACGAATCAGAAAGACACCAATAGTATAAGAAGAATTGTGGGGACCAAGGGCCTTGTTTACAAGGATCAGGAAAACTATCCAAAAGCTATTGAACATATAGAAGAATGTCTTCGACTTTCTTATCTGCAATCTAATAAAGCCTCCATTCTCTACTGCTTAAATAGACTCAATATTTACAACAATAAAATCTCAGACTATCAATCAGCTCTAAGATACGCCCTACAATATCTCGAAGCCGTTCAAGAGTTTGGTGAAGATGATTTACTTCCAAAGGCCTACGCTAAGATAGGGGACATATATTCCAATATTTATAATTATGACAGTGCCATTGTCAACTACAAGAAAGCACTCAGTATTACCTCACTCGAAGACGAACCCCTAGAATATCTCTCTTATCAACGAGCGATAGGCTCTGAGTTCCTTCAAAAAATAAAAGAAGATCCTGTTTACAAAGACTCTGCTTTATTCTATTTACTCGGAAACTATGCTTTGTTAGATTCCTCCATAGGCCCTAGCTATTGGGTTAATAATCAACGAAAACTCGCCAGATACCATCTCATCACAGGGAATCCTGAACAAGCGATCGCTTATCTCAAAAAAAATTTACAGATCGTAAATGAAATCAATGACGGCACGTGGAATCAAGACCTATTGACAGACAACTCTACACTCGTCAGGTTATACTCGGAGCAAGGGGATATTGCCAAGGCAGCCTTCCATCTAGAAGCTGTCCTACAAAATCCTCTGAGAAAAACTACTCCTTTCAGAAGGTCCAGTCTCTATTTTCATAAAATGAAATACTTCGCTGGAGCTGAGCAATACGACAGTGCATTTCACTATTCTGTTCTTTACAAAAAGGTCCAGGATTCTATCAATAAGGCTAGCTTCGAGCAAGATGTCGCACATTTGGCCAAAAAATATGAACTCGACGTAAAAGATGAGCAGCTTGTGACTAAAGAGGCACTACTCAAGGAGTCCAATCGAGCAGCGCGCAACATGCAGAACTACCTTTATGCGCTAGGAGGACTCATGATCTCAGGAGTTATCATTACCTTTTTGCTTATTCGAAACCGCGAAAAAAAGCGTCAGCTACGCGAAGCTGGACTTCAGCGCGAACTAGAGCAAAATCGTCAAAACCTCATCTCTGCCCTCAACAGACATGAGATCGAAGCCCTCAGTAAGATGATCGAAGGACAAGAGATGGAAAAACGTCGAATCGCCGCAGAGCTTCACGACGCGATTGGAGGAACCATGGCTGCACTCAAAATGAACTTTGCCTACATCCTACAGGCCATCAAACTCTCTGCTCCCGATCTCAAAGATCCCTTTGAACAAACCCAACAGATGCTGACTACAGCTGTGCAGGAAGTCCGCGGCCTGTCTCACCAGATGTCTGCCAAACCCCTGATGAATGCAAGCCTCTACGGAGCGGTCCACGAATTGGGAGAAAACGTTTCTATTGGTGCAGATTTTGAGCTTTCCCTTGATATTGAATCTATCCGAAAAGTAGAGGTCCCCTCGCATGTCAAGCTTCACTTGTATCGCATCATTCAAGAAGCATTTCAGAATATTATCAAATACGCTGCTGCTACCCATGTCCAATTATCCCTTCACATACGAAAAAATATACTCTTTATGGAGGTTGTAGATGATGGCAAAGGGTTTCATTATGTAAAAGATCAACCCCTGCCAGGTATTGGTCTCAATAATATCCAACGCCGTGTCCAACAAATGAACGGAGATTGGCAATTGCTCACAAGCAAAGGACAAGGTGTGCAAATACGAGTAGAAGTTCCGTGGATTCAGGAAGATGAGACAGAAACGATATTCGAAAATTAATCTTTGACCATATTGCTTCCATTTTATCGTTAAATTTTCATGCCCTACTTCATTCTTTAATATGTGATGTCATGATTCGTATACTGATCGTGGATGATCATCCGTTATTTACTAAAGCACTGCAAGCCATGCTCGAGCGACAGCATGACTTACAGGTAGTGGGAACTGCGCCACATCCTGAGCTTGCCTTCCCGATTATGGATACGCAGGAGGTAGACATCGTCTTGATGGATTACAGGATGGGCGAAGGACACATGAATGGAGCAGAGGCTGTAGGACATATAGCAGAGCACTATCCTCGAACCAAGGTTCTGATTATCAGCATGTTTAAGCAAGGCGGATTGATTCATAAGGCTTTACAAGAAGGTGCTGCAGGGTTTATGCTCAAAGAATCAGACCCCGAGGATCTTTTGAAAGCCATTCATACGATTTCTAGGGGGAAGACGTATTTCAGTGTAGAGGTCATGAAAGCGCATATGGATTTTCAACGCAGTCAGATGCTCCGCAATGCGAGAATCAAATTGACTCCGAGAGAAAAGCAAGTCCTGCAATTGCTGGTAGATGAGCTAAGTACGTCCGAAATTGCCGACCAATTGTGCATTGGAGAGGCCGGAGTCGAGACTCACCGCAGACATCTCCGTCAAAAGCTAGATGTCAAAAATACTGCAGGCCTTATTCGAGAGGCCATCATCAGAGACCTTGTGGATATGGAAAAATATACAACTGAATTCTAATCAATCGTTTGGCAAACTATATGTAGAGCATTTTAACAGGCACACTACGCACAATGGACGTATGAATCGCATCGTCACCATCATCAAGATTTTAGGTGGAGTCATCATCATCCCTGGAATGTTTCTGTACATTCTCCACTGGCCCTATGGAAAAGAGCTATACCTTGTAGGTAGTGGTCTCCTCGTCCTTGGCTACGTCCTCTGGATCATTCAGCTCATCCTCAACCGTAAATCCTACACGCCTCGCGAGATGAGTAGTGAAGTAACATTTGAGCTGAGCGCTGTCGCTTTCGCATTTGCGTTTATTCACAAAATTGCCCAATCTCCCTACACCAATGGCTTTCTGATTGCCGGTATCGTGCTGGGACTCATCTATTTTATCCTCATCAGTACAGGTAAACGTGCACCTCAAATCTATAAATTGGATATGTATAGAGGTGAGCCTTCCGAAGAAGAGAAGGACTGATTCCCCTTTTTTGTCACGAATTTGTACGCTGTTTTCCTCTCATTTTTCTCTTACTCTTGGTAGATCTTAGCAGTGCATGCTCATCCATCAAATAATAAGATGCAGGTGTTCCGTCCATGAGCCTAATTCCTTTCCCCTCCATTTTCCTTATCCCTTTGGCCTCTACCTATTGCCATGCCCACTACGACTATTGGGAATACATGAGATTTTTTAGATATTAATCTATCCTTGTTAAATGTAAGGAGCCAGAAATCCCCGTATTATTTAAAGCCATCTCCCATCATTTATCCAAAACCTACACAAGTATATAGCCTGCAGGCTCTCCCAACATTGAGCTTTAGGCATCCAAATTTTCCCTAAGCATCATGGAAAAACCTACCGCCACAGAAGCCCTCCATCCAGTTAATAAGTTGAACCTCCTTCGAGAAGAGTTAAGCTATTCCAATTTTGAAGACACGCTTCGCCAAATCATTGAACTCGTTCCTGAAGGATCTTTTGCCTTAGCTGAAATGCTCAATACGGTGCTGGTCAGCTTTCAGGAAATGGGAGAGCAGTGGTATGAACCCAATATATCCACCACCCGTAGCTTGCTCCAATCGATCACTGCCACGCCTGATCATTTTGCTATTCAGTTTCTAAGAGATGCCCTCTCAGAAGGAAAGGATGTGTTCGTCTGGGAGCACATACAGGCCCTCATACGGGAAAGTATGACACATAGCCTTATCCCAGAAAGCATCCAAAATGATCAATTCAGATTACAAGATACCCTTTCTCAACTCTATACTCAGATTGCTGACCTCGCAAAATACGAAGAGCTTAATGGAATCGAATACAACGGGGAAGAGTTAGCCCATCATAACACCTACCAGGAAGGAAAAGGTAAAATACACTTCCTACTCTATGCATTCCTTATGCAGATCGAAGCGGTACAAATTCGCGTTGCCAAAGGAGAAGCACCATCTATCCCCAACTCAAAAGGGAAAAGTAAAGCAAAAAAGACTGGTCCAGCAGCCTACGGTCACAAAGATACAAAAGAGACATTGGACTACTTCTATACGCATGTAGGCACATATAAGAGCCTAGCAGCTTCCATTGATACGCTGAAAAATAGTCCTTCCTATAATTCTCATTATCCCCACTCCCCTCACCTTTACGAGGGCAGGACCTTGCACATTATTCCTTGCGACCGATATTTGAATATCCGCCTACCCTTCTTTCGTGAGTTTGTTCGTATCGGTCGTTTCGATCTCATCGGTAAGCACAAGGCAGAGGCGGATGCACATGCTTATGCCTATAATTCAGACCTAGAAAGGGAGATACTTTTCGTTCCCATTGATGACTACAACGATCTGGCGAGTTTTCAGCAAGCAGCAACCGTCATTCTACAGTATTGCCAAAATCCATCGCTTCTACCAGAAGGAAAAGGGGGATCTGACAATGATCCTATCCGTGTGATATTTCCTCTGTGGAAATCAAAAAATGGAATATGTACAGATCCAATTGATCAGTTTCGAATCTTACGAGATACGTTGGAGACGAGTAAAGAAAATCCAGACCTACGTGTAGTAGAGCTTGAATGTGTCGTCAGGGATCGGTTGACAACTGCCCGTCTGAAATCTTATCTCGAAGAAGAGAGCAAATACAATCCGCAGACGCGGACCTCTTTTAGTCCAGATATACCTGGAGGTAAGGATCAGTTGGACATCATGCACGAAGTGGAGGCCATCGCCAACCTGATCGCTTCCCAGGATTTGAAGCCCCCACTCTCTGTAGGACTCTTTGGCAATTGGGGTTCAGGGAAGACCTTCTTTATGGAGACTCTACAGCGACAGATCGATGCCATTAAGGGTAAGGCTGAAGGGATCAGTGAAAACATCGTGCATATACGCTTCAATGCATGGCATTTTGTGGATGCCAATCTTTGGGCCAGTATCGTCTCTAACATTTTTCAGGGGCTCAATCATTTTTTCGATAGTCGGACAGAGGAAGATAAAAAAGCCCAAGCATTGTATACAGAGTTGGCCTCACTCAAAACTCAACAGGCGGCAGCAGAACAAGCACAAGAGGCATTGGAAAAGGAGTTGAAAAATATTGATGGAGAGATCGATAGATTGACAGACGTGAGGGAAGAAAAAAGAGCGGCATTACAGGGAATTGAACTCAATGATGTATGGGGGCAGGTCAAGGATGACGAAGACATTCAGAAGTTTCTGGAAGAGGCCAGAGAAAAGCTCGAGTATGAAAAAATCGTTGAGATTCAGGAAAATGCTTATGGGACTGTAGATAATATCCAAGGGCTTCTCGATCGCTATCAGTCTACCCGAGGACGCGCCCAGAAAGTCATACGTGAGATATTCAACATCAAGAACCCCAAAACGCTCATTATCTTGGGTATATTGATCATACTTCCCATTCTCGCTTACTATGGCTTAGATTTATTACCTGATAAAGAGGAAAAAGAGGAGGGTAAATGGAAAATCATACTCAGCCTCGTGGGAAAAGTAGGGGTATTTGTAGTCAGTGCGGGTGCGTTTATCAAACAAATCATTGATGTAGCTGACCCTGTCTTGAAAAAGGTAAATGAGGGGATTCGATACCTCAATAAGGCAAAAGGAAAAATCGAAAATCTCAAGGATATCGCTTCTAAGCAAGATGATCAGAAGATCGCTTTGCTCAGACATGACTATGAGCAAACGGAAATACAGATCCAGACTTATGAGCAACAAAAAGGCAATTTAGAAAAGAAAAAAGAAGCCTTACAATCTGAAATCAATGAGATTGAGAATGGAAAAAAACTGGATCAATTCATTCTTGGGCGTCTCAGCAGCAACGACTATCAAAAGCATTTAGGTATCATTTCCTTGATCCGAAACGACTTCGACCAGCTCACAAAGCTGCTGAAGGAGCAAAACCACAATGTACAAGGGATTAGCGATAAAGTAGAAAAGATTGGAAAGGAGCTACAGATTGATCGCATCATTTTGTACATCGATGACTTGGATCGCTGCCCTCCAGATCGTGTAGTCGAAGTATTGCAGGCCGTCCACTTAATTCTTTCCTTCCCATTATTTGTAGTAGTGGTCGGAGTAGACATTCGTTGGGTTTCTAAGTCACTCTTGAAGCGGTATGGAACCATGCTTACCAATGATGCACACGAGGCAGGAACAGATGCTATGATCAAAAGGGAATTGAGGGGAAATGCAACGCCTTTCGACTATCTGGAAAAAATCTTCCAAATTCCTTTTAGGTTAAATCCCATTTCGGATAAACAGGGAAAAATTTATTTAGCCTCCCTTTTAGAAAACGATGTAGTCATTGAGGAGGAAACCCCAGAAGCAGAGATAGAAGGGCAAATAGATTTGTCGGAAGCCTACAGCAACGATCCTCCGCCAGGCAATGCGTCCTTTCCTCCGCCTGCGAGAAGTACAACGATTGCGTCCAAAGAAACTTCTGATATTGAAGTTTTTTCGCTTGAGCAAATGGGGAAGCAGTATCTAGAGAAGATGCTTACACCTCTTCCTGAGTTTGAGATTCCTGATTTACCTTTCAAAGCAGGTCCTGTAAAAATCACCAAAGAGGAATTTGAATTTATCAGAGATCTCAAACCCATTGCTGGGCATTCGCCTCGCGCGCTCAAAAGATTTGTGAATGTCGCGCGTTTGATTAAATCTAATCGCAAATGGGTGCCCGCACACAAAGGCATAGAATATCCACCTTATTTTGCTTGTCTTACCCTACTCGCGGTAGTCGTAGGTTCCCCCTGGATGGCTCCGCTACTTTTTGCGTTAATCCATAAAAATACAGAAGAGATCCAATTGGGGGACTTTTTGAAAAAAATGGAACGGAAACACGGTAAAAAGATTGATCGTCATGATAATATCAATGAGGAATGGGACCGTTTTAGAGAATTTGTCATCAATATTGAAAGTTCAAAGACACATCTGGGCTGCATTCCAAACTTCAAAATGGCGCACTTAAAGAAAATCGTTCCGATTGTCAGCAGATTCTCCTTCCGTGCTTCAGATAACATTACTGTCATTTCTACCGAAGGAGGTCAAGATACCAACAATCCAAAAGGAAACTCGCCGATCATTTTTGCTCATTAATCAAAGAGATCATTTCGAGAGAACTTTGGTCCCATTTGTAAGGCACAATGACACCCCTATCTTTGCTGCTATGAATGACTTTCGGCCTGTATCCGACTCCAAAATTCGCATCATCGAATTGATGATTCCTTCGTACGCCAACTTTGGTGGAAAAGTACATGGAGGTATTATCCTTTCCTTGATGGATAAAATTGCTTATGCCTGTGCGACGCGTCATGCCCGCAATTATTGTGTGACGGCTTCTGTTGATACCGTGAACTTTCTCACACCAGTGGATGTCGGAGCTATGGTCCACATGTATGCCTCCGTAAACTATGTAGGGAATACCTCTATGGAGATAGGAATTCGAACGGAGTCTCACAATGTAAAGACAGGGGAGGCTCGTCATACCAATACTTCCTACTTCACGATGGTGGCTATTGGAGAAGATGGGAAAAAGGCTCCTGTTCCTGGTTTGATTTTAGCGTCCAAAGAAGATATTCGCCGTTTTTTA
The DNA here is from genome assembly GCA_038527485.1 of Bacteroidota bacterium. Taxonomy (GTDB): domain Bacteria; phylum Bacteroidota; class Bacteroidia; order J057; family J057; genus JALEFZ01. The sequence goes on from JBCBFT010000134.1 coordinate 15,735, forward strand.
GAGGGAAAACAAAGACGCAGTTTAAAATTCAAACATAGTCAGGCTCATATAGATCTGAAAGGCATATCGCTAGATGATCAGTCTTTATCAGATCTACAAGAAGAAAAATGTCAGGTCGTGTGGAAAGGTGATTAGTGTCCTTTCCTAAAAAGTTTCACGACACGGCTTCCGAGACCGCGAACTGTTTGAAAGGAGATGATCAAAAGCAGGATATATAGGAGGATCAAAGGTAAATCCATGTGTAAGTATCAATAATTATCATGTGAAGCTTCTTCAGCGTTTTAGTCTAAAGTTCTGGATTCTAGTAGGCAAGCCCCAGATTAATTGATCTTCATTCTAACGCTTGTCTTATGTAGTCCTAAAAAAGCGAAAATCTGTTTTTTGCGACTTTATAAATCTCAGAAAAGCTAGATGTACGCTTCAGAAGCACCCTCAAAGTACTAACTATTACTATTTCTGTTCCTCTTTCTTGTCTGAAATCAAACTATAGGGGCTTTAATGGAGGAAAGAGGGGCTTTCCATGACTTATATAGCTTACCGCTCTGCGTAGCCATCCAGCTACGCAGCCCCTAGATCTATTAGACTCCCGTCTAACCCTACTTACATGCGAGGGGGATGGCTACGCAGAGCGGAAGTATGCTTCGCATG
>JBCBFT010000135.1:0-16377 GCA_038527485.1 Bacteroidota bacterium
AGACAAGGTGACGATCTTTGGGTTGTAGGTTCGAATCCTACCTTGTGCGCTATGGATGGAACAGATCAAATACAAAGGAGGTAATCCAAACATCATATCATCTGGTAGGATCATCCTACCCCATCCATCAAGGAAGTGTGAGCTGAATGGTAAGGCGCTCGACTGCTAATCGAGTATTCCAGTAAGCTGGATGTGCAGGTTCGACTCCTGTCGCTTCCTCAAATTTCATTGTTCAGAAAACATCATTCATTGTTCAAAGGGACAGCTCTCCTGATTCAGGAAGCCTGTAAACTACAGATTTAGCATATCCTGAAAAATGAAAAATGAAAACTCTCAAGACCCTGTCGTCTAATGGCTTAGGACATCACGCTTTCTACGTGAAAATGGGGGTTCGATTCCCCCCAGGGTTGCCCAAGTAAAATGCAGTGAAACGGAAGAGTGGCTCGAGTGGTTAAAGGCGCCAGTCTTGAAAACTGGAGTACCAGAAGGTATCGGGGCTCTTCCGCTGTAAGTACGGTCCTAACAGACCTCTCTCAATATCTCAAAGAAAGCCATGAACAATTTCCATTACCTAGAAAAGCAGTTCCAGCGTATGGGCGCCAAGGTAGAACTTCGAACAGAAGTCCCTCGCCGCCGCTGGGGACCGACATCTGGTTTCTCTATTGACATCGAAGAAACACGTCATGGAGAAAAGTTCCTGATTCAGGTACGTAAGAATCTCATCCCTGAGTATGAATTCCAAGTAGTAGACCTGAAACCCAAAGATCGTCACCTTGTACTGATGGCACGCGAAAACGGCAACAAGGAAAAGTTCCTATGTGGTCACGATGAGCGTCACTGGTTTGTGGCAGGTGTGAATCAGAGTGTACGTGATGTAGAAGACGCGATGACGAGCTTAAAACCTATGGAAGCTGCCCGCTCTCAGCAACGCCGTCGTGTGAAGCACAAAGACCGTCACAAGCGTCACAATGAAGGATTTCTGCGCCAAGGAGAGTGGTTTTTCATTCCTCGCCCCAACTTCGTACCCAAGATGAAGTTTGCCGTGCTGAAAAATGAACCTATCTCTCGTGGAGGAGGAAGTAAGCCTCACATGATCGGAGAACTCTACCGTGAGGGAGGTGAGACGGTTTACGTCTGTCGTCAGTATCCACAAGGTCTGACCGAGGACCAGCATAAGCGACTACTTCAGCGCAACGCTAAGGCGAAGCATTTCTCCTGGCAGACGATGCGTCGCAATCCGAAGGTCTACGCGCGTGGAACCGTCAAGCATCTAGATCATAAGACCATCCGTTTGCCACACTGGCACGAGGTAATTATGAACAAAGAGGAATTTCGTCATACCATCTATTTCCTGGATTAAGGAGAAAGTTCATGGCGAATATTTCACAAGGGAACTTGGTATACCTGAACTTGCTGCAGCAAGTTTCTACAGGCATCAGTGGTCCAATGGCTAAGATCGCTGACTTCCACTCAGCAGACGTGGGTTCGATTCCCACCTGATGCTCTTTTGATAGACCATAAGATCGGTCCGTAAGGACCTGTGAGAAATGAGAGCGCTTCGATACGAGACTATCATTACGATAAGATCTCAGCATGAGGTATGAGCAGTCTTTTATCCAAAACATCTTCTTGTCTCAAAAATACATTGCGGGTTAGAGAAATGGTTATCTCGGGGGTCTCATAAGCCTCAGTCACGGGTTCGAATCCTGTACCCGCAACCCTTTTCATTCTTCATGTATCAGAGATCATTTTTCAAACCCTATGACTCGTGAATCGGGTACGATTTGAAAAATGGAAAAGCCCGGATGGCGAAACTGGCAAACGCATCAGTCTTAAACTCTGAGTCTTGTGGGTTCGAATCCCACTCCGGGTACTATTACAAGATTTATTTTTCACGTATCTGAAGTCATTTTTCAGAACAGTTGATATATGAATGGAGTACGATTTGAAGAATGAAACACGCTGGCTGTAGCTCAACGGTGAGAGCGCTGTCTTGTGACGGCAGAGATTCGGGTTCGATTCCCGGCAGCTAGCCTATTAAGAGGCTATGATACAGCATTTGCCGCAGCAAGTGGCTACGACCGCTCTCCTATCTCATAGCGAAGCGGTCTCATCGTCTCCCAAACACAGTTGAAGCTCAATAGGCTGAGCAGCGGTCTCCAAAACCGAAGGTAGTGGGTTCGAGTCCTACCAACTGTGCCATGTAAGAAAAACAATTTTTCCTCTAAAGGCGTTCATCAGCCATGTCAGTTAGAGATTCACAATTATTGACCCTTCGTCCCAAAGTCGAGGTACAGGATACTTTCAGCAATGAAGTAGAAGCGTTTCAACATACCGTGCTTAGGCCGATTCTTAAAGCACAAAATGAATTGATCTTGATGCAGTTTCATGCATGGTTGGGAGAAAATAAGCAACAACCTTCTCCCGAAAAGGCACTAGAACTCATTCCTCATGCCCTAAAAACGCACAAAAGACTTCGTGCCACTTACTTTGGGTTGATCAGTGGATGGTTTACAAAGGATGAATATCAATTTTACCTCAAACACCAACGAGAGATACACCGACGCATGACCACGATGCTGATTGAGAGGCTACGCTCCCAACGCGATCAATGGCTTACTCTTTAAGAATATTTATGGTCATATATGAGGTAGATTTAGCCTTATCTTATGTTAGTTTTATCTCACTGACTGTCAGAAAAGTATTGAAAATAAAATTTCATAAACGGGAAAGATCTTTCCAAAAATCGAATAAGCGCTGCCGTCCGTCGCTTATATTTTACCTGTAATCCTTAATTCCTGACCAATAATCGAAAATCCATAAGTGCAAGTTAGATTTTGCTGTTTATTTGTCTAAAATTTAGGATTAGGCAGACGTACACTACCTCAGTTTCCGAGCTTTAATCTGCTAATGAATATCTAATACCCATGGTAAAAGTTCAGTACAAACCCCTCGCACCCAAAATGGAAAGGGATCTGATGGATACCCTTACCTACAAAGGAAAAATCGCAGCTATGAAGTTATACATTGAGTATACAGGCGCGCGCGTAAAAGACGCAAAATATGCGATTGATCGTCTTGGCCGTGAAATCGAACCTGGACAGGCCTAGTTTTATGGCCTGCCCCCGTTACGCTATTATTTTTTGATCCACTTGACAACCTGCATGGCACCATCCCCTTGGACCACTTTTGCCATGTAAATACCAGTCGGCAGGTCTCCTACTTCTGTAGTGTTTTTCGATCCTTCTCGACACCAAATCGATGGCCACTCTCTTCCCTGTACATCCCAGATGGATATCTGAGTATCTGCTGGTGTATCCTGAGGTAATCTCAACATCAATGATTGTCCATCACATTGCCATGTGAAGGATAATCCGCTTATCTTATCTGTATCTACAGTTCCTGATAAGGGCCTCTCCAAGAATCCAAAGTAAATCACACGAACCTCACCTTCCAAGCCATTGGATAGCTGTGTGTTGTATGTGGTGCTTCCGAAATCACTTTGCAAAGTGGTTTGGGGAGACGAACTCATACCTACGGGATTGAAGGTGATCATGGGGAAGTTGAAGTATAAAAATTCCTCTACTAACACGCTCGCCTTGTGACAAGGATTCTGTACACTTTCGAATTGATCCATATCCCAAGACAAGACCACAGGGTAGTTTTGGGCATAGATACTCAACCCAATGACTTGATAAGTGAAGCTCGAATTGCAGGACCAATCTGTGATTTGCGTTTTGCTTTGAAAACCATCAGGCTGTCCTGAAAATCCTGTGCGCATCTCTAGCGTAGAGTCAAATGGCTGTGCGGTAATGTCCGTCTCGTCATAATTTTGATCTAGCAAGATGGTAGCACTAGGCCCGTATCCTATGGTCACACTGTCTCTATTTCCCTGTGCATCTGTGATGTACATTTGGAAAGAGAAATCAGGCGTATTTTGTCCCCAGAGCAAGGGAGAAGTCAACAAGTAGGTGAAGAAAAATAAAACGAACTTATGGAAATATTTCATGAAAAAAATTTTATCCAAAAGTACGATTTATTCAGTTAACTCTCTGAATTACATTGAAAATTTCAATCTGATGAAACGAGAAGAGCCCCCCTTTGAAACCGAACGGCTCATCCTCCGCATCCATCAATGGGCTGATGCTGAGGTAGTCTTTTCTTATGCCTCCAATCCAGAGGTAGCGCGTTTTATGCCGTGGAAAGCGCACGAAACTGTGAATGATTCTTTTGAGTACATCTCTCGCATCCGACAAGAAAGGACAAACGGTATTCGTTTTGACCATGCCATCGTATGGAAGGAGAACAAGGAGGTCATTGGCAGTTGCAGCTACAGGTTCAGAGGGCATAAAGCAATTTTGGGATATGCCATTAATCAGAGATTCTGGGGAAAGGGAATTGCGACGGAAGCTGCAAAGAAGCTAGTGGAAGTAGCCTTCAGTGATCCCGCGATCCTGCGGGCAGAGGCAATCTGTGATGTGGAAAATATAGGCTCAGCTCGTGTCATGGAGAAGGTAGGCATGCAGCGAGAGGGACTTCTTCGACAATACATCCAAATCCCTGCATTAGGAGCATTACCCAAAGATGTATACATGTACAGCATCTTGAGAAGCGAATGGGAGGAATAAAGAAAACGACCATTCTACAAATCAAGCATTCTATAAATCAATCATTCAACAATTAAATCCATCTTCTGTGGCAAGAGTTAAAAAAGTACACTTACTCCGTCTGGGGTTCGAGCCTGGTAAGGCGTTGCAAGAGGCACTGGTTGCCATGGAGCATGAGATCTATGGAGGCCTGCCGCGCGACTTCAAGCTAGATGCCATCGAACAAGTCCTGGAGGACCCTAAGAAATTTGAACAGCATCCCGTCCTGGGACTGACAGCCAAAGCTTTGCTAGCCAATCTGGACGAAACGCCCAGTGAGGAGTCGGCGCTGCGGCAGTCTCCCATCCCTTTTGAGGTGTATGGGCAGGAGGGAATCGAACCCGGTGCTATGCACCAAATGTATGTAGCAGCTAAGTTGCCGATCGCGCGCGCAGCGGCTTTGATGCCTGATGCCCACCAGGGCTATGGCTTGCCGATTGGAGGGGTCCTGGCGACTACAAACGCCGTGATTCCCTACGCGGTAGGTGTGGACATCGGATGTCGGATGGCCTTGTCTGTCTTCGACATCAAACGTGAAGCTTTCGAGCGAATGAATCGAGAACTGGCGATTACCTTGAAGGAAAATACCACCTTCGGCGCGGGCAAAGGGCCAGATGATCCATGGGATGATCCTGTGCTGGAGCGGGAAGAGTTTCGCTACCTGCCGATGGCTAAGCGTCTCAAAGACAAAGCTTGGCGACAGATTGGTTCTTCAGGTGGAGGCAACCACTTCGTGGAATTTGGCCTAGTCAAACTTACCGATCCCGACAATGAATGGGGACTTCCTGTAGGTGAGTACATGGGACTACTTTCCCATTCGGGCTCTCGTGGCTTGGGAGCGGGAATCGCCAATCATTACACCAAAATCGCCATGCAGCAGACGCGTCTACCCAAGGTAGCCAAGCATCTTGCGTGGTTGGATATGGGATCAGAAGCAGGTATGGAATACTGGGCGGCGATGAATCTGGCTGGAGACTATGCCTCTGCTTGTCACGATCACATTCACCGACGCATGGCCAAAGCTTTGGGCAGCAAGCCGCTATTCAGGGTGGAGAACCATCACAATTTTGCCTGGAAGGAGCGCCTAGCTGATGGCCAAGAAGTCATCGTTCACCGCAAAGGCGCGACTCCTGCAGGGAAAGGCGTGTTGGGAATCATCCCGGGTTCGATGGTAGACCCTGGATTCATCGTGAGAGGAAAGGGGCATGTAGCTTCGATTCAGTCTGCTTCGCATGGAGCAGGTCGTGTCCTGTCACGTTCCAAAGCGAAAAACGCCATCACTCGTTCTGCCTTGAATAAGCTACTCGCTGAAAAGCGTGTGACGCTGATCGGCGGAGGGCTAGACGAGGCACCTATTGCTTACAAGGACATCCGACAAGTGATGGCTTATCAGCAAGAACTGGTAGATGTCGTGGGATCTTTTCATCCCAAGATCGTTCGCATGGCAAAGGATAAGTAGTGATCAGACAAAGAGATAGAAGGGACTCATTGTGTGCATAACAGGAGTCCCGATAATTTTGATGTCTGATGTCTGATGTCTGATGTCTGATGTCTGATGTCTGATGTCTGATGTCTGATGTCTGATGTCTGATGTCTGATCCCATTTCCAACCCTTTCCCTTTTATCCTATCTCTTATATTGAATACCTTAAAACAACCCTTTATACCATTATGGTAGATTAACCCAACGGGGCCAAATGTTGCAGTAAGTGACATTCCCCATCATTTGAAACCCTACAATCAAACCATCCAGCACAACCTATTTTTTGAATTGTCATGAGGCTCACCATTTGGTGGGTCTTTTTTTTATGGAAACTGAAAACTGAATTGTCGTATATATAGAGGGATAAATGAAAGCCTAGGCAAAATTATCCAATGCATGATTTGAGTATCTTGAAGCTTGTATTAGAACTTCAGGTATTGAGATGCTAGGAGAGAGTTGAAATGGAAAACAATGTGTATATTTTTGGTGACATTTATTAAGCTAGACTAATGAGCATTCACCTCCAGTTACCCGAAGGAATTCAAGTCAGTCAATTTGAGCTAAGCATGTTATTTGCTGCAAAGCTATTCGAAGAGGGACTCATCACCTCTGGCCAAGGAGCCGAGATGGTAGGACTTTCCAAGCATACCTTTATTGAGCTTTTGGGTAAGTATAAGGTATCAATATTCCAGTATGACATAGACGAGATTGAAGAAGATATTGCCAATGTCTAAAGAACTCGTCATTTCGGATGCAAGCCCCTTAATCGCTTTAGTAGATATCGGACAAGTAGATTTGTTGCGCCAGATGTATCAGCGTGTAATGGATCACGGATATCGTAAGAAGAGAAATTCATGCAGATTTACCAGAATGGATTGAAGTTTCCACCGCTTATGAAGCGCAACAGTATCAGCTACTTTGTTTGGAGCTTGATGCAGGAGAGGCAAGTGCGATTGCTTTAGCCCTCAAACAAGTAGGTAGCCGAGTTGTTTTGGATGAACGTAAGGGTCGGATAGTTGCTAAACGGCTAAATTTGAAAGTTATAGGTACTGTCGGACTCATTGTAAAAGCTAAAGAATCAGGACTCATTCTGTCTGGGAAGGCTGTTTTAGCTCGGCTAGAGATACATGGATTCTGGTTATCTGAAAAATTAAAGCGGCAAATTCTGCATAGGATGGGAGAATCTGAAAAAGAATAGAAAGCTAATCACAACATACAGCTAATCCTATCTTATTACCAATTGGTAAAACACCTGTATAAAGATATAATCAATACTAAGAGTAAACTTTTATTTCTCACGTTTTAAAGCCACATGATTTCTATAAATACCCCACATTTAAGTTTTTCATCTAGCAAAAAATGTCATTCTCCCATCACTTACTCCTTATCTAGTCTGATAAAGCCAATTTTCATAACGCCAACATTCCTCCATTTGATGAGATCATGAGCTGTGTTTCCCAGCCAATAAATCTCCTTTTCTACTTCCTATATATGGTAAAAAATCACTATATATGAGACCATTAGCCTTACTTCCCGTCGATAGATTGAGATATCGCCTTATGAATAAAACACAATCATTTTTCACTCGCATTCTGCTTATCCCGCTTATCATTATGCCAATATTTGGATGGGCCCAAGACTTCAACTATGAAAAGGCCTGGAAAGAAGTCGCCAAACTCGAATCAGATCGTAAGACACAGGATGCTCGAACCGAAGTTCAAAGCATCCTCGATGCTGCAGCAAACGAATCCAACGACCCGCAATATGTCAAAGGATTGTTGGTATGGATGAAGTACAGCCAGGTCGTCGAAGAAAATAGCGATTCGCTCCTGCATGCACGCCTACTGGAAGAGACCGAGAAGGGAAGCCCCCTGCGTCGTGCCATCTTTAAGTCCTTGCTGGCGGAGTCCTACTACCAGTATTATCAGAACTATCAATGGCAGATCACGCAGCGGACCAAAGTGGAGGAAGCACCAGAGGATTTTCAGACCTGGGACACCCGTACCTTCATCGAAAAGATCCAATATTATTATCTCGCCTCACTGGAAGAAACGGCGCGCCTTCAAAATACATCCACGGAGGACTATGAGGCGGTGATGATCAGGGAAAAGAATGCCGCCAAGTATCGTCCTACGCTCTTCGATATTTTGGCACATCGAGCCATTGACTTCCTGAAAGGTAGCAGCACCCTCATCCCCCTTACACCCGAGGATTTTGTATGGACAGCGGAGCAAGGACTCGCGCCTGCCAAGACGTTTGTACAGACACAGTTTAAGAGTGAAGATCCCTCAAACGCGCATTATCAAATCATGCGCATCTACCAACAATTGATCGATTTTCACTTGGGGAAAACTGCTGCTGTGGATGCTCTATATGATGTCGATCTTCAGCGTCTAGCCTTTGTGCATGGACAAAAATCTCAGCCTACGCAGTATCTCCGTGCGCTAGAGCAACTGCTTAAAGAAGCACCCGAACAACCTGTGAGGGGAAATATCCAGATAGAAATCGCTAAGTGGTATAAAGAAAAAGGAGATAGCTATAAACCACTAGAATCAGATGATCAATGGCAGCGAGCTTATCTAACGGCTTATGAGATTGCGAATCAGGTTTCGGAGAAATACCCCAAAACGGGCACTGCACAAAATGCCCTGAGTCTGATTGCACAACTTGAGCAAAAGGATCTGCAGGTCAAAGTAGAACAAGTCACCCTTCCCTCAGGTCCTGGACGTGGATTGCTCATGTACCGCAATGTGGATAAGGCTTATTTTCGTATTATCCCTTACTCCAAAGCCCTAGAAAAGGAGATCGAAGGGATTCGCTACAAGGAAGAGAAGCTCGCCAATGTCCTCCGTAAGCAGCTGGTTATTGCAAGTTGGGAGGCCAAACTTCCAGCTACAGAAGACCTTTACCCACACAGGGCAGAATTCAAAATCCCCAAACTGGAGTCAGGCCAGTACTATTTGCTCACTTCTGATAACGTAAATTTCAAGGCAAAACAAGGAGCCGTGGGATATGTACCCTACACGGTTTCTGGTATGAGCTCAGTCTATTATCGACTCGATGGCGATAGCCCACATCATTATTTTCTCACAGATCGAGAGACAGGGCAGCCCCTCGCAGGAGTGGAGGCAATGGTATACCGTGACAAAGTCACCAGAGATTACTGGCGTAAAGAACGGGGGATGCCGCGATTGGAACAAACACTCAAGACAGATGGAAACGGGAAGTTGGAGATTCCGCTCAAATATGATGGAGAAGCGATTGTCATTGTCTTTAAAAAAGGAAAAGATACCTGGCAAACGCCCAAAGAGATTTTGTATCCTGGAGGACGTAATATGCCGTCTGAGCTAGCCAATCAACGAATGGTCATTTTCACAGATCGTAAGATCTATCGTCCTGGACAGACCATTTACTTTAAAGGGGTACTGATAGAAAATCCTGTATCGGGAGATCCAGAGATCCTATCTGGACGCCCCGTCAATATCGCCTTACACGACGTCAACGGGCAAAAAGTCAGCGAGCTAGACCTGACCACCAATGATTATGGCTCCATTCAAGGTTCTTTTATCGCTCCTACAAGTGGGTTAAGAGGGGGGATGAACCTTCGGACACCTTATGGAAATGAAAGTATCCAGGTAGAAGAATACAAGCGGCCTACTTTCAGTGTGGAGGTGGACCCTATCGAAGGCAGCTACGAACTCAATGAACTCGTGAATGTCAAAGGAAAGTCGGTGGCCTTTTCAGGCGCTTTCATTTCCAGTGCTCAAGTGAAGTATCGGATCGTTCGCCAGCCATGGTTCCCCTTTTACTTTTGGCGGGGAGGGTTCAATACACCTGAGGTAGAGATTGGAAACGGAGAAACCAGCACAGACAGTGAGGGAAAATTTAGCTTTGATTTTCAGGCAATTCCAGGTGATCGCAGTACTTTTGGGAGAAATGGAAAAGCCGTTTTTACCTACAAAGTCTATGTAGATGTGGTGGACATCAGTGGGGAAACACATTCCGCAGAAAGCTTTGTACGGATCGGAGAAAATGCGCTGGATATCCGAATCGACATTCCCGATCAGGTATACAAAGATGAGTTATTGGCCTTCAAGGTCATCACCCACAACCTCAATGGCCAATTTGTCGAAACCGCAGGAAAAATCGAGGTCATTGCGCTAGAGACGCCCGAGCAGACATTTAGGGCGCGAAAGTGGGAAATGCCCGATCAGTATCTCATGGCGGAAAAAGACTTCCGTAAGGCCTTTCCCTATGACATGTACAAAAACGAGCAAGAGATTGCGACTTGGAAGGAGGAGAAATTATTGTTTGATCAGCGGGTGCTGACGAAGGAAGACAATGTGACACTTTTCCCTCCAGGAGCGATCAATCCGCAGATACCTTTCCCTAAAGAACTCTTCCAAAATGCCCCACAAGGCAAATACAAGATTCGTTTTACCGTAGCGGATACTTCACAGATGGCAGAGGTCTATTTTACCCTCACCGAACGTGAGACAAAGACCCTTCCTTTGCCTACAGTATTAAAGATCACAAAGGACAAAGAGACATACCAGCCTGGGGAGCAAGCCGTATACAAATTCCAGACCACAGAAAAGAAGATATGGGTCCTCTACCAGTTGAGTCTGCGCAATACTGTCTTGGATGAACAATGGATACAAGTCAAGCGTGGATCGGAGGAATTGCGTATTCCGATTGTGGAGGATTATCGGGGGAATGTGACAGCTACTTTTACCTACTTTTATCATAATGAGCTGAAATCTGAAGTACAGATAATCAATGTTCCCTACTCGAATAAGCAGCTCAAGCTAGAATGGATGACGTTCCGTTCTCCCTTACAACCTGGGCAGCGCGAGCAGTGGAAGCTCAAAATATCGGGCCCGAAGGCCGATGAAGTGACCGCCGAGATGGTGGCGACTTTATACGATGCTTCGCTAGATCAGTTTGTCTCCCACAGCTGGAATTGGTGGCCCTATCAGACCAATTACAGTCGTATTCGTATAGAAACACCTGGTTTTGGCACATCAGGCTCTCAGACACTTTCCGTAGATTGGAACCGCTATGTGGGAAGCTATTATCAGGCTTATGACAGATTGAATACCTACGGTTGGTATTTTGGAGGGGGAGGATATGCTGTGAGAGCGGTAGCGGGAAGTTCTAACAGGAGTCTTATTCCAAAAAAGAGGTTTAACTTATTTGGAACAACATTAGAGGATAAGTCTGCAAACGTGGCAGCTCCTGCAGCTCAGATGGTAGGAAAAGGGAAAGAGCGCGTGGTTGCAGGTTCTGGGAGTGATGAAGTTTTAGATGAACTCGAGGTTACTGCTCCTGCTGAAGCAGCAGCACTTACTACACCACAAGCAGATCCTATTGTCCCTCGCCGCAATCTCAACGAAACCGCCTTTTTCTTTCCTCTCTTGGAGACCAATGAAAAGGGAGAGATTCTCATTGACTTTACCATTCCAGAGGCGCTGACGACTTGGAAGTTCATGGGACTGGCACATACGAAAGATCTTTCTATCGGACAGCTCACAGGGGAAACCAAGACACAAAAAGACCTCATGGTCGTGCCCAATCTCCCACGATTCCTGCGTGAAGGCGATCGTACCTACATGACTGCCAAAATCGTCAACCTCAGCGAGGATACACTTATAGGCTCTGCCGATCTCAAACTGCTGGATATCCGCTCCATGGAATCTGTGAGTCCACTTTATGGCCATAGTGGAGCAGAAAACGCCTTCACCCTTGCGCCCAAGGCAAGTGAAGTCGTCAAGTGGGAAGTTGTCATTCCCAAGGATCAACAGGCAGTAGCCGTGCAGGTATTGGCGCGCGCAGGAGATTTTACGGATGGTGAGGAGAATATATTGCCTGTATTGACCAATCGGATGTTGGTGACCGAGACCTTCCCATTCGCGCTCAAGGGAAAAGACCAATCGGCTGACTATAGCTGGAAAAAGCTCAAGGAAAGCGAGGAGTCTACGACGCTCACCCAGCATCAGCTGACGGTAGAAGTTACAGCCAATCCCATTTGGTATGCGGTGCAAGCCTTGCCCTACCTCATGGAGTATCCCCATGAGTGTACTGAGCAGATCTTCAGCCGTTTTTATGCCAATGCCCTAGCTACCCATATCGCCAACAGCAATCCTAAGATCAAGCAGATATTTGATCAGTGGAAAGCGGAAGATGCTTCGGCCTTTTTATCCAATCTAGAGAAAAATCAGGAGCTCAAATCGGCCTTACTCGCAGAAACACCTTGGGTATTAGACGCCAAAAATGAAGCTGAGCAGAAGCAGCGAATCGGTCTGCTATTTGACCTGAATCGCATGGCAGATGAGTACGCCCGCGCCAAGCGTCAACTCAAGGATCGCCAAGACAATCAAGGAGGATTCGCTTGGTTCCCAGGGATGCGCACCAGTCCTTATATCACGACCCTTGTCGCCACAGGCATGGGCCACCTCAACAAACTAGGAGCGGTGAGTGAATCAGACCCTGAAATGCAGAAGATGCTTACTTCGGCTGTACAGTATGTAGACCAGGAGATGACCCAAACCTACAATCGTATCAAAAAGCTGGACCGAAGCGATAATCATTTGAGTTATCAAGCCGTTCAATATCTCTACATGCGTTCTTTCCATATGGACGTGCCCGTCAGGTCACGCAATCAGGAAGCCTTCAATTATTATGCTGGGCAGGCAGAGAAATATTGGAATGAGCAAGGAGTGTATAGCCAAGGAATGCTCAGTCTCTTCTTCCATCGGACAGGGAAATCCTTGATGGCGGATCTTGTGATAAATGCTTTGGATCAAAATGCGGTCCGATCCAAGGAAAAAGGGATGTATTGGAAGGCCAATAATGGCTGGTTTTGGTGGCAGGCACCGATCGAGCGTCATGCGATGCTGATCGAAGCCTTTGGTGAGATCGCCGACGATCCCGAAAGTCTGAGCGAGATGCAGTACTGGCTTCTCCAAAACAAGCGAACCAACGATTGGAAAACGACACGTGCGACGGTCGCTGCCTGCAACGCATTGCTCCTGACAGGTGGCCAGCAGTGGCTCAACGAAAGCCAAGAGGTGAGCGTGACGTTAGGCGGAGAAGCGATTCAGCCAAGTGATACAGAAGCTGGCACAGGCTACTATCAAGAGGTGTTTACAGGCGCAGAAGTGACTGCGGAGAAAGCCGAAATTCATCTAGAAAAGACAGGAGACGCCCCTGCTTGGGGTTCTATGTACTGGCAGTACTTTGAGGATCTGGATAAGATCACCTTTGCTGAAACACCTTTGTCGATCAAGAAAACCATCAATCAGGAAGTGATGACAGATGACGGACCTATATTGCGCGCGATCGATAAGGCAGATCTGAAGCCAGGAGACAAACTCATCATCAGAGTCGAAATTCGCGTAGATCGCGCCATGTCTTATGTCCACATGAAGGACATGCGAGGCGCGGGCTTAGAGCCGATCAATGTCCTTTCGCAGTACCAGTACAAAAATGGATTGGGCTACTATGAAAGTACAGGAGATGCTGCGACGAATTTCTTCTTCGAATATTTACCTGAAGGCACACATGTATTCGAGTATCCCTTGCGCGTGAATCTTCCTGGAAACTATAGCAATGGCATCACGACGATTCAATGTATGTATGCGCCAGAGTTTACCAGTCATTCGGAAGGGGTAAGGGTGAAGATTACCCCTTGAGAGGAAAAATGAAAATCTGCCCCCTTCAGTTTGCAACTGAAGGGGGTGATCCACGCCATGGTGCAAGTTGGGAGGGGGGAAGAAATACCTACACCATAGCGATAGGTCTACGGATATTTCATGCAACGAAATGTATATTTATAGGTCTTTAGGTGTGGATCTAAAGACAAAGTTCGAATTGAGATCTGGCGATAGCTTGGAGATACGTATTTATTTATCTGTATATCAGTTGAATACAGTATTCCAAAAGTTTTATACTATAATTTTCGAGCGTAGTAACAAGTAATCTGGAGGGGCGTTGGCCTAGGAATTTGGTGTTAGGGGCGGATAGAGGATTTGGGCTAAAATTCCGTCCCGAGATTTATCATCGGGATTGGTTCTTTTTGCCTAATAATCCCGAGTCTAATGCTCGGGACGCTGAAGGCGATAGTTAAACATTAAAAAAACCTACGTTACAGAGTATTAAATATATATTATCGAAGAGAGCTGAAGCGAAATGAGGGCAGCAATTCACACATTCGGTCTCACAGCCTCAACTCTTTTCACTCTATTTGTCTACTTGGGCTATTGGGAGCTAGAAATTAGGGCATGAAAAAACTTTTACAGATAGGTTTCTTTTGTTTGGGACTGCTTTTGGGAGGTGGGGGATTGTTGTATGCCCAGACCCTCCAAGAACTCAATGCCGAGGTAGGGCAGTCATCGGGTATCAAGCAAATGGAGCTGCAGAACAAGCTTGGACGCTACTTTTTGAAGACTTCTAGCGGGCGCGCCAGAGCTTATGCAGAGACCACCCTTCGACTAGGAGGCGAACTTAAGAAAGAGGTTACCCTTTCTCCCCCTCCGCCTTTTACCCTCAAAGATATCATGATCCATGAAATCGATGCTTATAACATATTAGGGGAAGCCTATGAGGGCTTGGGAGATGAGCGTGGGGCGATAAAAGCCTATCGAAAGGCCGTTCAGAAAAGCAATCAGATTGGGTATGGTGAGGGGCGTGGATTGGCTATTCAAAAACTGAAGGCCATGGGCAAGAAGCCCAATACATTTGATACAAAGTCAGGCGAATTATTCAAAGATGTCGCCAAATCGCTAGGAAGCATCTTTGATCCTGAGACAACAGAGAAAATCGAGGAACTCAATAGCGCGGCTCTCTGGGTGCGTGCTGCCAAAGCAGAAAATGACGGGAACTATCCTCGTGCCATATCGGATTATGAAAAATTGGTAGATTTTTACCAAAAGCGGAATGACAGCGCGGGGCGCAACAAAGCTTACGTCCAACTGGCCAACATTTACCGCATTCAGAATGATCCCGTGACATCTGATCAATACTTGGCACTTGCTGGAGCCAACCCTGGGCGTAAGCCTGATCCCACACCTCCTTCGCAGAAACCCCCTCAACCTTTACCTTCCCCCGAAGCCAATGCTACTCCCACACCTCCTGTCATACGCGAACCACTTCCTGCGGGAGATACCGATGATGTCATTGAGGCACTGGAAAAACGGGCAAGCAAAGGCGAGCCAGGTTTGGACAAGACCATCGAGTCCTTGAAAAAAGATCGGGATCGGTACTATCGACTATTGCAAGAGCGGAAGCAGGATTCTTCACAGATTGCTTTTCTATTAGATTTGAAGGTCAAGGAAATTGGCGAATTAGAAGCGGAGCAGCAAGAGATTGAAGAAGACGCAGAACGTGTGCGGAAGGCACAAAATTTCCTGATCGCCACACTTACCTTTATTTCTCTGATTCTGGGGCTGATGGTGTACCTGTTTATCGCCAATCGAAAAGCCCACCGCAAACTCAAAGGTGCCTTTCAAGAGCTAGAGGATACCCACCTGCAGTTGAAAAATACACAGACCCAGCTCGTTTCATCTGAGAAAATGGCTTCCCTCGGTCAGTTGACCGCAGGCATCGCCCACGAGATCAACAATCCCATCAATTTTATCTCGGGCAACATTCATCCTTTGAGAAATGATGTAGAAGATCTGATGACCTTGCTCAAAGCGTATGATGAAGCGGTAGGGAAGTTAGAAAAAGCGGAAGCATTTGCTGAAATACAAAGCCTTAAGGAGGAATTAGAGATTGATTACATCACCGAAGAGATCCAGGAACTAATCTTGGGGATAGACGAAGGGGCCAACCGTACAACAGAGATCATCAAAGGTCTACGCAACTTTGCGCGCATGGATGAAGAAGAGCGCAAGTCGTACGACGTCCACCAAGGCATAGACTCGACCCTTGCCTTGCTGAGGAATCAGGCAGGACACGATATTGAAATTGTAAAATCCTATGGCGACATCGGACAGATCCATGCCTATCCTGGCAAGATCAACCAAGTCTTCATGAACATCCTCAGCAATGGGATACAGGCCATGCCCAACGGAGGGATGTTGAACATTCAAACTCAACCCGTCAAAGACGGGGTAGAAATTCGCGTCAGAGATACAGGCATGGGCATGTCAGAAGAGGTACAAAAGCGAATCTTCGAACCCTTCTTTACCACCAAACCTGTAGGAGAGGGAACGGGCCTAGGTATGTCTATCAGTCATGGAATCAT
>JBCBFT010000136.1:0-15592 GCA_038527485.1 Bacteroidota bacterium
CTGCCATCCAACCAAGGAGTGTTCTGCCTGACTTCATAGAGGGCCACAGTGGGCACATCATATACATTCTGTAGAGCAGTTCGTGTGCTGCTACTCTGGTAGATCCCTGTCATGATGGGACGATTCATGATGTCGTAGATATTGAAACTCCATTCATTACGGATTCTTTGAGCTCCCTCTTGAGTCAATACCAGACGATCACGAAAGTCATAGACCATGTAAGTCCAATCTGCTCCTGGAACTTTTTTCTGGGTCATCCTTCCTTTCGCATCATACACATACTGAAAGGCATACTTGTCAAGGATCGTTTGATTAAAGTTGCTATTAGACTGATTGATAAGCTGCCATCCTTCTGGTTGAACTGCATACTTTACCATGCCATAAAGGTCATATCCGTAGGCGGTCGTTGCATAAGTATTACAACCAGCGGTGGTTTGTACTTGACTCAGTAGTGTACGCCCTAGCTTATCCATATACGTTTTGGAAACGATCCCATTTTCATCTGTTGTGATACTGAGCAACAATTTACCAGAAGCATACGTCCAAGGAGAGACAACCCCATTGCTAGATGTCTTAAGCGCTTTGATTGAGCTCGTATTCACTTGATAGGCATAAACAACTGTATGCTCCCCTGCATTTTGTATGCCTACCGAATTTGGCTGTGCTTGCCATGCATCCCCTGGATATCCCTGTTCTAAGACTCGACCCAAAGGAGCAGGCTCAAACTGGGTAGCAGCTTTGGGAAAAGAGGTATTCGGAATACTACTACCTGTTTGATTGTAAAAATTTGCTTGTTCTATTTGCGCTGTGGCAATATGGGTAAAGTCCCCATTCTTATTCGCAACATAGGGTAAAAAGGCTTCTGCTTCACGCCCCCACGCATCGTATGTATGGAAAGTAATCACATCTTGTCTATTGGGAGCATCTTTCCATCCAACTGTCTGTAGCGCCCTGCCCAACCCATCGATATATTGGATGGTCTCAACCTTATCGTCCTCATCTCCGTACGATTTGATTGCTTCAAAACCTGTATTACTCGTCGTCTTCATCCGAGCCTTTGTACTCCGGATATAATTCTGCGAAGCATCTGGACTTTGAGCTAGTATACTCCCCATCGTCATGATGAAGAGGATCAAGCTGCTGACATGTGTTTGCATTTTCTGTACTTTTATGGGTTGTGGGATTAATTTTTATAATGGTATTCGTATCCTTGAATATAGCTACCCTCTAAATCCTTGATATATTTTAGGCGATTCAGCTTGTCATACTCGTAAGAAGTAACCTTTCCTCTGGGGTCTCTGCTGGCAGTCATCCCTATCAGGAAGTCATAGGTATAGGTCGTGATTTGTACCCAGGGTCTATTAGTAGCAAACCAATTACGGAGGGTTTGCTCTTGTGCACTACTCAGACCTCCAGCCCCTAAGTTGGGGATAGCACCTCCAAACGCTGTGACGATCTCCGCGTGAGATGCGCCTATGATCTCTGCTACAGGATACTTCTGATGATAACCCCAGATATACGAGGAAGGGATATTTCCTTCCCTTTTTGTTTCAAGGAGATTTCCGGTTTGATCATACTCCATATCCATTTGGACATAGTCTGTCCCTCCATCTGGATAGACGCGGATAAAACTAGGCAAGACCAAGTTGCCCACCTGAGCATAGGTAATCTCTGTCTTGCTAATGGTAACATTGTCTACCTTTTGTGTCTGTCGTATGAGTTTACCGTTTGAGCCTTGGGCACGAAGCCAATGCGAACCAAAAGAAGTCCCTGAAAAATCAGCGGCATATTCCCACTCTGTCATGATCTCTTTGCCTTCACTGTCATAGGTGGTTTGGGTACTGGGCAAATAGAGGATTCCATAATCGTAGTCGTTCCGATTGGTCAAGAACAGACTGGTTGAGGTGTTCGTATACGTTTTTGTCTCTTTGCCTTTGAGGTAGCCAATCTTATATGGGAAATAGCTCAATCCATACACAATGGTACGCAACATTCCCCCTGCGGCAACGGAGTATTGCTTGGGCTGCTCCATCTCGTAATATTCGAAGTTCTCCTCTCGCAAAAGTACAGGACCTGGAGTGCCATCTTGATAGTTTTCGTTGCTGTAGATACGCACCTGAACGGGTTTATCCCAAAGCCCTGTCAGGATCAGATTCCCATTTCCTGGGAAGCCAAAACGCGTACCGTTAGGTCCATTGGAAGTGGACGATCCCCAGTCACCGTTTCCTTGAGCGGGTTTATGAATCTCCACTGGGACCATGTAATAGCCGTCATAGTTATCCATCCCATGAAACTTATGAATCGAGAACCCATTGCCTATTTCCTCTTCTCTGACTTCTGTATACATGACCCAGGATATTTGCTCAGCAGGATCCTGAGAAAATAGGACAAAGCGTTCTTGAGCGACTTCTGCGATAAAGGGAGGTCGACATTGGCACATGACACAGTGCTGCACAATGCGACCTGCTCTAGCAATGAATCCGTCAAGTGGAATAAAGTCATTGTCCGTTACACAGGTATAAGCATCATCATCCCAATAGCTTGACCTCACTACACCTATAGGTAGAGGATATCCACTGACTGGCTTTTCTGTAATCTGTCCACTACTTTGATTCGTTGGATTCCCTTGTGCGTCGTGAATCACATAGCTGTAATTCACATTTTTTTGCAACGAACCATCTGAGTCTCTTAGTTTTTGATTGGCAATACGGATTCCTGCTCCCTGAATGGTTTGATTCGCCATATTGGCACTGTGATGTGTGACCTGTAGCGAGACTTTCGATAAGTCTGACATTCTGTTATCGATATTGGAAGCATTGATTTGCATCGTGTAGCTACCTGCTGCAAGGTTGAGGTAAATGTATTTGTACAGACAGGTTCCAAACGTAGAAGTATTGGTAGCCTCAAAAGAGTCATAGGCGTAAGAGGTAGGATTACCATCTGGACCTACATATCCTATGCCAGCAACTGAGACCAACATATCTATCTGATCTGGGTCTCCCGTAGGATCATAATAGGCGGAGAATACAGTCTGATTATTCGCATTATTTATGATTTTCACCTCATAAGTAGCCAGTTCATTCTGTAACGTATTGTAGCTATAACCCGCCGCTTTGATGATTTCCAAACATAAGTCGATCTCTACATCCTGTGTACTAGGGAGATTCATCACTTTACTTATGGTTGTGGCAGGCTGATTATTGGCTGCATTGATCCACTGATTGATGGTCCAGTCTAGCTGAAGCTCGTCAGTGTAGTAATCATAATCCAACTCATGGTATTCATTGAGCTCATAGGTCAACTCCTGTTTCCCGCCAGTAGGAAACGTAATGCTTTTAAGCGAACCTGCTTGTGCTTCAGGAAAGGACGCTTCTTTGGTATGGGCTGTACGCCATTTGAAGTTTTTTAGGAAGGGAAACTCGGTACCGTGCGCACTGTAGTAGCCCCAGTGATCTGCCTTGTAGGATTGCCTTGAAGGAAGGTTCCAGGGCTCGTGATATTCAAATACATAAGGCGGTTTTGACATGAGTCCATCTCCCGAAAACTCTTGAATCGAATGGAGATATAGCCTCTCCCCAATCTCACTCCCTGTCTCTAAGTCAAAATACTTCATAGGCGTAGGGTCGCTAGCATGCTGATAAATTTTAATCTTATCTAGCGCGTAGGACTGAGGCGCATCATCACGAGGGGTAGATTCCTTTTCAAAAGTGACTTTATGCGTAGCCACATTGTCGATGTAGAGTGTAATTGTACTGATTCTTTTGGTAGTAAAATCTAGCACAAGATTGCCTTCAGGGAATGATTCAGCAACTCTTAGGCCTTCATTGATTGCCAATCGATTATTCTTGACTCGCGGTGCCCCTAGCCCTTCTGTGTAATACGTAAAGACAATCTTTTCATCTACCGTAGGAGAAATAATCTCTGTGAGATGCCAAGAAGTAACGAAATCATGGTTCATTGTTCCCTCTGCTTCCTCCATCGTTGTTTTACCCTGTTCAGCAAATATATAAGTGGTCCCATCTTCTGTGATGATGGTAAGCTGGCTAAGATTGGGAGATGGAATGATTTGCCAATCGTGAATCTCTTTGATGAAGTAAGGAGTTTGAAGATCATTTTTGAACACAAACTGTCCTGCCTTCCCATTGAAATTATAGTTGAATAGGTCAGGGGAAGGATCGGTATTGCTCCCTGCGATGACGACATCATCTAGTTCATCATAGGTGTAAGGAGTATTATTGTAATCTCTGATTCGTGCATCTAGATCTTCGGTACCGATCTTCTTCCTCGTAATCACTCCTCCTGCTAGCAGGCTCCATCCATGCCCTGTGTATTCTGATACATCTGCGATCTTGACTCCAGGACGATAGGATAGGGAGATAGGAAGCGAGAGGCTTTTCCCTTTTAACTCCCAAATGGGAACAGAAATGCTAGGAGAGCCTGTGGTCATATTTACGGGACTCACACCGTAGCTTCCTAAAGAAGCCGCAGTTGGAGAAGGAGGAATCACGCTAGATACATGATCACCAAAGTAGTTTTGAGCGTTTATTCCTAATGTGTAAAATGAAAGTAAAGAGAGGATAATTCCATAATGGAACTTTAATGCAGAAAGGAGTGGTTTCTGAGTTTTCATGTGTCGGGTGCTGATTTAATTATGTATACATGTACATATTACCATTAAAGTTGGGTCATTGTCAAGTTTTATAAATATGTCTTTGAAAAAAATTCCTGAGCGTTCTCTATCCATTGGAAGAAAAAGCCAAAAACAACTCATACCTCAATTGATAAGTCAGGAGTCAGATGTTGAGAAGCGATCCCAAAAGGGATTTCACTAAGTTTAAAATACGAGACTGAAAGTAATGATAATGAGCAAATTTCAATTTAGATATGCTCCGATTTTTTCTGTCCACCTACTCAAAATCTCCTACTCTGAAAAAGAAAAAATCCAATCAAAATCTATTGGATGTAGCAGGTAGTATTTATCTACATTCGTTAGGTTGTAGTCTCCGCAAGACATAGCAAGCATGCGCAGCTGCCCATTTTGCAACGCAAACGCACAGTAAAATGGGTCCTTGCCAGACTTATTGATAGGATAGTCTTTGGGTGTACTTAACCAATATATAATCCCCCAACATGTAAACCTCCCACCCTCACTTACCATTCCAACTCTCGGTATGATGCTATCTACACAAAACTGGTTAGCAGCCTCATCGTGTATATTGATTTGTAGATTTAGGATCGCTCCGAGCTTACAGCTTAAAGCCTCATGAAAAGGTTCATTACCAAAGTCTATAAGGCCATCTTCTTCCCTCTCCATGTATGAAGAGAGGATGGGCTTCAATGAGGCGATCAGGGTATTTAGTACATCAGGTAATTCATTCATACTGTAGAATGGCTTTTTTCCACTCACTCTTTTTCAGGAAAGCTACCAAGATGTATTCAAAAGGCTTATAAAATAGCATTACGGCTTAAAAGGAGCATGAGCACTTGGTCTTTTGATGCAAAGCATTCATTCCCCCTTAAATACTATCGAGATAATCTTTAAATACATCTTCTCCATACCTCATGACAGAATAAAGGCTGTTTTCATCTAAAATAGCTATGATGAGTCTTCCATTCTCCAGGGAAGCCCACTGCTGCAGGATTAACAGCGCCTTGTACAAGATACTCTCAGTCAAATTAGCATTACATAACGTAGCTTTTCTAAGATCTGCTGTAATAAGATTCGCGCTTTTAAAATTACAGTCATTCAGATTCGCTTCATACATAAAAGCTCCTCTTAGATTGGTACTTTCCAAGCTCGATTGAGATAGATCTTGTGATTCTAATACGGCTCTATGCAGATTCAGATCATCGAGTATGATACCTGATAGTGTACTTGTACCCGTCTCATATGAATGTCCTGTTTCGCAGTAAATTTCCATTACAACTGCCTTTTAATGTCCTTCCCAATCCACGGGATCTACCTTTATATCTTTTATAGACTTAATTCTATCTTTCTGGCTAGGTGAAATCACTCCAGGAACTGATGGAGGTTCTTTGCCATATACCCTTCCAGCTACGTATCTATGGTTCCCTTCTACGATGACATCTCCATCAACTTTAATAGGAGGAGGAGTTAAACCGTCATCTAATTTTTTCACATAACGTTGTACCATAAGGGGCCAGTTCTGTAGAAGTAAAATACCATTGACTAAGCTAGCTCAAGCAGCATGCCCAAAGTGACTCAGATCTCCAACTGCTCCCTATATTCAATGACACTGATCGCAAAAGCTTTTAGTGTATCATTGGAACTATTGGCTGACAAACGAATAAGGCTGCTGTCTGTATCATACATTTTAGATGAAATTACACCTGCAAATAACTGTATCATCTGATGTGTATCCGTTATGAGATGACGAACAAACTCGCCTTTTAAGTCAGAATTAACTGCTTCCATAAGATAGGATAATCCTTGTACTAAATAGATTTCGTCATTCTTTTCCCTCAATATTTTGTGGGATTCCTGGAGCTGGTGAATATTGGCCAACTCTAGAAAACTCATGACGCTTGCTTGAATTTTAGGCTCTTCCGATTTGAGGTGATAGAGTATATGGATAAACGCTTGATGCTTCTGATTATAGGTTCCTTTGAAAACTGCGTTGAAAATATAATGTAGATATAAGGGCTCTGTTTCAATATCTATCAACTCTAATAGATAGGGCAAGAGAATCTCACAAGCTTCGCTCTTTAGTTCCGAAGAAATAGAAATAGCCGTTCGATATATTTGCGGATTTCGAGATTCTAAGGCAGGGATCAGGGATTCGATTTTGAAGCCTCGCAAATACTCGTTCAACAAGTTATACCCACTTAAAGGATTTTGATTGAACTCCTTTGGAGTATTAAGCAATTCTGTTAGTAAACTCTCTGCGTACGCTCTTTCTTTCATTTATTTACCATTAAGATGTGTATTCTGACTATACTTAGAGAACCAGCCAGTTTCTCCATAGAGTTCACCCGACAACCCATCACTTTGTTCAACTAAATCAATTGAAGATGAGATATTTTCCTTGCTCACAATGGTAAAATCTTCACTTTGCTCAAACATGAAGAGTACATGATGAACCGTCCTATTTATGATATTTTCTACTACTCTGTCTAGAGTCTCTTTATCCTCCGCACGCATCCCAGCTATGAGGCGAAACAGTTCACGGGCGGGAGCAGACTTCATGTCACCAGACTTAATTTGAAGATAATCGTCTAAGGCATAATCTCTTACCTGTTGGATCAAAGCTTGACCAAATGCTTCCAATTCATTCTTATTCATAATTAGTTCCAAGGTATGTGTGAGGGATTCTTCAAAGATATTTTAAACATAAAACTTTATGTACATAGACCTTATATCCCCCTTCCCATGGGATGATTTTTACCTATTGCTTTTAAAGCTATCCTGCAGAATGGAATCACAATCAACTCATCGAGCGTACGATATTTCAGCACGTGCTTACTTTGTAACATACTGTCTTTGATCAGACTGATTTCAAATATTTTCCAATCTCATCTATATGATGAATGTAATACTCTTCTCCATCTTGGAAGAAGAGCCCTATCTTTAAGTTCTCTGAATCCATTACATGAATATCGAATCGTATGCTTTGTTCATCTTTTACCTCTACGCGCATGTAGCCTTCCTCATAGCAGTCCAGCTCGAAATCATATGCGAATCCAAGTTCTACTATCTTCAAACTGATAGATTTCAGGAGCTGAAACGCTGCTTCAGGATCACCAAAATCTGAATGCCATATAGGAGGAATCCAATGTTCAATTTTCTCTTTATGTGTCATTGTCGTTCTTCTGGATGTGGGGTAGCGCTCAAAATCCTCCGACTGTAAGGGATTATTCGGATATGCAGTCAGAACATTTCCAAGGTACTAAACAAAGTACGCTTATGCGATGAACGTCTACCCACTACTTTTCAATAAAATACGAGAAAATCGTCCACAATCTCTTTATTCTCATTTGTGCATAGAGTATAATGTCCGATACAATGATGAGCAGAAGAACATAGCTTAATCTTTGTCTTCATAACGTAATCTTGGTCGTCTGTTTCCTACGAACTTTCCACAGATTTAAAGTCTCAAACAGAATCTCAATATCCCCCAAAAGGTACCCACTCTCCCTTTTATGCTAGACTTAGATCTCGCATAAACTTTTCTCCCTTACCTTTGCACATATTTTTGGGCTTCAAGAGAACCATTTTCGCAAACCGAAGTTCCTGATAAAAAGAAATTTAGGACAAATACATGCAATACAGGGTAGGACAAAGGGTACGATTGCTACATGAATCAGGAGAAGGTGTCATCGTAGAGCTAGTCGATAAATTCCATGTGGAAGTAGACATGGGAGATGATTTTCCCATTGATGTCCATGTGGATGAGATCATCGCCATCGATCATACAGAAACCGCCTATCTCAAATCGGATAATGACTCAAAATCCAACGAGACGAAGGCCCGAACCATTCAGACACTTGGTACAAGTATCTTGGACCTAAGCATGGTAGTCATTCCAGGGACGGAAGGTCAATACGAGCTACACGTAGTCAATCCTGAGCCCTCCGACGCACTGTTCACTGCCTACACCAAGAGTGGCAACAAATATATAGGCCTTGCCTCAGGTATCTTAGCCTCTGGCGAACGCTACAAGTTTCAAACCATCGACCTCGCAGACCTCAATAAAACCAAAAGCTTCTTCTTCCAGATATTGCTTTTCCTTCCAGGTAAGGGCTATCCACACGCCCCCCTTCAAAAGGAATTGCAATGGTCCAAAGCGCGCCTACAAGCCCCTCCCAAAATGCTCAAGCCTTTCAAAAAGGAAGGATGGGTCTTCAACCTACGCGACGATAAGCAAATGCTAGATATCAAAGCGATTCAGGCCTCTGAGTTTATCAAAGTAAGGGAAGTGGATATTCCGAGTGAGCGTAAGGAAGTGGAAGTAGATCTGCACATTGAGGAATTGGTCAAACGACCTGATCGCCTCGCCCCATCTGAGATCATTCAGATTCAACTAGAGCACTTCAAAAAGAAGTACGACGAGGCCATCATGAATCAGCATGGAAGTTTAATTGTCATTCATGGGGTAGGTTTAGGGATTTTGAAGAAGGAAGTACATAAATTGTTAAAAGGAAAGCCCGAAGTAAAAGAGTTTCTCCCCGCAGATCCTGGAAAGTACGGCAATGGAGCCACCAAAGTCGTCTTCAAATAGGATAACGGGCAGAAGTCCCTTTTTGAAGGCAGATCCTCAAAAGGTAGGAACGCCTGATTTTGGAAAAGTTGATGTACATCCCCCATTCTTTTGCCCTGATCTGTCTACGGTGGATAGGTATATGTAGTATCCTCATGGGTAGTTTGGCTGGCCATGCTCAAGTTGATACAGCAGGTATAGACTATATTTATGTGGGTCACGCACCTCGTGACCTGCAATCCATCCCTCAAGCGGAGGTCAATCGAGATTTTTTTCGAAAGAAAGTGATGTATCGTCTTTCTTTTGACGAGGCTAGGAATGCTTGCCTGATGGGTCCACCGAGCCATCCTCTGTACATGCCACCAGGATTTGTCGGAGCCTGCCTCCAAGCCTTTCAAAAGAGGCAGTTGCGCGCATTTGCCCCAGCCGATCCACGTATTCCCCTCACCTATCCCGACTTGATTGAGGATATGCTGTATCTGCAAGGGACACCACTGACACCCGAACAAGAATATGTAGATGTGCAAAGCCTGATGTGGGAAGGATTGACATTTTATGTAGACCTCATTGCAGACGAAGGATTTCGACAAACGGACAGTCGCGACTTTTTCCGTCCTCAGTTCATTCGCCTGACGTGGTACATACCCGAAAGCCCCAAAGGTATTCACGGATTGCTACTCTTTCGCTTTGCAGAGGTAAAATCGTTGTTGGAGACATTTATCTGTGAGGACCAATATAATCTGATGGAATGGTTGCAGTTTCAGCGTTTTGAAGGAAAGAAAATCCCACTCGACAATGATCCTACAGGCATTTTACTCAGGAGAAGATAAGCGATTGGAAAGCTTTCTATCTCTCTGTGTTATCAACTACGAAAAATCCCATTTTCTCTTCTTGCATAAATCACCACCTTGCGTAAAATAATCATGATATGATGAGCATGCTCCTACTCCTTCCGCTTTGGCTCCATTTCTCAGCCGCTCCCTCTCCCGTACATTCCCTGGACAATGTGAATAAAATCATTGAGGGTGTGCCCGCCGATCTGGCCGAATCCAAGCTCATTGTGGCGCGCTACGATGTCTATGACATGGATGATAAACCTGAAGGAATGCCTCCACAGGTTTTGCCACGCTACAATAAGCTCGCCAAGCAAAGTAATTCTTCGATTAAGAAAACCATCGACGCAGCTTATGCGCACAATTATCAAATGGTAGGCCTGCCATCTGTCCCAGAAATCAAAGCCGAAGGGTATAAATATTTCATGGATATGGTCCTCATGCCCAAGCAGATGTCTTATCCTGAAAAGCGTGCCATGGTCCCTGCCTATGAGAAGTATGAGTCAGTAGGAAAAATGTTTGGCAATCGATATGTGCAGTATCATTACTACTTCTACATTCGCAATCTAGAAACAAATGATGTCTACATTACGACCAGATTTAAAGGAAACTATGATGTCTATGCGGCGATGAAAGTACATTTGAAACAGGTGATGAAGGACTTGAAAGCTGGAAATACAGGGAGCTGAGGATATAGGCAGTTTCGAATCATGAAAAAGCAAAAGCGTCACTTCCCTCTTGGAAATGACGCTTTTTGATATTCGAATGTACCTTATCGAGTACCTATGGCTTTCTGTGTCCATATGCCCGATGGAGTCTCCGCCTGTAGCATATAGATTCCTTGCGGTGTACCTTTCAGGTCGATGTCGAGGAAGGTCGCTGTCGGAGAGGGTTGCACCTCTTGTACCAAACGGCCGTTGAGATCAAGCACCTTGATCGATTCGGGACGATAGTTGGGATTCGTCCAGCGAAGCTGCCATGTACGATCGCCGACTGCTGTCCAATTCAGATTAGCTGCGAGCTTATCGTCGATATTGGTATTGGTGGTTTGAAACTCGGCTTTGCGCTCGATGGTACGACCGAGGGAGTCTGTTACTTCGAGGAAGTAGGTCCCTTCTTGTAGGCCAGGCCTTGTGTATGCCGTATCCCCACTTGCAATGTCAATTTCTATATTCGCCCCGTTCTTCCAGATAATGGTATAAGGAGGAACGCCCTGCGCGATTTCAATGCTTAGATCTTTTTCGCTCGCATTAGGCAGATCTATCAAATCAGCTTTTACCCTAAAATCTCTGTCACTTCCTGAGTTCAGGTATTCAGCTCCGCCTTGTCCATTCAAGACGACAAAAGCAATCACCTCTAGCTCATTTACATCCCAAGTGGGATCTAATACATAGCTATACCCTTTTTCAGCAATAGAACCCTCTTCTGCTGTTGACAATGAAAATACGTCTCCATTGATGTCTGTCAGCATCTGGCGGAATAACTGAAAATGCTCTGTTTCTCCATTGGGGGCATTGTAGTCTACTGTATTTTCTACAATCGCGACATACAACTCCAAGTCACCAGCGCCTGCGATAGCAAATGGCTCGATGGTTTCTAGCTCTACTTGCACACTCAGGTTTTGTTGAGGGAGGTATGCCGTTCGCACGCGAACTTCCAGGCTTCCCGTCTGTCCGATACTGGCATTCATCGTACCTGTCGGAATAAGCGTAGTTCCCTGATTGGAGATATTACCCCATAAAAAGGCGATAGGCGTCCCTCCTACTCCATAAAATTGGCGACGTGCCTCATTTTGCGTGGGATTCTGGAGGTAAAAAATATCGTCATTGTAAGGCACAGGTGGGTGATAGGAAATCAAATGGTATTCACCTTCATAGTCTTTCAATGTCTCGACCATTTTGTCGTTGCGAGAAGGACAAAGCGTACAGCGCGTGTTGGTGAAGTGTTCAATCAACACATAACGCGGGACGGACTGCGAATAAGCAGTAGTAGCTACAAGTACGGAGAGGATGATCAGTAAATATCTTTTCATTGGGCTTATCGTGTTTTTCTACAAATAACTAGAATCGGTTGGAATCGTTCGAAATCGAAAGCATATATAACCTTAAAAATATACGAATAAAGTGTCTGGGAGCGGACGAATAATCGGTCTTCTTTGATAAGCTTCGATTTTTTCTTTCCTGATTCTGTATTTTGTTCGTCATTCTCAAGTATAACCAAATCTTTTTATGCAGGCAGACACCATCTATTGGGGGGGAACCATTTACACCGTAGATCCTGATTTTCGCGTAGTAGAGGCCATGGCCATCAAGGATGGAAAGATTTTGGCTGTGGGTTCCTCTGAGGAGATACGCGCGATTTCATCTTCAGAGGAGATCGACCTAGCGGGTGCATTCGTATATCCAGGTTTTCAGGACCCCCATTGTCACATTCATCGATATGCCGTCAGTCTGGGCGAAGCAGATCTGCGTGATGCGCAGTCGTGGGACGAGGTCATCGACATCCTCAAAGTATTTGCTAGGCAGACAGAATCTCCTTGGATTGTGGGTCGAGGGTGGGATCACAACAAGTGGACGGGTAGAAAGCTCCCGACCAATCAAGATCTGAATACGCTTTTCCCCGATCGCCCTGTATTCCTTGAGCGTGTGGACATACATACAGCCTTGGTAAATGAAGCTGCTTTTCGAGCTACAGCTTACGACTTTACCCGCAATCGACAGTTGGTAGGAGGACGTGTGGTTTTTGAGGGTAGTCGTCCGACGGGGATTCTCTCGGATGATGCCATGGGAGACATTTTGGGATTTCTTCCTGAGCCTGAGGAATCGGAGATGCGGGTATTGTTGCAGCGGGCAGAGCGGCAGTTGATACAAGCCGGCTTGACGGGGATAGGAGATGCCTTGTTGAATGTGGATGAATTTGAACGTTTGCGTGACATGCAGTCAGAGGGTTTGCTCCGACTGCCGATCTATGGCATGATAGGAGAACATGATGCCTTGAGTGAGGCAGGAAGGGTATCGGTCAGCGCATACTTTCAAGACATGGTGCCCATCAAATTGGATCGCCTGCACATCGGCGCGTGGAAATTCTTTGTCGATGGGACATTTGGAAGTCATACAGCTGCGCTTCGAGCACCATATACAGACCAGTCAACGACTAAAGGCGAACTGATGTGGCCTTATGAGGACTTAAAGGCACGTTTAGCGGAACTTGCCCAGACGGATTGGCAGGTAAACATTCACGCCATCGGGGATGCAGCGACGCAGCAGGTACTAGATATCTACCAAGCCGTCTTGCCAGCAGATAACCCTCGCAGATGGCGAATTGAGCATGCGCAGCTACTAGACGAGTCACTTCTTCAGCGATTCCAGACGCAGCGCATCATTCCTTCCATCCAGCCCTTGCAAGCAACCTCTGATTTGCCCTGGTTGGACCAAAGATTGGGAAACCGCATGGCTTTTGCCCATCCGATGCGTAGATTTTTAGACAATGACCGTACGATGTGCTTACCATTGAGTACAGATTTTCCAGTCGAACGGATTTTTCCCCTACATACCTACTATAGTACCGTCACGCGCAAAGATCCTATGACAGGTGCAGGTCCTTTTATGCCTGAAGAATGCTTGAGTAGGGCCGATGCCTTGAAAGGGCTCACGATATGGCCTGCTTATGCTCAACATGAGGAGAAAGAAAAGGGGAGTTTAGAGGTAGGGAAATGGGCTGATTTTGTGATACTTGACCGTGATATTTTGACCATTCCAGAAGCGGAAATTATGGATAGTAGAATACGCCAAAATACAATTAGAGGAAAAATTGAATATCAAGTCAGAAATACTTAGATTAATTCCGCCCACTTTTCTAAGATTTCCGTGCCAAATTTCCTTTTTGCCGCGATTTTTTTCGAAATTTATTTGAAAAACCAGGACTTTGGGCCAGTTTTTGTATTTCATGTATCATTCGCTGGTCAACTGATTTTTTACTGTGAGTAAAAAATTATACAGTGAACTGAAAACGAGACAGCTACCTAGAACCTAAAGAGGATAAAGAGCATGCTTAAGCAGAGTCAGCAGTTAAAGCTGTACCAGAAAATATCGCCGCAGCAAATACAATTCATCAAACTGCTTCAAGTTCCGACAGCTACTTTAGAGCAGCGTATCAAGGAAGAACTTGAAAAAAACCCTGCTTTGGAAGATCAGCAAATGGGATTTGGCGAAGAAGCTGGACCCAAGAATGAATATGAGGATCTAGACAAGAAGGACGAAGAACTCAAAGAAGCGGATGATGGCGGGCAGGACTTCGCTATTGAGGAATACCTCGCCAATGATGGCTATGACTATCGGACGAGGCTGCCACAAGGGGGGGATGACGACGAAGATGAGTATGAGGCGCCGATGATCCAAATGAAGACGCTCTATGATTCGCTCATGGAGCAGATGTCTTTGTTGAGTTTGACAGAAGAAGAGGAACTCATCTCGCTACACATTATCGGCAACATCGACGAGGACGGCTACCTGCGCGGACGCAAAGGCGTCGATCCTATCAAGACCATCGTCAACTACATGGCCTTCACCATGGGGATCTCTATTCCGAAGGAGGCTGTCGAGGCGACTTTGAATAGAATACAGAAATTTGATCC
This sequence comes from Bacteroidota bacterium, assembly GCA_038527485.1. GTDB lineage: Bacteria > Bacteroidota > Bacteroidia > J057 > J057 > JALEFZ01. The sequence goes on from JBCBFT010000136.1 coordinate 14,685, forward strand.
TGCGGGTGTGGGTGCGAGAGATCTGAGAGAGTGTCTCTTGCTTCAGCTCAAGCGCAAGGAACAACACCGTGAGGTGGAGTTGGCCACACAGGTTCTGGACAAATATTTCGAAGAGTTCACCAAAAAGCACTTCTCCAAGCTACGTTCTAGGCTGGGCATCAGCGAAGAAGAGTTGAAGGGTGTCTACAGTCAGATTGTCAAGCTCAATCCCAAACCTGGCGAATCCCAGTCTGTGGTCAAGCATGAGTACATCATTCCAGACTTCATCTTGACGATCGAAAACGAGGAGATCAAAATCCGCCTCAATTCGCGCAATGCGCCCGACCTCAAGGTCAGTCGTTCGTACATCAACATGTACAGCGAGATCAAGGATAAATCCAAGGCTAAGCGTTCGAGCACGGACAAGGAGACCCTGGACTTCGTCAAATCGCGGATCGAAGCTGCGCAGTGGTTCATCGATGCCATCCGCCAGCGTCAGTTCACCCTCCTCAACACGATGGAGACCATCGCCAATCGTCAGAAGGCTTTTTTCTTCTCCAACGGAGATGAGCGCAAGCTACGCCCGATGATCTTGAAGGACATCGCCGAGGAGATCGGCATGGACATCTCCACCGTCTCCCGCGTCGCCAACTCCAAATACGTCCAGACCGACTTTGGCATCTACCAGTTGAAGTACTTCTTCACCGAAGGCATCGAAACCGAGGACGGCATGGTCTCCAACCGCGAGGTCAAAGCCGCCCTAGAGGAGATCATCTCCGCCGAATCCAAGCGCAAGCCCCTGTCAGACGACAAGATCGCGGCGGCCTTGAAGTCGAGAGGATATAATATCGCGAGAAGGACCGTCGCGAAGTACCGCGAGCAGCTGGGGGTGCCTGTGGCTAGGTTAAGGAAGGAGGTGTGAGGGGGGG
>JBCBFT010000137.1:0-15543 GCA_038527485.1 Bacteroidota bacterium
GTCCCCATGGACATAGACCCAGGCCTTCGCTTTCCAGCAGATCTATAAATTCATACTCAATGTCTCGTTTGACGAGGAGTCTTGGGAAAGGCGCAACACTGCCCAGAACTGGGCGACACTGGAAGTAGTCGAAGAGATTGCCCAAACACGAGGGGCGACGCATGCGCAGGTAGCCTTGGCTTGGCTACGCGGAAAATCCTTCGTGTCGAGTGTGATTCTGGGCGCTCGGACGCCCGAGCAGTTGGCGCAGAATCTAGAAGCAGGAAGCATGAATCTGACAGCAGAGGAGATGCAGCGATTGGATGAGGTGAGCGCCTTACCTGAGCTGTATCCCTATCGTATGATCGAGGCATATGGGAGAAAATGGCCTGAGTGAGTGGAGGTTTGAGATAGGAATTCTTAATATATTAACGATTGTCACGAATGTGTAGGGACCGTATTTTCTACGTAGAGATGTCGATTCGTCCAATCTCTACATGGAAAATCAATCCTATCAGAAATTATTCGTGATAATCACTATTATGTGAGAGCAGGTATAGTTAAGAAAGCTAAATTTCAGAAGAAGGAAAGTAAAATGTCACGTTTAGAAGAATTATTGAAAGGTTTGGTAATTGGGAATAGTAATGCGGAAGACGAATCAACAGAACTCAGTAAATATTTTTTAGAGACTTCTCAGTGGAGGACCATATTGGAGGATCGAGCCGATTTTATTTTAGGTCCTAAGGGAAGTGGTAAGAGTGCATTATTCACCCAACTCGTGGAGAGAGGACCTACTTTAGAATTAGAAAAACGGATTTTACTTATACCTGTAGAGAAACCAAGGGGTAATCCCGCGTTTGAACTTTTAGGTAGGGTGGGGCTTGGCGAAAAAGTCAATGGCTTGATTGTCGATGAGAAAAATCTGGAACGGAAGCTCATGGGAATATGGAATCTATATTTTCTGTTGTTAACGACCAAAGAGCTACAGATACGATTTCCCAATGAGAAGAATCTGCAAAGGTTGTTTCGAATAGTAGAGGATGAAAAGCTTCTCCCAGAAAAAGTAGAGTTAGAAGAATATCTAGCCCTAGTAGTAGATGTGGCTAATAAAGCATTTGTGAATGAGGCTTTATTAGGGAAGCGTAATCAAACGATCATCGGCGGGATATTGGAGGGACTCAAGTGGACAATTGATTTTAAACGGCAAGCGAACGACAAGAAGAATGAATATTATGTCTCTATTGATGAATTACTGAGAGAAATTAACGCGACCTTAGAGGAAATGAACCTTAAGGTTTGGTTTGCGATCGATCGATTGGATGCAGCATTCGCAGAAGATATTCAATTGGAACAGGTAGCACTACGAAGCTTGGTCCGAGTGAGAAGAGACTTTGGAAACCTTCAAAATTTTGGCTTCAAGATATTTTTCCGTGACGATATTTGGGATTTAATCACCTATGAGCGGTTTCCCGAGTTGAGTCACATCATGGAAAAAACAGAAGATATCAAGTGGAAGAAACGGAATCTTCTAAATATGGTCATTCGGAGATTTGCTGCAGATTCGGATCTGCTCAGGGAGTTTAACACAACAAAAGAGGAAATTTTTTCAGACTATGTAAACCAGCAGCTCATTTTTCATCACATTTTGCCAGGAAAAATGGTGGAAGGTGGGAAAGAGATAGCCACAATTGATTGGATTTGGGATAACCTTATTGATGCAAAAAATAGACTGACGCCAAGAGAAGTGATTCAGCTATTACAATATGGGCGAAAAGCGGAAATGGATCGTATCCATATGGGAGAAAGAGGAGAAGAACCGATTTTTCCTCTTATTTCATCAGATGCCCTCAGAGAGGTTTTGATAGATGTATCGGAAAGAAAGCTGAAAGGAGCTATCTTTGGTGTACAAGCAGGCCTGAGGGACCCCATAGAACGATTATTCGGTTGGAAGACAGAATTTAGCTTAGATGAACTAGCAGAAAAGCTAGAACTAGAAAAAGAGGAAACGAAGCTGCTCGTCAGGCTGATGAAAAGGCTGGGATTCTTGGGAGAGATAAAAGGAAGGAGTAATCAGTATTTTATTGGACCCATTTATCTACATAAATTGCAGGAATAGGCTTAGCTATATGAATCATTAATCAAGGATTTTTTCCACTTTATGAATGAGGTTGAACAGTTGATATCGGAAGGTCATGTTGAGAAAGCAATGGAGGTTCTGATAGATTTTATCGACACCTCTGTGAATGATAAGCAGAGGTTAGGTGAGTTAATCATGATCAAGTTTCGCTGGAATCGTAACGAGAGCTTTTATGAAAGAGCGGCTATAGATAGAGAAAGTTATGACATAGGTGTGAATCGTATTGTACGGGACTTGCTTATCTTCTCGCAAGAAATTTTCTCGAGCTTTCCCCAAAAACAAAGTGATACATTTGCAGAGATCAAGAATAGCAGTGTTAATAATTCAACCTATCAGTCTCGGATATTTCTCTCTTATAATAGGGCATCAGATAAAAGTGAAGTAATTGCTGATAAGATATATCAGGACTTAAAGTTAAATGGATACAATGTTTGGCGGGGAGAACAAGCATCTGATAGAAAGAATATTTCTACCTTTCTCAGTAATATAGACAAATCAGACCTCTTGGTTCTTATTTTAAACGAGGACTACTTTTATTCAGAAGAAGCTATGAGCGAATTTTCTGAGATAGCTCAATATGCAGATTTTGAGAGAAGCAGATTCACGGGTAGAATTCTCCCCATCGTATTAGACGAAATCAATTTAAGAGATCCTGAATTATTGGATAGATCTAAGAGGCATTGGAAAGATGCATATTATACCACCAACTCTAGAGAATCTCGAAGAATATATAGAAATCTTGATCAGATTTTAAATTGGATAGCCAATATCTACGAGAGATTACCCAAAACAGACCTCCAGCCAATCAAAGAAAGAATCGAAGAACAGCTTCGAGCGGCATGATCTTGCCTACAACAACTCCGTCGCCAGATTCGCCAAGGCTGATCGCTCGCCCTTCTCTAAGGTGATGTGCGCATAGAGTGACTGCCCCTTGAGTTTGTCGATGACATAAGATAGTCCATTACTTTGTGTATCCAGATAGGGTGTATCGATCTGGTGAATATCTCCTGTAAAGATCAGTTTGGTATTTTCTCCTGCACGGGTGATGATCGTCTTGATCTCTAGTGGGGTGAGGTTTTGGGCTTCGTCGATGATGAAGATGACTTTGGATAAGCTCCGTCCACGGATGTAAGCCAAAGGCGTGATCATGATTTTCTCCTGCTCCACCATCTCATCGATGGCCTTGTGTCGTTTCTCCGAAGGCTTGAACTGGTTTTTGACAAACTTCAGGTTGTCCCAAAGAGGCTCCATGTAAGGATTGAGCTTATCCTTGATGTCACCCGGAAGGTGGCCGATATCTTTGTTGCCAAGGGGGACAACAGGTCGCGCAATCAGGATCTGACGATAGTTGCGTCGCTGCTCCAATGCACAAGCTAGGGCCAGAAGCGTCTTCCCAGTACCCGCGACACCCTGTATGGTGACCAATTTTACATTGTCATTGAATATGGCGTGCATCGCAAATGCTTGCTCCGCATTGCGTGGCTTGATGCCGTAGGCCGTGGTTTTTTCGACCCGATCGATGGTCTTTTCTACCGGATTATAATACGCTAAGGTGGAGTGCGTCCCGTTTTTCAACACAAAATAATGGTTGTATATGGGCTCTGTATCAAATATTTCATCTACAGGGATCGATCCATGCTCAAAAATGCGGTTGATCGCCGCAGATTCAATATGCTCCCGAGTGGCTTTTCCGCGATATGAGAGATCTTGAATTTTATCTGTTTCATAATCCTCAGCGGGAAGATTCAGCGCTTTGGCTTTCAGGCGTAGGTTAATGTCCTTGGTGACGAGAATGACCTTCGCATGCTGTTCATGGGTTTGGAGACTGATCGCTGTATTCAGGATCTTATGATCAGGCTTACGGTCATCAAAAATTTTCTCTGCATCCATTTCTTGCGGGCCTGAGGGCATGACTACTTTGAGGTGCCCACGACCTTCTCCTGGAATAGGAATCCAGTCTTGCAAGGTATATTCGTAAGCGATGGTGTCAATGAAACGCAAAAACTGACGAGCCTCATAACTTTTGGTAGTGTTGCCTTGCTTGAGGCGGTCAAGCTCCTCCAAAACGATGATGGGGATGACCAGATCATTCTCTTCAAAATGCGTGATGGCATCGTGATCGTGAAGGATGACAGAGGTATCAAGAACGTAGATTTTTCTTTTGGAGTCGCTTTGCATAGAGGTGTCGCATTTCACTTATCGTGAGAGGTCCCATGAGTGGAGTCGTCAAAGTGTAGGGGGTACATTATTAAATATAGGGAATCTCGATTTATTCAAACGAAATCTTTTCTCTTTTTCGTATGAAATTTGATGGGTATTTATCCACTCTACTTGAACGAAAACGGCAGGGTAAATTGAGGAGGAAGTTTCTGATTCTCTCCCCAAAGTTTAGCAAAGCTTTTTAAGTCCTCCGCCTTTTCTTCTAAGCCGATACATTGGCTCAAAAACCGAAACAAGTCCTGCACATTTCTCTCTTTTTGCCAATATCTCAACGACAGCGCCCCTTCGGATTTGGATAGCTTTTTGCCTTGAGCATCAGTCAAAAGCGGATGATGGTAGAAATCGGTTTGGGTAAATGAAGATTCCTGCAATTGATTCGCCAAAAAGAGCTGGGCGGCTGTGCTGGAAATGAGATCTTTTCCCCTGACGATCAAATTGACGCCCATCTCTAGATCATCTACGAGCGAGGCGATTTGATAGGCTGGGATTCCATCTTTGCGGCGGATGACAAAGTCCCGCATCTGTGCATGGAGATTCACCGAGAGTTTTCCTTGCCAGCCATCTTGCCAGGTGACGAGCTGCGCATACATGGTTTTCATTCTGAATGACGTGTGTCCTTGCGCATATGTCAACCCTTTTTCATAGCAAACCCCCGTATACAATCCTTGAGGATGAGCTGCAAGGATCATTTTTCGCGAGCAATCACAAGCAAAGGTGTGACCGTGCTGATTCAATTTTCCAATGGCCGTAAGGTATCGCTCGATTCGCTGACTCTGACGATGGCTTTGTATATGTTCTCCCACCGAAAAAGGTCCTTTATCCCAATCTATTCCCAGCCAGTCCAGCGTTCGAAAAATATCTTCTATATAGGCTGCTCTAGATCTTATTTCATCTAAATCATCTATTCTCAGCCATAATTCTCCACCTGCCTCACGGGTCAGTACCCACGTCAAGATAAAGTTCAAGGCATTGCCTACGTGCAAGAATCCGCTTGGGGTAGGGGCGAGTCGAGAGATCGTAGGCATATGGTTTTGTCACGAGTTATTGTACAGCGATTGTGTTGAAACTAGGAAAATCCTTTCAATCTGTGGTTGATGTTCTCATTTTGCTGTGAACGATTAATAGACTATAAAATAAACCTCCAGGTATAATTTTTGAGTGTGGTAACAGGTTATTTGAGGTCCCGAGGTTATACGCTCGGGATTGGTTCTTTTTCCCTAATAATCCCGAGCCTAATGCTCGGGACGCTGAAGGCGCTAGTCAAAATTATTGAGAAATTAATTTACAATATAATCAATATGGGCATGAAAGTATGGATGAGACAATCTTCATAGAGTGTAAGAAATTTTGCTCAATTGGATGTATATTCAGAAGACATAAACATTTAACATCTCAAAAACGAAAAAGATGAATCAGAAGAAAAAATTCAAAACGCTAGACATTCAGGAACTCAAGAACATCAAAGGTGGAACCGCTAATTCTGGTGGATCAGGAAGTTCGGGTGGCCAAAGAAAAAGCCAAATGCAGCGCTGGCAAATAAATAGCGAACTGCAAACAAAATAAGTTGGAGAAACTACGACTATCTACATGAGGGCAGCACTTCTTGTCCCTTTCTAGGATAAACATTTAATTTCTCCAACATGAAAAAGCTGAAGCATTTAACCACCTGTCAAAAATTATCCTCTGAAGAATTGAAGAAATTTAGACCATATTTGGGACAATGAAAATCTAGCGAAAAAGCAGAGATTTTAGGTTCTGGCGAAAGCTATTTTGTAAGATTTAGTGGGGCTAAATCGATCAAAATAGATGGAGCTCAGGTTCTGAAAGCGCAAACTTTTCGCAGATTTGAGGTTTCAAACATGGTCTTAAAAGGGGGAACGGGTGGTCAAAGACACCAGATTAAACAAGAGACGCATACCAAAGTCAATGAAATGGGAGGTTAATCCCTCCAGGAGGGGACTGTCAATTCTGAGAGTCCCTTCCCCATTTATACATCATCTCTAGTCCATCCTTCACCAATCTCTCCACAGCTGCCTTTGGATTTTCCGAGAACGTCCCCAACTGACGGTTTGCCAAAATCACAGAGAGACTGCCAGCTTCATGTCCCAAGGCTTCTGCCATGCCTAGTATACCAGCTGTTTCCATCTCCATATTTGTCGTCTCGTGTAACCCAATCTTGAATGCCCCCATCTTATCTACGAGATCGGGAAACTGGAGGGCTGCTCGGCCTATGTACCTACCTTGCGGACCATAAAATCCTTTGGCTGTATAGGTGATGCCTTGGACCGTACCCTCAGGAAGGTGAGGAAGCGCAGTGGTCGCAGATTCTGTGACGTACAGACCTGAAGGAAGTGGGGCATGCTGCTCTTGGAAATGTGTGAGCGCATCCTGTATCCTGTACGAAGGCTGGTGCGCATAATACTCCATCAGCCCATCTGCTCCGATGGCATAGCGCGAAAAGACATAACTATCCAATGGAATAAAATTTTTAATGGCGCCACTCGTCCCTAAACGTAACAATTTGAGAGAGGTAAACGTATCACGATTCCGCCTGGTCGCTAAGTCTATATTGAATAGCGCATCCAGTTCGGTAAGGACGATGTCGATGTTGTCTGTACCAATACCCGTAGACATGATGCTGAGGGGTATGCCTCGGTAAGTTCCTGTCAGGGTATGAAATTCTCGTTTTTGCCGCCTGAGCAGCACTTCATCCAGATAAGGAACGAACATATCCAGCCGCTCAGGATCTCCCACGGTAATGATTTGGGGAGCCACATCTCCCATGCCCAGTGCAAGATGATATACTGTACCATCCGCATTTAGGATCAATTCAGAACTCTTCATGTGGTAAATTTACAGGAAAATCTTACGTAAGAGAAAAAGGATAAAATTAGGAACAACCAAAACGGATCGACAAGTGTTATTAATAAAATGCTTCTTTGGAGGGAAAAAAATGTGGGTTTAATCAATTCTCGTAAAGGAAATTTCATTCATTTCATGGAATTCACCGAATTTTCCGATCTTCTTTTGAATAAATATAGTATATTCTACATAAAAGGAAGGGAGTGAATGGGAAGATTCAAACAGGGGAATACATATGATCAGGGTAACATTTCCTCTTTCCATTCGTCTTTTAAAGGTGGGCGTATGTGATATTCTTTTGCAACTAAAGGTCAAACATTCTATTTTCGCAGATTGACCAGAGTTGTGTACTGGATTTTTCAAAGTCGCGTTCTAAACAGGTCGAAAACAACATATCAAAAGCGATAGATGAGACAGCTTAAGATTAGTAAGCAGATAACCAACAGGGAGTCACAATCCCTAGACAAGTATTTGCAAGAAATTGGAAAAGTGGAGTTGCTGACGCCGGATGAAGAGGTAGAACTCGCACGTCGGATTAAGCAGGGGGATCAGATAGCACTGGAAAAATTAACCAAAGCCAACTTGAGATTCGTAGTCTCAGTAGCCAAACAATACCAGAACCAAGGGCTTTCCTTAGGTGATTTGATTAATGAAGGAAACCTGGGTTTGATCAAAGCAGCCAAGCGTTTTGATGAGACACGTGGATTCAAATTTATTTCATATGCCGTATGGTGGATTCGCCAGTCGATCCTTCAAGCATTGGCAGAGCAGTCCCGTATCGTACGTCTTCCCTTGAACAGGGTAGGTGCCTTGAATAAAATTGGTAAGGCGTTTTCGAAGCTAGAGCAAGAGTTTGAACGCGAACCCTCACCAGAAGAAATTTCGGAAGTACTAGAAAACATGAGTGAGGATGAGATCTCTGATACACTCAAGATTTCTGGTCGTCATGTGTCGGTGGATGCACCTTTTGTACAGGGAGAAGAAAACCGTCTCTTGGATGTATTGGAAAATGATGCAGAACCCAATCCCGACAACGAGCTGATCAACGAGTCTCTTTCCAAAGAAGTTGAACGAGCGCTGAGTACGCTCACCCAAAGAGAAGCAGAGGTCATTCGCCTCTACTTCGGCATAGGCGTCGAGCACTCCTTGACTTTGGAAGAGATTGGAGAGAAGTTTGACCTAACACGTGAGCGTGTACGTCAGATCAAAGAAAAAGCCATCCGTCGTCTTCGCCATACGAGCCGCAGCAAAGGCTTGAAGACGTATCTTGGATAAAGATATATCAAATACATTTTGAATGAGCAGGGCAGAAATGTCCTGCTTTTTTTGTCCACCTACTTTACCTTTTCATCCTACGCTCGAAGTCTATGCAGCAGCAGGTACTTCGTCTTTCCCTTTGCCCCCAAACTGAAGAAAGTAGGCGACAAAAGCCAGGAAGATCGTCACGGCAGCCATCCAGTAGGGAGAGGTCAGAGAGAAACTGACAATCACACCACCGACAAGGGGAGGGATGATTTGTGCCAGCGCTTGCACCGATTGTTGCATACCCAATACCTCTCCTTGTAGCTGTGGAGGCGCCATGTTGCTGACGAGGGCTGATACATTGGGAGTGGTCAGACCCTGAAACATAGCAATGAAGGGAACCGAGAGATAGAGCTGAAGCGTGTTGGACACAAACATAGAGAGAAAGAGCGTGATGGCTAGGCCAGGAAGGACAAACATGAGCATACGCTGCGGAGCGACCCGGCCCGAGAAGTAGCGAACCAGCACCACCTGAGTGAATACTACCGATACCCCGACAAAACCAAACAGCATCCCAATGTCTCCTTGGTCGAAAGCAAACCGTTTGATCAAAAAGACCTGTAGCATGGTCGTGAAGAAGGTAAAACCAAAAGTTTGCAGAAATACGACCGAGAAGATGGAGCGTAAACCTGGATTTTGAATAGACTTGGCCAGATTGATGACTCCCGTAAATGGCGTAACGGTAATGCCTTCCTTGCGATTGGTGAGCGTCTCGCGAAAGATGAAAAAGACCTGTAAAAGGTTGATCAATACGAGGCATGACCCCACGATGAAGGGTGTTTCAAACGTAAAGTAGGAGGCTATATTCAGACCTTCCAGTCCTATCTGTGCAGGTGTTTCTGGGTTTGAAAGCAATCCACCCAAGAAGGGGCCAATCACAAAACCCAAGCCGAAAGCTGCACCAATCACCCCAAAATTTTTGGCCTTTTCTTCCTTGGAACTCACATCTGCTACCGAAGAATACAGGATAGATAAGTTCCCCGCTGCCAATCCCTGTATGGAACGGCCCACAAACATCAGTATCAAGTCGCCAAAGTAGACGCCCAAGGTAAAGACGACGTATCCTACAAAGCTAATGACCAAGCTAATGAGTAAGATGGGCTTTCGACCGTATTTGTCAGAAAGGGAACCAAGAATAGAGGAACCAAAAAACTGGAAGAGTGGAAAAATCCCGCTTAGGAGGCCGTACATTAAGTTGCGGGTATCCGCATCGTAGCTCGCGTCTAGCACATAGGTGCCATCGATGAGCAAAGGACCTAGCACAGGTATGACCAAGCTGAATCCCAGTAAATCAATGAAAGCTGTAAGAAAAATAATGCCTATCGAATTGCCCTTTTTGGGAGTAGCTTCCTGAGTGTCTGACATTGTAAATGATTTGGTCCGCAATTACGATTTTCCCCCCCGATTTCCCAAACGTATACATTTTTCATTGTTCGAGAGACAGCGTCATGCTTCAAGGAACATTTTTCATTTTTTATGAAACCAGGGTCATTCTTCAGGGAACATTTTTCATAGTTCAAAAGACAGAATCATTCTTCAGAGAATATTCTTCATTGTTCATGAAACTTATGCTGGTGAATCGGGTACGCATTAGAAAAATGAAAAATGAAAAATGAAAAATGAAAAATGAAAAATGAAAAATGAAAAATGAAAAATGAAAAATGAAAAATGATCAATGGTCCATCTCATAAGGAATGGCGACCTGCACTTCTGTTCCCAGGGGTTGGCTCTTTTTATCTACGAGGTCGAGGATGCGGATGCTTTCCTGCTGAGGAGCGTAGGCTTTGAGGAGGAAAAGGCGCTCTTTGGTGACATTGAGTGCAGTGGACTTTTTGGGAATGGAAAGATCTTGCTTCCGCAAGTGGGCTTCGTTGCGTCCGACGCCGTTGTCGCGAATCTTGCAGAGCAGCACTTCCGTCTTTCTTTCGAAGAATATTTGTACCAATCCCTTCCGATCCTTAAGATGCGAGATCCCGTGTATGATGGCATTCTCCACAAAAGGCTGAATCACCATTGGCGGAATTAAAAACTCCTCTTGATCCCAGTGCTCTGGGATGTGAATCTCATAATCAAAGGATTGCTCTCGACAAAACTGCTCCAAGCTGAGGTAGTTTTCCAATGTCTCTACTTCATCTGCGAGGGAGATCAGACCTTCTCGGCTGTTCTCTAGCACCTGTCGCATCAGCCGACTGAATTTAGACAAGTAATATCGGGCGGTCTTAGGATCCTCTGTGATGATCAGACCTTGGATGGAGTTCAATGCATGAAAAATAAAGTGGGGATTCATCTGAAGTCGTAGAGCTTTCTGCTCCAGCTCGATCATCGACTTTTCCATTTGCAATCTTTCTCGTTCCACGGTGTTCTTGCGCTTTTCTTGGTTGAGGCGGAAGTAAAAAATTCCGACGATCACCAAGGTAGCGAAGCCTACCATGATCAAGATAAACCACCAAGTGATCCAGATAGGAGGTTTGATAGAAAATGTGGTGGTCAAAGGCTGACTGGTCACACCATCTTCATTGACGGCTTGCACCATGAAGGTGTAGTAGCCCGAAGGGATGTTGGCGTAGGTCGCGTCGTGCTTGTCGGTCCAGGGGGACCAATCTTCCTCTAGCCCTTGCAATCTCCATCGGTAGCGCACCTGATCAGGATTGGTGTGGTTGATCCCGATGAAGTCAAAGCTCAAGTGGTTGCGACGAAAGGGAAGTACGAGTCCAGGATTCATCTGGCCCCAGGTCCCGATAGAAGCAGCGTACTTGGTGTTTTGAAGGGAAGTATAGAAAAGTGTGACCTCTTGAAGGCTGAGTTTAGGCGGAATGATGTTTTTCTTGCTACTCCGTGGATTGTAGCGTGTCAATCCAGAAATCGTCCCAAACCAAATGTTATTTTCATGATCTGTGATCACGGCATCGCTGCATGTCTCTACACCAAGGAATCCTTCGCTGCGGCCAAAATGCTTGACGTCGATGATGTTTTGTTCGGCGTCTAAGGAAGCACGATCCACGCCTTCGGCGGTACCGATCCACAACTGTCCACGAGCGTCGAAGGTCAGGAGGTAGACATTAGAAGAGGTCAGCCAAGACTGGTAGTTTTGCCAATTGGGTGCATCTAGGTTTTGGTACAACTCCATTCGTGCGATGCCGCCTCCTGTTCCTACCCACAGATAGCCTGCTTCATCCTCTTCTAGACATCTGATGGGCTGATTGTTGAACACAGGAGGCATCTCAATGAGATGGATGCTACTATCTGTGTCGATATAGCCCAGGCCTTCTCGGTTCATGCCAAACCAGATGCGGTTTCGTTTGTCTCGGTGGAGGGTATTGATTCGTCGGAAGGGCTCGATGGTGATAACTTGGTTAATCACGGCTTTAATTCCTAGGGAGTCTTGCTTACATTGGATGCGGGTGACGGTCCCTCTTCCATTGGCGACCCAAATATTACCCAATGTATCTCCCACAAAATCTCTGATCCACGGGCTAGGAAGCCCATCGCTACTGATCAATCTCACTTGCAGGGAGTCCTTCCAGATGCCTATGCCCTGACCATCAGTCCCAATCCAGATACGGCCCTGGTAGTCGGCATAAAGAGCACGTACGGTACTGCGCTCCAGCGCGGGAGCGAGATAGGGGATATCAAAGGCGTTATTTTTGAGTCTCATAAGACTCTTATTTCCTTGGCTGAGCCAGATGGTGGAGTCTTTGCCTTGGGTAAGCGCATAGACACTTTGACCTCTTAGCTCGCTCTGACGTCCGTAGTGGGTAAACTGCTGACCTGCATATTTGGCCAGTCCTTCACCTGAGGTCCCTAGCCAGATATTTCCCCAGCTATCCTGGAAAGTTGTATGTACGTGTTGCTTGAGCAGTCCCTTGTCGGTATCTAAGGAGAGCTTGGACTGATTGTCGGGATTCCAGGCGACTGCTCCGTGGCGGTAGGTACTCAGCCAGAGGCGGTCCTTGTCGTCCATGAAGAGGTCCCATATCAATGCTCCCGCAGGTATACCAGGAATGGGAACTTTGACGAAGGTATCTTGGATTTTTTGGTATAGACCATCTGCATAGGTGGCGACCCATACTCGTCCTTGATTGTCTACCCATACATCGGCAATCTCATTTGCAGGGAGGCCTTGCTCAGTCGTGTATTTGATTATCCTTTGATCAGAATAAGCTATAAGTCCTTGGGTATGGCAGATCCAGATTGTCCCTCCAGGTGACATGACGAGAGACTGAACTTTGTAGTTGGTAAAAAGGCTGTCTACAATTTTTTGGTTTTTGATGATGTAGATCCCTTTATCTGTGCCCATCCAGATCTCTTCGGAGGCCTTTTCCAAAAATGTATATACCTCTATCCCTGTCGGACGGTCATTGAGGTAGTTGTAAAATTGGCGTCCATCATATCTGCTAGCTCCGTAGGTCGTCCCGATCCAAAGTTGATCGTCAGAGGTAGTCAGCAGGGCATTGATGTAGTTGCTGACGAGCCCTTGGCGTGTATTGTAGGATCGAAATTCTTTCCCATCAAATTGGGCGATGCCCCCTCCTCGGGTTCCCAACCATAGATGACCTCTGGGGTCCTCGGCAATAGCATAGACCTGTGATTGAGGTAAACCATCTTCTACAGAAAAAAATACTAGATCATTCCCTTGCCCCTTTAGCCACAAGGGAGAAAGGGAAGACAGCAGGAAAAGTATCCTAAGGGCTACGATATGATCTAGGATATGGGGGATGTGCATAAAGGGTATACCAGAAGCGTAAAAGCCAAGATGCCGTATTTAGGCGAAGCCTGTCGGACCACCAAAGTTGGGCGGGAGATTTACCTCGCGCTGGGGTACATTGATTGGACCATGTGCTCTTTCATATTTTTCTACATTCTCCTCCATGGCCATGAGTAGTCGCTTGGCATGCTGGGGAGTCATGATGACGCGTGACCTGACCTCTGCTTTTTGCGTACCTGGAATGACCTGTATGAAGTCAAGCACAAATTCTGCATCAGAGTGCGAAATGACTGCAAGGTTAGAGTAAGCCCCACGTGCCACCTCGGCGGGCAGCTCAATACTCAGTTGATTTCTGTTTTCTACCTTTTTTGGATCTTCCATAAGTTGTTATGCAATAGACATTATCACGATAGATGTTGTACATGTGGTCCTAAGTTGAACCGTGCTTGACATCTGTGACCTTTTATTCGAGTTTATGGTAAAGAAAAAATATGTACCACAGATTCTACAGAATGACGCAGATCACACGGTTGTATATAGGATCACGGGTGATAATCATGAATTACGCAACCAAGATAGGTCTTTTTCTTCAGATAAGAGGAGGAGAAAGGGGAATTTCGCTGCCTCTCTTCATGAACGGAGGAAGAAAAGAAACAAAATGTCGCTTCATCCTCTTCTTCTTCACGTCCTCAGTTGCGAGTTGATAATCCTTAGGGTATTTTGCGCGAAATTTGCTGAAGAATATGAACGTATATCATTCCCTTGATGAGTATAAAAAAGGTCATAAGACCCATGTGACGATAGGGACCTTTGATGGCGTGCATATTGGGCATCGTGCGATTTTGGATCGTATCATTGCTGAGGCACGCGAAGTGGGGGGGGAGTCCCTGTTGATCAGCTTTCATCCACACCCTCGGATGGTTCTCCGTCCAGATGACCATAGCTTACGTTTGCTACAAACGCAGGAGGAAAAAGTAGCTGTGCTGAATAGTATTGGGTTAGATAAGATTTTGTTCATTCCTTTTACACAAGCGTTTTCGAAACTCACTTCCGAGCAGTACATCCAACAGATCCTCATCGACACAGTAGATCCTGAGAAGATTGTCATTGGGTATGATCATCGCTTTGGACATGATCGAAAAGGAGGCATTGCGGAGCTAGAAAAGTACGCGGCCATTCATTCATATGAAGTAGAGGAGATCCCTGTGCAGGCAGTTGATGATGCCTTGGTGAGCAGCACCAAGATCCGAGAAGCCTTGCAGGAAGGAGATGTCTCTACAGCTGCCAAATATCTGGGATATGAATATAGTTTTGCTGGGGAGGTCGTGCATGGAGAAAAACAGGGCCGCTTACTAGGATATCCTACAGCCAATATGGATCCTGAAGATAAGCTCAAACTCATCCCTGCGCATGGGGTCTATTTCGTCCGTGTCTTTGTCGAGCAGCAAGCGTACTACGGGATGATGAATATTGGGGTGAAACCCACGATGGGCGAATTCCAGCCTTCTCACGAGGTATATATATTTGACTTCGACCAGATGATCTATGGAAAGACCATCCGCGTATCTTTTATCGAGTGGATCCGCAGTGAGAAGAAATTTAATGGATTGGATGAACTCATTGCTGCGATAGATGGAGACAGGGATTACTGCTTGAAGCGTATTGCGGAGTTGGAGAATGCCTAACTAATCCTTGCCCGCGCCAAGGTCTCGTTGGGGCTATACCATGTTCCAAAAATCCTATTTTCCTACCGTTTATCGACAAAAACGGTCATTTATCGAGTAATTCCTTTCTGTTCTGAGGTGTATGATATCTTGCATATGTTACTCAAAAAGAAGGGCTAGAATCTATGATGTTAAGTACTCAAATACCATTTCAAAATGCTCACTTAGAGGGTGTTATGCGTGTATTTGAGTGTTTGTTTCAATGGATCTTTGCAAAGGTGAAAGTCTGGATAATAGGTGCTAAGATCGAGGGGATAATCGTTCATCCGAAAAACGAACGTTTTGTACCATTCGTCGATAGAATCTACCAAAAAACGAAAAATGAAGCCTTTCTTCGCCCGCTCATACTATCTTGTACATGTAAAGTTAGGGAAACGATAACAGATGACTAACTTAATCAAGCATATCAAAACAAACGCAGTTCCCAGCGGACGATGCTTGAAAAGGAGGATAAACGAAAAACACCTGAGGAAAGCCCCAGGTGCACAGAGAAAAAGAAATAATACAGAGAGAAAATTATTTTTTGACAAATTTTACATGAGAAGTATTTTGCTCAGAATTGACGCCTAAAACATATACACCTAAAGGTAAATCGCTGACATTAATCATTTGAG
>JBCBFT010000138.1:0-15324 GCA_038527485.1 Bacteroidota bacterium
AATCCTGGTAGATAGGAGGAAATGGACCTCCTTTAAGCTCAATCTGATCTAACTTTGAAAAAGTGTACGGTAGAGAATTTAATTTACCTACATGCAATCACTTCTTTCGTTTCTCGCCCTATTTCTAAGTACAATCACCTTCGCCTTTGGGCAAAACATAGAGGCCGACATAGAGGACATCCGTGAAAAATACGCATACATCACCCAAAATCTTGATCAGATGCGGGTAGTCCAAATCAATATCGAATGTCCTACCTATCCAGAGTCAGGAGCATTGACCTTTTACTATGAAGGAGAGCGACTACGGCTCGTCGTCCATGATTATAGCGACGGAGGGCATGGTGGAGGCGAAAACCAATATTTTGTATGGGATGGACAAATGTTTTTCTACTACGCCAATGGAGGTTATTGGACATTTGCTCAATCAGAGGGTGACACGCCTGTGACGGTAGATCATGTGGAAGAATACAGATACTATTATAGAGAGAAAATCCCTATTCGATATCTAGAGAAAAGCTATTCTTATGAGTCGACCGATAAAAGTCAGAAAACATCAGCCCAAGTACCTAATGAAGAGGGAAGTTACAGAGCAGCTGAAGAGGCCCTTGAGGAATTTCAGAAAATGCTTTTGTTTGAAAGTAAAACACATCTGAGTGGGACCTGCATATGGGAATCAGAGTGATCGTCAGACGTGATACTTCAGCTTTTACCCCAAAAGTATCATCCCGAACTACAACATCGCATTGAAGTTCGGGATGATGACCAAATTCCTGTTGTTCTACTTCACACGGATCGTCTGTCCTGGCTTCAATCCACTTGCTTTCAGTCCTTTGTTGATCTGCTCTAGATAGTTCACGCTCACGCCAAACTTCTTCGAGATGCCCCAAAGCGTATCTCCGCTCTTGATGGTATAAAACTTCATGTTCCCATTGCTGACAACAGGTGTGCTGGGTTTACTAGAAGTTGTTGCTGTAGATGTGGATGGACGATAGGACTTGGCCGCTTTGGCCTTGGCAGGAGTCGTATAAATAGAGAGCTTTTGTCCAACTTTGATGCGATATTTGTAGAGATTGTTCCAATAGGAAATCTGACGCGCGCTGACACCGTATCGCTCGGCAATCGCACCGACGACTTCGCCCGTTTTCACTACGTGGATGTACTTCTGTGTGCCCTTGGGTGCGGCATAAGATCGCGGGCGCGTGGTGGTGGATTTATTCGAGGTGTAAGAGACAGAGGCCAATGACTGGTTGCGTTTGCGTCCATACTTTGCACGGATGCTGCGCATATTGCTCGCGAAGTATAGACCGACCTCGCTGGGTACATGGAGGACAAAAGGACGGCTAGAATAAGGAATTCGATCAAGCTTCAGAGAAGGATTCAAATAGCGTAACACATTGACATCTGTACGCGTCATCGTTGCAATCTCCTGAAGGGTAATGTCCAGGTTGCGAACGACCAATGTATCTTCTCGCATCTTGAAATCCACATAGACAGGATAGATGTTGTGGCTGGATGCATAGTTAAAGGCATAATTCACGGCGATGAATGCAGGCACATACCCACGTGTCTCGCGTGGTAGGTAAGGGCGGATCTCCCAAAAAGTTCTTTTCCCACCTGAACGGCGAATGGCTTTCCGCACATTTCCAGGGCCACAGTTGTAGGAGGCAATAGCCAGTAGCCAGTCGCCAAATTCTTCATAGGATCGCTTGAGGTAGCGCAGCGCAGCTTCCGTCGATTTGTAGGGATCTTTGCGTTCGTCCACATAAGAATTCACATTCAATCCATATAGCCGCCCTGTAGACAGCATGAACTGCCAGAGTCCCGTTGCACCCACTCTTGACCTTGCATGAGGATTCAAAGCACTTTCTACTACAGGCAGATATTTGAGTTCGATGGGCATTTCCATGCGATCCAGATGCTCCTCAAAAATGGGAAAATATACCCGTGTCAAGCCGAGCATCTTAGCCGTCTGGTCTCTTCGCTGTTTGGTATAGACATCTATGTAGCGTTTGACGTAAGAATTGTAATCCATCGGGATCGTTGTAGGCAGCTCATACAGCCGGCGCCCAATAGTCGTCGGTTTATAGGTAGGAACTTCTTTGGGGGTATGCTTTTCTGTGTTATGAAGGAGTGTATCGTAGGACCGTGTGGTAGGTCGTGGATATTTATAGTTTTTGACAAAACCCTGGAGTTGAGCATCTATGGGCTTTACTTCTGATTCAAAATCGCTAAAATTCGATCCTTTGGTGGTAGCAACAATGGCACTATCGGGATCACTCAGAAGTTTGGAGGGGGTGTTTACTTGGGCCTGAATACTATGTAAGACGCAAATCAGGCACAAGAAGAATGCAGCATGTAATCTCATCAGGTGATAAACTATGGTGGCTTGGGCAAATATCACACGTTTGGTACGCTCTAAGAGGTGAAAATACGCGTTGAAAGACTAAAATACGAATCTTTTTCTAGTCAAAATAACATTGTGGATATATAGTTTAGATAAATCAATATCCAGCATGACAATTATTTTAACGAAAAAGACACGCTGTTTGAGTGTAATGCAGTAAGAAATCTACACTTTTCTTCCGTTGTCTTATGCCGTTTCGCTCATTTTGCGTAATAAGTAAACAACTCGACACTATGGAAATGGTTCAAGAGCTGCTAGCAGCGCTCCTCATTTTCGCAATATTGCGTCTATGTTTTCTACTGCATCTAGCATCTTCCCTTCCTCGAAGGGTGCGCCCATTAACTGCAAACCATAGGGAAGCCCTGCTTCGTTTTTTCCCATCGGGATGGAGACGGCGGGTACGCCTGCGAGATTGGCGTGGACAGTAAATATGTCGCTGAGGTACATCTGAACAGGATCTTTTTTCTCTCCAATTTCAAATGCTACCGTAGGACTTGTCGGACTCAAGATCACATCGACTTCATCAAATAATGCCCATGTTTTTTCCTGAATCAGTTTCCGTACCCTTTGTGCCTGCGTATAATAGGCATCATGATAGCCCGAAGAAAGCACAAAAGTCCCCAACATGATGCGTCGTTTGACCTCAGGACCAAAACCCTCACTGCGAGATTGGGTGTACATTTCTTCCAAGTTCTGCACATGCTCTTTTCTAAATCCATAGCGTACCCCATCGTATCGCGAAAGATTGGCGGAGGCCTCTGCTGCTGTGAGGATATAGTAGCAAGGAACGAGGTAGTCAAAGAGCGGAAAATCCAGTGCTTTTAACGTGTGACCTGAATCTGAAAGCGACTGGATCAATGTCCGTGTATGATCTTGGATATGCCCAGCAAGCCCTTTAGATCGCAGACATTGAGGAAAATAACCTATTCTTAAGGGTTTTTCCTGATCCCTCGACGAATCGATCTGTATCGAAGTATGGCTACTGGTCTGATCATGAGGATCGTAGCCTGACATATATGTTAAGAGTAGGCGCGCATCGGCTGTAGATCGTGTAATAGGTCCGATCTGATCAAAGGAGGAAGCATAGGCAATCAGTCCATAGCGGGAAATCGTCCCATAAGTAGGTTTGGCTCCGACGACACCACAAAAAGAAGCAGGCTGGCGCACTGAGCCACCCGTATCAGATCCTAAGGCAGCATGACAAAGGTTGGCTGCCACAGCAGCGGCTGAGGCTCCAGAAGAACCTCCTGGCACGCGATCGGAATCTAGGGGATTGCGGGCAGGGCCTTGGGCAGCATTTTCATTGGATGAACCCATGGCAAACTCATCGCAGCTATTGCGCCCGATCACGATGGCATCCAGGTCCAGTAATCGTTGCAGAGCTGTAGCCGTAAACAGGGACTCAAATCCACCTAAAATGTCTGAAGAAGCCCCCAAGCTATGTCCTTCGTGACAAATCACATCCTTGATCGAGAGGATCAATCCTGCCAGTGGCCCTGCCGTACCCGCCTTGACCTTTCGGTCTACCTCCTCTGCCGCTTGGCGGGCTGCGTCAGGATACACCTCCGTAAAGAGATTGAGGTGCTGATGTGCTGCAATTCTTTCTAAATAAAAATCGACCAGATCTCTACATGTGAGGGATCTGGCCTGCATATCTTGCTGAATATCAGAAAGGGTATCGTACGTTTTCAAAATACGGCAATACTTAAAGGACCAAACAAAGCAAATAAAGCAATGTGAAGATACTTACACAGATCGTGGATTAGCAAACTTCCAAATAAAATGAAAGGCTTTTTCTATGTGTATATACCTAATTGTTTGGCCTTGGATAGAGGCATCGCAAGACGAAATGATTCATTGATCACTCATCCCCAAACCTCCACATACAATACCTGATTAATCGTCGAGACGTTTGGCGTCATCGATCGAATTAGAAGCATCATCGATCTCACGACGAATCTCCTTGGACGCATCTTTGAATTCGCGGATACCTTTTCCAAGTCCACGTGCCAGTTCTGGAATCTTCTTCGCACCGAAGAGTAGAAGGACAGCCAATAAAATCAGCAACACCTCAGGACCTCCAGGGAGTCCAAGCAATAAAAAATCAACGCTGAACATATGATTGAAAATGTTGATTAAGTTCATGGTCCGAAAATACAATCCGCTTCCAAAGCAAATAGCTCCAATTGAAACGGCTTACAAATATACAGAATAATATAGAAACTTTGCTTTGCTATTCATGAACGGGATAGACGGTTACTACCCTACCTTTATTGTAGCAATTTTCAATTTTTGATTGTCACGAGTGAGTGGACAGGGTATTTTCTATGTCGAGATGTCGATTTATCGCGTCTTTATATAGAAAATGTATTACATGCTTTGAGAAGTATGAGAAGGACGGATCTCCAAATAGGGTGACTGTTCTTGAATCGTATACTCAATACATTTCAAGGTTTGGAGAGCAGCAAATTCCATACTTTCCACAGGAGATTTTCCTTCAAAAAAATGACTGAGGGTAAAATAGCTGGCAAATACATCTCCTGTTCCTCCAAATTGATGCGGTAGTTTCGGATGAGAAAATGTCTGCCATTGCTGGCGGTCCCAAAGTCCTACCTTCATTTGCTCCTCCTCATGGGGCAGGCTGGTAGCAATAAAAGATAATCGCGGAAAACGGGTTTGAAAGGCTTGTATGATGTCTTCAAAAGTGTAAAAAGCGTCCAGTTTCAAGCCTGCATGAAGTTTGAGCTCCGTCAAATTGGGAAATGACCAGTCAGCTTTTTCCAGTAGCTCTGGCCATCGCTCCAAGATGGACGCAGGCACATAAGGACGGCCATGATCTCCTGATACAGGATCTACGATGATGTACTCGATACTCGAACGGAAATCCTGAATGGCCTGCTGTATGATGTCTACCTGTGCAGGTGCCCCCAAATATCCGATGTATAAGATCAGCTTCTCCTCTTGGGCGGCGGCGATCTCCAAACTCCCTCTAAACAAAGACTCAAAATCTACTGCCGTTTTTCGATGCCCTTGAATGTTGGTCAAGCCTGTGAGGAATAAACTGGGAACAGGTAAAACGCGTGTTCCCAAGATACTTAGCATGGCTTTCAAACTCGCTGTACCATGAACCGCAAAACTATGGACGCTCAATATTTTCATCACAGGAACCTATAAATTCGCCCAATATCCATAATTTTTTGTCAACTTCGCTCTTCCATTTTTATCTACATCACGTAAGATCTGAGACCTTTTCTCTCATTAGTGATTATAACGGATGGATCCAGATAGGATTCATTTTCCATATGGAGACGCGACGAATTGACTTGTATGTAGAGACGCGATGAATCGACTTCTCTACATAGAGCATACGATACCTACTCATTCTTGATAATCATTATGATCTCGTAATGATTATCAAGAATGGAACTATGAAAACAATCAATCTTTTGAATCTAGGATAAAATGCGCATTTAATCATCGATGAATAGGATTTATACCCGTACGCTTTGTGTATAAAATGCTACCTAAACATCCTTGACTGTATCTTATCCTTTCTAAACCTGACCTAAATTGTGAAGCGACACCTCTACGTTAGTGACCTCGACGGCACACTCCTGCGTGAAGACGCCCTGCTATCGCCTTATGCCATCGACCAACTCAATCTGCTCATGGAGAAAGGCATCGCCTTCACCATCGCCACCGCACGCAGCATCACCTCGGTGCGGGAAGTCCTCAAAGGGATTGAGATCCAACTTCCTGTGGTTTGCTCCAATGGTGCTTACATCTCTGACATGGCGACGGGCAAACACCGACATGTACATGGACTGGCCAAACCCCATGACCAAGCTCTGCTCCAACTCGTACAGGAAAAAGGGTTCACCCCCTTTATGGGCACGTATGATGGAACGCAGGATCATCTGTATCTGGGCAAAATCGCCAATGCAGGAATGGAATGGTACCTACACGAAAGGCAGGCCGCAAAAGATAGAAGGTTGAAGGTGGATGCCAATCTGGAAGCAGCTTTGGATGAACATATCCTCAGTATGAACATCATCGAGCGCAAGGAACCACTGGCGGAACTGGCATCGGCCATCCAAGCACAATTTGGGGAGCAGTTTCAGATGTATCTATACGAAAACTGGTACTCAGAGGAGTGGTTTTGGCTTTCTATCTATGATGCGAGCGCTACCAAAGGGCATGCATTGAAAATTTTAGCAGAAGAGCTCAACTTTGGCATGGAGGAACTGACCATTTTTGGCGACAACCTGAATGATTTAAGCATGTTCCAGTCGGATGCTTACAAGGTCGCTGTCTCCAATGCACGTGCTGAAATTCTTGCGCTTTCAGACAAAATCATTGATACCCATCATTCAGATAGCGTCGTAAAATATATCCTAGATAAGGAAGGTTTTATTTGACAATAGACGAAGCTCAAAAATTTGATGTTCAATCACTTAAAAATTTCATTCGCCTGTATGGATGATTTCCTAATCCGTCAAGCTTCATTTTTTGGTGTTCTCACGGACGGTCTATCAAAGCGCCTTTGGTAGATGTTGGACCTTCCTCCGCAAGAGATTCCTGAAAAAGAGACGGGAATTTTACCCAATTAGGTACATCTTTTGGACAGGGAGAGGAGACCCCCCAAGCCAATGAAGCACCCATCGGTCATATTGAGATCGGCTATTCGTCCGATTATATTTCGGCCTGCCCCTGTACTAGCGGTAGGTGATGGGACAACTTTGCGTTCGCTCAAGCCAGAGCATACCGATCGTTTGTACGAACTGATCGAAGAAAATAGAAGCTACCTCCAAAACTGGCTATCATGGATCAGCCGCATCCAAAACCATAGCGATTGCTACCGATTTTTGCTACATGTCAACTATCGCAGCATCTACGATGGCCGTTGGGTCTACGGCATCTGGCATGAGGAACAACTGGTCGGACTCCTAGATTTTAATGAGCCGAATGCCAGGCTGCAACAGATCTCTCTAGGATACTGGCTAGGAGAAGAATATCAAGGACAGGGAATCGTGACAGGTTGTGTCTCTGCCTGTATCGACTACCTATTCACCATCCACAATGTCTCGCGCATCATCATCAAATGTGCCACCGACAACCGCCGTAGCCAAGCTGTAGCCCAAAGGCTCAACTTCGACTGGGAGGGACTAGAGTACCAAGCAGGAGAGGTTTCAGGTCGAATGGTAGACCTCAACGTGTTTGTCAAGCATAAGCAACGCTGGCGCGAAGAACGAGGGAAATAGCTCATTCACATCCCTCCACACAACTCCCTGATAAATCAATGTAAAAGGTCTTACCATCTAGGACGACCTGTGCCTTCTGATTAAAATAAGGGTAGGCCTGATCATATTGAATCGGTGTGATCGCTTCTCCATCCGTAGAGAAAAAGCCCCATTTCCCATCTTGGCTCACGAGTATCCGATTGTCTGTGGCTTGCAACACTTGATCATACACAATGGGGATGATTTCCTCCCCGATGGGATTGATGCACCCCCAAGCTGCTACTTTTTGAACAGCCGCCACTCCTTGGTGAAAGTTTTTCGCTCGATCATATTCGAGTGGGATGACCACCTCGCCCCGCTGATTCACAAATCCAAACTTCTCATTCAAAGCCACCCATGCCCTGCCTTGGTGGAAATTTCCTGCGCGATCATACATGGGCGGTAAAAGGGCTTGGCCTGTGGCAGAAACAAACCCGATTTTTCCATTGAGTTTGACACGAGAAAATCCCTCGGAGAGTGGATAGACTCTTTCGTAAGTCCCCGCTGAGATGCCCGTGGGCAACTGATCTTCCTGAGCCTGAGCAAAATGGGAACTTAGTAGGCTAGCGATCAACAGGAAAAGGCAAAATTTATTCATAGATTTTTTTTCATTTAAAACGCAGAGTCCTTGTAGATTCGCGCCTGAAGGAGAATTATGTGACATTTTTCCATAAAAAAAACAAAAGTCTGTCGTTCCTTCGTTACCCATAAGTGCCAAAGATCAATTGGATGGCCTTTGGAAAAAACAGAAATTGGACCCTTACCTATTTTTTCAATATGAGAAATATCCTACTTACCTTCTTACTCCTTGGCACGCTCGTCAGCTTGCCTTCACACAGTCAGGCACAAGACTCTACCTTCAAGGTCAAAATCATGCAGTACAACCTGCTGCGTTTTGGCAACTGCTCAGGTGTGACCATTTCGGATAAGTACACTTGGCTGGGCAACGTGATGAATCACGTCCGCCCTGACATCATGATTGCCAACGAGCTTTCGCCCTCCTCCCTTTATGCGCAGGGCATTGTGTTCAACTCTTTTGGCTATTCGGGAACCATCGATCACGCGGCTTTCACCAATAGCACAGGAAGTGACATTGTGAATATGCTATTTTATGATACAGAGAAGTTTGGCTTACTCAGTACCAGCATTCTCCCTAGTAGCAATGTGCGTGACATCAACCTGTATAAACTGTTCTTCAAACCTTCTACGGTTGACAATACAGACACGACCTTTTTGTATGTCATTGCGGCACACCTCAAAGCCAGCAATTCTTCTAGCGATAGACAACAGCGTTTGAATGCTGCTACTGATGTCATGGATTGGATCAGGGACAATGCCGCAGGAGAAAATGTCATTTTCGCAGGTGACTTCAACATCAAAACCCCTACGGAAGACGCCTATATCGAGCTTGTGAATGACCGCCCGGCCGATGTCACACTGGTCGATCCACTCGACCTCTCTACTAGCTGGTCAGCAGGTGTCTACGCCCAATACATGACCCAGTCCCCACGTTCTAGTTCGACCGACTGTGGTGTAGGTGGTGGAATGGACGACCGTTTTGATTTCATTTTCCCTAGCCAAGCGATCATGGATGGTACTGAGGGCATCCTCTACGAAGAGGGCTCCTATGTCACCGTCGGCAACGACGGCAAAAGCCGTGACCAAGAACTGGCCTGCGGCAATAATACGACAGTACCTGCTACGGTATGCCTTTCGCTCCGCCTGATGTCGGACCACCTGCCTGTGCTTGCCACTTTCGAGATGCAGGGTAGAGTCACACGCAACGCGCTTGAGCAATTGCCTTACGACTTCCGATTCGTTGCGCAGGACCATGGATGGAATATCCGCGCCAGACGTTATCAAGGAGCACCTTTGACGTATCGCTTGTTGGATATGCGCGGACAGGAAATCTACGCCACACAATCTAATCAAGCAGAGGTCTCTATGACTGTTCCTGGCTTGGCCCATGGGCTATACATCCTTCAGATTCAGGATGCCACAGGTCGTCAGACGATCCAGAAATTGGTGAGATAGGTGGGAGAGAAGCGAGACCTTACGTGAGGAGTTATTTGGCTGGCATGTGGCCATCGCCTCATGATTATTCCTAGTCTCTCATGCTTTTCAAGAAAAATATGATCCAAAACCCTGGTGTGCGTGTGCATATCGGGGTTTGTATTTTGGGAGAGGAATGAAAATAGGACTGATGGGATGTGTGTGCTTGCGGGGGATGATCCAACTAAATGCTCACCCTTTACCGATCTTTGATTTCGGGATCGCCCCAGATGGTGACTACCCAGCGCATAGATTAGCCTTGTTGAGAGAGGGCAAGATATATTTGTCCATAAAGCTCAAGTTGCGCATGCGCTGGCAAGTAGGAAATATAGGTTATCACTTCCCTTTTTACTTCAAGTATTTGGTAGGATGAGAGGCTGTACAACGATTGATTATGAGTCAGAAACCTTGAATCTATCATATCCTTCAAAGGGGCTATAGTATAAAAAGCCTCCAAGATCTCTTCATCTGAAGATGATTCATACTCCTTGAGTAGTTCGAAGTGTTGGGCACCTAAGCACCAATATTTTAGCGTTTGGGTAAACGTTTTTAAGTCGCTCTTAGAGAATTGCGAAGAAAGCTCCAATATGAATCGCTTTTCTTGTTCCTCATTTAGTGGGAACTTCCCATCACCTTGATCCATGAATTGAGCTACTGGCAGAATCCAATCGTTCTCATTCCAGAAATCATTTTTTTGATTCTTCCTAATGCTCAGTATCCCCTCCCAAAAGACGACTCCAAAAGAAGATCTAAGGCCCATCAATCGCTGATATTCCATTGAATCCTTGCCAAGATGTATATCCACATATCCCTCTCCTTTGTCTCGTTTAGAATGGTTATGCTCTTCATTTACGGAGGAGGTACATCCACCATAGATCACTAGAGGCAGAAGAAGCATCAATATTTTCATGGGTATGTGTTCAAGTGCGATCATCTGTAACCTGACCTTCATTTAAGAAGGCCTCAATATTTTCCAGTTTAGTGAAAAAATACACCATCGTATTTGGATGTATCGTAAATGATCTATCCTAGGAGGGAAATTACACATCTAAGTTATCAGTTGGAGGTAATAATCTTTCCCAAACAATATCTTCTCCTCTCAGATGCTCCTTGGGACTATTTTTTCTCAAATCATTCGCTTTATCAGCTATCAAAAACTCATGCTGCATGTCGCTATGAAACTGTTCCATCACTTCCCAGACATCTTGAATATCTTTATCCATATATACCTTAGCTATGGATTTCTCGCTAGCAAGTTTTACGATCGTATATCGTTCTTGATGATCGACTTCCATCCTGTTTATCAAACGTTTCAAAGTATCGACTGTCGCCTTTACCTCTCGGTTAGGTATGGATCCGTCAGGCGCACTTTCTAATTTGACAAAAAGAGAGGCTTTATTCATAGAATAACAGCGATAAAAAATGGGGAACGCTTGATTTCTTTTGAGAAAATCTCTCAAACTCGCGTTTTCGCTAGAAGAAATAATGCGACTAATGTGTTCCATGAGTATGTTAATCTTAAAAAATGAAAGGAATTTCAGGCTTAGTGGTTGCTGCAAGTCAGCACTTAAACTTCATTCAAGCTAGCTACTAAGATTTTGGGTGAGCACCAACGAGACGTTGGCGCTGGCTGGGAGGATATAATAGCACCAACGTCCCGTTGACGCTAGCTGAGACAGGAACATAAAGACTAAGGGTCCAGCCTCATTACCCTCCCTTTCCTCTCTACCGATATCGAGCGAACAGTTCCCGCTGATAGTTCCGAATGTATCCTATCATTTAGTACGCAAATATCCTCATTCTCGACAGGTATGTCATTGATTTCCTTTAGGATATCTCCTAAGTCAAATTCATAAAAGCTGCTTGTAGGCGTATTAGCAATCTTGACGATCGTTGGCTCCCCATTGATATATCGGAGTCTAATAGATTTTCTCTCCCTGTATGCTTCTTGCTGCTTCCGCTTCTGCAAAAACATACGCTCTTCTTTGTAGTCAATGACAAAATTAAAGTTCTCAATGAACGACATCCCCATGAGATTTTCGACCTTGACCGTTTGATTGTAATAGTGTACATCTTGGTCTTTTACAAAGATTTTATCCCATCGTAGCTCTCTTTTGATCTTGGACAGCGTATCTGTCACGAAACCATTAACTGTTTGGGTTACCTCCCCCCTTGATTCCCAATCTGATCTCAGTGCCAATTGCGGGTTTTTCTTTAGCAAAATCCCGCCGTTGAAGCCTGTATCGAATACGAACTCTTCTTCTCCTAATCCAGATAGGTCTAACGTTACAAATATGAGTCCTGATAAATTGATCCTAATGGGAATCTCTGTCCATGTATCATCCAACTCAGGACGGATACGAAATATACTCAACTGCCTCTGATCCATATTTACCCACAGTGTAGCCGTACTGTCCTCAAACAGAGACCGCCCTACTATCCCATCTAGTTCGCAAATCCGTTCGGCCACAGGCAGATAGACAGAAAAGTAATCTTTTGCCCTAAAAAGGGGACTCCAGAGGGAATCTACGACCATATATTTCGCTCTGCTACGTTCTTTCGATGCACCTTGGACCCAGCCTCCTTTGACCAATTGCATATTTCCTTTTTCTGATAGCGTGATGCTATCTGCTTCTGTCACAAAATTGACATCTGCTCCCCCTAAGTCCAGCAAATACCGACGTGGCAAACCTATATCTCCATCAAGCAGGATTTGATAGCGCTCATAATCAAACGTTATCTGCTGGTCCCAATTTACTTCGACCCCCATATCGTTGTAGTATTTGGCAAATTGGGAGACCCAGCATCCAGAGGTTAGAAGAGAAATTGCCATCAGTAAAAGAAAAAGAGAGGCTTTGGTAGCATGTGTAAGAGAATCCATTTGTGTTCTATTTGAATGATTTGCTGACTACCTCTCGATAACTAATAATTGTCACAATTGGTTTTAGGAAGCATAAAATCTAATTCCCGCTTTTCTATTTTGTATGTACCTCGAACCCAAAGAGGAGAACAAATATGACATAGGACTAGGAAAAGTAAATTTCTCAAATCTTTTCTGTCATAGTTCTTATTAAACTCCATACACATCTCCCCTCGCAAAGGATCTTCCATATATGAAAACAATTCTCTATACTTTCGGATTATCTGACACAAAGAAAAAGAAAGACGAAAAAGATGGATTCAGGTGTACAAGCCATTGTCATTGGGGCAGGAATCGGAGGACTGGCGACAGCCGTGAGACTGCGGAGCCAAGGGTATGAAGTAAAGGTGTATGAAGCCAACGCCTATCCTGGTGGGAAGCTCTCTGAGTTTGACTTACAAGGATACCGCTTTGACGCAGGTCCCTCTTTGTTCACCTTGCCTGAGGAGGTGGATGCACTGTTTGAGCTGACAGGTAAAAACCCGCGAGACTACTACAGCTATGAAACCCTAGATCCGATCACACGCTATTTTTTCCCTGATGGGACACGCCTCGATGCCTTCGCTGATCCTGCACGTTTTGCAGAGGAGGTCGAAGAAAAAACGGGAGAATCCCAGGATCGTATTCTTTCCCTTCTTTCGAAGAGCCGAGAGCTTTATGACATTACCCATCACGTCTTTCTCGAACGGTCCCTACACAAACTCGACACCTATCTCCGCAAGGAGACCCTCCAATCTATCCTTCAACTGCATAAACTGGATGCCTTTCGTTCGATGAATCGGGCCAATACCCAATTTTTTCAAGACCCACGTGTCGTACAGCTGTTCAATCGATACGCCACCTACAACGGCTCCAACCCCTACGAAGCACCCGCTACCCTCAATATCATCCCTCACCTAGAGTTCAATAAGGGTGCTTATTTTCCTGTAGGTGGCATCTATCAAATCACCGATAGCGTCTATCGGCTGGCTCAGGACCTCGGGATCAAGTTTCACTTCGGTACACCTGTCGACCGCGTCGTGGTGGAAGACGGACGAGCCGTAGGAATCGCCGTCGATGGACAGATCCATCATGCAGAAGTCGTCGTAAGTAATGTGGACATCGTCCCCACTTATCGCAAGCTCTTGCGAGATCAAGAAGCACCAGAACAGACCTTGAATCAGCCCCGCTCTAGCTCTGCCCTCATCTTCTACTGGGGTGTGAAAAAAGAATTCCCAGAGCTGGATGTTCACAATATCTTTTTCACCGAAGACTATCAAGCAGAGTTTGCACATATCTGGGAAAAGAAAAGCCTCTACCACGATCCCACGGTATACATTCATATTTCCTCCAAAAAACATGCAGCAGATGCACCTGAAGGAGGTGAAAATTGGTTCACCATGATCAATGTTCCCCATGACGCAGGACAGGATTGGGATCAGTTGATCGAAACCGCACGTACTTCTATCTTAGAGAAAGTAAGCAAGATGCTGGGCAAAAAAATCCAGCCCTACATCGAAGTGGAGCATATACTGGAGCCACGGACCATTCAGTCACGAACCGGTTCATTCCTCGGCGCACTCTACGGCAATAGCTCCAACAATCGCTTCGCGGCTTTTCTTCGTCATCCCAATTTCAGCCGCAAGATCAAAAATCTGTATTTCTGCGGAGGCAGTGTCCACCCTGGCGGAGGGATCCCCCTTTGCCTGCTCTCGGCACGTATCGTGGGCGACCTCGTGAACCAGCAACACCTCGTCAAAGCATGAGTAGTAGCCCTTACACAATCCTAGAAGCGAAGGAGCATCCGCTAGGAAGATGGTTTTGGCAGGTCTTCAGCAGGCGAAGCATACAGATGCGATTCCAAGACTTGATCATCCAAGATGAGACGCAACTCGATCCCGATCGATCGATCCTTCTGCTGAGTAACCATGTGAGTTGGTGGGACGGGTTCTGGGCCTACGAGGTATGCAGGAGGCTGTGGGGAAAGTCCTATCACGTCATGATGCTAGAGGAGCAACTGCAACAGCGGCACCTGCTGCGATACGCAGGAGCATATTCGGTGAAGTTGGGGCACCGCAGTATCATCCAAAGCCTTAACTACTCAGCACAGCTATTGGAGAACCCACAGAATCTGGTCCAAATATTTCCCCAAGGTAAAATCCACTCGCTCTACCAATCCTTAGAGGATACCGATTTCTCTGGCGGAGCCGAACGCATCTTACAAAAAGTGCAAGCACCTGTCCAACTCATCTTTGCAGTCGCGATGGTTGACTATTTTTCCCATTCTAAACCTACGCTTTACTATTATCTAGAAAATGGGCCAGAAAATAAACCCTACCTCCTGAAGGAAGCTTATCTGGACTTCTATGAAAGGTGTCGTTTACAGCAGGTCATGCTTTCTTAGAGATACAGATCATAAAATGGTATACACGATCATTTCTATTTATTAGATGACTTATCAATAAAAGATTTCAAGAACCGAATCCCATGACTTAAAGTTCTAATAATCAGAAATATGGCACCTTTTTTTCCGAATACATGTACCTACTTCATAGGCTGTAAGATAAATTTTCAGGTATAACTTTAGAGTGTAGGAACAGGTTATTGGGGGTCCCGAAATTAACGCTCAGGACGGTGAGGGCAATAGTCAAAATCATTAATAACTTAATTTGCAATCTAATTAAGATTAG
>JBCBFT010000139.1:0-14996 GCA_038527485.1 Bacteroidota bacterium
GGGCAGTCCACCGATGTACACTGTCATAGAACCCTTGGCAATGGTGTCGGGGGGTCCTGTACATGTACACATATCTGTCGCACGGGCGGCAGGGAGGGAATTGATCAATACTGTGGGACAGCCGGGTGGTAGGATCGGTCCTCCTACATGTGGGACAAGACCCGTGACCATGGGGCATGTATGCATATCGGTTACTCTGGCAGCTGGTGGCATATCGGATAGATAAATGGGTGAATATTGTGTGTACAGTTTTTACTAGTTGATTTTAACAAGGGTCCCTTGGATGGTTGCGATGGCCGAAGTCTTAAGTTCTGCTCCTGCATTTCCTGAGGCAGAAAACATCGCATTGGCTTTATGGGAGACATTTACTCCTGACGCATCCATATTTCCCGTTGCTTTAATGGCGATATTGGCCCCCGCTTGTATGTTGATATTGGCTGCAGCTTTGATGTTGATGTCTTTCTTGCTGTCAAGCAGGATGCCATCCGTACTGAGTTCTACCTTGTTGTTACTTTGATCTAGTAAAGTGATAGATTTCCCATCGTCACTAATGGTTACAGTATTTTTGGCTGGAGTCGTGATTTCTACGAATTTTTTTTCATCGTCAAAGAGGAGACTTAGCTTACTTTTGGTGATCAGTTTCTTTTGAGGGTTGGCATCTGTGGGTTTAAGTGGAGCTGCGAGCTTGCTACTATTGAACATACCGAGGATAACAGGAAATCGAGGATCGTCATTGAGGAATCCTACGACCACTTCATCTCCGATCTCAGGCATGAAAAAGGCGCCGATATCCGCGCTTGCATAGAAGCGAGCGATCCGAGCCCAAACCCCCTCACTCTTGCTATCGAGCAAGGGAAGCTTTACCTGTACACGAAATGCGTTGTCGGGATCGCCTTCTAGTTTCAGGACTGTACCGATTTGTAGGCCTGGTACAGCAGGAAATAAAGCGGCAGCACGAGGTTCATGGATGTCGGGCATGCTGGAGAACCATTTCTCGTTGACCCCCATCTTATAATTGGTCTTCCAGTTGCCTTCGGCCATCTCATGGGTTAGTCCTGATACAAAAGCTTTGCCATTGAACCGACTCCCCAAGCCTTCTACTTTGATGATATCGCCTATCTTGACGAGGGCATTTCCCTGCACCTTGATCGTACCTTGGATTTTGGAAAGGCGACTTTTGAAGAGTTGTGCATCTGCCCAAGCTTTGAGTTCAGTCGTTTCCAAGACCCCCGTATGCATCAGTTCTAGCTTGGAAAGTCCGAGCACCTCAGCTAACTTCTTGCCTGTGAGGTCTCCTTGCTGATTGACAGAGGGCTCGGTGCCTGTTTGTGTGACAGTGGCTAGCGTCGAAGGGTCCCATGCTATAGCTTCAGTTGCAGCGAACTGGCTTCGAGAGTTGAGCATAGTATCTAGCTCATAAATATTGTCTCCATACGTCAGCGTCAGTTTCTCTCCTCCTGATAGCTCGGGTTTTTTGATGCTGAGTTTACCATCGTCCACATAGGCCAGCATACTGTTGAGTTCGGCGCGCATGAGGATAAAGTCCCAATCAGTGGCGTGATACTGGATGACTTCCTTTTGTGTCACAGTAGAGCTATCCACTTCGTGGCTGAGGGTATAATCCCCCAATATCGTGGTGATGATGTCACTATCCTTCGAGTTCAGGAAGTAGCGATTTTTTCTGCCTACTGTGAGTTTGATGGCTTCGTCCTTACACTCAATGATCATTTTGCTGGCCATCCCTGTGAGTACTTGAAGGGATTGACTCGTCACGATTCCCTTGTAGATCGTCTCTTCTTTGCTGTGATAGCCCGCTCTGATTTCTATCTTTTTTCCAGGTTCGAAATCAGATTTTTCACTAGCCTCAAAAGTAGCAGTGGAAACGTTGCCATCGAGGATTTCTATATAGGCCGTGCCAATGCGATTCACTTCTTTTTGGACACGAATAGAGACTACTTCGTAAGTGGTCGTCACATCTTTCCCTTCTACGAGGACAGAGAAAGTGGGCAGGGCAGTTTGAGATGGAAGTTTGCTCATGAGGGCGTTTTTGCAAGGGGAGGAAAATAAAGGATAGTTCCTGGTACGAGGTCACGAAAATCATTCAGATCATTTGCCTCCGCTACATCCAGGTAGTACTTGACATCTCCATAGATTTTGTAGGTCATTAAGGGAAGGGTATCACCCTCCTTGACCATGCGCTCGTGCGTAAGGTCAGGAGAGTTTTTTCCTTCTTCCGCATTGCGTACTTCGTCTGAAATAGACTTTTGTACCTTGATGACTACCTCTACTCTGAGGGGCTTGCCATCATCTGCAAAGAGAGTATATTTTGTGTCCATCGAAATGGCTCTCCCCTTGAAAATCAGGGTCCCCCAGGAGATACCTACATAGTTGGGCTCATGAATATCTCCATCATAGTCAGTCAGGATTGCACGAAGCTTATTCAGCTGATCCTCAATTCCCTTGGAGATATGCTTGTCCGATGTAAACACCGCGCCTGTATCATCTAGGAGGACAGTAAAAGAGAGGATTTCTGGGTTGTGATAGCGATATTTTAGGCTTGTACCAGATGCACCAAGGGGCGTATCCGTAGCGTAGTTGATCCCTTGATTGAGGGATATATCCTGCGGGTTTAGGGGGACTGAATACTTTCCTTTTGCGCGACTGAATTTTTCATCGGTATACGCAGTAAGGATTAGCTTCTGGGCCATTTTGATATCCGTTTTTGGGGTGATACAATTTGACTGCCTAGGTTAAAAAAGGACAGTATCTTCAGACACATCATCTTTCGGACTGATGCTTCATCCATGCCTTCAGTTGATTCAGGCAAGTTTGTATGATCTCCTCTTTTAGACGAGGAATCTGTTCGGGCAAAACCGTCGAATGCGAAGGATGCGTATGATCGTCTGACTTACCGATGGTGGTTTTGATGACGAGTTCTCGGATTTCTACAGGCATAGGGAATTTTAATGACGTATGAGGGTTTCAAAAGCAAGCTCCAGCGTCTCCACGGCGATCTCATTCTTGTTAGAATGAAAATCAGACATGTTCCATTTCACGGGATAGGCATTGATGGCAGTCCATGTGGCAATGGGAACGCCTTTTTCATTCAGTAGCTTGATGGTCACGTCTTTGAGATCGATCTTGTAGCTCTGGAAGGTGTCTTTACACCATTGGATGAGCTTTGAATCTTTGTAAAACCCTCGCTTGAGGACAAGATGCTTGAACTTTGTCTTTACAGGAAGAAAGTAGGTATGTTGGCTACCGCCTTCCTTAAAGGGCTTCGTTTCTAGTTCCATTTCCAGGCCAGACACTTCCATGAACTTTGAGTCACCTTTATTGGATATACCAGAAAAGGTGACATCAAAGTAAAAGTTTACAGCGGGATACCATTCGGTCGCCATAGCTCAATCAATCGTTAACTATTCTCGATTCTCAGTCCTTCATGGGCAATTTCCAATGTCTCGATGGCGGTCTCATTCGAATCCGACTTCATGTCTGTTGCCGTGATTTTCGTGGGCCACGCATTGGCCAATGTCCAAACCATCGTCGGATTGCCTTGCTCATCCAGCAAGCTGATCGTCACAGTCTTGCGTTTGATGACATTCATCTGGATCTCATTGTACCAATCCCAGAACTTGTTGTCTTTGACGAAGACCCCTTTCTTCAAGGTCACATTGGAGAATTTCTTGATGCCTGGCATCTTGATTGTCGAAAACTCTTTACTGTTTCCATGTCTATATTCAATGATCTGAGCTTCTGTATCTAGCCCTGAAACCTCCTGAAAGGCCATTTCGTCGCTGTCCAACTTTACCTGGAAGTAAAACTTGGGTAAGGGCCAAGTGGAGCCTTGTGCTGATCCATCATCTGCCATAATACTATGCGGTTAAAGGTTATGTATTGATTCAGTTAAAACGTGATATGCGTAAAAAGAGAGGACGAAGAAGGGCTTGTAAGCCACTTCTTGTCTCGTGTATGTTATGCTTCTTGCATCTTTTGCTCAAACGTGATGACGATAAATTCGGCGGGTCGCGAAGGCGCAACCTTCACTGTGACCCGCAGATAACCGTCCAAGATATCTTGGTAAGTCATGGTGACACCTAAACCTACAAGGACCTGAAAGGCAGATTCGGGTGTAGATCCGACCAGTCCTCCTGCCTTCCATACACCTGTGAGGAAGTTGGAGATCATAGAAGAAAGCGTGTTCCAGGTGTTGGCGTCGTTGGGTTCGAATACAAAGGGGAAAGTCGCTGACTTGATCGATTGCTCTAAGAAGAGGAACAGTCGGCGGACGTTGATATAGCGCCAATCGTTAGAGTTGCCATCGAGTGTACGTGCGCCCCAAACCCAAGCAGAGCCGCGGCCCTGGAAACTGCGAATGATGTTGATCGCTTTTCCATTGATGGGGATATTGAGGTTTTCTTGAAGCTTATCATCGATCTTGACGTGCGGCTTGATAACAGAATTTAATCCTAGATTTGCAGGAGCTTTCCAGACGCCTCGCTGATCATCTACTTTTGCGTAGACGCCTGCCATAGCTGAACAGGGAGGGAGCAAGTTCACTTTTTTTCTGATCTCAGCCAGTACTTGCTTATAGTCACGACTCAACACGAGCAGCTTTTTCTCATCTGAATGGTACTTCTTGAGATCTGGGGATTCTGAATCTCGATTTTCAACCAGATCATTGAGGGCATCTTCTATACCTTTTGGAGATGTGTCTATGATGGCCTTGAGATCAGTAGCTGCATCAATAGAGGAGAATGTAACCTCACTTTCGGGTGCAACCACTGTTTCAAGCCAGGGATAGTACGAAATGCCATAACTGGTCGTCTCAGGATTCTTACCTATTCCTTCTTGAAACTTCTCAATTTCATTTTCCCAGGCAGTGATCGGACTGGGTTGGATGGCAGCATCTGGAAAATCGATCAGTGTGACACGGCTTTTCAGTTCCAGGCACTGCTCCATGGCATGATTGACCACGTCAAAATAGGGTGCATACGTGAAGGTGCCATCCTCTCCAGGATCTCCTGTCAGATTCAAGGAGTCAGGAGCCAAGATCATGGTGATTTCATCTTCCTTCTTGAGTAGGTCAACCCCCGCGATCAATGCATCTTTGTTGATTTCGTCATCGTAGGAACCCACAGATACGACATAGGCATCTGCCCCTCCGTTGGCATAAAACAATCGAATGCAATTGAAGAGGTAAAACATCTTATTCCCCTCTGCGGGTGTGACCTCATATTTTTGACCTTTAAGTAGCAGGTCAAATTCGTCCTTTGTTGGGTCCTCTAGTGGGGAAATGTTGAATTTGCCGCTGTAATTATTCCCAAAGAGTGTGACAAAATCTACCAGTGAGGTAATCTTTACCAATTTATTTTTCAGGGACTTACCATCTGACTCCGCTTTTGCGGTATAGCCTACAAATGCAGGTATGGCGGTAGCAACAGGTACTACTGAGTTACCGAAGACACTTCGTTCTTCGATATATACGCCGGGTGTTTTTTTGAATTCTGACATAATGGTGATCTGCTAGTGAAGAAGATTAGATAAATACAAATATTTCTGATATGCGTTGATGAGGTGATGCTTCATCTCTCCGTATCGATCGATAATCTGGATAAGGAAGCGTGAGTTGATATTCTTGGCCTGTATGCGCGCTAAGTATGAGTTCAAACGGGTGGGCAGGATGTGATGACAGTGGAAGCAGGGCTTCTGGCGAAGGATCGGATTCTGGTCCTGACTCTACATTTCCAGCTTCACTTTCTATTGCATCATGTACGACAGCGAAAACTTGCGGCTGCTGCGCATCTTTTATGTCAAATGCTCCATCTCTGTCTTCTTGAGGCTCATTTGGCTCATCAGGGCTGATTTTTCGAAATCTATAAGCTGCTTTGGCAGTAGATTGAAAAGAGAGAGAATGAAATGTTTTCTCGCTTTTGCTTAGGTCTACATGATAATGAACCCGCACCTTTGCAGCATCAAATGATACCTTCACTTTCGGATTCTTTTCTTTGGCCCACATAGCCCAATCCTTCAGATGAATGACCCCTAAAGGATACTGCTGACTTGGGATTTGACCTAGCATAAAGGCTTTCGTAATGGGCGCATCAAAATCCGTATAACTATAGGATTGTTCCTCTCCTGCCAGAGCGAGTGCTACGGAAAACCCTCCTCGAGTAGACACTTTCTCTCTAAGAGGTGGAGAAGTGATTTTTTGTACATCCCGTTCGTGTGTGACTGGTAGCTTCCACTCTGGAAGGTTACGATTTTCTGGAATTACCTTGATATAGTGATCCTGAGATCCTTCTTGCTCCTCTCTTTGGAGAGAGAGGATGTTCTGTATTTTTTTGTACAAATCTTTGACGAGCGCATCAGGTTTGAGATGGACCTGATCTATGCTCTCTGATGAGTAGTGGAAGGCCAGATTTGAAGGGCTGGGTTGAATCAGCCAAAGAGTCTCGCTTCCCAATCCTAAAGGAAGATCGGTATAAGTAGGGAAATACAGATCTTTTGGGAAAATACCCAGGTACAATTCGGGTAGCTCAGACCACGCATCAGCAGGCACTATCTCCTCTCCTGAGCCCCAATAATAGAGTGTTTGCTCATGCAAGATGAGATTCCAAGGCCGAAGATCTCGTACCGTGGTCCCATCTATGAAAGGGATCCATTCCACGTCTGTCCAGGGTGTGGATCCTTCCCTGAAATAGGCATGGTCGAGTTCGAGGGTCAATATGGGGATCGGTCTTTGGGGCACTTTTAGCTTATATTGGGTTGATCTAATGTTTCTACTCTAGGAACAGTACCTACGACAGCTCCTTCTGTGAGAGTCAACAATCGAACACGGTAGAGAATCGAAGGCAGGTATTTTGCACCTAGCATACTCCACATGTGGCTTTTATCCTGAAAACTCTGGTTCTGTATCTCGACCACTAGTTTGTCGATATCGGTATTTCCGAGTTCAGGCGTATTTTGCCGATCGAATATGGGCTTCGATTGAAAAAAGCCGATGGCAGCAGAGATATATTTCAGACCTAGATTGGTCAATTCTTCAGAAAAATAGGCCGACACTAATAGATAGAGGGACAAATACACGGGAGGGGGGCTTACTTTGAGTTGATTTTTCCCCTTTTCTCTCTGTATGGTAGGCTGATAACCCTTGAACCTTGTCTCTTCTATGTCAATCAGTGTAACTACAATTCGGTTTTTCCCTCCTTTCACCATGACCTTTCCATCTAAATCAACCAAATTGGAAACAATCACCTTGGGATCTGTAATGCCATCGTCAAATTTTCGACTGATAAATCCCTCTAGCTGCTTAGAAATACATTCTATTGATTTGTCAATCATATTTTTTTTGATTTGATAATTGCAAATAATAGAAAGAGATTCTGTGTGATTTTTACCGCTTGTTTGAGCTGCTGATTCAATTTAAAAAAGAACTTATTTATTGATATATAAATTTTCAAGTCACAACTAATTGAGTTTGTGAAAATAAATATGCTGTTAGTCGTGATGGTCATTTATACAGTGATGTTAAGTATTGATAAAGATGTAGCTTGAAAAAAAAAGTTACAGGAAAATATTACAGTTATTGAAAAACAGATATTTAGATTGTCTCATGAGATTTTGTCCAGTTGTAGGACTTATGATCAAACCCATCAGATGGATACTGTCTATGTGAAATCAAATAAGCTTTACATCATGATGGATGCAGAAAGAAGTGGACCGTTACAAATAATATGATGTACATAATCAGATATGGGAGAAATTCGATTATTTGAAACGGCTGTGATGGGGAAATATGGAGATTTATGTGATTTCTTTACTCATTGTATAGTTTGTATATTCTATAGATTGGTATTTGAGTAGGTGGACATATATAATCAGGTTATGTTTAATGTTATAACTACTAGCACTTTAAAGTCTGACCTCTTACATCTGTCTGTCTACCTATAAATTATTCGTTAAGTATTGGATATATGAAAGTCCAATTTTTGATTTAGGTAAGACA
This sequence comes from Bacteroidota bacterium, assembly GCA_038527485.1. Classification (GTDB taxonomy): domain Bacteria; phylum Bacteroidota; class Bacteroidia; order J057; family J057; genus JALEFZ01. The sequence goes on from JBCBFT010000139.1 coordinate 8,009, forward strand.
TGAATAAGATGAGAAGTCTTCAACAGCAATACTTTAAGTCTCTTATCTTGAGCGTAGCGAAATCCCTCACGGGATTGCGTCTCAACATCTGACCTCTTACTTAGATGTATAGGTATAGATAATCGTTTATTTCCAAACTTAGAAAAATTTATGCACGCATCTATCTCAAAATTTGGTGAAATGCCACGAAAAGCCATATTTTTAATAGATAATTGTTTATGATCCTGCATGCTAGAAGCTCTCAAACGTGAATTTAGACAATACCTCATCGATCGCGAGATCGAAGTGTTGTTTGGTCGTGTGAGAGAAGAACTGGCGGAGGAAAAGGATAGCTACAAACAATTGGAGTTCCAAGAGGCAAAGTGGAATGCCCTTCAACGAGAGATCATGGAAGGGACATTGGATGAAAAAGATGAGGTCCGCCGCTCCAATGAAAGCGATAAGGCACTTTTTGCGTGCATCGATCAGATTCAATTGACTGACCTGAATGTCTATGCGCAAGCACAAGCCGCCCAGCATGTGGCCGTCCCTCCCAAACATATCTACGCCGCCAACCGCAGCGAGCAGAACAATGCCTTTACCGAGTTTTATTACGATCCTCCAGAGGAATTTCTTGAAGTCAAGAAAGAAAAGATTTACTTTTTTTATCTCGAAGGAGATGTACGACAAGTGCAGGAAGGCTTATTTCTCAGACTAGGCATGGAGCTAGGGGGATTTCTGGAGAATTGGAAGAAAGGAGACTACGACCCAGGAATCAGGATCAAATTTGTGGACTATAAGCCCCGCGCCAATCGCAATCCCAAAGTCTTTCAAATCAATGTCTACAAAGGCTTATTTGCCCACTTTTTCGAGCCTTTGAATCGTCAACAACCCTTGTTGAAAAAAAAGATCAGCGACTTGTTACAAAGCCCAGATCTCCATGGATTTGGTCCTACAGATATGGTGTTTATCCTGCTGAAGCTTGATGATTACAATTGGGATCGAAGGATCACCCCGCAAATGGTGCGCAAACTGTATGAGGACTTTTGCAACTGTGAAATGCATGAAGACGCGCCAGCCTTCTTTTTCTTCTTCGGGATAGAGTACGAGAAAGACAATGCCGAAGTGAAGAAAGAGGTACACGAGGCGCTTCAAAATGCCCAATATGGTAAGGCTTTGCCACTACTACAACAGGTGACGCATGACGATATAGCTGACTGGCTTAACCAGTATGATGTGCTCATTCCTATGTATACCACGCCCATGCAAATGGCAAGGGCCCTTTTTCCTGATGCAGACAAAATGGACATGGCCGACGTCATCCCTGTATTGACCCAGTTGGTCAACGATCATAACAAGGGACACATCAGCACCCCAAAATGAAACAAAGCATATGAAACCCATAGATTATATACCACCTGAAGGACTCTTACATGCACTCGACGGCGCACGTATCCTCGGACAACCTCTGCTGCTGACAGGGGAGCCTGGTACGGGAAAAACAAGTCTGGCAGATTGGGCAGTGGCTTATTTGAATGCGCATACTGAGAAGGATTTTTATCCTGAGACGCTGCGATTTCAGACGAAGACAACCTCAATCGCCCGAGATCTTTTTTATCAGTATGATGCCTTGAGTCATTATCAAGCGGTCAACCTCTCCAAAACAGGAGAAGGTCCCGAATCATTCATCGAGCTACAAGCCTTGGGACGAGCCATCGCCATGACGAATCCTTCAGATGAATACCCTACACTCTTTCGCACAAAGATCCAACCTATGGCCCAGAACTCTGTAGTACTGATTGATGAGATCGACAAAGCACCCCGAGATTTTACCAATGACATTCTAGACGAGATCGACCAGAATCGGTTTTTTATTAAGGAAAAGAATCAAACCATTTCTAAGGGAGAGACAGGGGAAATCGTGATCATCATGACTTCCAACTCAGAGAAAAATCTGCCTGATGCCTTCTTGCGTCGCTGTGCATTCTTCCACATTGAATTTCCGCAGGGAGATCGCCTCCGACAGATTGTCAAACGACATCTCGGAGAGGACCATCCTTATACAGGAGACGCCTACGATCGCCTGATCGCGCTGTTTACGGATATACGCAAGGGCGCAGAACGCAAAAAGCCTGCAACAGCGGAGCTGATTGGTTGGCTACGTATCCTTGCCCTTAAGAAATATCTCAACATGGATGGTGCAGACAAGAAGACCATGCTCAAGCACAATCTCTCATTCCTCATCAAAACAGAGTCTGATCTAAAGGCAGCCCAAGCTTGGTTGGAGGGTAAAAAAATTTCTGAAATGCCCTAGCGTAGGACCACCGCCATAGCGTGGTCAATCTAAACCATGGCGTGGTCAATCCAAACCACCATGGCGTGATCAAAAAACACCACGGCAAAGTCAAAGAAATCACCATCACGTATTCATCACCCCAACGTAAAATAATCACCACCTGAAGCCTAACCCATATATCGAACTCCCACTAGAATGGCTATTTACTCGGCTGGAAGCCGCGGGATTCCCTATGGATACCCGTCGTAAGTTACGTGCATGGGAACTGCTTCAAAAAAATGGGATTCAATACCTCTATCAATGGGAGGATCTGAAGTATCTGCTTGCTCCCTTCTTTGCCCAAAATGCCAAACAGCAGCAGCTTTTCTACGATATCTTTGAGGCTTTTCAGGAGGAATGTAAGCAGTTGGAGCTCCCCAGGCAGAAGACATGGTGGGAGAGCGTTTGGGAGTCTGTTTGGGGTAAGATCGGAATAGTTACAGGGATACCCGTTATGCTTTTGCTTGCGTTCTTATGGGCACTCCCACTTTTCTATGTTCATGAACCTGGGACGACGCGTTTTGAAGGGCCACAAAGAGTTCGTCTGTTGGTAGGGGAGGAAATAAATCTGGTGAACATTACCCCTACGGATGGAAGAATCGTTTGGGATCTTTGGGGGATACATTTGATGGAAGCAGAAGAGGTTAAATTCTTCTGGGAAATAGCAGAAATTGAATCTGAACGGACCCTTCCTTCCGATGATGCATGGAAAATCATTCTTCAGGATACGGCTTCACAGCTCAAATGGGTGATACCTGATTCTCTGTATGGGAGACGCTTATCGTTGGAGTTGAGAGGAGGAGAGGCCTTGTTGAAGTTTCCTTTCGGACGTAAGCGCATAGCAGAATTTTATACCTCAGGTGCACGTACCCTCCATACCGTGTCTTGTAGTGACCCTCCCCAGATTCAGCAAGACCTTATCTCCCCTGCTTCCAACACCCGTTTATCCCTAGATTCGCTGGTGTCCTTTTCCTTCGATCAAAAACTGGATTCTGGCGAACAAGTCTTATGGTATTTTCCAGATACGACGATTGCAGGCCCACAAGTAAACTATGTGTTTCGGGGAAATGAAGATCAGATTAGGGTTCAACTAGAGGTAAAGCGAGACATTTTTTGTTATTCAAGAGAAAACCTCACTTACAATCTCACCGATAGCAAGCCTGTCGTCCCGCTCATGGCCCTCAAAAAGGATGAGCCTGACATTACCCATACTTACAGCGAGTTATATGGTTTGCTGTCATTGATTCCTGCTCTTCTGGGGATTTTACTGCTATGGTGGTGGTGGCGAGAGCGGCAGCCAGAGATGAGGCAAAAAGTAGCAGAGGGGGATGAGGATCACCTAGAGGTCCACGATGTCGCACCTTATACCATCCCCTGGGCGTCGAGGGACCACTGGATCGATGTTCCCTTTGCCTTCTATCGGATGGCGGATGTCCTGCGGAGACGAGAAGAAGACCTGCGAAAAGAATTTGACGGGGAGAAGAGTATTCGTTCGGCTATAGAACAAGGCGGCTTTCCTGCTTGGGAAGAGAAAGCCCTCACCCGTAGTTCGGAGTACCTGATCTTGATCCGTCGCAAAGATGAGTTCAACCAGCAGGATCGACTTTTTACCCGACTGGCTGAATTTTTTCAGCAGCAGGAAGCACCTGTGACTGTATGTTACCATAACGGAGGTTTCGAAAACTTCTGGCAGCCGCAGCAGTCGCGTAGCTACAAGCTCAACGAACTCAATCGTGCGTTCCCACGGCATCGACTCATCATCTTGGGGGATGCCCACGGCTTGATCAATCCTCATGCTTCGCTTGTCCCTTCTCTGTACAACCAGCCCCTCAGAGAATTGCTTCAATGGGAGCGCAGGATCATTTTTACGCCAGAATCTCCCCAAGAATGGTCTTTTCAGGAAGCTTTGCTTCACCCGCATTTTTTGCTCTATCCTGCCACGACTGCCAGTATACGAGAGGGGCTATCGGTTTTGGACCAAATGGAGGAACATGAACCCGGACCCTACGCAGCACACGAACGGCAGATGCAGCGCAAGTACCCCTTGCCAGCGGCACGTTATCGCACATGGGAAACCGTGTCGGAAGTACGCGAGTATCTCCAGGAAGAATCCCTCTTCCGATGGCTCGCTGCTTTGGCTGTGCATCATGAGCCTGACTGGGCATTGACCATCGCTACAGGCAGAGCCTTGGGAATAGCTGTGACACACGATCGTCTGCTCTTGTTCAGTCGCATTCCTTGGTTTGCCGACAACAGTCTGAATAACTCCCTTCGTCTGGATTTCCTTCGTGCCCTCAGCGATGATGATGCGGAAATCGCGCGCAGGGCGGCTTTGGTTGAACTTGAAGATGAGGAGGTTAAAAAACAGATTCAAGGCAGCTTCGCTGAACTGAGTTGGCAAGCCACGGGTGTGGTTCATCGTTTTGCCTTACAGCCTCGCTTACCTGATCATAAGGATGAACTCCGCACGATCTACTACAAGGGCTTATTGAGCTTGGAGCAGGAGCAAGAACTTACTTTCATCATCCAAGAAAAAGCTGATGCTACAGGCCTCAGCCCCTCCGCTACGAACAGCATAGAAGACTGGCTGGAAGAACCCGAACCTCAGCCTTGGTTGACCTGGAAACTGGTGTTGGGTGCTTTGCTGAGTTTGTTAGGACTAGGGATGTTGTTGAATGGCTTGCTGGTGCAGATGAATCCTAAAGAAGGGGCGGGGGTCCCCCCTTTAGAGGTAGATCAGATTCGGATGGACTCGGCGATGGCCTATTACAATCGGGCAGTGGATATTGCGCAGTATGTGGATGGGTTAGCAACCGTAGAGGAATGGAGGGATAAGAGAGATACGATGGAGAGGGCCTTTGACTTCATCCAAAAGGCAAAAGATCTTCGCGCACCTGATGATTATTTACTGGCTGATTCTACTCATTTGCTGATGGTCTACAATGAGCAAGCGCATAAGTTAAACTTCAGCATTCAATACCCTGCCTTTGTTGGGCTTTCTGGTTACTTTTTGGGAGGTAGAGAATCTGTCACCCGTACATTTCAATCACCACTCGATAGGGATATAGAAGTGAATCATGAGGGAGAGCTCATTGCGCTTTTAGGTGCTGGGAATAATTCCATTTACCTAAATGTCCAGCATCTTCGAGGATTATACAATTTTTACTTTTACAGGGAATTTCAGCGAATTTATGGAGACGGCTATTTGGGGGACAGTTTGATGAATGAATATAGAAGGTCCTTTTTTCCCTCAGATTCAAATGTATCCGAAACCTATATCAATTCTATTGGTGTGGCCCAGATTGATTCTGCCAGAAAGATTCTCCAAGACATCCAGCTATACTCTCGTGGCCGCTTCTTTGACAGCATCGCCTCTGTCATGCCAGTCAATTTGGAAACGCTATTAGAAGAATACGACAGAGCCAATCCAAGCGAGGCAGAGCCTGAACCCGAGGTAGATCCCAATCTTCGATACATCAAGGTCCAACTCGTAGACAGGGTTTCACTCACCCCCATAGCCAATGCCCCGATCAAGCTAGAACCAGGAGGTAGCTACACCACAGATATGCAGGGGGAGATTTTAGTTCCCATTCCACCCGATACCCTTGTCCAGGCCATACAGGGCATCATATCTGTAGAGGCTCAACCCCAAGGCTATCTGAGGACGTTGCTGTATCTCCAACCTGTGCAAGGAAACGCAAGTGTAGAGACATTCTTCCTCGATGTCTTGGATCCCGCCCAGCAGATGGTCATACAACTGGTGGATGCAGAGGATGTGACACAGCGCTTAAGATTTAGTGGGCGCATATTTCAGAATACCAGTCAAAATTATGGGGCGGTATTCCTGCCCACGAATGAGAGGAATGAACTCATGCTTCCCTTGACAGGGGAGTTTGATAAGATCTATTTGGAAGCTTCTGGCCTGAGCTATGATCGACTGATCAGTTACACATGGGATAAACTCAAAGCACTTTGGGACAATCGACAAGGAGACATTTTGCAGATTCCTGTGTTTCGAGTGGTTCGATTTGAATTGAAGTTTCAGGATTCTTTGGGGTTGAATTTGCCAGAGGTTTTCAGGCCTGTATATTCTCCTACGGGTGAGCCTGTTGAAAATATTTATTCGTACTGAGTGTTCTATATCGAGGATGAGGATACGCTAGAGGTGACAGCTCGATTCTATCAAAGGGCGGGTTCTGCTAGTGGAAGCATCCCTTATACAAATTTTGATCGATCGTCAGGACTGTTGGTAGAGGTTGATCAATTTGAGCCTGTGGTTATTGCCTTGGAGGATTTTCGCTGGCAGCCTTATCCCGATAATGTGGTGAGGCGAGAGGTGCGGTTGAGGTCTAGACCACTTGACGATATCTTAAATGATCAGGCATCACAAGAATTTCAAGAGGAAGGAATAACTGCAGTCGTGGAGTTTTATTCTTATTTACGAAATTTTTTTTCCGACTCCTTAAGTACTGATACACAGAGAAGAGAAGATAGCTTAAGAATCAACGATTTATTCCTTGAGAACACCTTGATAGAGGTTTCAAGTTTAAGGCAAGGAAGACTTGCTACTTACGATTTAGATGAATACCTGAATACCTTAGAGCATGTTTGGGAAGAAAATCTCATAGTCTTGCCAAAATGATCGTGATGAACATCAGTTGAATAAATGCCACT
>JBCBFT010000140.1:0-14634 GCA_038527485.1 Bacteroidota bacterium
AGATATTCGTAAGGAGCCTATCTGTACAGAAGATTCTCAATCAGCATATTTAAACATCTTTTTTCAGGACCGACTATACTAATTCTTAAAAAAGGTCCATTTACCCCTCAAAACATCATATGATCATTGACGAAATTTCATAGAAAAAATTGTCTGATTCTTAAATGAATCGAATCCTATTTTTCATTCTAATTATGAAATTTGGTTCGCATATAGCAAACATGTTTCCTTCCATTATTTTGTTTATCAAATACTTATACATTCAATTTTCTTTATTTCTATCTACCCTTTTGACCATTTCCCTCTATATCTATTCCATATATTAAAGATCTTAAAATATCCATCCATGTAAGAAAAGCTTCGGTTTGGCCTTCTTTTTGCATTGTTGGCATGGGGTAAATAACTGAAGCAATATGAATCTTAACCTGGCTGAGCCCTTATTGGACTCTATGGCAGCAGCGATGGGCGTATTAGGGGCGCTAATCGCATTCTTGGTAGCAATCCGGCAACTTCGCCAGCAAGCAAAGAAGCCGAGCTTTGCACTCGCCACTGATTATGGCAACATCACCTTTCGTGAAACGAACACACAATGGGAATCTCCTAAGGCATCTTTTTCTCCTGAAGAAAGAGAAGTACCTGTAGCAGAGCCCGAAGAAGCAGTAGGCTTGACACTGACACCTCCTGCATTGAAATTTCAGCGTATCGCATGGACACAGGATCAAGGACTCAAGCTGACCTTGCAAAACACAGGTTCTACGCTCTCCTTTGAGCGCATGGCCACAGAAAAATACAATGAGCTACAGATTCAATATCAGCAGCCATTGTTTACGCATCGGGCGGTCTATGCTCCATACACTTCTATGAATTTTGTCCTAAAGGGATCAGACTTAGAGATGGCGACTTATCATTTCACCATCTTCTTCAAGGACAAAGAGGGCAATCCCTATAAGCAGGAAGTTGCAGGAATGGGAAGCGAACATCCCATCATCGAACCTGTGGTGGAACTGATCCAAAGCTAGAAGGCGCTAGAAGACCTTCCACTAAAATCGGAATCTTGGTTTTTTTATAATGGGTATTAGAATGTAGGACGGAGCGGGGGCTTCGTCCTTTTTTTATTCGGCCAGCCCGAAGTGCTTGCGCAGCGGTGCTACGAGCGATTGGTCCACTGGAAAGGTAAAATCTTCTGGCTTAAGGTCCTCAATCGCCACCCAGCGAAATACCTGCTGGTCATCTCCCTCATGAGGAAAATCCATGGGTTTCTCTTTGAAGACTACATTCAGAGGATCTAGAGGTTTCACCCAAAAATATAATCCCATGACTTCATCCATGGAGTTGAAGGCAGAGATCTGAAGGAAAGGATTTACATAGAAAACATCTCCTACTTCCACAGTGACGTTGAGTTCTTCTTGCCACTCACGGATGAGTGCTCCTGCCAATCCTTCGCCAAATTGCAGTCCTCCCCCTGGCAACTTGGTCATTTGAATCCCGAATCGGATCTCATCTGTAACCAATAATTTACCTTCCGCTACGTACAAACCATACACCCTTATGTTGAATCTATGCATGGGTAAGGATTTTTTCCATTAATTTCGCTTACAAATTACGCATATGCTCAGGAATATCATCCTATTTATCCTATTCTTCTGTTGCTGCCTTCTGATTTTACCTGCCCAAGTAGATACGACAGAAACAAAAGAGGCAGCACCCAAGGTAAAAGATCTCCCATCAGATCCTCCCAGAAAGTACGCGTTAGTATTTGGGCGGTCACTTCTCCTAGCCAATAGTAGCCCTGACTCGATCCCATTAGGATCTTCCTCTTCAGGAACCTACAGCCTAGGTGCGAGCATCAAGATCTTCCTTTTGGGAGACAAACTAGGGCTACGTCTAACCCCTGGTATCAGTTGGAAGCATCTGACCTATGAAAATACCCAGGCTAAGACCTATCCTACAGTTTTTGACTCCTCCCTCCAGTTGGAGCGGGAAAAGCATATCCTGACGGCGGGTGATTTAGGACTCAGTGTCTTCTATCACATCACGACGGATGAAGATGGTGACCCACTCTATTTTATTGAGGCAGGAGCCTACGGCAGCTACTTGCTCGGCGGCAACTACAGGCGAAGATATACCGATGCCGAAGGGCTGAGAAGGAGAGATAAAACCCTGGACATTGTGGGAGTGGCCAATGAATGGCAGCCGCTCCAGTATGGTCTTATGGCACGTGTAGGCTACAAATGGCTAGGACTAGAGTTCAACTACCGTCTATCAGATCTTCTGGATGAGTTTACCAACACCATTTTTCTCCCCAAGGAAGGAGAAGGATTCCGAAACCCTGTGATTCCTCCGATTGAAGTAGGACTAAAGATTTTCTTCTGAGCCTTCGGCCTTTATCTTTGCCGAATCCATCGCAAGACTATCTTTCTCTTGAGGCAGTACATAAGGAGGGCGAATAAATTCAGCGGGAGTATCCATCTCTTGCAGGAGTTGAATGGCAGCCATTGAGTCTGATATGTGAATTTTATTCGTGATAAAATCCACTCTTTGCTCTGTTTCCGAAACCCCAGTACAAGCAGAAAAAAAGCTCAATGCAAGGAGGAACGTACCAAATATGAGACTCATTCTTTTCATAAGTGCCCACATAACTTACATGCGGTTATAAAGGGAAGAGAGGGAAAAATCTACCTCTTATTACGGATAATTACGAGATTTCGCTTATTTTAAGGGAGTTTTTTTATCTCGACTGATAAAAAAATGCTGCGAATAACTATGAACCTTACATTCTTTTACTCAACGGATATGCGATTATTTCTGAAAGAAACGCTGCCTTTTGCTTTGGGTGTGTGCTTGGCCTGCTTGTTACTGGTCTCTTGTGAGAACCAGACGAACCCGATTGACAATCCTGTCCCGACAGACGGAGCGCCTGCCATCACCATCATCAGTCCTGACAACCCTCGCTTTTCCTTGCTAGAAGGAGGTCAGGCAACTGTCACGCTCCAAATGGCGGACAATGAATTGCTAAGCAACCTGCGCATCACGGAGACGGAGTTTGCACCCGACGGGTCACAAGTAAGCCAAGGACTGGTCACCAGTGAAACGCTGACGGGCAACACCTTTGTATTTGATTTTACAGCTACCGTTGATCCCATTCCTGCTTACTCTAAGCTTACGTACACCTGTACTGTGACTGATTCTAAAGGTCAGAGTGATTCCACTTCGTTTACGATCAGCGTGCTCCCAGGAGCAGACTCACCTCAGCCGTACGATATCCTGGTCTATACAGATGATACACTTTATAACTCTCTGCAGGATCAAGAATATGGCTTCAACTTTTCTTCGCGCCGTGCACTCCCTGCCACAACAGGGCAGAATTTTGATGCCTTCAAGCTTCAACTTGATATTGCTGAAAATTCAGGCAGCGGCCAGGGCCTGTGGGTTCCTCAACTCAACTCTCCCAACAATGAGTCTGTGGATCAAGATTCTTCCATCGTCCTGACAGATGCTTCACGCTTTAACTACGAAGAGGCTACTTACAATTCTCTTTTCCAAGCGTTTTTCTCTGCCGAGAGCTATTATGAGCAGACACCTAGACTGCGAGAAGGAGATTACGTGATTGTACGCCTGATCAAGACGCCTCGTCCGCAGTTCGCGGTTATGAACATCAAGAAATTGGTGGATGACGGGCCTGGTGTAGCCGTAAGTGATTACATCATATTTGATTATAAAGTGACGACTCCCTAGTCCGTGTGATTTTATCAGGGAGCTTCAAAATAAAGTTTCATATTTGTAGCGGGTGAACGATCACCCGCTATTTTTTTATCCCTTTTCCATTTGCTTTGACATCAGCTCATCTCCGTACGCGCTTGCCATACTTCTTCGCCTATCTACGAAAGGTCCAAACTCGCTATAGCGTCCACTCTCCCTTTGTCTATGACTTTATCCTTCATGTCTTACATGGCACAAGATCCCCAAAAGTCGAGGAGATTGAGTCCCTCCGAAAGGTATTGGGCCAACAAACAACCTCTATCAACTATCAAGATCTGGGGGCGGGAATGGAAGGAGGCAAAAAGCGCATTGAGCAAGCAAGTGTGGGAATGCTCGCTCAAAGAGCAAGCCGCAGATCTGTAGAAGGTAGTTTTTTGCTGAATATATGCCGCTATTTCCAACCTAAGAGATGCCTTGAATTGGGTACACACTTGGGGATATCGACCCTTTATCAATTGGCAGGCTTACAAGACAGCTATTTTGTCAGTTTGGAGGGAGTAGAGGACCTACAGGTACTGGCCAGACAACACCTTGAAACATTCGGATTCCAAGCAGATCTACGGTTGGGGAACTTTGACAAGTTACTCCCTGCGCTACTGGAAGAACAAAAATCGCCCTGGGACTATGTATTCATAGATGGCAATCATCGCGAGGAATCTACTCTTCGCTATACCCAGCTTCTCCTCCCTCATATGTCAGATGGTGGGATCATGATTTTTGACGACATCCACTGGTCTTCGGGTATGCATCGGGCGTGGCAGCAGATCGTCACTATGCCTGAGGTGAGTGTGAGCATTGACTTGTATCGTATGGGTGTGTGTTTTGTCAACAGACCACAAGCGAAGGAGCATTTTACGCTGTGGATGTAGAGGGATGGCTTGGGGAGTTGATCACGCTGGATGGGAAGATTGACCACGCTGGATTCGAGAGCTGACCACGCTGTAGCGGTGGTCCTACGAGAGGCGCTTTTTGGCTTCTGTGACGAAGGCCTGAATCTGCTTGGCGGCTTGCTCGAAGTCGTATAGCTGACTGTTGGACCAGTGCGTGAGCGCTACCCATTCACCGGCCACATTGGCGGCTAGCCTGTATTGAAGCTTCTGGCTGGGACGCTTGGGATTTTGCTTCTGCTCGATTCGTATTTGCTCCACTTCCTGCATAAAAATATAGCGCTTGACCAGCACGCGGACGCCCTTTTTATGTTCGACGATCATTGTACTCTCTTCTCTATTGAGCTTGACAGAGCTTCCTTTAGGACCAATCAAGAGATACAAAACACCCCAGAATGCCAAAGCCCCCCCCAGCATATAAGTTGTCCGATACCAAGCCTGGATGCCATACTGCTTCATAGACCCCAAGATCAACATCAGACCCGCCCCTGCGATGGAAAGGGGAATGAGCCATGATAGAAAGGGTTTTTCTAGCACGATTAACTCGTCACGAGAAGGTTGTTTTATCTCCATTGTTCCTTTTTACGTATGCAAAAGAATAAAAACTCTGTGTATTGAGAATGGTTATATTGAAATTTCTTTGGTTAGCGATACAAAAAATGACTTCCTTGTAAGTATGGATGACTTTTGGATCATAATGACGGGCATACTCGTAGCAAGTTGTGGGGCACTCTTAGGGTCCTTTCTACTCCTACGAAAAATGACCATGATCGGTGATGCAATTTCACATGCTGTCTTACCTGGTATTGTGATTGCTTACCTTGTGACCGAAACAAGAGCATCCTTGGTGATGCTGGTCGGTGCGGCACTCTTTGGTATCCTCACAACTGTCCTGATCGAATGGCTGAGCAAAAGAGCCAAACTTCAAGAAGATGCCGCCATAGGCATCTCTTTCACGTGGATGTTTGCTATAGGCGTCATCCTGATTTCGGCCTTTTCGGGTTCGATCGACTTGGATCAGGATTGTGTGCTTTATGGAGAAATCGCCTTTGTCCCACTTGACACATGGACAATAGGTTCCTTACCTCCTACCCCACGTACCGTTTGGGTTTTGGGTGGTTTATTGATCCTCATCGTGGCATTCATCGTCTGGGCTTACAAGCCGCTGGTCATGACGAGCTTCGATCCTGTCTATGCAGCATCAGCGGGTATTTCGACAGCCGTCTGGCATTATGCTTTGATGGGCTTCGTCTCTCTCAACACCGTATTATCATTCGAATCTGTAGGTGCCATCCTTGTCATCGCATTTTTGGTGGGTCCCGCAGCAGCAGCCTACCTACTGACGAACAATCTTCCTCAGATGATTCTGACAGCCATTGGCCTGGGGATTGTGGCAGCTATAGGCGGCTATTATTTGGCCGTCGCCATAGACGGTTCCATTGCAGGTGCCATGGCTGTAGCCATAGGAATCGAGTTTTTGCTTGTATTGATCTATCAGAAAGTCTTTAATCCTTTGAGACGTCATACAAGACTCAATGCGATCCATTGATTTTCTGATTTGCTCCCTCACCCGCTCAAAATTGATCGACGTTCATCCTCCACTCGTCGACTCCCAATTACCTCTGATACAATTGCCCATATAGTACCATTTTTCCTTCCGCTTTGATGCAGTTATTGGTATAGACTTTTAACTGCAGATATGAATTACACACATTACATCCTCTTATGTTGGGGACTTGCTGCCCCTCTGTTTTGTCAAGGACAGTCCTTCCGTCTGGCCGATCGCGCACTCCCTGCTCAAGCAACTATCGAATCCAGCATGGATGTCGAAGCCGCTGATCTAGATGCAGATGGATACATCGACCTCGTATTGGCGATGGAAGGTAAGCGCAACATCATTTTATTTGGTAGGAGGAATGGAAAATTCAAATCCGATCCTCTCCGGCTGCCTCCTGTGATCAAAGATTATGGCGAACATCCTTTTTTGACGGGTGAAGACAGTGAGGACGTCGTCATACAAGATATGGATGGAGATGGGGATCTGGACCTTATATTCGTGAGCGAAGACACACCTTTTCATGAGCTTCTGTATAATGATGGAAAAGGTTCGTTTACCCTCTCCTCCTACAGTTTCCTTCCTTCAGTCGCCAATGCTGTGGCTGTACTCGACGTCAATGGAGATCAAAAACCCGACATCCTAATTGGAAACAGAGGGCAGAATCAGTTGTACCTCAACTTGGGTAAAGACAGATTTGAAAAAACAGATATAGGGACCTACTGGCCTGCCAATACCGCCTCCACACAGGACCTAAAACTAGCTGATCTAGATGGAGATGGAGATCTGGATGTATTTGAGGGAAATGAAACGGGGGGCTGCCAGATCTATCTTAACCACAAGGGGAAATTTACCCAGACAAAAGACCATCTTCCTTCATTGCCGCTTCATGAAACTCGAAAAGTTGTCCTGGCTGATATAGATCAGGACGGAGATGTAGATGCTTATCTATGCAATGTCGGCTGGGAAGGAGGCGTAGACTTACAGGATAGGCTCCTCCTCAATGACGGCAAAGGGCATTTTACAGATGTGACCGATACACATTTGCCCAAGCGAGAAGCCTTCACGCTAGACGCGATCTTCTTCGATCTGAATGCAGATGGTCGGATGGACTTTGTAACTACAGGATTGGGCGAGCCTCAGGAAAATGCCAAGGCGTTTGTTCAGCAGGCAAACGGTCATTTTGTAGATCAAACGAAAGAGATGCTACCTGCCCTTTCCTATAAAGGAGGCATCGGTTGTTTATTAACAGATCTCAATGAGGATCAGATACCCGACCTGTATTTATCCAATCACAAGCATGAAGACTTGTTGCTGTGGGGGAAATAGTTGAGCACGTGTGGGGGGCAGATATTTTGCCTCCCACTTTCCCTCCTCGATGTTTGTAAATTTGCACATAACTTGTATTTACCTTTACATATGCATATTATGACTCAAATTCTCGCATCGTAAACTCTTGCAAATACATGAAGTATCAACTTCGATTTGACCCTACGAAACAAGTCATTCAAATAAATATAACCACCTCTCTTACAGAAGGCTTAGCCCAATTTCAGCTTCCCAAATGGCGACCTGGACGCTATGAATTACAAAATTTTGCTCGACTCATTTTCGATGTCAAAGCCATGACCCCAGAAGGGACGTCTCTTACCCTTAAACAAGTCGATTCGCATAGCTGGGAGGTCACAAGCACTACTGCGCAGGAAATACATTTTTCGTATAACTTTTATGCCAACCTGCATGACGCAGGAGGAACTTATCTGGATCGGGAGCATCTCCTTTTCAATGGCATCACCTGCCTGATGTACCGTCCTGATCAGATCGAGTCACCTTGTGAGATGGCGTTTGACATACCCGATGGGTGGCAGCTGGGTTCAGCACTCGGCTTACACAAAGGACCTTACACCTTCAAAAGCTTCCATGAGTTGGTCGATACTCCCTTTCTCGCAGGTCCCTCTTTGCAGCATCATCGCTTGGAAGCAGGAGGCATGGATACCCATCTCTGGTTTTTGGGGACCTGTAGACCTGATTTTGACCGTATCAGTCATGATATTCAAGCCTACACAGCAGCGCAGATGTCCCTATTTGGGGACTGTCCTGTAAATGAATACCACTATTTATTTGTTATGTGGCCCTTTCCCTACCGTCATGGCGTGGAGCACTACAACTCGACGGTCATCGTCATGGGGCCTGGGGTGAATCTCATGCAAGAGAAATTCTATGAGTCTTTTCTCGAAATCTCCTCCCATGAACTCTTCCATACTTGGAATGTAAAATACATTCGGCCTGATGACATGCTCCCTTATGTCTACGATAGGGAAAACTATTCGAAGATGCACTATGTCACGGAAGGCATCACCACCTACTATGGAGACCTAATGCTCTGGAAGGGGAATGTGTGGAATATGGACCGCTGGGTGCACAGCATCAATCAAGAATTGCAGAGCCACTATATGACAGGGAGTCAGGATCATGTCTCCTTGAGTCAAGCCAGTTTCCAGTCGTGGACACATGGCTATCGCCAATCGACTGCTCCCAATCGCAAGATCTCATTCTATACCAAGGGCTACCTTGCAGCGATGATTCTCGACCAGCGCATCCGCCAGCAGACAGATGATACTTACAGTCTGGACGATGTGATGCATTACATGTACCAAGAGGTTGCCAAAAAGGGCCAAGGGTACACGGAGACCATCTTTCGGGATGTGTTGAAGAAGTTTACAGGGAATGATCAAGCAGACTTTTTCGAGCACTTTATCCACGGGACGACTTCCCTCAAGACAGCCTTAAAAGAAATGGGTGCTTACTATGGATTGATGATGATAGAGGTTCCTCCTGCAGATCCTGCCATCGCATGGTGGGGCATGAAAGCCAAGGTTATCAATGGAAAACTGATCGTGGATCACCTCTACGAGGACAGTCCAGCTATGCGCGCAGGGATTGTCGCAGGCGACGAGATCATCGCACTCAATGGGCATCAGCTCGGTCTACAGCTCGATCACTGGATGAGTTTTCTCAGTGATACCTTTCGTGCGGAGCTTCACTACTTCCATCAGGGCAAACTCCAAGTGGCACAGTTACCTCTGAAGGGAAATAGTACGTTCACGATTCCTCAATTCGTGATTCAGGCGCAATGCAGCGAGGACAAACAGAAGCATAGAATGAACTGGCAGGCGGTAGGTGGCGCAAAAAAGCCTACCTTTGTGACAAAGACTGAAAACTGATGATGTTTCATTCACAAATACTGCCTCCCAATGCCTGATCATGCTACTCAAAAAGGCACAGTCATCCGGTCTGTCGGTTCGAGCAGCCGCGTGCAGACTGCGGAAGGGGTACAGCACGACTGTATCGTAAGAGGAAAATTTAGAATCAAAGGACTCAAGACTACCAATCCCGTAGCTGTAGGGGATGAAGTCATGTTTACACCTCCCAAAGAAGAAGGAGAAGTCGGTGTCATTACAGAGTTACTCCCCAGGAAGAACTACATCCTGCGCAAAGCCATCGGCCACAACCACAAGGTACATATCATGGCTGCCAATGTGGACCAGGCCATTCTGTTGTTTACCATCGACTTCCCACGGACTTCTACTGGCTTTGCCAATCGCTTCATCCTCATCAATGAAGCCTACCACATCCCGACACGTATCGTCATCAATAAAATCGACCTCCTCCAGACAGCAGAAGAGAAAGCCAAGCTAAAAGAAATCACGGATATCTACGAGCGTATCGGATATGAAGTCATCCAACTCAATGCGCTAGACCCTAGATACCAGCTTCAGGCATCGGAGATCTTGACTGATAAAATATCCTTCATTGGGGGACACTCAGGGGCAGGTAAATCGACTTTTGTCAACCTGGTAGACCCTACACTCAACCTCAAGACAGGAGATATCAGCGGTTACCATAATAAGGGGCGACATACCACTACCTATGCGGAGATGCATCCTTTGGCCAATGGAGGCTTCATCATCGACTCTCCTGGCATCAAAGAGTTTGGGCTAGCCAACTTCGAGGTGCGCGAGCTAAGTCACTACTTTCCTGAGATGCGCAGCCGTATGGCAGACTGTAAGTTCTCTGACTGCCAGCATATCAATGAGCCTGGTTGCGCTGTAAAAGCTGCCCTAGAATCAGGTGAGATCCATCCTTCTAGATACGATTCCTATCTGCGCATGCGGGAAGAACTGGAAAGTGAGAAAATGTACTAGAAAGCCACCATACGGTAGAATATTTCCCTATAGCCATGATTTGGAATAAAAAATAGCCCCCATGTAGAGAGATGCCTTGTGGTTATTTTACTTTGCTGAAAATGTAAAAATCCCCGCTCATGCGTAGCCTATCTGTGGGCGTATCATTCATGCTTTTATTCTACTTATGAGAATTACACTTCTTGTTTGCGCATTCCTCCTAGCTGTCACTTGCATATTTGCCCAGGAGGATTATTCTCCCAAATCCTATCAGCTAGATTTTGAAAATAAAGCCTTGGTCAATTCTCTCAAGATTGTCAAGAAAGAGACCCAATATGATTCCACATTTCGCCTGTATCAAATCTTCACGGATCTACTCGCACAGTTTCCTGAACTTGAAGGTTACACCTACGTCAAAGGACCTTTGCTCAATGAAACCCTGCCCTCCTTCCTCCTGACAAATGGGGTAGATACGTTGGGGAGAGTTTTTGAAGTGGGATGGAATAAATCTGTAAACTATGAACTGGATCTCCCAGAAGGAATAGAATATCTAGAAATTGCCGATTACGATCTGAGTCAATACACCGACATAGCAGGAAATAAAGAGGATGGAACCCCCGTTTTCAGGGTATTCCTCCATCAGCACATGAAACTATCCGATTTCTATGGTATGGTTCCCGTCTTTATGCGCGCAATTCCTAAGAAATAATTATCTCTATTCTTCAAAAGTCAAAGCACGGGCCTTTCTTAACGCAGGCGTTCATATTTCGATGGATGGCTGCGTTTTTTTATGCGAAAAATGATATCTTTCATTAGGCATAAAGGCCTAAACTACTACCTATGAAAGATGCTAAGTACTTATTTGCCTACCTCATTCCTGTATTGACGGGAATCTCGATCTACCTACAAGACATATGGTCATTTACAACCGTGATATTCGTCTTTGGATTGGTACCCATGATCGAACCTTTAGCCCCTCACTCAGAGGAAAACCTGGACGAAGAAAGTCGGTATGAGAAACTGAAAAGCAGATTCTTCGATTTTTTACTCTATCTCAACATTCCCATCGTTTACGGTCTTGTAGGATTTTTCATTTGGACCCTTCTGAATCATTCCTTGCAGGGGTATGAAATCCTTGGTATGACCCTTTCGATGGGTATTATGATTGGGGCCAATGGAATCAATGTAGCGCACGAGTTGGGACATCGCAGAGAAAAGTATGAGAGGAGAATGGCTAAAATACTGCTTCTACCTGCGCTTTATATGCATTTCTACATCGAACATAATCGAGGGCATCATAAGTTTGTGGCTACAGCTTTAGACCCTGCCAGTGCCGCCTATGGAGATAATGTATACGGCTTCTGGTTCAAATCACTCGTGGGAAGCTATCGCAATGCATGGCATCACGAAGCCAAGCGGATGCAGAAAAAAGGTTGGAAGAATCTAAGCCTCCACAATGAGATGATCTGGTATCAGTTGATTCAAGTTGCTTACCTTATGGTGATCGCGCTTGTAGCAAGTGTGCCTATTATGCTGCTGGTAGCAATCGCTGGGATCATCGGTGCCCTCTTACTCGAGACGATCAACTACATAGAGCACTACGGGCTACGCAGGAAAAAGCTAGACAACGGTCGTTTTGAACGTGTGCTACCCCATCATTCATGGAATGCCAATTATGAGATTGGACGCATTCTTTTGTATGAATTGACGCGCCACTCTGACCACCATTACATCGCCTCTAAAAAATACCAAATATTGGATCATCATGAAGGAGTCCCTGAATTACCTTTTGGGTATCCTACCTCTATGCTAGTTGCCTTATTTCCTCCCCTTTGGTTCCGGATCATGCACAAAGAACTTAAGAGACAAGGTTTTGATAATCAAGAAGATTTTGTACTTAAAAGCTCCTAAGAACAGGTGAAGTGAGTTCCTACGATTAAAGGATTGAACCTTCCTTCATACTGAGGATTTTTCACAAATACTGTACAATTTTTTCTTTGGCCCAAAAGGATATCCTAGATTGAGTTATTCTAATCTCATCAATAACTCATCATCATGAAGTCTAAAACGACTGCCTACCTGCTATGGTTTTTTCTAGGAGGGCTGGGCATACACAAATTTTATCTGGGAAAAGCAGGAGCTGGAATTCTTTATCTACTCACTTTTGGAATTTTCGGTATTGGGTGGATCGTTGATCTATTCACCCTTGGGAGTCAAGTAGATGCTGTAAATGCCTTGAAGATGGCAACCCGCAATAGAGGTGGCAACCAAAATCAACAAGTATTTGTAAATGTAGCGGCCCCTCAAGGTGGATCTGCGGCAAGCCAAAGTGCCGAATCTCAAATTCTTGCGCTACCCGATACAGTTCCTCTATCGATTAGAGAGATTGTCCGTATGACAGGTCTAGGCGTAGATACTGTAGAACAAACCGTCAAAAGACTCCAAGACAAAGGGATGGCTCACGAAGTGCAAACAGAAGAAGGCCGACTCCTCTATGATTTTACAGAATAAATGGTTGTGAAATTGACAAAAGCCCTTCTGAAAAATTTCAGAAGGGCTTTTTCGTACAATCGAGTAAGAAAATGGCATTCATCCTCCCGTAGGACCAAAGCGTTCTGTCCGAACCTGGACAGGAGGCACACGTAAATCGACTAGTGCATTAGCCGCAAACTCCACCATGGGGGTTGGTCCTACAATGTAGCAGATGGGCATTTTTTCAAACTGTCCCAACAACTCGCCCAGCATCTCTACATCCATTCTTCTTTTGTATCCCTCCCATCTTGGCGGAGCAGATCGCGTGAGGGTCACCTGTACGTTGAGTAGGGGATCTTCCTCCTGAAGCTGCTTCAACTCGTCTTTGTAAATCACCTCTTCATGATGCTTGACGCTATACAGCAAAGTAGCAGGTGCACGGGTCTCACTTCGTGCGCGATGACGCAGCATCGCCATGAGAGGCACTACTCCCGATCCACCCCCGATCAGGAAAATGGGTTTTCGAAAGGTGGACTTCCAATAAAAATATCCTCCAATCGGCCCTCTCAACTCGATTCTGTCCCCTATCTGCACTTCTTCGTGAAAAAATCCTGATACCTCTCCATCTTCTAGATACTCAATGGTCAGCTCTATCTCTCCTACCCTCTCAGGTTCTGAGGCAATCGAATAGCTTCGCTGGGCCTGATAGCCGTCAGGCGCCGTAAGTCGCAAATCGTAATGCTGCCCTGCCTTATGCGGCTGCCAATCTGGGAGTTGAAAAGTATAAGATTTTACCGTGGGTGTTTCTTCCCGAATACCCACCACTGTTCCTAGTTGCCACTTCATATCAGTAGTCTTGAAGCATGAAAGAAGAACTTTGCTATTTGCCTACTCCCTGTAGCGCTCCTCCTTCCAAGGATCGCCGTACATATGATAGCCGGCTCGCTCCCAAAATCCCGATTCATCCTCGGAGAGAAAGCGCATCCCTTGTACCCACTTGGCACTTTTCCAAAAATAGAGATGAGGAACAACCAATCGTACGGGACCCCCATGCTCTGGGGCTAGCGGAAACCCTCCATACCTGTAAGCCATAAATGCCTTGTTGTCGCGTAAATCTTCTAGTGGGAGATTCGTTGTGTACCCGCCATAGCAAAAAATCAATGCATACTTCGCTTCGGGCTTCAATCGAGCCTGGGACAGCAGGTCGTCCACACTTACACCTTCCCAAACCGTATCTAACTTCGACCACTTAGTCACACAGTGAATGTCCACCTTATAAGTCTGGGCAGGGCACTCCATGAAGTCTTCCCACGAGAGGGTCACAGGTTCTTCTACCAAGCCTTCTAGCTTCAGTTCCCATCTGTCAAGACGGACCTTGGGAGTGGGACCCGCAGATAGGACAGGAAAATCGTGTGTTTCATACTGACCAGGAGGG
Organism: Bacteroidota bacterium; assembly: GCA_038527485.1. Taxonomy (GTDB): domain Bacteria; phylum Bacteroidota; class Bacteroidia; order J057; family J057; genus JALEFZ01. The sequence goes on from JBCBFT010000140.1 coordinate 14,293, forward strand.
ATGCGATCCGCTTTATCAGGATTCCGACGCTTCCCCGAAAATCCTCTGGTTACAAATGGTTCTTCCATAATCTTGTAAAGACTTATGCGAGGTAAATATCTGTTTTGTTTGGTACCAAACGAAAACAACCTTTGGGCTACAAATAACAGAAGTATACTCGAATTTCTTCTCGATAAACCCGAATGATTTCTAGTGGTTCATTAATAATGCGAATTAACAGTTAAAAATAAGGAAAAGGAACGCTGCGGCCAATTTTCCGAAAGTGTGGACAATTAATCCTTTAGTAGATCGGACTTTTGAAGCATTTTGTAGCTCTACTTTTTGCTCTAGCCAATTAAAAAT
>JBCBFT010000141.1:0-14603 GCA_038527485.1 Bacteroidota bacterium
ATTGGTCTTTTCCAAGTTTATGAGTGATTTCCAACTTTTTCAAATTACTTCAACAATTCTCCCAAACATATTCTTAAGCTTATATTTATGCCCAAATTTAAACTAAGCTAAGATGAACGCGCTTTTCCATCATATTCTATTTGCTCTGTTATTCGCATATGGCTCTATTCTCTATGCCCAAGCTACACTAGAAGCCGTCAGCCCCTCTATCACAAAGTCCGAAATGATCTTGACCGACGAGGGCTATCGTATCCATTTGAATGGGGAACCCTTTTTCATCAAGGGTGCAGGTTTCGCAGGAAACGGAAGCATGGAGGCACTCGCGCAGCACGGAGCCAATGCTTTGCGTACATGGAGTGCTGACAACGGCAAAGAAGTGCTCGACCAGGCGCAAGCGTTGGGGCTGAAAGTAGCCATGGGGGTGTGGGTAGGTTTAGAGCGTCATGGATTTGATTATGATGATCCAGAGGCTATTGAAAGGCAATTGAAGAGCATCCGAAAGAAAGTCAAGGCGCTGAAAAACCACCCTGCTTTGATGTTTTGGTGTGTGGGAAATGAAATGAACCACCACTCCAAAAATCCTAAAGTATGGGATGCCGTCAACGAAATTTCCCAAATGATACATGAGGTCGATCCCAACCATCTCACGACTACTCCTCTCGCAGGAATGAGTAAAAGAGTGGTGAAAATGGTAGGGCAACGCGCTGCTGACTTGGACTTCCTGAGCGTCCAGCTATATGGTCCGATGGATCAGCTTCCTCAGATCATCGAAAAATCAGGTTACAAAGGTCCCCTTTTGGTGACTGAGTGGGGGGCTACAGGCTACTGGGAGGTACCCAAAACCGAGTGGGGCGCTCCGCTAGAAAATCATAGTTCCAAGAAGGCGGATCTTTACCTTAGCCGTTACCAAAATGGAATTTTGGATCAATCTGAGCAGGTAGTCGGCTCATTTGTCTTCCTTTGGGGGCAGAAGCAGGAGCGTACGCCGACTTGGTTTGGGATGTTCATGCCCGATGGCAATGAGACGGAGTCTGTAGATATGATGCACTACGCCTGGAATGGTCAGTGGCCAGCGAATCGTTCGCCGCGCTTGCATGATTTTACCTTGAACGGAAGCAAAGCAGATGCGAGCATCAAGCTCACAGCAGGGAGCGCATATCCTACAAAGGTCGTCGTGACGGATCCCGATGAAGATGAGTTGCTTTACCGATGGGAGGTTCGCAGTGAGAGCACGACCACCAAAACAGGAGGAGACAAAGAGTACATACCATCAGAGGTGAAGGGGTTATTTCCTGCGGATGCAGGGAGCAAGACGACCTTCCAAGCACCTCAGAAGGCGGGCGCCTATCGCTTGTTCATCTATGTAGAGGATGGACATGGGCATACAGCGCATGCGAATATCCCGTTTTGGGTGGAGTAGGACCTGAAAAATTACCATATCATGACGCTCGTCCTGAGCTTGAAGCCTGGGACGGGCGGATCTTGTTGGGCTTTCAAAGCCATACAAATCCCCATAATCTGTAGTCTTCCTCAATGTGGACTACAGATTTTCTCATTTTTATATGATCCCCACAAAATACATCACGCTAATAACTCCCCAACAGATTTCATTTTTTGCCTGTACTTCATGAGAAAATGAATAATTTGCCTGTACCGAAGAGACGTTTGGAAGTCATCCTAGGTGGATTTTACAGGACTACATGATCCGCTGAAACCAATACTACTTATATGAAACGCACCATTTTTATCCTTAATCTCATTCTTTTGTTCACCCTTCCTATTAGTGCGCAAGCCCAGCCAGATCCAGATATAGAGGCCAAAATAGATAGCATATTGCCCTTACTGACCCTGGAAGAGAAGGTCGCCATGTGTCATGCACAATCCAAATTCAGCTCTCCAGGTGTCGACAGGCTGGGTATTCCAGAGCTATGGATGTCCGACGGACCACATGGTGTCAGAGGAGAGATCAATTGGGACAACTGGGGATATGCCAACTGGACCAATGATTCGATCACAGCCTTTCCAGCCCTTACGTGCTTGGCCGCTACATTTAATCCAGAACTCTCCTATGAGTTTGGGAAAGCACTAGGGGAAGAGGCAAGATATCGAAGAAAGGATGTGCTACTCGGCCCAGGTGTCAACATCTATCGGACACCTATGAATGGCCGCAACTTTGAGTACATGGGAGAAGATCCGCATCTGGCTTCTGTCCTGTGTGTCCCTTACATCCACGGGGTGCAGGAAAATGGCGTTGCCGCCTGCATCAAGCATTATGTCCTCAATAACCAAGAAAAGTGGCGGGGCCACATCAACGTAGAGGTCAGCGACCGTGCCTTGTATGAGATCTATCTGCCAGCTTTCAAAGCTGCTGTAGAGGAAGGGGGATCATGGACCCTCATGGGCGCTTACAACCAGTTTCGCGGCCAACACTGTTGCCATCACGAACTGCTGCTCAATCAGATCTTAAAGGAAGACTGGAACTTTGACGGTGTGGTCATCACCGACTGGGGAGGCGCGCACGACACAAAAGAATCGGCCCTCTATGGCTTGGATCTGGAGATGGGTACAGGAACCGACGGATTGACAACTAGTACCAAGAATGCTTATGACAGCTATTACCTAGCCAATCCCTTTCTCGAACTCCTTCGCAAGGGCGAACTGGATGAAGCCCTCGTAGATGATAAGGCGAGAAGGCTGTTGCGCTTGATGTTTCGTACGACTTTGAACCCCCATCGCGGACTCGGTGTCATGAACAATCAGGAACATCTGGATGTAGCCCGAAAAGTGGGAGCAGAAGGCATCGTCTTATTGAAAAATGAGGAGAACTTTTTCCCTATCGATCCCAATACGACACAGACAATCGCCGTGATCGGGGAGAATGCCACAAGAATGATGACAGTCGGTGGAGGCTCCTCTGAGCTAAAAGCCAAGAAAGAAGTTTCTCCCCTCGAAGGCATCCAAGCCCGATTTGCCGATGCCACGATTCTCCATACGCTGGGCTATGCTTCAGGTCCTCCCTTGTACGCAAGGACTAAGCCTTCTCCCTATGATGCGGACTCCTTGAAGGCTAAAGCCATTGAGATTGCCCGCAAAGCGGATCTGGTACTGTTCATGGGAGGACTCAACAAGAACCACCATCAGGACTGTGAAGGAGGAGACCGTCTTTCTTACAACCTGCCATTTGGACAAGATGAGTTGTTGGAAGAAATCCTTGCTGTCAACTCCAATGTAGGCGTCGTACTCGTCAGTGGAAATGCAGTGGCCATGCCTTGGATAGCAGATGTAAAGGGACTCATGCAGGCTTGGTACCTGGGAAGCCAGGCAGGTTATGCTTTGACAGATGTCATGTGCGGAGATCAAACGCCTTCGGGCAAGCTGCCTTTTACCTTTCCCAAGGAGCTGAAAGACAATAGTGCGCATCATTTTGGAGAAATCTCCTATCCAGGGGACAGCATAAAGCAAGTCTACAAAGAGGGGATTTTGGTGGGCTATCGCTGGCATGACACCAAGGAAATTGAGCCTTTATTTCCCTTTGGTTTTGGTCTTTCCTACACCGATTTCTCCATTGCAAAAATCACAACAGATAAGAAATCCTACGTTGCCTCAGACCAGTTGGTTGTGACCTGTACGGTGGAGAATGAAGGAGAAGTAAAGGGAGCAGAAGTGGTTCAGGTATATGTCGGAAAGCCCAAATCCAAAGTAGAAAGAGCCAAAAAGGAATTGAAGGGATTCCAGAAAGTGTTACTTAAGAAAGGGGAGTCTCGCACGATCGAAATAAGGATTGATGTGGAATCTCTCGCCTACTATGATGAAACGATCGCTGGTTGGGTTTTGGAAAAAGGAAATTATGAAGTCTATGTAGGGAATGCTTCGAACAACATTGAGGAGGTGATTAAGGTCAAGGTAGAATAAGGTAGGGCCACGCCATGGCGTGGCCATTTCGAGGATTGGCGAATCCGTATTGAGCATAGCACCAACGGGACGTTGGCGCTGGCTGGACTTGATTTTTAATCATCCGCTAACAGGCAATACATCACAACATGAACAAATTTCTATTCATCGCAATCATAAGCCTTAGCGCTTTTATATCCGCCGACGAAATCCGAAAAGTCACATACACCAATTTTCAGGGCGAATTGATAGAGGATGTCTTTGGGATAGGGTCAAAAACCTATTTCTATGAAGATGGTAAACTCGTCAAACTTACTTATCAGGATAAGGAGGGAAAGCCTATACCTGAGGAAAAGTTTATAAATATGTATCCACCAGAGTTTCGATATAGTTATGACGCACGAGGTAACTATATTCGAAAAGAAGCATTTAATGCCTCAGGGGAGGTGATAGATTTAGACAGGTTCTTTGAGCCAACCATCTTGAGTTACGTATATAATGATCAGAACCAACTGATAGAAAAGCATACCCTAAATAAGGAGGGAAAACCTCTAGGAATGAAAGGGGAGAAAATTGCGGTCAACAAATATGCTTATGATGAAGCTGGAAATTTGATCTCTATTGCCCACTATGACGAATCTGGAAATGCCTTACCCTATATCACGCAGTTTAGTTACCTGCCAAATGGTCAATTATCAGGATGTAACTTCTTGAAAAAATCTAATGAATCAGAGTCCGAAATCATGCTCACCTACAATGATCAAGGACTTCTCTCTACGTATAACCAAGTTTATTCAGACACTGGTGATTCTTCTGTCTATCATTATGAGTACATCGATTCAGTATTGATTTCTGAAAAATCCAGCTCATCTAGATTAGGAGATTATCACGTTACGAGAGGTGTAAAATTAAACGTAAAGGGCTGGATGATGAGGGATTCACTATTGTTGGATACGCAATTCCAAAATTATGGACGGGTAGAATTTAACGTAACATTGAACTCTGATGGGAATGTCATGAATCTTGAGCCTATAAAGGTCAATGCGTGGATGCCATTCGTTCAGGAGGTTTATCAATTTTTCAGAACAGTTAAATTCGAGAGAGTGGAGTCTATTGTGAGCCCTGACTCAGTAGGAAAATTAAGCATCACCATACCCCATTGTGATGGTGTACCTGATGACATTTTATTCATCCAAGATCCTACGCCAAACGATTAAAGTAGCATCTATGCATGGTGGGAAGTGCAAAATTCATGAGACTGCTATTACCATTTCGCTCATCCATTCTCAAAATTCCCTATTTTCATCCCCAATTAAAAACATCTACCCTATGCATACATTTCGGCTTTCTTTTCTATGTCTATGGATCAGCTTGGCATGTTGCCTTCCTGCTTCTGCCCAAACCAATCCCGATCACTGGACGCCCGAAGAGATCATTAATACCCAATACGTGTCTTCTCCGAGTTTTTCTCCTGACGGGAAGATGATCGTATGGTCCAAAAAGACCCCGCTCAAGAAAGAAGATAAATTCGTTCAGAAGCTGTTTCTGACCCGTCTGGACGTGATGAAAGACGGCAAACCCCTGACGGTCCAACTCACCTATGGAAAATCCTCTGAGCGAAACGCGATTTTTTCACCAGATGGGACTTTCGTCTACTACCTGTCCTCCAAGGAAAAGGGCAAGAAACTCTGGCGATTGAGTCTGTACGGAGGCGAATCAGAAGCGGTGCATGAGTTCAAAAACGGCATCAGCTCCATGAGATGGTTGGGAGAGGATCGTCTAGCTTTTGTCAGTAATGAAGGAAAAACGCAGTACGAACTCGAAAAAGAGGAGATCAAGGACAATGTACAGGTGATCGAAGATGTCGAACATTGGAAGCCCTATCGTATATATGCTTTCAGCCTGAAGGACAAAAAGATCGAACGACTCACCGACAATGCCCATCGTATCTCTACTTACGCTGTCTCACGAGATGGTCGTTATCTCCTCGCACGCAAGTCTATGAGCCCACATTCTCCTGCCGATGGACAACCCAAACCTGTCTCCTTCCTGAAGGATCTACAAACGGGTACGACCACGACCATCCTCCAAGATGTTCACCAGCCAGGTTCATTTGAGTTCTCCCCTGACAATGCAGGCTTTTATTTCACCGCAGACAATACCTCAGATACCCTCTGGAACGGCGCAGGTCAAACCGATCTGTACTACTACACATTGGCGACACAGTCGCACCAGCAAGTCCCCCTAGATTGGGAGAATGGACTCTCAGGAGGCTTTTATCTCAGCGGAGATCATCTTATCGCCTCCCTCGCAAATGGTCCCCTCCGCAAGGTGAAAATGTACCGTAAGTCAGGCAATAGTTGGACCGCGCAAGATCCAGATTTTGGAGACATGGAAGCCCACGTTGCTCTACTAGCTGTCAGTTCCAATGGACAAAAACTCATGTTTAACCACTCTACGGCGATGCAATTGCCCAAGTATTATGTAGTAGATCTTGAGAAGGGAACACAAGACGCATTAGAGATGAAAGGTCGAGTCGAGTTCATCTCATTGAATGATGCACTTAAGAAGAAGCCCGTAGCGAAAGCAGAGATCATCTATTGGGAAGGCGCGAACAAGGAGCAGGTAAATGGAATTTTATACTATCCCAAGAACTACGAAAAAGGGAAGAAGTATCCACTGATTCTGTCTATTCATGGTGGACCGACAGGTGTGGACCGAGACAGTTGGTCGGAGCGATGGTCTACCTATCCGCAGATCTATACCGATAAAGGCGCCTTTGTATTGAAGCCCAATTATCACGGGTCGGGTGCGCACGGAAAGGCTTTTGCTGAGTCTATCAGCAAGGGGAAGTATTACTCCCTCGAGCAAATTGACATCAAAAATGGCATCGACCACCTGAATGGATTGGGAATGATCGACATGGACAAGCTCGGCACGATGGGATGGTCCAATGGGGCGATTTTGACTACCTGGATGACGCTGAAATATCCTGATATGTTCAAGGTCGCTGCACCAGGTGCGGGTGACATCAACTGGACATCGGATTACGGAACCTGTCGATTTGGGGTGACCTTTGACCAGTATTATTTCGGAGGGGCGCCTTGGGATGATACGAATGGCAAGCACTACAACGAATGGTACATCAACAACTCGCCCATTTTCGAGATTGAAAAAATCAAAACGCCCACCATCATCTTCCATGGGAGCAATGACCGTGCGGTTCCAAGGGATCAGGGTTGGGAATACTACCGTGGATTGCAGCAAGTAGGGCAAGCACCTGTGAAGTTCCTATGGTTTCCCGGTCAGCCACATGGCTTGCAGAAAATCACGCACCAGCTTCGCAAAATGAAGGAGGAAATCCGCTGGATCGATACCTACCTTTTCAAAACTTACGAGCCTAAAAATGAGGCGTTCAAAGAGAAGAGTCCGCTTGCGATGGCCTTCAATAAGGCAAAGACATCCAAAGTCAACGGAATGTATGGAGTCTCTGCTTCCAAGGGAAAATTGGTACCTGAGATGGTCATGTTGAAGAAAGATTCCATCCACATCAGCCGTTTTGAGGTGACCAATGCCCAATATGCAGTATTTGACAAGCGGTATAAGTTCCCCGCACAGGAGGCCAATCATCCTGTCACGAATCTTTCGAAGACGCAGATCCAAAACTATCTTACATGGATCAATAAGCTAACGGGAGAGAACTACCGCCTACCCAATGAGAAGGAAGCGATGAAGTGGCACAAAAAAGCCCATGCAGGAGCTAGCAAGCAAAATACCCTCAACTACTGGGCAGGCTATACATTGACACGTGACGATGCCATGCTGCTTACCCAAAAACTCGCATCAGAAAAAGTTGAGTTGATCAAGGAAGTCGGAAGTTTCCCGCCTCAAAAGATGGATGGAGAGGAGCTTTTTGACTTGTCTGGAAATGTAGCAGAGTACTACATGGACGGCAATCAACTGAAGGTATATGGCTACGATGCGCATAGCTTTGCCGATCCATTTGATCCTACCTACAATGAATCCCAGATGGTAGGGATTCGATTGGTGAGAGAGTAATTGATGTTTTGTCGTTTATGGAAAAAACATAAATCCTTTTGGGTGTTTCATACGCCCAAAAGGATTTTTTAATGAGGAAAAATAAATACTCATCTATGCCGCTCAATAAACGCCTTTACATCTTCTGTAAATTGGATGGCTTCATTGGACATGGGGCTGTGTCCCGATCGCTCGTAGATGATGAGTTCCTTCTCGGCCGAGCCGAGCTGCGCAAATCCAGACTCCCCAATAGCAGGCGGCACTACAAAATCGTATTTGCCCCACAAGAGCAAGCTGGGAATCTCGATCAAGCCAAGCTGGTCCGTCAGGGCATACTGCTCCGAATCGTCATTGAGGATGAGATTGACTGCGCCATTGGCGGCCAAGGTCGCCAAGCTGATGTCAGGCGCCGCGTAGAGAGGATAGGCAAAGCCCCCAGTCTCCTCATCTGCAAGGTCGAACAGACCCTCTGCCTCAAATGCTTTGTTATTCAGATATCCACTTTCCTCACCTGAGATATTGAGCGTATCCATCTCGTTGACACGCTCCAACACAGGTTCCCAAAAGTCCAGGTTGTTGCCCTGATCGACCTCTTCTTGTCCCAGTCTTTGAAACATTTTGATGACTTCTATATCATTCTTGACGAAGTCATGCGCGCCATTCATCTCGATCCAGCCCTTCAAGATGTCCTGTATGTCCGTAAAGATGAGCGCATGGGCAGAGGTCAGTCCTCCCCAGCTATGCCCCGCCAAAAATATACTGATGTCCTCCCCATATCGTGCTTGCAGCAATTGGGCGAGTGTAAAAATATCCTCTGAGTTTTGGGCAATGGTGAGATCTTCCTGCGTATTGTTTCCCTGAGAAGCCCCATTGCCTCTTTGATCCAAATAGACCATTGCATAGTCCTTTTCCATCTCATCGGCAAAGTATCCGCTGTTGTAGCTAGATGCCCCACCCCCAGGACCGCCATGCAGGTAGATGAAAAATACCTTGGAAGCGATGTTGCCATTGATCTCTACAAATAAATCTGCGTTCCCATTTCGGAGGAAAAATTGGTCGAATACTTCGTCGCTTTGTCGGGAGCAAGCAGTCACCAATAGGAGACTACCCAAAAGAAAAAAGCCTATATATTTCATTTTGCTTGATTTCATCTTATTCAAAAAAGAAAGTCTACCCTCAAGAATCTAGTATGAGCGTCTTTATTTCGAGCCAAACGCCATCCCCAACTCTATGGCAGCATTGGGAAAGAGGCCAAAGTCATATCCGATCAGTTGTACTTGAGGTTTTATGTAAATGTGTTTTTCCCTTTTCCCTTGACCGCCTCCAAATAGCTTCCCAAAAGAGGGTGCCAAAGCTAAGATGAAGCTGTTTGTCCCTGCGCCTCCTATTTCGTTGAGGGTCCCATTGCTATTGAGTTCGAGGGTAGGGATGTTGTAGGTGCGGCGCAGATAGTTGAGTTCGATCGAAAGTCCCAGCGTACGCAGTTTGGTCGCATTAGTCTGCATGCGCGAAAGCCCGATTCCTCCATAAGCTCCCACATGGTTATTGGGATGGGTATAAAAGCCCACATTTCCATCCACTAGATATTGGACGATCTTTTGCTGGCTCGTCCGCCTTTTTTGCAATACTTTGAATAAGGCACTTCGGTTCTTCCCGCTTTCTGATAGGATGTAACTCGTACCGACTCTCAATCCTGGATGAAGCCCATTTTCTGCCCAAAGCCCGATCCTGATGCCTGTGAGTCGCCCAAATAAGCCATTGTCAGCGTCTAACATAGGTCGAGAAGTCTGTGAATAGGCTTCTAGAGTACAGAGACAAAGCAGGAGAAGACATAAGCTAAAGAGTCGAATGTAGAGGCTGATTTTCGTCATAATGAGATGTTGTGTGTAGCATTAGGTTCCTGACCAGATGAAGAGATATGTGATAGCAAACGATCATCGGGACAAAAGTTAATATTCTCTCCAAGGTTTTTTGTATGAGAATCCAAGTATTTATTTCATAAAGACTGTATGAAGTGGGAAAAGACAAGAAATCCTATGGTCAAAATCGAAGTGGGAATACGTTGCTTTTTATCGACTATATCCACGATTGTGCGTAACTTTATGCATAAGTCACGAGATAAAATTCCATCTTGTGGCATCGTACACTTCGAGGCAGTTCGATCGTCGGACTGAACAAAGGGGAATCACGTGAGAATCGTGAGCTGTTGCGCAACTGTAAGTGGCATCTGTAAGGAGCCATGAGCCAGATTACCTTCCTTGAGCGTGCGGATGTTGCTTTCGCATCAAAAGCAAATGTCCGAAATCCCACCCATACTAGGCAAGTATCCCTTTGTGGATAGTCTAGCTGTGTTTTCGCGCATATTGCTGCTTTTTCTGGATTTACTGAGCAATATGAATCCTAAGACATTTTTCAATTGGAGTAGTGGGAAAGACGCTGCTTTGGCGCTTCATTATCTGCTACAGGACGCCTCCTATCAGGTGGAGTATCTCCTTACGACCGTGAGTGCCGAGCACAATCGGGTGAGTATGCATGGGCTCAGAGCAGCACTACTCAGACAACAATTGGATGCCATTGGTATTCCCTATGGACTGGTAGAATTGTCCGAGGATACGACCCATGCGATCTATGAGCAGGTCATGAAGCAGGAAATGGGACGATTGAAGGCGCAGGGCTGTACACATGCAGCTTTTGGTGACATTTTCCTAGAAGACCTCAGAAAGTATCGGGAAGATCAACTCGCCAGCTGTGGCATGCAAGGGGTATTTCCGCTTTGGAAACGAGATACAACGGAATTGATTCATGAGTTTTTGGATCTGGGCTTTCGATCCGTTGTAGTGTGTGTGAATGGGGCGCTGCTCGATCCATCATTTGCGGGCAGGGTGATCGACAAGGATTTCATCAAAGATCTCCCTGAAAATGTAGACCCATGCGGAGAGAATGGCGAATTCCATACCTTTTGTTTTGATGCCCCCTTCTTTCAAGCTCCGATTGACTATGTTATCGGAGAGACTGTTTCCAAGATATATCGAAATGGTGAACAGGAATATACATACTGGTTTTGTGACCTCTTAAGCGAAAAAGTAGATGCCCAAGCATGAAATCACCCCTTGCCCACGCTGTGGAAAGCAGTTTGAATGCAAAGTCGGATCTGTCCTCCTCTGCCAATGCAGCACAGTGGAACTCACAGGAGCAGAGCGAGAATATCTACAGGAGCTATACGACGATTGCCTGTGTGTCTCCTGTATAAAAGAACTGAAGGCAGCATTTCAAAAAAATCAGTCCAATCATACGATGAATACCCTTTGAGAGAATTATAGAATTAGAATGGAAAAAAGAAATAAAGCCCTCACACCCAAGCAGAAACTCCCTTCCCGAAAAGAATTGATAGAAGGGGAGCATTATTACATCAATTCCATGGGGTACTGGGTCTTCACTGAGAAGTATCACTTGCTTCGTGGCTACTGCTGTGAAAATGGTTGCTTACACTGCCCCTATGGAAATTCGAAGAAGGGATGAATAGTTCGAAGGATTATTTCCCTCAACGCATCGTATGCCTCACAGAAGAACCTACGGAGACACTTTATTTGCTTGGTGAGGAAGACCGAATTGTCGGTATTTCGGGTTTCACGATGCGCCCTGCTAAAGCCAGGAAGGAAAAACCGAAAGTATCCGCTTTTTCGTCAGCCAAAATAGAGGAAATCATCGCCTTGCAACCTGACCTCGTGATCGGGTTTTCGGATGTCCAGGCAGAGATCGCCAGAGAGCTGATTGCGCGCGGCCTCACCGTCTGGATCAACAACCACCGAAGCGTAGCAGGTATCTACCAGATGATCGTACAGCTAGGGGCTATGGTAGGGAAGCAGGGGCGAGCCCTTGCCCTAGCCCAAGAGATCGCGCAAAATCTCCAGAATATCTGTGTTTCCAATCAAAAGAAACCCATCAAACCCACCGTCTATTTTGAAGAGTGGTACGATCCTTTGATTACAGGTATTCAGTGGGTGGGAGAACTGATTGAGCTAGCAGGAGGGATCGATATTTTTCCTGAACTCCAAAAAGAGTCGCTAGCCAAAGACCGAATCATTGCGGATCCTCAAGAAATCGTCCATCGAAACCCAGACATCATATTGGTTTCTTGGTGTGGGAAGAAGTTCAAGAAAGACCAGTTGGTGAATAGACCAAATTGGGATAAAATCAAAGCAGTCCAGCATGATTGTATTTTTGAGATCAAATCCGAGCTCATTTTGCAGCCAGGACCTGCTGCGCTAACCGATGGGGTAGGGGAGATAGCTTCGATGATTGAGAAGTGGCATGCATTAAGAGAAAGATAAGTACCTTTTCAGAAAAGATTATGTGGTGTCAACGTTTCTCTTAACTGCCATCCACGGAACTGGCCCCTTCAGTTTGTAACTGAAGCTATATAAATGCTCCCTTACTGTTATTCATAAACCCTACATATGATAGTCAGCCGAGAGAAGAGAGAGGAAGTCTTACGAAATGCGGGTGTCCCCCAAGTATTTTTAGAAATACTCAAAAAGGTAGAAAAAGATGAGGTACTCAGATTTGTGATTCGAGAGCCCGAGAACTTTTATTTCAGCATAGATTATTTTTATCCCCGTGATAACTTTCTCAAGGATTATCACATTGCCCCTATTTTTGAGGATGAGGATGGACATAATTTCTATGTATTTCTATTCAATGAGAAAGAACAAAAGTTCGCAGCGTTTTCCCTTGAAGAAAATGAACTGAACTCAGATTATGGTGCTTCCTTTGATTTAATGTTGGCAGATCTGCTCATTGTTTTGTTTCAGTCATCAGATGATCTGTCTATTCAAGACTGGGAAGTAAAAGGAAAGGAAATGGGAGTTGAATTTGCCCCAAGACTTTTTGCTCAATTCATAAGCGGGCATGATTTTCTGGACATCTATCATGAGCTGGGTATGGAAGACCGCAGGATTTTTTTGGAGGAAATGATAAAAAGCAATTGAGACGGCATATCTGAGTAGGATTCATGAAGTCTGGTACCTTGTTTATACTCAAAAGGAAACAATACCATCTGATCCCAATAACATGAGATATATCTTCTTAAGCGTTTTACTACCTATCCTACTTTCTGCCTGTACTTCTCCTACAGCGCCAAGTTTTTCAGAAGAGTTGGATAAAGAAAAGGTAATGGAAATCCTCAAAAACCTGGATAACTACACACTCGACATAGAGGAGAAAATCAGCGTATACTCAGAAGATGTGATCCACATGGGGCAGGGAAGTCGCCCCATCACCAATCTCGAAGACCTGAAAGCGATGCTCCTAGAAGAAAGTATGTGGGGGCACTCGGAGATGAAGCACGAAGCATATGAAATTCATAGTTATACCGACCATGTGATCATGCGAGGAGGGGTAACAGGTACTTGGTACTCTATGGATGGGAAGACAAAGATACCCTTTGAGACCAACAATCTCATTACTTTCAAAAGAACTCCAAGCGGAGAGTTAAAGGTATGGCATGTGATATTTAATCGAGTAGAGAATTAGGTTGTGCAGGGTTCCTCCTTTCATTTATTTCTAATGTATACATGGAGGGTCCAGATATAATCTCGAAGGGAATCGTAAGAGCCTAAACTATTTTTTCTTACAAGCAACCTTCGGAGTATTAGATGCGACTATTGTTTTTGGGAGCGATCTTTTTGATATTTAGATACGCTATACGATATTTTCCATGAGTAAAACCGCCCTTTACTTCCTAGGATGGCTAATGCTGGTGCTGACAGCCTGTTCTTCATTCAATGATAGACCCCGCGGCGAAGTCACCATTCCTGATTTCAACTTTCCCCAAACCCTTGTATTCGAGCAAAATCTTTCTTCCTATCAATTATTTGAAGGGACACCAGCAGATTTGACGCCTGCGGAGGATGTTTATGTGTTGGAACTAAGCTCGGTCCTCTTTACGGACTATGCGTACAAACAGCGGCTGGTCAAGCTCCCCGAAGGTAGGCAAATGGCTCGGCAGAGCGACGGTTCGATTGATTTTCCAGATGGAACGATACTGACGAAAACCTTTTATTACTACAACGATGAGAGGGACAAGGATTTGGGCAAAAGAATCATCGAAACGCGTCTCCTGATCAAGGAAAATGCGACTTGGAATATTGCGACCTACCTATGGAATGAAGCGCAGACAGAGGCTACCCTACTATTAGATGGTGTGGATACGCAAGTCAGCTGGACTTCCTCTGAGGGCAACAATCTATCGACGCTGTACCACGTACCCACACAAAATGAATGCATGGTCTGTCATCAATCTTATGAGCGTATGTCTCCTCTAGGGCCAACCTTGAGAAATTTGAATCGCTCTGTAGAGAGAAATGGAATGCCTCTCAATCAGATCGCGCATTTGCAAGTCGTAGGTGTAATGAATGATTTTGCTGTAGATCAAGTGCCTACGATGCCCGATTATAAGGACACGGCCGCTCCTTTAGCAGAAAGAGGAAGGGCTTATTTTGCGATGAACTGTGCACACTGTCACAATCCTGGTGCGTGGGAGGCTTCAGCAGATCGTGATTTTGACTTTCGATACGAAACGCCCTTTGATCAGACAGGGATTTTGTTTGAAAGGGACCGAATTGAAGAGGCCTTGAGAGACCAAGTAATGCCGTTTATAGGGACCACATTGCTAG
>JBCBFT010000142.1:0-14469 GCA_038527485.1 Bacteroidota bacterium
CAAATGGAAGAATGACCGCTCTCGCACAGCCTCTACCTTTATCGTCTAAGGAAAAAGCAGCACTACATTTGTACGTCAATCGCATCCAGTTTAACCGTCAGTTTGTCATTAAGCTCTACTTTAGCACAAAAGAGAAGATTCAAGAACTAATTGAAGAGATCGATGAAGACATAGCGATGAAGGAAATTTGATTTATTTTTTAAAGAATAAAAGTTTGGCTGGTGTTCATTATCCAAGCTTTTACTTATCTTCATATGAAAATTTAATCAAAGCACCTTCTATGGAACTCACACGAATGCAAGTTGCCACATTGGAATGGATTCTCGCTATTGCTTGTATTGTCCTAATTGCCGCCATTCCCATCCTTTTGATCAGAGCTTTGGTTCACATCTCTCGAAGAGAGTTTGCTAACCCTAATGATAAACTCGTTTGGGTCATCATCTCGATATTTGTTCCACTTGTCGGTCCCCTACTCTATTTACGAAACGGGAAGTCCCAGCCTTGAGGGAGCTCGCGTCGCTGGTACCAGCGTCTCGTTAGTGACTGTGCAAAGGCTATCGCTGCGGCTTGGTTAGTTAGGAAACTAATAGATTGAGGGGCTGCGTAGCTGGATGGCTACGCAGAGCATCCTGTTTCACTTTTGAGTGGGGGTTCCATTGGTATCTATAGGCTAGCCTCATCCCTCTCTCGATACGTCTTGGGTGTCGTACCTGTCCATCGCTTGAAGGACCGGATGAAAGCGCTGGCATCTGCATAGTCGAGCAGATAAGCGACTTCACCTATGCTGAGATGGGGCCTCTCTAGATAACTCAGTGCCATTTCTTTGCGTAGCTCATCCGTCAGTTGCTTGTAGGTATAGCCTTGAACTTGCAAGCGCCGCTGAAGGGTACGTGGACTGGTATGGAGATGCGCCGCCATTTCGTCAATGGTAGGCAAACGCTTTTGTCCTATGTTGAGGAGACTTTCTTTGATTCTGGCGACGAATCCATGCTTCTGCTGTATTTGGGCAGACTTCTTTTCGGCATGGGCGACAAGAATGCGGAGCAGGTCAAAATTGGCTGTTATCACAGGCGCCTCTACCTGTGCTTTCTCCATCACCATCGCGATTTCTTCCGAGTCGAAGTAAAGCGCACAACGAAATATACGCTCATACTCTTCTGTCTGTGCTGGGCGTGGCCAAGGTAGATACACCGCCAGAGGAAAATGCTGCTCTTGTGTCAGGGAATGAAATACTCTCAGGGAAAATGCCAATACACCATCTGCTGTATGGCGAAAAGCGAGATAGGATTGGTCTACCCAGGCTTTGTATGGAGATAGTTGAATCTTGTACGTGCCATTTCCTTGTTTCAAACTCATAGGTAAAACACTACAGCCGAGATTGGCAAAGTGACAGCAATATTCCAGGGCTTGCTTGACTGTCTCACTCGTTTGGGAAATTTGCGAAATCAGACCTGCGGCTGTCAGGTTCAGGCTCTCCCCCGCATGTAGTCCGAAAAAAGGATCACCTGTCAAGGACACAGCTTGCTCAATCACCTGATTGTAGACGCGGTCTGTTACCTTGCAGGATTCTTGACTCAGCACCTCCGCACTGTGCTCACTTAGAGCCAAAAGCTCTTGCAGATCCGCTCCTTGCCTTGAAGCAAAGTGTATCATATTGAGCAAAAAACGCCCGTTGAATGCCATGTGTCTTGCCTTTTTCTACAAGTAATGATTATTAGGAATCATTTCCTACAGGGCTGGATAATCTGCTGTAAGGTCTAAGTTTCGTAGTGAAAAGTACGGATCCCCAATCGCTTTCAATGGATCTATCTTTTGCTTTTCCATCAATTACAAGTTGAAAGGATGTATATAACCATGGATTCGCCTAAATCATGCATTTCAGATCATTTTTTCTCATGGCTACCACAGTTTTCCTTCTTTGATCCTTTTTCCCACCTTAGGCACAAATTGAAACGCTATGAGCCTGATTTATGCGATTGATTTGTTGGGTACCCTTGTCTTTGCCATTAGTGGGATCTTGATGGCCATTGACAAAAAGTTTGACTTAGTGGGTGCGACTGTGTTGGGATTTGTGACAGCCATTGGAGGGGGATCGCTGCGAGACATGCTGATCGGGCAAACACCTGTAGGATGGATGCAGGACATCTCCTATGTGATTGTCATTTTTAGTGCGGTACCGATCTGCTATCTCGCAAAGAGATACATCATTCGCTTGCAGAGGGGCATGTTTTTATTTGACACCATCGGCATCGGGCTATACACCGTCCTGGGGCTACAAAAGACCTTGAGCATTGGGCTTTCTCCCGTGATTGCGATATTGATGGGCGTCGTTTCTGCCTCTTTTGGAGGACTGATTCGAGACATACTGGCCAATCAGGTTCCACTTATTCTTCGAAAAGAAATCTATGCCTCTGCTTGCGCTTTAGGTGGGATCGTTTTTTTGATAGCAGAACAGTTCCTTACCAATAGTGATCTGAATATGATTCTGGCTATTTTGGTTGTGACGGTGATCAGGTATCTGGCCGTGAGAAAGGGATGGAGTATCCGACTGGAGCCGTTGAACTGATTTTTTATCATCTGCCATTAGTGATTATCACGGATGAATTCCGAAAGAATTGATTTTCTATGCAGAGATGTGATAAATCGACATCTCTACATAGAAAATATGGAACCAACTCATTGGTGATAATCGTTATTATTTTACCTCGATTTTTATTGTTTTCCACCGTTCTCTCTACCTTTTGATTTCATTTACCCTCATCCCAATACAATGAACGCTTTCCCCAGCCTCGAAACACCCAGACTCCGATTACGTCGCATGCAGACAAGCGACATTCCCTCGCTGCTGAAATACGTCAACAACACCAAGATCACGGATCAGATCCTCAACTTTCCCTATCCTTATCTGGAAGAGGATGCCATTTTTCGGATGCACATCATTCTCCAAGGATTCCAAGAAAAGCAGCGTTTTGTATTTGCCATCACCCAAAAGGAGGAAGATGAGTTGATAGGTGAAATCGGACTGCACTTGGACAAGGTAAACAACAGAGCAGAAATGGGATACTGGCTAGGAGAGCCTTTTTGGAATCAGGGATTGATGAAGGAAGCCATAGGCCCTGTGTTAAAATTTGGATTTGAAGAAGTGAAGCTGCACAAAATATTTGCCACGCACTTCATCTCAAACCCCGCTTCAGGCAAAATCATGGAGCAAAATGGAATGATACGTGAGGCGGAAATGAAAGACCATTACAAGAAACAAGGAGCATACGAGACTGTCTTCCAATACCGATTGACAAAGGAGGAGTTTGAAGCATTTGTTTCCTCTCACTAGCGCAAAGAACCCTGAACTATGAGGCTGTTCCTTGATTTTTGCTTAGCCTATTCCTTTGATGATTTCTTCTAATGCCTTGAGATGGTCTTCAAATGCTCTGCGACCTTCAGGCGTCGCTTGATAGGTCGTATGTGGTTTTCGGTTGATGAATTCCTTTTTCTCGTCGATGTATGCGTGCTTGCGAAGTTGCTTGATATGGGAAGCGAGGTTCCCATCGGACTGTCCCAGAGTCGTTTTCAAATGGCTGTAATGCACCCAATCCTCCACCATCAGTAGGGACATGATGCCAAGGCGCACCTTGCTTTCAAATACTTTGTCTAATCTATTGAGGGCTTCCTTCACGCTGTCGTTCGTACTTGAAATACATGATGATACCGTAGAGAATGTGCAATACCCCAAACCCTATGGCCCAAAAAATAATCGAAGAACCTGGCATCATACCTGAGACCAAGCCTAATCCAATCTCTACCAGACCCAACTGATAAATTTCCTGATGGGTGTATTTCCCTGCATTGACAAGAGCCAATCCGTAAAAGATCAGCGTAGCAGGTCCTACGAGTTTTCCAAAGCCATGATAAGTCAGGAGGATACAAAATAAAGCCCCTGCGACAAGGGGAATTAGCATATTCAATAATACCCTTCGTGAGCTGGGAGACCACAGGCGTTGCCCGCGTTTTTGTGCATTGCGACGAGTGAAAATAAACGCAAGCGTAGCCGCGATGAGCAAGATGCCTAGGGCAATCAGGACCAGCGTCGCCAGTTGTGAGAGTTTCACTGTAATGACGACACTCCGTGAGGCCATCTGGCCATACAAACCCTCTCCTTCAAGGTAAAGATAGGTGACAGCTGCTCCGATCAGGGCGACAATGCCCGCACTCACACCCGAAAGGCCGCTGAGCGAAAGGAATCGGGTAGATTCTGCCATCATTTGGCGAATAGCCGTGATGTCTTCGAGTTGTTGCTTGTATTCATTCATTCAGAAAGTGCTTTGTATTCCAAAGTAATGGTTTATCACGGTAAATCCAATCTTTGTAAACAACTGGGAGGTAAGGGCTAGCACCAGCCCTTATTTCTCCTTAGCCTATTGCTTCCTTGGCTGCCGCCACTACTTTCTTGGTATTGCCCACAAATATCTGGTCTCCCACAATGATCACGGGTCGCTTTAGGAAGGTGTACGCATCCAATATATGCTGTCGGTAGTCTTCTTCGCTCAACTCCTGCTCATGCAATCCTAGCGCACGATATTTCATCGCTCTCCGACTGAATAAAGCCTCGTAAGAACCTGCCAGTTCTTTCATGCGATCGACTTCCTCTGCTGTCATCGGCTCAGACTTGATTTCTCTCATCACCACGTCCGAACCAGGATTAAGTTCGCCGATG
Source organism: Bacteroidota bacterium (assembly GCA_038527485.1). Taxonomy (GTDB): domain Bacteria; phylum Bacteroidota; class Bacteroidia; order J057; family J057; genus JALEFZ01. Next base: position 4,712 of record JBCBFT010000142.1, read on the forward strand.
ATGCGCTTACATGTGCTACAAGAAGATAGATAGAATATTTGGGTCATTGTCTTCAGATTTAGGATCACAAAGATGGGAAAAATCCCGTAGGCCCAAACCCCTCTTTTTCAAAAAACGCAAAGGAACCTTTTCATCCCACAGAGAAAAATTCGATATTGTATTGATGGACCAAGGGTTTGCGCTTATAAAATCAATCGTACATTAAGCCCATCATATCCTTGCTTATCTTTCAGTATTGAGGAATGAGAAAATTCATTTACGCTATCATCGCCCTGATCGTCACGATCGTATTGGCTGCGGTCTTCTTCACAGCCATTCTCCCCAATATGATGCCTGACATACCGGATCTGCCCGATCTTGAACCAGAGGAAATTGTCCAAGTACATACGATCATTGTGGAAGAGATCAGTGGAATGGGTAAAATGGAGCTGGTCAAATATAAATTTAGCGACATCGTCAAGCATCAGGTCAAGATTGATTACTGGCCAGACCCCGAGGTAAGGCTTCAAGCATTTGGAGAGACTGTAGCGTGTATTGATTTTACCAAAATTGATAGTTCGGACATCTTCGTTCAGGGAGACTCCATTTATATCACTTTGCCAAATCCCGAGATTTGCTACTCCAAGATCGACCATGAGCGGTCCGAGATCGTCAATACTCAATACACCTCCATTTACTCAGAAGGAAACAAAGTCATCCAACAGACCTTTCTTATTGCAGAGCAGAAGCTCATGGAGTCAGCCATGACATACGGGATCATGGATAGTGCGCGTAGCAAGGCTCAGACTGTCTTGCGTCCGATTCTTCGCAACATCGCCCAAAAACAAGTCTTCCTCCAATTTCCTCCTCCTCCCATTCAGATCGCACCAAAGCTCGAGGAGCAACATAAACCTACGATTCCTTCAGCCATTAGAACGGGCTAGATGATACGTTTTATGAGATCGGCAATAAATTATTATAGCTCAATTTCTCCTCCCAACCGTGTGTATTGTTTGTGACCGATTCCTGCATGGATAGGTAAATTCCCTTTTTTCAGAACGACTTGAAAGCGCAAGTAAATGAATACATACACTTTTCATAATGTGTGTATATACGTCAATAGAACCTGCGCTCACAGGCTCTATTGTCCTCTTTTATTGACGTACTTACAGCGGAATATCCTCTTTTCTCCCTCCCTTATTTCTCTTCCTGCTGTGTGCGCGATACTTCTTATCCATTCTACTACTTTCTTTTTGCCTCTCTTCAAAACACTGACATCTCTCTCACCTTCGATGACAGGAAAGCACCCTTTGATGACAAGACACTATAATGAATATATCTATACATTATGTTTGGAGCATATTCTTTACAGGAGTCCCTGCAAATCAACCTATTTTCTTTCACCATAAACAACCTAGTGACTTATGACAGCTATAAAAATGAATGTAAATCTGTACTTATGTATATTGGCCCTTGCCTCTGTACTGATCAGCGGATGTTCTTCTTTTGGGAACCGTATAGAAAATGAAGAACAACTCGCCCGAATCCAAGATACCTGGATCAGAGTTTTGAGTAACAACCCTGGAAATGATAATATGCGTGTAGACGTATCCGATTCGGACGGTATCATCATTGATCCTGCCAACAGCGGATTTCGTCTCAATGAAACCAAGTGGCAAGGGATCTCTCCTCAAGGTGAAAGCCTCTACGAATACCAAGAACTCGGATCTGATGGCAACTATTATGCTGCTACAATGAGCCTCGGAACAGACGATACGCTTCGTATCAGCGTAGGAGCTAGTGGCGCAGGTAATGTACAAAAATGGGTCAGAATATCCGCTTACACTTCAGGTTCTACAGGTGCGATCGTCAATCTCGCCAATAGCTGGATTCGTGTAAAGTCCAACAACCCCGCCAATGACGGCATGGAAGTCACAGTCGCTGGTACACAAGCTGAAGTAACAGACAATCCTAAATCTAGCTTCCCCCTCGGTGCACTCAAGTGGATTAATATCGCATGGTCAGGTGGAAGAAATTACAACTACGATGAGTTGGGAAGTGATGGAAACTACTACCCTTCTAGAATGGTCCTCGACGGAGATACACTTCGTTTGACAGTAGACTATAATGGAAATGGGAACCAGCAGCGATGGGTGAAAAAAGACGCCTTTACACCTGGTGGAGCGGAAACTATTACGCTTGATTGCGCGAATATTTCCTCTTCTACAACCTTGACCAATGGTGCAGCAGCCGTAGATTACATCGTACCCTCAGGTTGTGTACTTAACGTCATCGCTGAGCTACGAATCGAAGCAGGAACCGTCATCGAGTTTGAGGAGAACTCAGGTATGGGTGTCTATGACAATGGTAAACTGATCGTACAAGGTACTTCAGCTGAACCAGTCATCATGCGTGGGACAGAAAGCATCAAAGGATGGTGGAGAGGCATTCACCTAGAGTCTGCGCTTTCTAGTTCTATCGAAAATGCAGAAATATCCGATGCAGGTAGAAACTATGTCTACTGCTGTAATCCTATTGCAACGATTTATGTCAAGAATCCCGCGAATGTCAGCTTTAGAAATATGACACTGAGCAATGGCGATGCTACAGGGATCTACATCCGTACGGGTGCCAAAATCACAGAATACGACAACGTAACCATCACTACGCACAATTCTTATCCCCTCTCTATAGGTTTTGAAATAACCAAAGACTTGGATGGAAACGGCTCTGATTATACAGGAAACAGTGAGGACTTTGTCTTCGTCTTTGGATCAGACTCTCGCGTGGACAACGAAGTAAAGGATCTAAATGTACCTTACCTGTTTGAAGGAGAAGTATTTGACATCACCCAGAGACTGGATGTAGAAGCTGGAACTGAAATTGTCTTTGAAGAAGAAGGAGGTTGGGGTGTTTTTGACGATGGAATCTTGTCTATCAACGGTACTTCTGGAAGCCCTGTGATCATGCGTGGGGAGCAAGCAACTCGTGGCTACTGGAGAGGTATCCACGTAGAGACCAATAGCCTCAGCAATAAGATTGAACACGCTGTCATCTCTGAAGCAGGATCCAACTATGTTTACTGCTGTAACACCATCGCCTCTCTTTTCCTCAAAGAAGGTAAATTGAAGCTTAGCCATACATCTCTTAAAAATGGAGCGAATTATGGTGTATATGCAGGGAAAAACTTTGAGTTCAACGGCTACAATGACAACTCGATCACTACGCACACGAGTTCTCCCATGTATATTCCTGCCAATACAGCGGGTGATTTGGATAGTTTGAGCTCTAGTTATACAGGTAATGACGATGACTACATCCGTATCTATGACTCACAAGTAGATGAAGTGAAAAACTGGCACCAAAACGATGTCCCTTACCTCTTCGAAGATGTCATAGATATCGTCGAACCATTGAGAATCTTCCAAGGAGCCGATATGGTCTTTGAGGCAAACGCAGGTTTAGGTATCTACGACAATGGATCACTTTACGCAAGTGGGCGCTCTGGGCAGCTTGTCAAGTTCAGAGGCTTAAACGATGTATCTGGATACTGGAGAGGAATCCACTCAGAAACAAATAGTGCCGCCAATATCATCAACTACGCGGAGATCACAAACGCGGGCACTAACTATGTCTACTGCTGTAACTCGATTGCCAACCTCTTCCTAAAAGATGGGATTATGACAGTCACTAACAGTAACATAACCAAAGGTGGGGGATGCGGCATCTTCGTGAGAAGCAGCGCGACCCTTACTGAAAACAACAATACATTCTCAGACAATACAGATGGCAACATTTGTCAATAGGTTGGTTCACTAGGCAACAGGTCTCCTCGATTTTGGGGAGGCCTTTTTTTATAGGATGATCTTACATCTTGGAAACAGGATCAATAAAATCAAAAGGAGGCCGTTTGAGTGCCTCCTTTTGCTATACATACGAACCTTGACCAAATAAGTACCTACATAAATAAAAAAGCGGAACACAGCCTCCTCCAGATTGTATCTGGAGCACAAATAGCTTCAGTTACAAACTGAAGAGGGCCAGTTCTATGGAAATAGGATGATAGAATATGATCCTGTAGTCTAGAGTTGGAATCACCAGCCTACCTTATACCACTCTTTCAGGACTCAAAGCTGGCTCATTGTCCTGAAGGGACAGTGCCATATAGCATGTGGAGTTTAGTCCCATGCTCAATTATTTCCCAGACTCCTGAATATATTCATACTTACTTAGTCAGTATCATCCGTTTGGTAGCGATCTCTTCCCCATCAATGATCAAAGAATAGAGATACATGCCTGCATCAAGAGAGTTACCATCTATGGTCAATCCATCCTTGGGTAAGTCATCAAATGTCTGAATCTGGCGCCCTTGCATATCAAACAATAGAATGGCCGCTTGCCCATATTGCTGAGGAAGTTGATAGCGAATGAGCGTATTTTCGGAGAATGGATTTGGAGCATTTTGGAACAAGGTCGCTTTGCCAAATGTACCCAAAGTAGCAGGCTCAGTGGCAGGTGTCGTCGCATTATCTTGTACCTGTGCCTGAAGCATTTGAATTTGCTGCTGTTGTTCCTGCACGGCTTTTGTCAAGATAGAAATCAGTCCCAAATAATTAACGGACAAATACTCAAAAGGCGTCGCCTCCATCGCCTCAGGGTCCAACTGGTTGGGGTGCGCAGACTCTGTCACTAGTTCTGGAAATACTTCCTGAAGCTCTTGTGCGACAAATCCGTGTTGCAAGCCTTTGGCAAGGGACATCTGGGGATATTCTTCACGATCAAAGAAATACGTCGTGGGCTGAAGCTGCATAATGCGATCAAGCGCCTGTGCCTCTTCCTTGATCTCGCGCTTGAGTTTCACATCCGAGCCAGATGAAAAAGCTCCCGTCACTGTCACATCTCCATCGAAGAATCCTGCAAAACCAGATCCAATCATCTGGAAGAATCCAGCATAATTATTGGTATTGATACTGCTGGTCTTCACGATAGACTCTACCCCAAAGGTAGATTGGCTAGACTGCACGCCTCTAGTCACAATGGCTTGATATCCTCTCAGCACGTCTTTACCTGATGAATTGACAGCGCTACGGTTCCCCCAAACAGGAGATGAAGCATCTACTCCAATATGAGATCCAGAAATAGCCAAAATCGCTGTTTCTAAGCTTCTACTACCTTTTTTGATCACCGTCAATCCTACATTGGCAGATGGGTTAGATTCGTTGACTCCCACAGAGTTGCTAGCAGCGACTGTCAGGACGTCAGAGAACTTTCCCGCAAACTGATCGGCAATGAAACGAAGACGAATTTTGGAATTTTTATTCTCTCCAAACCCAATGACCAAATCTTCTGGCGAAGGAAAACTCGTTATAAGAGAAGGAGAGGTAACGAGATTAAATACAGCAAACTGTGAATTACGCTGTAGTCTCAGTCCGTAGACCGTCGGTAAGCCAGGGATAACAGGGGATTGCCCTAGCGCAGCCCAGTTTGATCCTAGACCGACGATGTCCCCAAAGGTCCCAGACTGACGATGCCCCAGAGGACCTGCTCCTGCAAAATTAGTAGCTGTAGCAAATTGAATGGTCCCATTGGGTGTACCGACTTGGGCGTGCAATGTGTGAGATGCTAAGAGTCCGATACAGATGATCGCACTGAGCAACAGTAGTTTTACTTGCATGGTAATAGTTTTTAGGGTTTAGAAAAATGACGATTAAGTACCCCTCCAACAACCCCCAATTCATTTCGTTCATCAAAATTTATTATTTCTATAAATGAATATAACACATATAAAAACCATTCATTTTACCGATCAAAAATATTATTCCCCATCCGTCTAGTTTGTCCGCCAAGGAAAGCAAAAACTATTTTCTCCTCTAAAATTTGCTGTAGTCTCATCACACATTAGTCTCATTTATTTTCATAGCTCACAAACTTCATATATAAAAACATGATTTCTTACGCCTTATTTAAGCTAAATCCAAGATCGTCTTCAAGCATATACAGGTGCCAAAAGCATTTGAGCACCATCTACCACAAGGGTCATCTATAAAATACATCTCAATCTTACATCTCGCGGTATACCGTGAGTACAATCTTTACATTTACAGGATACACAACTAAACCCTAATCGATATGCAGGCCAACCCAACAGAGGATAAAACCTTTGATTTAATTCATCGAGCTTCCGATCCTACATTCGTCTTCGATGTGTCTACCGAAGTATTCGTCGACATGAATGTACCAGCGGTAGCATTTTTGGGTTACAGCAAGGGGGAATTGAGGCAAATGGGAATCGAGGATATCAGTCCTTCATTCATAAGAGGAAGAACAGTGCATGAGATCGCCAAAGAAAGGATTCAAGAAGCACTGGAGGGAGGTAATCCTGTATACGATTGGATACATATACATCAATCTGGTGAAGAAATTCCATGTGAGGTTCGATTAATTAGGATCCCTCCCTACGAACGTCCGTTGGTAAGGGCCACACTGATAGATAAAAGAAACTGGAAACTTCATCCAGAAAGAAGGGAAAGTGAGGAAAGACTATTGCTGGCTATGAAGGCTACGGGTTTGGGTACTTATGACTGGTACCCAGAAGAAAATCGCATCTTTTGGGATGAAAGAATGCATGAAATTTTCCATCTAGCTCCCTCTTCAACTGTAGATCGCAATGCGTACTTTTTGTCGATCATACATCCAGATGAACGGGAAGCGATGATCAAGTTCCTAACAGAAGGATTATTCGAAGATCAAGACACGCAATTCTTTGATGACCCGTATCGTGTGATTCTCAATGGAAAGATCCATCACATGCAAACGACAGGAATGGTCCTGAGAAACAGTCAGAACAAAATCTACAGGGTCATCGGCACGGTACAAGATCAAACCGCCCAAATTGAGGCTGCTCAAACCGCCGAAGCCTTTCAAGCAAGATGGAAATCCATCGCAGAAAATCCCTTTGACTGGCTCACGATTATCGATCCTTCTGGTACATTTCAATATGTAAACAGGACTTCCCCCCCTTTTGATAAGGAAGAGGTGATCGGAAAGATGACCCTTTTTGACTGCATCGACCCCTCACAGCATGAATATGTGAGAGATGAACTCGATTTTGTTTTTGCTTCAGGTAAATCAGGCTATTATGAATCCTTCATACCTAGCCTCAACCAATGGACTGCCAACTACATAGGACCTATCTTGAAGGATGGTAAAGTCACCCACGTGTCGATCATGACACGCAATATCACCCATCAAAGGAGTATCGAACAACACCTACGTGAGACGGACTGGACCTTGAAACAAGCACAGCGAATCACGCAACTAGGAGGATGGGACTGGAATATCCAAACAGGTGAAGTCAAGTGGACACCCGAAATGTTTGAAATCTATGGTATGGACCCTTACGCCCCCCCGCTATCCCCTGATCAATTTCTAGATGATATCCATCCTGAAGACAAAGAGCTGGTAAAAAAAGCCATCTCGGAAGCGACAGAGGAAATGCGTCCCTATCAGTCTTCCCATCGCATCATCCGAAGATCGGACCAATCTATAAGACACATCAGAGCCTTTGGAGAAGCTTTTTATGATGAAAATGGGAAGCAGAATCGACTTATAGGGACGATTCAGGATTTCACCGAGGTCCTAGAAAGCCAGATTCGATACCAGACATTTTTTGAAGAAAATATCTGCGCCGTTTTTTGGATTGAGATGAAAGAAGCCATTCCCACCGACTTACCAGCCCAGGAGCAAGCACAGCAAATCTTCAAAAATGCCTATGTCAAGGACTGTAGCAATAAAGCAGCTCAGATGTATGGCCTCTCAGGCAAAGAAGAGGTAATCGGGGGGCATATTACAAAAGCCTGGCAACTAGAAACCAAAGAGGAATTACAAGCTTTCATGGCATTGACAGAGACCTTCATCGAGAGTGGTTATAGCTGGGAAAATATGCTAACAGAAGAAAAAAATGTGGCAGGGGAAACGAAACGATTTCATAATAGCATGAAAGGTGTCGTGGAGAATGGAAATCTAGTCAGAATCTGGGGTTCCCTTTTAGATGTGAGCACCTTGTTTCCCATCGCTACACAAACTAAACTTGCAGACGTTCAAAAGACACACATTCTCAAAATCCTAGAAGCAGTCAACTGGAAAATCGAAGGAAAAGTCGGAGCTGCCGAACTCTTAGACTTGAAACCCAGTACCCTCCGAGACAAAATGAAAAGACTGGGTATTCGTAGGAAATCTTAAAAGAGATCTGTGAAAATCCTTGTAGTCTGTAGTGAAGTACACCTGTTTACCACAGGTTCAAAGGATTTTCGCAGATTCTTCCGTTATAGAGCTCACGATTCATCCTTGACCTTTCGCTCTTCTTACTTCAAGAAAGGCTGTGACCAAGTACCAGTTGGCGTCTCTATCCTGACGATGTAAGCGCCCCCAGCCCAATCTGATACATCCACCTGACTGTTTTGCCAATCACGATAAACCTGATACCAAATCACCTTTCCTTTCGTATCTACGATGGTGACTGATACATCTGACCAAGTGAATTCTGATGTCATATTGAGAAGATCTACTACAGGATTGGGATATAAACGAATAGTTGATTCCCATGTAGGCCTAACATCTGTAGTTATAAAATTCTGGCAAGCTGTAGGCAGAGTACATCCGTCCTTGGTCAGCAAGACGCCATAGTCTCCTGTTTGTGTGGGCAAAAAGATCTTGTTCGTGTCTCCTTCTAGGCGTGTATTTTCTATGCCGCAGGCAAACCACTGATAGGTCGCATCTGCTAGATCTGCCTCGATACCTCCAGGTACTGTGCTGATCGCCGTATCGAGGGAGCAAGGCTCGACAAAATAGACCGCACCCGCATTGGCGGTTGAATCCGCTCCCCCTTCATCTGTATCCTCAGCCTGAGCGCCTACGATGATAAAATCTCCTGAAATGGCCGTAGAGAAGCCGTAGAAATCCATCGCCTCGCGATCAGGTGCTACAATTTTTTGCACTTGTATCCACTGGTCCATATTGTCCTTCTCAAAAAGGTAGATCGCTCCTGCATCATTGATCGAATCAGAAAAAAATACACTCTCCCACTCCCCAGGTGCGCCCACTACCAGCCGATCATCTGAGGTCCCTATCCTTTGTCCAAAAAAGGCTTCTTCTTCACGATCTCCTGCATTGATTTTTTGGGTTTCCTCCCATGATCCTTGCATATTTTTTCGAAAAATGTGGATAGAGCCCGCGTCAAAAATGGGGTTCATATTTGCTTCGTCATTGTCGTCTCCGTCTGCTGCGACGAATATAAAATCGCCTTCGATGGCGACCGATCCTCCAAAGAGGTCTCCTCCGATCCAGTCTGCTGTATCAGGCAGCAGCTTTTGGGACTGGGTCCAGTTTTGGCTCATCTGATCGAAGGTAAACACATAAGCCCCTCCTGCGGATGCGTCGTTGGTTCCGCCAGTGGCATTGGGTAAGCGCCATGCGCCGATGATGGCGGTCTCCCCTTCGATGTCCACGGCAGAGCCGAAGTTCGCGTTCCTTGTCGGATCTGAAGCTGTGAGCCGCTGGTTGACGGACCAACCACCTTGCATGTTGCGATTAGCTACATAGACAGCCCCCGCGTCGCGGATCATATTTACATCCTCAAATGTACAGGAGATCATTGCCGTATCTCCTCTGAGAATGACTGCGCTGCCGAAGTTATCAAAAGCTTCAAAATTCTGATGAGAGAGAATGGCAATTTCATTCCATACTCCTTGTCCGTCTCGTTCAAAGACATAGGCGGCCCC
>JBCBFT010000143.1:0-14380 GCA_038527485.1 Bacteroidota bacterium
CCTGACTGGCAAATCCCCATACAGGAAGCTGTAACAAAGAGGGTAAAGTCGCTAAAATAGAAATAGGGGGATATAAAAGAGTAAAATTAAGCCTCCCGCCCAGCATTGGGATTGCCAAAAGCCCCACTGGATTCGCCTTCTCCTCACTTGCCTCCCCAACTCCACTAAACAAATCGCCATATGCATAAACAAAAAAGTAGGCAAGAGGGTATATCCTGCAAAGATGATCCATGTAAAAGCTTGTGAGGGCCTTCTTTTAACCTCGACAACATATTGCACATAGATCCACAGCATCCATATCATCATCAGAAGATACCATTCATATCCCCTACCCTGACTGGCAAATCCCCATACAGGAAGCTGTAACAAAGAGGGTAAAGTCGCTAAAATAGAAAGGATATATTGCCCTTTGGTTAGTTTTAGCCATATACGAAAAATGGTATACCCCAACAGTAGATAAGCGATTACGGACAGAAACTTTCCTGTCCATACTTGATCAGGTGCCCAAGAGAAAAGGGAACTATTCAGGACATTGAACAACACGTGATTGTTCGGGTACATGTAGTAGACCCATGCCTGGAAAGGAGGATGATGTGCCACATGCACTGCCGAGAAAACTTCGTCATAGGCAGGTGCCAATTCCATGAGGGGTATCCAGACGAGCAAAAGACAAATAGCCACGATCGGTACATGATACAGTAACCGTCGAGTGGATAATCGCGGGATGTTGAACTCAAAATCTAAGGCAGACGTTTTCGTAATTCTCCACAACATCCACAGACTGATACCGATACCGATCCATGCCCAGAGGTTCCCAGCCTCTTTAATCTCTACCGTGAGAAATGTCTCTGCATATTGATCCCTTCCAAAAATACAGGGATCGAATCCCATGAAAAACTGGATCGCTTGGGCTCTCGTCATCCAAAGATATCCGATCTGATATACAAGCCCTCCCACTAAAAAAAGTGAAGCCAGTCGACGGAGCCATACGAAAAGCGGAGGGCGCATGCAGTCTTTCGTTTGAAACAAAAGCCCAATTAAAGAAAATTCCTCTAGATACTGCCCCTCCTGTCTCCTCTCGCCAGCGCCAACGTCTCGTTGGTGTTACCTCAAACATACCCACCAAGTGGAATCTGGAACGAATAGCTTCAGTTACAAACGGAAGGAAGCAAGATCAGAAAACCTACTTTCTCTCCAAATATTGATGAATCGCCGCAAAATCAAGCCGTCCCAATCCCTTGTGCAAAGCTTCCGCATAGACTTCCTTGGCGATATTGGCGAGGTAGAGTGGGTATCCATGCTCGTAGGCAGTGACGGCAGCTAAGTGCATATCCTTATGCATAAGCTCTAATGGGAATTGAACCTCATAATCATCAGCCTTGATCATCTCCGACTTAGCTTTCGTAAAGGGAGCGGAAACGACCAGGTTAGGCAGTACATCCAGGAGAAAATCTTTATCCAAGCCCATTTTTTCACCCAAAAGTACCGTCTCTGAAAAAATAAGCATGGATTGTCCGAGTAGGGCATTCACCAGCATTTTGAATGAAGCTCCTTTGGTGGTTTCTCCAATATGCATGATTTTTCGTCCCATGTGATTCATATACGGCGTCACTTCTTCAAGATCATCTGTACTTCCCCCCACAAAGAAGACCAGCTCTCCATTGGCGGCGTGCGGCTTTGTTCCCGCAACAGGAGCGTCCATGAATCGAACTTCGCAAGCCAATGCGATCTGCCAAGCGTGATGCGTAAAAGAAGGATTCACCGTCGAGCAATCTACCCAGAGCGCTCCTTGCTTCATGTCTCGCAAGGCCCCCGATTCCCCCAGCATCACCTGCTCGACTGCCTCAGGCTTAGACAACATGGTAAATACGACGTCAGCTTCCTTTACAGCATCTTGATAGGAACTTGCAGCTTTTGCACCTGCTGCTACGAGTTTATCTACAGGCTCTTGAGAACGATTGTACACAATGAGATCTACTCCTGCATGGATAAGATTATGGGCCATACGGCTTCCCATGATTCCGAGCCCTATAAAGGCAATTTTTGGATTGGACATGATTGGATTATTAAAATTTAGACGAAAGAAGATGAGCGTAAAGGGACAAGCGTGGTGGTTGCTTCTGTCCTGCTATCCTTTCGTATGATGCTACAAATATCTATGGAGGAGAATGACCAAACTGTCGGAAATCGCTCAGGATATGGATTTTCGATCAAATATTTTTGAGAATCTCAACGATACATAGCATCCAGATTGCATTTGGAGCTAAAGGAAGCAGGGGGCCGCAACCAACGTCTCGTACATACTTAAATCCCCTCTCTTTCAAACTGCTTGGGAGTCTGCCCGTAGTGCTTTTTGAAAGCACTGATAAAGTGAGATATATTCTCATAGCCTACAGCTGCGGCAATATCTGTAACATTGAGTTGGGTATGGGCGACGAGGTCACGTGCCTTTTCCATGCGCTGCTGCATGATCCATTTTTTAGGCGCCAGACCAAACTTTGCCTTGAATTCTCGCCTGAAAGTCGATACGCTCCGACCTGTCAAACTCGCATAATCCTCTACAGTCAAAGGCTTGTCATAATGTGTCTGCATAAACTGAAGCAGGTTGCGTACATGCCGCTGTTTGAGTCCCAATAAAAACGCTGCTAAGTGCTGATCTGTATCTTCCATTCGCAGCATCACAAACAGTTCTTTGACTTTCAGTTTCATCAAATCCTGGATTCCCGAAGTTCGCCACTGATGGATGTGATGCAGTTGCTCAAACCATAAAGCAGCAATTGAAGGGACTTCTCTCTTTAAAAATACGGGACTGTGCACGATGTCTGTAGGAGTAATCGCCAGTTCTGAAAGAAGTTGCTCTAGATATAGATCGTCGAAGAATATATGATAAGACTCAAAACCCTGGGTATCCGAGAGCATGTCTGTCACTGAGTAAACTCCCTTACCCATAAATCCCATTTGACCTTCTGGTATCACAAGTATAGGCCCCTCTTGTGTTTGTATACGTTGTGTTCCCTTGATCACAATGGAGATGGCATGCTTGGCCACATAGCTTTGTCGATTTTCTATCCCCCTGTCTAAGGACTTATGCATCACCACAAGATGAGGACTTCGATGAAAGAGGGTGACAAAGGGCTCTTCGAATAAACGATCGGGAATGGTTACCATGCGTTTGGTTAGGTCTTTCCCAATTATAAGAAAAGTTTAGGGGCTTTGGATAAGTGGAGCTTCAGTTACAGACTGAAAGGGACGGCTGAGATAGGATCATTGCTATAGTGTGCGCATCACCATTACCTCATTGACAATCACCCTCGCCATCATAGACGGCATCTTCACAGTCATTTGCACTAGGTACGGGATAGTGTGTCAGGGGTTGATGATCAAAAAATGCAATAGGAATCCCAAGGCTCGTGAGTTCGGTATTTCCGTCTGTTTGCAGTGCATGCACAAAAGAAGCGGAGGAATGTGTTACATGAAGACCGTCATAAATTAACTTTGCTTGCAATTCTATCACTTTTTCATAGGCATCTTTGAGTGCTATCCTTGCCTCACTCTCGACGAGAGTGTCACCATTTGCCTTCATATTAGGGATATAGGCATAAATGGGCGCAGGATGATTCCATGTAACGGTTTGCTCATCGCCATTGCTATCGACGTAAGTGACCTTTTCCTTCAATTCCTGTACACAGATCACATATCTTCCTGGGCCAGGTCCTGTATTGGGCATCACAAAGTTCACTTCAAATCCCAAACCACATATAATCACCTTTCGACTTCCATTGATAAAAAGTCCTTCGGGTTCTGTCGTATTCACTCCTCCTGTAGGAAGCCCTCCTCCCAGCGTAGGAGCAAATACGATTCCTCCTAGCGACCATATATTGTTAATGTGATTTTGCCAATTGGTCATCATGATAGCACCTATGGTAGAAATACCTGAACCAGCCCCCGAGGAGCTTACGATCCAGACCGCAGGCTGGAAGAATTGAGGAATATTTTGTCCCTGCGCCTGCATGGGTAGACATGTAACAGAGAAATTACCTTTGGTTAAGTCCAGATTCAGGTTCAATCCTAAAAGGAGGAAGCTTGCTATCATGATATTTTTCATACGTAGCTGTATTTTCATGGTCTTATATTATCGGACAATATATTCAGAGGCTACTTGCTCACCCGCAGTGACTCGAATAAAAAACTGGGCACCTGCTTTGGAGATATCCGCTTGAAAGGTCTGAGGCCCCCAAGCCTGTATATTTTCGTCTTTTAGCCGTTGAATGACATTTCCACTGACATCTAGCAAATCGATGACCACAGGGTGAGGCCGAAAGAGTTCAAACGTAACCTCAAGATTCTGTGCTTGTCCTACGGGATTGGGACTTACCGAAAGTCTGATCTCTTCCATTTTTTTGAGCTTCCGCTGTAAGTCTGCAAGCCAAAGCTCATATTCCGAATTCATGGAGACACGATGGAGTACCAATGTCACAAAATTCCCCTTTCCAACCTCTCCACTGTCATACGTTCGATAATGGATGGCCAGATACTTTTCATTATTGATGGTCAAGCTAGATAAGTCTTCGGCAATCCATTGGATATCATATATAGGGTTCCATGCCTTGTAGTTCATGGGATCAGACTGTGTCAAAAAATTCACATTGTTCATCCCACCACTCACCCTACAGGTTCCCCACACGGCTGTCCTCTCACATAGGTCTAGCTTAGGACTCTCATTATGGGAATCCGTCAACCTACATTTGATCGGCTCTTTTATCACATTATATGGATCATATGGATCTGCTTTCACGATCTCAAATGTAATGGGAATCGCTTCCAGCACTTTTGTTTTGGAGAACTCCTGAATCAACAGCTTTCCTTTCCACTCTCCTGTGAGGGAATGAAGATCCGTTTCACATTCGGGTTGAGTTTCTAGCGCATTGAATACGGCTATTTCTTCTGGGCTCAGCTGAGGATCTATCCAATCTGGCTTGAGCTGAGTGGCTGAATTCTGGACATCAATGAGAATTTTTTGGGCGGCAGGGTTTCCTTTCTGGGCGGCATAGGTATAAAACTGCCAGGCTTGCGCAAAGTCCTGACTCACACCGTAGCCATTGCGGTAACACTCACCCAGCATATAAGCTGCGTTGGGATCTCCGACATCATAGGCTCCTTGAAAGAAAACGGCTGCATCTACATAATCTTGCTCCACGCCTTCTCCTTTGTACAGGAGATAACCGCAAGAATACAGTGCAGGCCCATAGGCATAATAACTGGCTTTGAGGTATTGCTTAAAGGCTTCCTCTCTGTTTGTAGTAACCCCAAGTCCAAAATGATAGGCGTACCCCATCAGAAAATAGACCTGCGGGAGGTCCGCCCCAAAATATCCGTTGAGAATGGTGGCGGCACGTCCATAGTCATGGAGTTCTTCAGGTGCCAAATAAAGGAGATAGGCTGCTAAATGAATGTTAGCCAAAGTATCTTGTGTCTGGGCAGCCTGCTCATACCACTGCAAAGCTTCATACGGACTGTAACCTCCTCCTTGATGATCTACCAGCCTGTTGGCCAACTCAATCATACAATCCAAGTCCCCTGCCTTGGCACATGTTTTCAACTGTTCGATGGACTGCGTTTGACCGTACATGCAGAGATTCGGCAGCAAGACAACAATAAAAGCAATTGATATAATATACTTCATGGACTCAAGGATTATTTGGCTATTGGCAAAAGAAGGGAAATATCGACAATAAATTATATATACCTTCAATTTATATCTTTTAATATAAAATTCAAAGTAAAACATCGAAATATTTCCAAAAGGGAAGTTTACTTCTCCTCTCTTCATAGATAGGCAAATCGCATGAATGCCATGATCTAGATATAAATGAGTCAATACCAAAGAATTACTTTATCCCTTAAATCCTTTACTGCATGTTTGAGGATTTTTTTCAAAAATTGTCCTTTGAAATGTAACCAAACCCGACACTCATGCTACATACCTAACGAAAGTTCTTCGCAGGTGCGCACCTGATCATTTTTCCATGTCAGGGAGGACTCTCTTCCAGGCAATAACACTACTCAATTTTTCATCATGCTCACAGAAGACGAGAAGAAAACGCGATTCTGGGCCTTGTATGATCCCTTACACGAACCCTTTGTTCGGTACTGCCGAGCCAGAGCGTACGGAGAATACAGTCCACAGGATCTGGTACATGAAAGCTTGCTGCGTGCATATGAAGGATTTGAGCGCGTGCAAAAACCTGAAGCCTTCCTGTATTTCCTATTTGGCATCGCCCGCCGTGTCCTACAGCAACAATCCCGACGATTCAAATTCAAAGGGACCTATCAGGAATCCCAAGCACAAAGCATGCAGGATGAAACTCCCTCGCAGGACCAGCAAGTAGATGTACAAATTCTGTATGCCGCACTCAAAAGGCTCCCCACCAAACAAAGGGAAGCCCTTATCCTCTATGAAATCTGTGGCTTCGCCGTCAAGGAAATACAAGTCATTCAGCAGGCTGGCGCCTCCGCTGTCAAAGCCCGCCTCGCACGCGGTCGCAAGCAGCTCGCCCAACTTCTGAAAGATCCCACTTCACGATCTGTTTCTTCTTTTTCCACCTCTCAATCTATCTCATCATGAGTGCATTCAATCCCCAAGATCTCGACAAATGGTTTGAGGCCGCCAGGAAAGAGCCCCTCATGCTAGACCAAGAGAAAGTCAAAGACCTCCTGGAGCAGCCCCGTCCTGTCATGGGTCCAACACATGTTTTCACCCTTCAAAACATTTTCATCATGTTAGGTACGATCAGCACACTTGCCCTAGGTATATTTTTCCTTTTGCCTCATGCACAAGAAGATATCCCTACTCAGCCCAACATCACACCCGCTCCTATAGTAATCCCAACAGATACTATTCCAGCGATTTCTCAAACCGAAGTTGTTGCCTCTGTCCAGCAGCCTAGCCCCCCTGCAACCATTCCACAGGAATTCCCCGTCATCCGTCCCTCAATAGAGACACTGTCCCAGATGGGTTTTGACTATCAGAAGGATCAAACCCACTTCATGACCATCGTCGAGCAACGCTGGAGCATCATGCTGACTTTCTATCCCTGCAAGGGAAAAGATCGTCCCAATATGCTCATGTCTGGCGAGCCTCTGGAAGAAGCACAAACGCAGATCCGAAGAAGCTGGATTGATAAAAAAGAACATGAAATCGTCGATAGAGGGTTTTATCCCATGTATGCGGTCGATGAAGATAAGGCAGAAGTATTTGCCCAAAAGCCCAAGGATTTTCACCAACCCTACTATGTCTATGTACCTGTCAAAGCACCCGTTAGTCTCCGTCCTAATAAGTGCAATGATTCTGTGACGTATTACTTTACCCCTACAGAGGCATTCTTCGACATTCTACCTGAAGCCCAAGGCCAGCAACTCCGTGAGATTTATGAGCGCGCCAAAATCGATGCTTCTCGCAATATCTACCTCTACCGTCCGATGCACATCGAGACTTTCCTCACGCTCTCTAAGGCACAGTTTAAAAATTTGGGATTCACTTACGACGAAAAGGGATGCATGAACTACCATGAGAATGTACATCAGGTGGGCGAAGTCCGATTCAAGCAGGCATGGTTCAAAGAGGGTATTGAGTGGATTTTGGGAGAAACCTTTGAAAAACCTACGCAATTTTTCACCTATCCCATGTTTATCACGGATAGAGAAGGAAATGAAACCCTCTCTTACCGTACAGAGTTGGAACCCAAGGAAAAGGCAAATGACAGCTATTTACGGACGCATGTAGATGAATTGATTCCTGTGCTGGTTGAGGAAACAGCTTGTAGCGATGAGTTTATCTTGTGGTTTAAAGATATGCCCGACTTCTGGTCGCAGATCAAGAAAGCACTGGATGCTCCTGCTCAGGAAGACGAAATCCAAACCGCAGTTTCTGTTGAGTCAATCCCCACCTATCCCCCCGTCAACCTCCACGCAATGAAAGCATTTCCCAATCCTGCCTCCAACCAGCTTTCAGTAGAGGTGACCCTGACAGAATCTGACGATATTAGCCTCAACTTACTAGATCTCAACGGAAGATTGGTCAAGACATTGATCCCGATCCAACGCCAGTATCAGAAAAATCAGACACATTCGCTGACCCTTCCTCCTATCCCTTCGGGCGTGTATGTGCTCGTACTGGATACCCAAAGAGGAGGACGTATGACCCAGCGACTGAACATCCAATAAATCAGACCAAAGGAATGTCCTGTGTAGTCATATCCAACTGCGCAGGACATTCTTACTCATTGCTAAATTCCCCAAAATACTTTGTATCAAGAGCGATTACTTGAAGTAGGAGCTGATTCAGGAATCACGAGATCGATTCTGAAGGTCAGTCGCTTCCCACCCAAAAGGGACTTTTGATGTGCTTTTTCGGCAGACGGATACAAAGCAATATGTGTCCCTGAAGTCACAGGCAACCACGTATTGGTCCCTTCATAAATCGATTGAGAAGAGAGGTAGATGGCATTGTCTCGCAGCGGGTAGATCTTGATCCCGTAGCCGTGTGGATTGCAAAGGCTCATTTGAGCGACACCCCAGATCTCCCAGTCGGGAAGATGTCCCATGATTTGAAAATAGTCCTCCTCCAGATTTCCCTCATAAGATCCCCACTTTCCTTTGCGCGAGAAGAAATTGACGGGGAGCGAAGGGCCAGGTCCCAGCCATTTGGCTTGTGTCATCTGTGAAGGAATCTGCCATTGCATTCGAGGGATAATGGCAGCCACCTTTTCACCTTTGATCTGGCAGTCTACATAGATCCGTCCATTGCCCAAGACAGAAAACATGACGACAAAGGGAAGCGAGAGCGGGTCTTTTTTCCAAACCCCTTCATACCTGACTTCTATCTCTTTATTGATTTCATTTACTTCAATACCAGAAAGCTGGATCTGTTCGGGACGCTCCGTTAGATAAAAGGCTGTCCCTTCTTGTCGGGCAGGTTTCCACTCAAAACCTAAATGCAAGGGACCTGTCCAGACTTCTTCTCCTCCTAGTTCCATGGCGGTCAGCATCCCTACCCCTTTGTCAAACGTCAGGTGAAAACCTTTGCCATATATATCAATCGCAGAAGCCGATTCTGCCACCTTAGGTGCTTCCAATCCATTGAGGATCACCGCCTCCTCTCCTAGTGTAGAAAGCTGAGTCCAAGCGACTTCCTCTCCTTTTGGATTGAGGAGATTGAGTTCGAGCCATGCGCCAGGCTGCCCTTCCCATGCTTGTGTGATCCGATTAGGCAACACCATCTGATCCAATGATCCAGGAAGAATAGACCGTACGGCGAAGGTATCTACAGCTAAGATACTGTTGGGCGTACAAGCTTTATATACCATCTTGAAGGATTCCAGCGACAAAAAAGCGTAGTGATTGTCCACATACACGAGGGATGGACTTCCAGGAAATAAATTGAGTTTGATCGGTTCAAACCATTTCTTCAAAATCAATAAAGAGGGCCTCGGTTTTCCCTGTGGGTCTATGTATCCTGGTTCTCGTTTAAAGGCTTGCGCTGCTTCAAGCTTCATCGAGCGGGCTTGAGCGTGCTGAATCCATTGATCATTCCAATTGTGCGCCAATAAATGCGCCGTTGTATCCCACAAGGCTTCAGGTATATCCTCCTGCAGCATTTTGGGGATGTTGAGTTTGACCCAATACGACTGAAACGGCTCCCGATCTTGCCAAGGAAGGTCCGAAAAACTTCTTCTCAAGAAAGATCCCAAAATGGGTTTGGAGAAAGGATCTTCCAAAACCCCTTGGACAAAAGCCGCATGACCTCGGATCACCTCCATTTGCACACCGATATGGTCTATGACAATGTTTCTCCATGCAAAACGTGCCGTTTGTATTCCTATCTTCTCTGTATATCCCAGCTCAGGGAAGACATAAAAGCCTAAAGAATCACATAAATGGTAAAATACGGGACTACCAAATCCCCTCACCCACAATGCATTGATGTTGTGCTGCTTCATGAGCCTCATCTCATCTGCCAACTGATCGATGGCGATCTGTCCAGGAACAAAGGTCATTCCTTTCAGTTGTGTTTCCACACCATTGACATAGAACTGTCCTCGTCTCCATTGATATTTTCGAAAACCTACTGGCTGCGAAATAGATTCGAGTATTCGTCCTTTTCGATCAAAAAGCGTCACGACGACCTGATACAAGTTGGGTGTCTCGCAGCTCCAATAATCAACGGGCCCTAAGACATCATCCATTTCAAAACTCTCGATCTCTTCGTCTAGCTTTCCCCGCAATTCTTTCAGCCAGATCTGCTGATCCTTTTGGTCCCATATTTCTACCTTCAGTTTGACAGTGGTATGAGAAAGAGGCAGAGACTGGCGTACACGTAGCTTCAAATCCCACTTGGCTTTGCCCTCTATACCCAGCGCCAACGCCTGAAATCGAACTCTATCTAGGTGTACCCTCGGTCTTACAATCAGCCTTGGCTGTTGGGTGATGCCCTTTCCAGGTTCCAAAAACTGACCCGCACTTCCTTCCTCTAGTTTGATGTAGAGCCAGTTTTTCCCAGGTTTGAGGACTTGGCTGATGTCGAAGCTTGAAGGCAACATGCTTCTATTGCTCAAAGCTACAAACCGTTCGTTGATGTAGATCTCAAACTTTCCCGAAATACCCTCTGTATTCAAGCAAATTTGTTTGCCTACCCACTCAGGATCAATGAAAAAATCTGTACGGTATAAGTGAACTTGCTTCTGTAGGTAAATGTCTTTTCGAGGGAGTGAAGCGGCGAGGGCATGGCCATCAGGGATCTCCACTTCCTGCCATGAGATCCCCAAAGAGGTGGGCGTAATGTTAGGAGCAATATTGCGGGCTACTTCCCACGTACGATCCAGAACTTGAATAAAACTAGAACGTTGAGGATTTCCTGTTCGGGCTTCTTCTGTCGTTTTGTATACTTCCGTGAAGTAGCTACGATTCATAAGGCCATTGCCCGCTTTTTGCGGAACATCCTCTGCCAAGAAGTCGGGATTCCCGATCTGTGCGTACACGACCCAAGGTGCACATAACAGGAAGGTCCACAGGCTACGTGTGAATGCGCTC
This sequence comes from Bacteroidota bacterium, assembly GCA_038527485.1. GTDB lineage: Bacteria > Bacteroidota > Bacteroidia > J057 > J057 > JALEFZ01. The sequence continues at coordinate 11,089 of JBCBFT010000143.1, forward strand.
GTCAATTTTCCCCAAGTTTTTAAGATCCTCTCTCGCAAAATGCTGTGCGATTCCACCCCATGGAAATGCACTTACACTAAGAGTTCAATTTAGAGATCTTTACCAAAGGAAATTCAGAACACAGGTTACATGGTAAGAATTGAAGTATCAACAGAGAAGATTTCTTCTTTGGTAAAAATTTTATTTACCAGATTATCTTTGCTCCGTAAAATATTTCTCCCCTAAGTCTATCGTACATCGTTTCTATTCACATTCCCTCTCCCTTCAGCAAATACTCAGCTACTCTCTTACTGATTATCTTCTCCCTTTGCCTCTACCTTTCGCATTTCCCAAGCTGTTCGCCTGACCTCTTCCCCTCCTTCGTCGTAGTAGATCGACATCTCTTTGAATCGGCTGAGATCCGACCCTGCCCATAAGTAAATATGCTTCCCCGCAGGTCCTTCATCCCCTGCCAGATACTCCGTGAGGGCCAACCTGCCCAACTCTGTGATATACCCTTTGCCGATGGTCACATACATGACTTCAAAATCCTGCTCCTGGGCTAGGTTACGAAGTCCTCCCAGCTTGTAAATCATCTGTGTACCAGGTTCAAATATCAACAACTCTTGGCCAAAAGTTTTCACATCCACTCCCATCAGTTCCTTCGATCCCCTGTAGGAACAATAGACTGAATAGCCATCCGCTCCAGGAACACAGGTCATACTCAGGTTAACAGATTCTAGATTGACACCTTCTGCCTCAGGTCGGGATTGTAGGCTTCCAGGTACGATTTCCCATTTCCCCACAAAACGCTGTAGCATTTCAGGTCCTGAGATCGAGTCATTTTTTTGGGCCCAAAGGCAGGAACATAAGATGAGAAAAAGAAGTGTTAGACCTACGCGCATATCGAGTACTTTTCTTTTATGAGTAGGAAAAGTACACAATTCCATACAGAAAGGAAGTGTTACGCGGCGGATTTACTTTCCTTATGTTGCTTCTTGTACTTCCTGATCCAATAACTGGGAATCAAGGAACCCACGACAGAAGGAAAGAGCCATGCTACGAGCGGTGGTAGGCCTAAAGCTTCACCATTGACGACAAGAAAGGCAGTATAAGCTGCGATCAAGGCCCCACACATCCGACTGATATGCTGATACAACCAAAAACGAGAGTTTTTAGGTCCTTTTAAAAATAGCTGACCGTCACGATACACTAATACCAACCCGAAGGTCCCAAAACTCATCAGCACATATCCCAAAGTAGCTCCATGGTACACCAAGAATCCTCCATAGCCACACATGCCCAGACCAAAAATCAGCATTGCTACCGTCAAGGTCCAGTCAATGGGTTGAGCGTGGGTTCGTGTTCCCAATCCTTTGAGGCGAAGAAAACGATACCCTGTGCCGACGAGGTAAAGACTGAAAATACCCACAGCAAATAGAAAGAAATTCTGGTGTCCAGGAGTAATCGCGATCAACAAAGCCGCAGCCCCATTGAGTATCATACTGGTGGCAAATATTTTTCCCATCAGGCGATGGATCTTTCCTCCCTTTTTGGCTATCAGGCTCAGGGGACCCACCACCAAAGCAATGGAACCACAAGCAACATGTAGATAGAGGAGTGGGATGTATAGGGCTTCCATAGATTATTTTTCCTCAATATCTCTTCTGCACATGATAAAATCTGTTTTTTCAGATCAATCGGCACATGATCGGATGAATGGGACTGGACGAAAGATCAATGGCCCGTGGCAGATGTGGGCTGAGGTGCTTTGTCACGATAAGGAAAATATTTCTTCAGTCGTTGAAAGGGACGCTCGACAAGGTAGTAGGCAGCTGTAGATACGATCACCGCTCCTGCAAAGTACATGAAAAACCTCCAAAAGGGATCTTCAGGGAATGTCACCCCCAAGAAAAAGCCATCCATGAAGTTGTGGAAGAGGTAAAGAGAGTAGCTGATTCTTCCAAGATATACCATCCATGGGTGTTGAAGAAACTTCCCTCCTCCCCCTTGAAAACCTTCGCTGGCGCGCCCCAATAACCAAAAGACAAACCATGCAAAGAAGAATTTGGGGAAAAGTTGATGCATAAAATCAAGGCTTTCTGGCAGGTAGAGGTGTCCTGTCATCGTAAAAATACACAATGCCAGTGCTCCCAAAAATATCGCGCGTTGATTCAGCCATATCTGAAGTTTTTCGCCTTCATACAATTGCATGTAAGCGAGCAGCCCCCCCACTGCAAAGAGGTCCCAACAGGCAGGCGTCAAAATATAAACTGAGAGGTAACTGGCTCCCATCAGCTGCATGACTGCACGACTTCCCAGTCCAAAAAGAATGCTCCCCCAAAGTACCTGTTTGAGGTATCGGTGTGGAATGAGAAAAAGCAGCAATGGCCAGATCAGATAAAATTGTTCTTCCACTGCTAAACTCCAATAATGCGACATAGGTCCTGCCCAATCGCCTTTGTCTATCAAGTAAAAGTTGCTGGTATAGGTTAGATTCCACCAAAGTCCTGGGCGTGTGCTGGGAGTAAAAAGGTAAGTGATCCCGATAAGGATGTAATACATGGGAAAGATCCGCAAAATCCGACGCATATAGAAGGTCTTCAGTTGCCCGGCAACGGTACTTTGCTTCTGGTCCAGTTGCTTCTTGGATTGAAGGAGAATGCGTGTAATCAAAAATCCACTCAATACAAAAAACAAATATACACCTAACGGTCCGAACCCCAATTCCGAAAGCCACCGATAAGGCAGCCAATGCGCCATCATGACCATGACAACCGCAATGGTACGCAAGCCATCTAGTTGAGGAAAATACGTGGGGCCTATGTTGGACATAGCCACAAAAGAGGTCAGAATTCAGGAAAATTCCACATTTACCCATAAAAAAATTGCTGCCAGAATATCTAGCAGCAATCTTCCTTTTATACTGTAAGCGCAGACTTAACGTATCAAAACCATCTTACGTGTGGCTTTACTTTCACCGTACATAAATTTGATATAATACACACCGCTCACGAGCCACGATACATCGATCACAACTGTATTGTCTCCTGATTTTAGCTCGACTTCGTCCATGACGAGCTGGTGACCGTGTTGATCTACGATGATATATTTCATCGTACCTCCAAATTCAGCCGTGATATCAATATTGGCATGTGTACGTGTCGGATTGGGATAAATAGGCCCTACCTTGACACCAGGCTCTCCAAATATCCCCGCTTCAGCTAGATTGGAGTATCTCACCGTACCGTCTACGTAAGTCTGCTTGACTCGATAGGTATAGGTAAGATTGTAATGGACAGAGCCATCTACG
>JBCBFT010000144.1:0-14162 GCA_038527485.1 Bacteroidota bacterium
CCCTTCGACATCTCCGCCTACTGTCGGATCGAGTGATATTTTATAGGAATTGTTGTCTACCGTGACACCTGGTGTACCTGTATAGAAGGGCAACCTCACAGCCCCTCCATTTAGACTCAACTTCAGGCTATCATTGGCAATACTCAGGGTCTGAATTTCATTCGTCCGGCTAGAGTCATCAGGTGTGGGTGTCCATTGCCCATTATTATACCTGAGGACCCAGCTTTGTTGAGGATTGACCGTCGTCACTTCCTGCCCTTGAATCCCTACGACTGTCATGTTATTGTATGTCCCTGTCACATCGCCTCCTGCGGGAGAGTTGAATAGGACGCCTGTATTGTTGATGACAGTATCGTTGGTGATCTGTATCCCATCACCACCTACATAGCGGGGAAGCGTTACCGTGTCAGATTCAGATAGACCTAGTTGAAAGCCATTGAGAGAAATAGATTGGATTTCGTTGGTGCTATCATCATCAAATTCATTGACAACTGTCCACCCTAGGCCCGTGAAGAATTTCAGGATTTGCCCGTTTTGTGGATTGGCGACATCATTGGTAAACTCACGCCCTTTCAGGCTTCTGATGGTTGGGTTGGGGTATTCGTCCTGTAGATCGCCACCGGCATCATCATTGATGTTGATATCATCATTTGCGTTTATATCTCCAGTGTTAAAGATGACATTCCCAGGTAAGATGGCGATCCCATCTCCTGCGGTGTATACGGTACCTGTATTGATCGCAACGGTTGACTGGACGATACCATCTTTCAAGAGGAAGACATTATTGCCCGAACTGGTAAGGGTATAGGCCTCTTCGTCAGCAGGTTGCCAAGCAGAGTTGCCATCGTTCCATTTGAGGACTTGTCCGTTGCCGGCGCCTTGCTGGGCGATGTCTAGCGGCGTAGCTTGCTGACCTGTACCCGCGATACGCGGAGAAACAAATGCCCCTGTCAAACCAGCAGAGATAATATCTTGACTTGGAACCCATCGCTGATTGGCAGAGTCCCATTTGAGGATGTAATCGTTGAGCAGTGGGATGTTGGATGTGTCGATGGGGAAGCTCAAGATGCCTTCTACGCTTGGATTGGGATACACACCTCCCAGGTCTCCACCCGCTGTCGTGGTATCTGTGATGTCATTGGAGGGATCTGTATCGCCTATATTGATCAAAGTATCGCCTGAGATGAGGATGCCATCCCCACTGATGATATCTACCAAGCCACCTTTGTCTGGTGAGCTGACCCATTGTCCTATGGTGTCATTCCATCGCAAGATGTCATCAGGATTGGGAGTCCCTGTGGATACATCTGACAATGAGTCTAAGGCGAGATTGATGTTCTCTACTGAACCTGCCGTCTCTGCATAGAAGGAATAGGGAACAGTCTCAAAGGACTTGATTCCCAATAGCACAAAGTTTTGATTCGTACCAGTCTTAGCTTGTACCTGAATCGAGAGCCCTCCTGCTGCCCAGTCGATGCCATCAAAAGTCCCTAACGACAAAATACCATTGCCGATGGTCGCTTCAAATAATCCAAACTGGTTCGTCGTTACAGATTGCGTTTCCCTGTATACGGGAGTACCGCTTTGGATGACTGTGAATTCGACGGTGATCGTGTTGTTGCTTAAAAGGCCATTCTGATCCCTAACAACCGCCTGATAGGAGATGCCTTGAGGGACAGTCTGCCCTAATAGTTGTTGTGAAAGGCTGAGAATAAAACCCAGCAATAGGAGTGTGTATATGCGTTTCATTTTGATGAGGTTTCTAGGATTGGGAAATGCATAAAGGGATAGCCTGATAGGTAAGAAAGGGAACAAACAGTATATCCCTATGAATCAGAGAATACTGAAAGTTTGGATGCCCCTTTACTTAAGTATCAGGCTACTTGTGTGCATATAAGTAGAGAACGACAATTATTCGAAATATACAATAAATAGATATTATTATCTATTTATTATTATCTGTTTTGACTCAACTTGAGACTGATGGTCCCAGATTATTTCTGCCTGCAGCAGATAGACACCATTGGCAATGACCTGATCCTCTGGAAGGACATTCCACTTTAACCGCTGGAATCCTGCCTGGAATGTTTGCCATTCCCCTGTATGAATCTCTTGCCCTTTCATATCTACTAGACGTAAGCGAACCTGATAATTCGTTTGTCCATCAGGAAGTGCCAGAGAAAGTTGTACCAAACCAGCTGTTGGATTAGGGAATACTTGCCCCAAAGCTACATGGTCAGGCGTTAGATTTTCCTCTATAAATTTCGAGTCTCCATAATAAAGACGGAATTTTCTGGGTGCGTCATCCACTTCGAACGGATATTCATTTACCTCCTGCATGTTGATTCTTGTCTGTGTCTCCACATCCAAGAGGTACAGCTTCTTCTCACCTGCAGGTATTTCAGGCCAGCTTAATTGGGTTTTCTTCGCGTTGAGATTGGCCCTTACCTCGAAGTCCCATACGTAGTGGTCGCTAGGAGGGACTATGTCTTCACAAATAGCTCCCCAAGGACCTTCTGTCGAGAAGCTCAATTCCAAGTACTCAGATAGGCTAGGGGGGAGGTAGGAGTCAAACTTATCTGCTTCCTCTTTGGCCCCAGAGCGCATACCTACACCTGCTAACCCAAATTGGAGATCATCATTTTGCAGGTGCATTTCTACCCACCACTGCTTGCTATCAAGACTACCAATCAATTGATTTTTCTCAGGATTCGCCAAACGATTCTTGGGTCCTTTCCCTACAGGAAGTAGCAAGGTAAAGTTGGAATCTGATCGCACAAAGGCGCCTCTTCGTGCTTCGATGAACGGTTCTGCATCTGTAAAGCCACCAGAGAAATTCACTAGTCCATCTATATTGTCGATTGTCCCAGGATTGGCTGCTTCTACACGGTCCCAGTAGAGACGGAAGTTGTAGGGATTGCCGATCTGGTTCCACCCTTCTTTAATTTCCAACTCGTAGGGTTCCAGTACATTGGCTTGAACGGCATTGCCTGTGCCTGTCTGGAAGCTTCCAGGATCTTTCAAGATGAGCCAATAACCCTCATTGGGATTGACTTCTACAACGGCACCTGCTAGCTCTCCGTTGACTGCCAGAGAGTTGCTCCACTGGAACATGCGCCAGCGATAACGACTGTACCTGCCCAATCCTTCAGGCATGAAGGACTCTGCTCTAGGATTAGTCAACTCGATCGGGAAAGAAATGATGTTGTAATCTAGCGCAGATCTACCCGCACGGGTGATGTCGTATGTAATTCCCTCCGTATAGGTCCTGTATGTATGGAAGGTATCTGTCAGGGTGTTGAATCCAAATTTTCCGACGAGTTGGAAATAATAGGATACACCTAGTTCGTCTCCTCGCGCCTGACTGATGTCGAAGGAATAGGTATTTCCACTTCGTTGTGCCAAAATTGATTGGTAAGCTGAATCTGCATTGGCAATCGGACGGTGCCAGACAAGGACAGAAGAGACGACCGAATCATTGAGAACCACGATGCTGCTCTCAGCCGTTCCATTGTCGGGATAATAGGTCGCGATGTTGTTGACCTGCCAGCGTGGCAAAGGACGCGTGTAGTCAAATACAAGTGAATCTGAAAATAAGGAACCTTCTAAATCTGCATCTACTGTCTGTACACGAACCACATAAGTACCTGTAGTCAATGTGTCAAAGAGAATGGAGGTATTATGCCCCATATTTCCTTCTGCTGCAACGAAGCGCTTGCCACTGTTTAAATCTGCCAAAGGCGAAACGATCACTTGGCCTGTGGTACGATTGGTCAAGGACAAGTTGTAAGTGAACCTTGTCCCTAAGTCGGACCATGAAAGAATGACTTTTGCTCCATCCACAAAAAGACTGAGATTTTCTGGGACTAGCTCATCTAGATTAGGTGTTAGATCAATATTCCCCAACACGATCAAGCTTTCTTCTGTATTTCCAAATGACGTTCCTCCTAAAGAGACAATGTCTAACTTCTTGTCATTGTTGATATCCCCCCAAACAGGCTGGCGGATGTTCAAACTGTCCAGATCTCCACTTGAGAGCAAGTCTTTGAGAAAGGTTTGGGGTGTCTCATCATGAATATTTTTAAAGGTCGCGACTTCCTGAGCACCTGATATTTCTCCGCTGATCAACAAGTCCGAAAGTCCATCGTCATCATAATCGCCTGTGATCGCGATCCCATTGGCCACGCCAGGAATCATAGCCGTGGTAAATGGATCATTGACATCAAATTCCTGATTGGCTGGATCGAAAGGATAAATCGCCGTTTGTAGCGAAAGGTCGGGAAGTTCCCCAGTTAGGATAAGGTCTGGGAAGCGGTCATTATTCAAGTCTGTAAAGTTCACATAACTCAAGCCTAGCTGCGGTAGGGAGGTTCTGGCAAACTCTCGGAACTGGCCATTGCCTAGGTTCTGGTAGATAACGGTTGCAGGATTTTGATTCTCATCTAGACCTGCCATGACCAAGTCTGGACGATTGTCCAATGTATCGAAGCTGCCCAGATTAAGATCAAAATCCCCCCAGGCGATGGCTCCATCGCTCAAGGCAATAAATCCTTCTTGACCGACGACAATATCTGTCAATGGAGTCAAACCATTTTCTCCATCATTTCTATACAGTGTAGAGGATTTGATTCCTTGGCTGACGCCTATGACCATCAAGTCTTCATCCCCATCGCGATCAAAATCTGTCCATGCCGCATCTCCTCTTGCGACGGCAATCAAATTGTCAGAAGCATTCGCATCCGCTACAAGGCGTCCTTGGTCATTGCGATAGAGGGTCGCTTCCAGATTTCCATTTCCATCCGTGATTCCAGAGATAAATACATCGGGATCATTGTCTCCATCCCAGTCTCCTACAGCAACCATAGCCGAGCTCACGCCTATCAATGCATCATTGGAAGGATCTTCAATGAAGGTTCCTGACTGGTTGAGGTAGACTTTTGCGACTCTACTGCCATTTTGAACCCCTACTGTTAGAATATCAAGATTACCATCAGTATTGATGTCTACGAGAACTAACGCTCCTTCAGTCAAAGCATCGGGAACCATACCGTTGAAAGCTGTTTCACTGATGTCTTGGAAGGCAGGAGGGGTGAAAGCAAATTCCCCTTTGGTGAAGCTCGAACCTTCGTAGTCTTTGTCGATGCTTTGTACTCCCCACAAGTAATTTTCTCCTTCCTGCTTTGTTGGCAGATTTTCGATGGTCAAGCTATTGGCAAAATGGCCATTTCCCTGAGCGACGATTTCTCTCAAGCCTGAAAGCGTATCACTAGCTGGAGATAGGATAAAGGTCGTATCATTTTCGCCAACTAAAAATACGTTATAGCTGTAGCTATCAGATGCACTTTCCCACTCTAGGCGCACGTCGGCACCGATGATTTCTATGTTCAGGTTTTGAGGGGCAGAAGGTGTATTGTTAGGAGATGGCTCATCATTTCGGTAAATGTACAAAGCCTCTTCTCCCACTTGTGCCAAGTCGATTTTTCCATCTTGATTGTAATCGCCCCAGGCAAGATGGCTACCTGTTCCCAGGCTGATCAATTCACTGGATGCACGCGTGTCTTCTACAAATTGCTGATCAGTTCCTTTGCGAGAAAAAATACGTGTCACAGCCTGCGTGCTTCCTTGTCCAGTAATGGCAAGGTCTGTAAAGCCATCGTCATCATAATCTCCGACCTGCGCTTGACCTTCCGTAAGTCCTTCTACGCCATCCAATCCTAAATCTAGTAAGACAAAATTTCCCCCACTCCCGAGTTGATTTTCCAAGCTAATCCAAGATAGCGTTCCAGCAGGATTACTAGCAGTAGCGATGATGTCGGGATAGCGGTCATTGTTCAAGTCTCCTACTTCGATGATAGGTTGTGCCACCGAATTCCAATTGGATGGGAGGAGATCAATAGCTGGGAAGAACCCGTTGAGGGGATTGTTTAGGAAGGCAGAAAGGAATGTTTGTCCCTGACTATTTTCTCCACCAATCACCAAGTCATTTTTTCCATCTAGGTTGAGGTCCATCACTTGTAAGCTGCCATTGCGTGTGCCTGGGATGTTTCCTCCTAGATTAAGGACTTTAAATGTATTGTCTTTTTGGTTGAGGTAAATCTGCGTTGTTGGAATTTGGGCACCGTTGAGTCCGATCATGATCACGTCCAGGCTGCCCTCGCCATCCACATCGCAAAATGCTGCTCGCCCATCTGATAAGGCAGGTATACCTATCGTAGATTCTACAAAGGTCCCTGATTTGTTGAGGTATAGCCTGAGTTGCGGATTGCCTGGGGTTCCCCCTCCCAACAAGAGGTCCAGAGATCCATCGAGATCCATATCTCCCCATGCGAAGTAAGCATTTTCTAAGGCTGTGAATACTGCCTGGTTTTGTAGATCCAGAGAAAGTTTGAGTCCCAACTGATTTTGGTAAAGGAAAATAGCGGGGCTGCCTCCCTGACTACCCACTATGAATAGATCTAGGTCTCCATCCTTGTCATAATCTATCCATTCGGTTTGTGCCTCGCTCACTCCTTGTACCGCTTCGTCAAAGAGTATCTGATTGCTTTGGACAAAATGTGGAGGGTTGAATGTAAATGTATCTCCTTGGGCAAACGGTGAGCCCTCATAGTCTGCATCTATGGCTTGAACCTTCCAAGTGTAGGTGCCTTCAAGCAAATCTTCCAGGCGAATTCGCTGATTAGAACCTGCATTGCCTTGAACGGCAAGTCGGCGTAAGCCAGAAAGGGTGTCTGCATCGGGCACGACAGAGAAAGTATCTGCTCCGATCTCGTATACGCTGTATTGATAGGTAAGTCCGTCGTTGGGATCACTCCATGAGAGCACGACAGAATCCGCGTCAATGACAAAGCCTATTGGACTAGGAGCTTGAGGTGATTGATTTGGATTTAGGTCAATATTTTGATAAAGCGAAAGGGAACGTCTAGCCGTACTGTCAGCGGAAATTGTTGCCAAGTCAAGTTTACCATCTTTGTCGAAATCTCCCCATGCCATCTGAGCTTCTGTACCTCCGAGAAGGGCTTGACTACTCACCACATCTTCGGTGAAGGACGTGCCATTGTTGTTGAGATAAACAAAGGCGAGCGGCTGATCGTTGCCATCTAAACCTACCATAGTCAGATCAGCCAATCCATCGTCATCGAGGTCTCCCCATTGGATGGACCCATTTTGGACCCCTAATAGGGTAGATTGGAGCGTAAAGCTCTGGTTGTTATTGTCAAATCGATAGATAAATACCTGAGGTTGTGGTCCAGAAGTACCTGAAATGGCAAGGTCTTGAAATCCATCATTATCCAGATCTCCCCAAGCGACACTACTGCCACTGAGTGTCATGAGCGCACTTTCAGTGTATAGGGTAAAGCCTCCCCTAAATCCATTGTTCAGATAAACACCCGTAAATGGTGTACCGCCATCAGATCCGACCAATACAAAGTCTTGGTCTCCATCTTGGTCGATGTCTGCCCATACGGCCTCTGGTGTGCTAAGTCCTGGGAGGCTCACACTTTGGTCTTCCACAAAACCTGTAGCTGTCTGGGCATAAAGTGCGGAGAACGGACCATTGGTGCCTTGCCCACTGAGGAGCACGTCCACTAATCCATCCTGATTATAATCTGTCCAGCTAGCTGTCCCCTGACTCATTCCTGGTAAATCAGACACAAATTCGTCTGCTATAAAGGCCAAGCTTCCTGCATTGTCAAAGCTTTGAATGGTCGGAACACCATTGAGTAAGCCAAACTGGACAAACTCTAGCTGACCATCTCGGTCGTAATCCACCCAATCTATCTGCCCTTGATCCAGTCCAGTAAAGTTCTGACTCAGGGTAAATTGTTCCCCCGTATTTTCTAAGAGTAGCGTTTGTACTTGGCTATTATTATTCCTCCCTGTCACCAGCAAATCCAAGTCTCCATCTTCGTCCGCATCTCCTGCGTGAAGATCTCCTGAGTGAAAGTCTGTAGGGACATTGGCATTAAGAACCGCAGTATTGACAGGTGTCAAAATGGGGTTGACATAATCAAAGGTACCCGTAGCGAAAGCCGACCCTTCATAATCTAGGTCGACGGCTTGTACGCCCCAAAAGTAGGTCCCATCTGCAAGCCCTGTAAGCTTAAACTCCTGGTCCCCTCCTGCATTGCCGATATGTGAGATGGTACGATAGCCATTGTTGAGGTCGCTCATCGCGCTCACGACGTCGTCTGTTCCCGCCTGCGTCCCCACAAAGATATTATAGGTAAATCCGTCTTGATTGGCAGGAGCTGTCCAGGATAGGATGACGGTGTCAGCAGATTGAGCATCCTGGAGCGCAGAAACTGCTGTGGGCGTCTGATTCAAGGCAGAATCCACATTGCCGAGTAGGCGAAGGAATTGATTACTCCCTCCTGTATTTTCCCCGATCAATCCCAGGTCTAATTTTTCGTCATTGTTAAAATCTCCTAATGCGATACTGGCCTCATTGACCCCCTGAAAGGCAAAGGATCGAACCGTCTGACGATCGAAGCGATTATTGGTAGAGTTGAACAGATAGAGATGTCCATTCAAAGCCCCGCTAAAGTCTTCTCCTGCATACAAGAAATCCTGGAAACCGTCATCATTGAAGTCTCCCCATTTTCCTTCTCCATTGGTGACACCTAGGGGAACCGTGTTGTAGGGAATGCTGGTAAATTCAAAAACACCTGTACTAGGGTTTAGCTCCAGGATGATGGCAAAAGGATTATTGGTATTATTTTGTCCTGTAGCCAATATCTCGGGCGTACCGTCTTGGTTGGCGTCTCCCCATTCTACTGAACCTTTCCATAAGCCAGGGACCGTATTTTCTATAGGGCGTTGGCTAAATCTATTCAGTCCGTCATTTCGATACACTCTAAAGAGTAGATTATTTTGACCAGAAAGATTAGGATTCCCTACAACGACCAGATCCATGAATCCATCATTGTTGTAGTCTGCCGCTGATACATCTCCTTCTCTGAAACGGGAAATTCCTGTTTCCACAAAGGTGAAAGTGCCATTTCCTTCATTCAAATAAACACCTCCAACTAAGGTGCTGCCGTCTTCTCCCGTTAAGAATAAATCAAGATCTCCATCTAGATCAGAGTCAAACCAAGTCAGGGCTGCATGCCTTACGTCGGGGAGACCTGTATTGGAGAGGACAGTAAATGTCCCTGCATTATTTTCGTAGATAAATGTGCGGGGAGTGCCCGCTTGATCCTCACCACATAGGACTAGGTCCAAGTCTCCGTCCGCGTCGTAGTCCGCCCAAGCGAGCTGGCTCAAACGTAGGTTCTCGAAACTTGTCGGCTCCAGCGCGAATGATCCATTGTTGTTTTTCCACAGTTGAGTCAGTGGACTTCCTCCCTGATCGCCTGAAATCACTAAGTCGAGATCCCCATCATTGTCATAATCGCCAAATTCTAGATCTCCTTGGCTGAATCCATTGGCAAAACTGATGAGGCTGCTACTGTCAACGAAAGTAGGGAAGCTGAAGGTCACTTGCTCTTCAGAGGAGAAACTAGAACCTTTGAAACTTTGGTTGATGGCCTGTACACGCCAGAAGTAATCGCCTTCGGGAAGATTGTAAAACTTGAAGGCAGTCGCACCTGTGACCATGCCTGACGCTACAATCTGTCGTTGACCATTGCTGGTCAAGGATTGAGGATGGCGACGCTCAGTTCCATTTTGGGTGATGCCCACCATCACGTTGTAAGAGAGTCCATCTCGAATATTCGATGGTACATTGGGGGCGTCCCATGACATAAGAAGATCATAGCCTATGACCGTATCCCTCAAATTGGTCGGCGCACTGAGTGGGATAGGGGTGAGGTCTCCAATATTTTCATAATATCTAAAAGCACCTGAATCGGGACTACTGGATCGTTGACCCATCAGGAGCATGTCCAATTTGTCGTCCTGGTTGATGTCTCCCCAGACAGCTTGGCTGCCTTCATTTACAGCTAAGAAGGGAGCTGCCGCGACCTCATCTTCTTCAAATTGCTGATTGGTAGGGTTGTATCTGTAAAGGGTAGCTGTACGGTCAAACTCTGTAAATCCATCATTTCCTGTCAAGAGGATGTCCTTGAATCCATCCAGATCGTAGTCTCCAAATTGTATGTTGCCGTTGATGGTTCCTTCCAATGGACTAGAGAATTGGGAGAAGCCTCCGTTGGCATCATTTTTCAAAATAATCCCCAGGATTTTGGAGTCATTCGTCCCTGTATACGCAATGTCTAGCCAGCCGTCATTGTCAAAATCTCCCCAATCGACGCTGCCATCATACAGTCCTGTAAATGTGAGCGGATTTGGGAGTAGACTTCCCATCCCATCGTTTGTGTAGACATGTGTGAACCGCTGACCTGCATCATTGCGTCCACTGATCAGCAGATCTAGGGCTCCATCATGATTATAATCTCCCCAAGCTGCATCTGAGTCCTTCACGTCAGGAAGAATGCCGCCCAGATTCCCCAGATTGGTAAACCCAATCTCTGTAAGGTTCGTGATGGAAGCTAGCTTTGCATTATTTTGAAATAAAAGCGTAGTGGCCTGATTGAGGTTATTTTCTCCTGTCACAAGAAAATCTTCAAATCCGTCATTGTTGAAGTCTCCTGTAGCAAGGGCGCCATTTCGCAGACCTGGAAATGTACGGAAGGATACGCTGGGATTGTTGTTGTCAAAGGCTCCATTGTTGTTGATGAACAACTTGGTCTGTGGGACACCAGCAGAGTCTCCCATAAGTAAGAGATCTTGCCGTCCGTCGTTATTGACATCAAGCCAAGCAGCGTCTCCATCATGCAAGGGTGTCAGCTTACTACTCGAAAGTCCATCAAGCACAAATCGCCCATTGTCCCAATAATAGAGTTGCGTTTCCTGAGGCTCTGTATCGGTTTCTCCCAAAATGACCATATCCAGTCTTCCATCTGTTCCCCGATAATCACCTAGTTCAATCGCGCCATCTTTGAAGCCGTTAGGAGGAGAAAGGAACAACCCATTCCCTGCAATACTGGTGCTGTCGATAAAGATCGGATCGTTGAAGCGGAAGGTGATCGTAGAGTCAAATGATGATCCATTACGTGCTTGATTGATCGTCTGGACCATATAGGAATAATTTCCTGGCGTGAGGTCGCGAATGGTAAATGTCTGGTTTTGGTAGACATTACCTGTACTGACGTCGTAGCGATACCTCAAACTAGTCCCTGTCGTATCAAAGGCTGTATATCTTCTTAGAGAATCTACGAGTCCTTCTTTGAAAAAGAGGAGTTCGTAAGATAGACCAGGGTCATTTACGGGTGCATCCCAAGTGATGTTGACATCAAAATTTTGAATCTTATGCTCGATGTTGAGCGGCGAAGGGGGAAGAACAGGTGTATGGGGGTGCACATTTTGGTACAAGCGGAAGGTGTTGGAGTTGGACGCATCCTGGCCTACCAACACAATGTCCAGTTTATTGTCTCCCGTATAGTCTACAAATCTCGCATCACTATTGGAGACGTTGCTTAGGACAGCCGTAGATAGATTGTCCAAATCCAGTTCATTAGAGATAGGATTTCCATTGTTGAGAAATAGCTGTGTCTGGAAAGAAGGAGGTCCTGTAAAGGTTGCTGCGTCGCTACCTGTGATCAAAATATCTGTGTATCCATCTCCATTGTAATCCCCCGCATCGATGCTCCCTTCTCCTATATTTATCGAACCATTGACGGTATAATCAGTGAAAGCAAGACCCGCAAAGTTTTTCTTGATGTAGAAAGCAGGATTTTTATTGGGGAATACATCATCCAATCCCAATGCCAAGGCATCGAGGAACCCATCGTTATCCAGATCCGCCCACTTAACGGCACTCGACTTGAGGGCAGGAAAGCTCTCGATTAAGGTAAAACCTTGTCCCCCTTCATTTTTATACACACGCGTGATAGGAGCTGACTGATCTGTCAAAAATCCACTGATCAACACGTCTGGATAGCCGTCATGGTCAAAGTCTCCAAACTCTGCATCGGAACGGAATACATCGACAAGACCATCGAAACCCGCACTAGGTGTGAAGTCAATAAAGGAGAGATTACCTGTTTCCACAATCTGATTGAGGTAAATCCGCGTGGCTTGCGAAGGAGAAAAACCACCTGTAACCAAGACGTCCAAGTCTCCGTCATTGTCGAAGTCTCCCAGGTCGATACTTCCATTGGCTATGCCCTCAGTGAAGGACCCACTAAAAGTCGCATTGTCGAAGAAATTCCCATTTTTATCATTGATAAAGTACTCAAGAACAGAAGTTCCTCCTTCTAGGCCCCCTATGACAATATCTAGTGCACCGTCCAAGTCAAGGTCTCCTACAGCCACATCTCCCTCATCTACTTGAGGAAATGGGCTGGTCCCTACATCGTTGGGAAGAAACTGACCTGATCCTGCATTATAGGAGTAGTAAAGCGTCCGTTGTGTGGCTACGGTCTCTTGTTCGCCACACACGATCATGTCCATGTCGCCGTCTTGGTCGAAATCCCCAAACTCCACAGCGGCAAATCTAAGTTCAAAAAGGCCGCCTATATCTGTGTTAGTCGAATCTGCGAATGCAGAAGAAGTCGCTGTAGGATTGACATAGGTAAAACTATTCGTTGTACTCCAAACGCCCCCTTCCAGATTCTGGTCTACAGCTTGCACACGCCAGTAATAGGTCTGACCAGGGATAAGACCCGTGAGGGTCCAACTCGTATCACGCACAGAGCCTTCGAATGTTGTCCGAGAAAAGCCTGTAATAAGATCGGCTTGTGCTGGTTTGATGACTGTATTGGTAGGAGTAGTTCCAATTGCCAAGTTGTAGCCCTGCCCTGAAAGGATGAAAGGATTGATATTGTTGGGTGGGTGCCACGTAAGGTTGACGGATGTACCCGATTGAGTAGCAGATAAGCCTTGAGGGGCATTGCTACGTGTGTTGTTTACTGTGGCACCTGTCAGTTGGTAGATGCGGAAGATCGGACCTGTACTCGTCTCACCCGTCACGATGGCTTCTAGCGTTCGATTATTACCTGGAGACTCTAGGACGATATCTGCCCACTGGACACGAGCGAAGCCTGTGATGCCTCCATTAAGTTCAGGAATCGCGTTGGAAAGAGTGACTTCGAGCACAAAGTTTCCATTTCCATCATTGGTATACAGCTCGGAGATGCGATCGGTACTATTGGCTCCACTTTGTCCCAGTACAAAAATATCTAGCCTTCCATCAGCATTGTAATCCACCCATTGCGCCTCTCCTCTTTCGATTCCTGGCAGGTTCGCAGAGATGAGGTTAAATGTTTGGTTGCCATCATTTTTATACACACGAGTGATCTGGTTGTTGTTGCCGTCTTGACCACAGATCAAAATATCCAAATCCCCATCGTTGTCATAGTCACCCCAATCTACGCTACCAAACCTGACGTTGGGCAACGTACTAGAAGATTGCGCGAAGGCATTATTCCCTAGGTTGTTGTAAAGTCTCGTCGTAGGCGAATTATTGATCCCCTCTCCACAATAGAGAAGATCTAAGTCTCCATCATTGTCATAGTCGCCCCATTCTACAGATGGATTTTTGACACCATCTAAGGTTGTATCTAGTTGAAAACCCGTTCCTGGGAAGGGATCGTGTCGGTAGACATGTGCGATTTTGGCTCCTCCAACCACTTCTCCCAGGATGATAAAGTCCATCTGACCGTCGTTGTTGTAGTCTGCGAAGCTATTGGCTCCTTCACCTACAGCAGAACTTGGAAAAGAGGTACCTGCAATGAAATTACCTCCTCCTTGATTCAGGATGATTTGTGCATATCTACTAAAACCGTCATTTCCCACGAAGAGTAAATCGAGATTTCCGTCTCCATCTATATCTGCAACTCCTGGCTGAGAATTATCTACGTCAGGCAAGGAAACTGCATTGAGAACGGGTATAAAAGACCCTGTACTGTAGCTATACACCTCTGTCACACTTCCTGGTCCCACGAGTGTTAGATCCAAAAAATTGTCTTGATTGAGATCAGCTACAATAATGTCTCCACCTGACTTGGCTGGTGGAATACTTGTAAATAAAGTACTAGTGATGTCGGTGAAGGACTGTGAATGGGTCGTGCCCGTGCCCACAATCGCAAATAGTATCGTAAGAAAAAACCCAATAAAGATAATTCCCACTATGACCAATTTCTCCGCCATTCACAGCGTTT
>JBCBFT010000145.1:0-13847 GCA_038527485.1 Bacteroidota bacterium
AACTTGCAAATAGTTTGATCGACCGCTTTTCGAATACTAATATTCCATCTTCGTGATGGGATGTCATGAATGAGTTTGGATGGTTATGATCCCGTAATGGAAGAGTTAAAAGAGTTTAGGAAGAAAGGCTCAATTAAATTACCATTTTTTGTGAAATAACCTAAAAAGAAAAATGGGCTATCCCCTTTCTGAGATAACCCAATATTCTTAGCCATTTCCCTCTCTACTCCAACACCACCCTACTCACCGTAGGCTCTCCATTTACCTGTACTTTCACCAAGAATGTCCCTGCTGGCAGTGCTTGGGAATCCCAGACATACCTATGCGACCCATGCTTGAGCTTGCCACTGACCAGTGTCTGAATCTTTTTACCAAAAGGATCTACGATGTCAATCTGAACCTGCGAGGCCTTCTCCAACTGGAACGAGATGACGGTCGAACGATCGGTACTGGGATTAGGAAATGTCTTGAGATTGAGTCCGTTGCGGATGACGATTCCTTTGAGCTCGATTTCCTTCTCCGCTGATGCCCCCTGTTTTGATTTGATGACGACTACACCATCCTTCCCCTTGGGACCATATATTTTCAAGGCAGATTCTCCCTTTAGTACATCTATGGTTGCGATTTGATCTTTGGGAATCTCTTCGAAGTTTGAGTGATCGATTATTTTTCCATCTAGGATGAACAATGGGTCTACATCCGCTAAGGGACGTGTGGTCAACACGTTTTTGATTTTGCCTTTTTTATCCGTGTATCCCAAGCTACTGTCAGATTCAATCTTTACCTTTTTCTTCTTCTTTTCAGTTTTCTTAGCCTCCTTTTTCTTTGTGTGGAAAGCAATGACTTTTTCTCCTTCTTCTACAGGAAAGCGTTCTTGGGCATTTTCACAGGATAGAATTTCCATAGAGTAGATATCCTTGGGTTTAAGTGTCTTTTTAAGGTCATCCTTTGCCACTTCCACTCCATCCACAAAGTAGCGAACCTCCTCTTGCGTTGTGCCTTTGTTTTTACCCTTCCTCTTTATTTTGAATTTAGTTTCCCCTTGTTCAAATCCAATGACTGTAACTGTGACAGGTTTGATAGGAGAGTCTACCTTGGTCAAAATTTGTGGCATATCACCTTGGATCGGCTCATTTGGATCGATCAAAACAGGAGCTTTGATACGATTTAACGGAAGAGGAAATAACGGAACCAAATAGCCAGCTGTGACCATCTCAGTTCCAGTATGTGTCTCAGGCGCTAAAGGTAGATGAGCCGTCTTGGGTGCAGGAGCAGGTTCGAGCGTGGGTGATTCTGAAAGAGGATCAACCTCATGTTCAACTATCGACTCGGACAAGGAAGTAGGTTCCATCGCTATAGCCTGATTCTTGGATAAAAAGGGGCTAAAGGCTAAACCCATGACTACCAAAATGGCTAGTATTCCTCGTATGGGAACACGTTTTTGTGGAACAGGATCAAATAATCTTTGGATACGAATGCCCAATTGTGAGGGCTTACCAGTTGCTTGCATAGTAAAAATCGGATTAAGAGATTGACGAAAACGTTCTAATTGTGTGAGCGTCTGGGCATACACCCAAGGATCGCCCGCCACACGCCGTACGATGTCATCACAGCACTTCTCTCTCTCCAATTGAATCTCGCGAGAGATCCACCAGATCGCAGGATGATAAAAGAAAAGAACTTCTATAAAGATCTGGAGCTGATTGATTAAGAAATCGGCTCGTTTGATATGCGCTAATTCATGTAGTAGAATGGCTTCTAACTGCTCGGCATTTAGTCCACTTAGCAGTTCGACTGGAAAAAGAATAATGGGTTTCCAAAAACCAATGGTCATCGGCTCCTTTACCAAAGGATGTATTTTGAGCTGGGCCATTTGGGAAACGCCTAGACGAAGAGACAAATGACGAATTTGTAGCTGTATTTTATCATTTGCAAGTAGCTTACTCTGAGTCCGAAGGTGATGGATCTGATAATAGCCCCTCATCAATCGGAGGCTAGAGAGCAATAGGCCCACTACATAGAGGATCGTCAAGTAGGGAAACCAAGATTCGATTCGGGAGAAGTAAGCTTCCCAAGCGGTGAGAGCCATATCAGGATCTGCTTCTGATAGTAAGGATATTGAAGCAAGGGAAAAGGTAGAGATGGAGGCTGAAGAAGCATGAATTTGCTGGGTATCCTGATAATGTGTCCAGAAAATCCCGATATGCACACTCAGAAATAGTCCCAAAAGTCCTACAAGTGTCAGATATCGATGGGAGGATGTATGATTGACCATGAGCTTTTTCCCCAAAGCCCAAAGCATCGCCATAAGTCCTCCTAGCCAAAGGGAGTGAAAGAGCGTCCAGCCTAAAGCGCTAATAATAGCCTGTGTGTCTAGCATGATCATGAGTCTTGCTGGTTGCGCTTCTGCTGAAGCCATTCCTCTAGCTGTGTGAGTTCGTCTTCTGTAGGTTGACTTTGGCCCAGTGCATGTAGGGCTAGGTCTATGGCAGAGCCTTTGAACGCTGCATTTTTGAGACGATCAAAGAGAGAAGTCTGTACTTCATTTTCTCGTATAATGGCTTGATAGCTGTGCTTTTTTCCAGATCCTGTACGTTGGACCAACCCTTTTTCGACCATGCGCTGCATCTGCTTTAAGGTCGTAGTGTAGCCTACATCCTTTTGCGCACTTATCGCCTCATGTACTTCACGCACGCTGATGGGTTCGTTTGCCCATATGACACGAAGGATGTCCAATTCTGCATCAGAGGGAGTCATATCTATTATTGGTTGTAAGGACGAAATGAATCGCCCTTGAGGTCAGTCTATTTTTTGTGTGTAAATGGTTGTCCTGCTGAGAGAAGTGCTATGATGTACCCAATATAAACGACACTTGTCGTAATTCAAAATAAAAAACGACAAGTGTCGTAAAAAATATTCCTCGCATTTGAGGTAAAGCATGTAAATTGTATACTCTATACATATAGACAAATGGATAAATCTCTGAAGATCAACATATTTGGCGCTTCTGGAGCGGGAACTACTACCTTAGGACGCACACTTGCAAAATATTTCGATTATCCATTTCTAGATTCCGATACCTATTACTGGAAACTGACGGATCCCCCTTTTCAGATCAAGCATTCACCTGAGACACGCCAAGGCAATCTTAAACGTGACTTTCTCTCCCATTCAGGTGTGGTACTGACGGGAGGTATGATGAGTTGGGGGGAAGGTTGGGAAAGCTGTTTTGATGTGGCTTTTTTTCTCTACTTATCGCCTGATGTCAGAATGCAAAGATTGAGGAAAAGGGAGCGAGAACGATACGGGGAAACATTGGAACATGATCCCATCGTGCAACAGACCTCTGTAGAATTTTTAGAATGGGCTGCTGGATATGACGATCCTGACTTTGATGGGAAAAGCATCACAAGACATCGTAAGTGGATGGAGCGCATCACCTATCCTGTGATTTCTATTGAGAATAATCGCACAGAGGAGTGGTTACTGAAGGAGGCACTTTTGCAAATGGAAGCGCTCGAATTATAATCGTTTTTACAACGTCTTTAAATACTCGATCATCGCCCAGCGTTCCTTCGTACTGAGCGTATCCCCAAAGTAATGTCCCACATGGCTACTTCCAGGAAGGGTCGTGTCATAGGTCCACTTACCGCGCGAATTGTTGCGGGCTGTATAGTTCCAGCCGACTTTCTCCATATTATAATCTTCGGAATCAGCTGTTCGCTGCCAGTAAGTAGGGCGCGCCTTGCTGTCGAGTAAAGACCATAGATCGGGAACGGATCCATTGTGTAGGTAGGGAGCGGTCGCCCAAATGCCATCCAAAGGAGGCGCCATGTATCCGTAGGAAGCTTGATTCATGGAAGGTGGATCAGTCTGCGCGAACCAACTCTGGTTGTACCAATCAAATAAGGGGGTCTTTAAGTTGTAGATGGCATAGGCAGAGTCCGTCTGGATGATCGGAAGGGGAATGATTTTATTCGGGTAAAATTCCTTTTCACCATAACTTCCATGACATTCTTCGCAATGCTGTGCAAATAATAGTTCTCCTTCTGCTGCCAATGCTCGATCAATCTCTCCTGGGTAAGTGGGAGGCTCAATCGTATTGATCCAGGCAAGCACGTCAGCAAAATGCTGCTGAATGTCTCGTGCTTTGGTGCTGTCGTGGACGCCCAATACCGAAGCCTGCATGAGCAGTTTGGTAAAATCTCCCCTGCCAACGCCGTTGTAGTACAGCATGCCTTTCTTCTGTGCATGCCAAAGCGGAGGCACATCTGTCCCGACTGGAAATGCCAATGGCTCAAAGTTGGCGGAGTCCTGATACGTGAGATCGGTAGGATTGCGATAGGCTACAGCAGCTTCCTCCAAGCGAAAGGCAGGATTTAAACCTTGATTGGTCATCTTGAGGTTGTGACCGATGGCCTCATACCATTTGGCCTGCTCTTTGTAGACTGCCCACTCAGGTGATTTTTTCCCATATTTCAATTTCACCATCCAGTTGAATCCACGGATGATGGTCATAGACGATCTTGTGTAATCGCTGAAGCTATTGCCCAATCCCAAAATCAGTTGTCCATTGAGTTTCTGTGCATGGCAGGAAAAACAATTGCCGCTGACGACTGTCACATCTTCGCCTCGCTCAAAGGCAATGGCATGGTAGGGGAGTCCTCCATTGAGTCCCTCTCGTCTAAGTACAGTATCGGGTTTGGCAGGAAAAAAGCGAGTATGTACATCATAAGGTACTCCATTGCCAACCAAGTCTCCATAAATCATATACTGAAATCCTGCATCTGGATTTCCATCAGTGGCCTGCGTGTAGGGTTTGTAGGGGACGATGCGTTTGTCTGCTTCGGTCGTAGCACGGATCTCCCACGTGGGACGGCATGCCCAAATGAAGCAAAAGATGAGGATAGAGATAGGAACAATGTATCGGTACATGGAGATTCTCTTCACGATGGATATAAAAAGGTAACGCCTGTAAGGGAAAGCTGTTAGGAAAAAGGTGAAATTCTGAGGGAGGAACTTATCTTTGTCAGAATTTGGAATGGAAGGAACATGGAACAAACGAAACAGGACTTTATCGAGTGGTGGAATCAGTCACCCTTTTTCAAGTGGGCAGATCTGGAGATCATGGAGGCCGCAGATGGAAAGTCCGAGCTCAAGCTGAATGTTCAGCGCCATCATCGAGGAGGGGGAGGAACCAAGGCCGTGCATGGGGGAATCATCGCCTATATGTTTGATGGGCTGCTATCTTCTGCGGCTCGTTCTCTGGCAGGAGAGGACCTCATGGCGATGGCGACCATGACCCTCAATGTCCAGTACCTCCAATTGCTCAATGTCTCTGAAGTGGTGATCGGAAAGGCGCATGTGCAAAAGGCAGGGAAGAGCACGGCTTACGTGTATGGCGAATTGTATGATGATAAGGGAGAAGCCTGCTCTACCTGTACAGGAATATTCCGATACTTCTATAAGAAATCGGGCAATAAGGAACCTTCAAAGCTCTGATTCTTCTGAAAGGGCTTTCAATGCCAGCTTATCTGCTTTTTTGAGTTTACTCACGACCAAATCATAGGAGTGCTTCACGAGATGTCGCAAGAGCTTATCAGTGATTTCGTGGTAAATGTAGACTGTATTCCAGTGTTTTTTATTCATATGCCATGCCCCTTCAATGGCATCAGGATATTTTTCTCTTAGCTCTACAGCATATTCAGGATCACATTTTAGGCTGATGCGATCTCCATGTTCAAGTGGGATCAAGGCAAACATTTTCCCCATGACTTTGAATACCAATGTCTCTTCATCAAAAGGAAATCCCTCACTAGTTCCAGGATAGCTGATGCAGTATTCACGCAGTTGTTCGAGATCCATAAGAAGATGGTGGGGTGATTTGAAGGTTATAGGCGATTATTTTCCTTCAAAAAACAGGAATGTGAGGAGAATGCAAAATTTTGAGTAGGGAAAGACCTAGGAGAGATCTTCATTTCACCACAGATCTGTCTGCTATGTAGAGATAATGTTTTGATCCAGGCTCACGTTTGATCTGTATTCGTTTTATTAATCCTGAATATACACATCTCCTACTTTTTCTTCTCCTAGCATATAAATAGGCAAAGAATAATCGTTGAGCGAGCGTGCATCTACAAGTAAAGCCCCATTGATTTCGATTAGTAGGATTTGATCTACAGGTTCCATCTTTTCTTTGACAAAGATGCGGTCCATGTATTGCAAATTGATTGAGATGTCATTGGCTTCGATTTTTTCGGCGGGAATGAGAATTTCGAAGTAGCCTTCCTGGTCTGTGGGCTTGTTGGCGAGGGTGAGGTCTCCGCTACGAATAGAAACAGAGGCAGAACGAAGCGGTCTTTGGGTATAGCGTTCGACGATACGGCCAGCAATTCTGACCATGCATTCTTCTGTGATTCCTCTATTTCGTGAACGCGAATTTCCTCCGGCAAAGATCAGGTGAGAACATCCTAAGAACAAGAAAATCCAACACGAGCGAAAAATGAATCGAGCGTATCGTTGCTGCATAATGGGGGTAGTTTAGCTCAAAGACAGGATAAGATAGAAAGGGTTGCCGTGCTGCGATAATTTGCTTTACTCGAATGTAGGTAAAAAGTTACATATCTAACCATTGTTTCGTCCATGCTAAAAGGTCATTTTTGATGCATTCGGCTCATTTTAAGGAGATTTTAACATGACGTCATCTATATACATTCTCACTAGCCTCTTCATAAAAAAACGTCTGGCCATGCCCTAAGCTTGCATGCCAGACGTAGTAGGTTACTGTACTTCCAACGTGATATGAAGATACCCCATAGACCCTTCTCCCCGAAAGGCAAATAGGATATTACATTACATGGAATAAAAAGCTCAGATTCTTCAAAGAAAATCTGAGCTTTTCGCAATCTATATGTTTACGCCCTATCCAGGGATGATGTCTTTGTCCAGTTTGAAGTTGAGATCTTCTCCTTCGGACTTAGCAATGACTGTAGAAAGTGTTAAGTCCCCGATAACATTCACAATCGTACGACACATATCGAGTATTCTATCCAGACCAAAAATCAAGGCGATT
Organism: Bacteroidota bacterium; assembly: GCA_038527485.1. Taxonomy (GTDB): domain Bacteria; phylum Bacteroidota; class Bacteroidia; order J057; family J057; genus JALEFZ01. The sequence goes on from JBCBFT010000145.1 coordinate 7,073, forward strand.
CCCGTCTCTGGCACGCCGAGGGTTGTCAATACGAGGGCTAGTGTAATCATCCCCGCTCCGGGCACACCTGCTGCACCGACTGAGGCAAGCGTAGCTGTAAGGATAATCGTCAACTGCTGCGTGAAATCGAGCGGAATCTCAAAGACTTGCGCAATAAAGAGCGCTGCGACAGCCTGATATACAGCTGTTCCATCCATATTGATCGTCGCGCCTAGCGGCAGGATGAATGTACTGACCTGACGGGAAACGCCCAGGTTGGCTTGGGCTACATTCATGGAGATCGGCAAGGTTGCGCTACTCGAACTCGTAGAAAAGGCCATGATCAATGCCTCTTTAATAGCCTGTAGGAACATCAACGGATTCTTCCGTAAGTAGAAGATGATGAAGTTGAAGTGTGTGACGATGATGTGCAACACAAGACCTGCTAGTACTGCCACTGCATATTTGACTAGGAGCAAGAGGACATCCAATCCGAGGGTAGAAACGACACTCAGCATCAAGGCAAATACTCCATAGGGAGCTGTCTCCATGGCGAGTGTGACCATCTTGATGACAGCATCATTCAACCCATCAAATGCTTTGATGATAGGGGCAGCTTTTTCAGGAGGGATGAGTGTGATCGTAATCCCCAGGAAGAGGGCAAAGAAAATAATCCCGAGCATATCCCCACTGCTCAGAGAGGCAAAGGGGTTGGTGGGAACCAGACGTACGATGAGGTTGATGATCTTGTCAAATGTATCCGACTCTTTCAGCTCGGATGCGGCTTCCGTCTGTGTCTTTTGATTGGCAGAATCCTCATACTGAGCAATCAAATCGTTGGTTTTATCTGGTGGGAGACCGTCTCCCGGACGGAAGAGGTTGCCAGTCCCGATACCGACCATCGCGGCTACAGCTGTTGTGAAGAAAAAGAAACCGAAGGCTTTGGCTCCGATCTTCCCGACGCGTCGAATATCTCCGAGGCTAGCCGCACCCAGTATAAGGGAGACCAATACCAAGGGTACGACGAGCATTTTGACCAGACGGATGAAGATGTCGCCAATAGGATCTGTAAATCGCGCATAGTATTGCCATCCGTACACCGCTTTGTACTCTGACAGCTTGACCTTACCATCCTTATTTTTGTCCATCTTATCAAAGCCCTTGCGCAGGGCGACCATGGCCATTGCACGCTCTTCTTCGATCGCTCCTTGGCCCTGAGAGAGGCTAGCAAACTGTCCCTCGAATAATACAGGGTCTTTGATTGTTTGGAATTCTGTCAGGGTCAATAGCGAATCTCGGTTGCGATCGGCACGAGTGAAGTCTTCAGGGCGAAGTCGGATATTGGTCGCACCCGATGTGAACTCTGCGAAGGTGAGGACATAGTTTTGATCCTCATTGAGTTGGACAAATGTCGTCTCTGTCAGGTAGAGTTGGGAGAGTAGTTTCCCTACTTTTCCAGTAGAGTTACCCGCAGTTTTTTCTACCCACGCTTCGTACTCAGATTTTTCGATCTTCCCATTTTCATTGGTCAGTTTGTCCTCGCCGACATCGATGCTTTCCCAGTTTTTTTGAAGTGCGGCGTATATTAGGTGGTGTTCATCTAGGCCTTTGGAGTCGATTTCGGGTACCTTTCCCGTTGCGTACTCCTGCCATGTGATGAATTCGTTGGTATCGGTGTTCCATTGGTCCCACTGATCTTTGTCGTACATCAAATTGTAGAGGGCTCCTACGAGGATACCTGCTACCATACCGATCAGGATCTTGGTATATAACTGCATAGGTTCAAAGCGCTAACAAGTAGGAGGCGGGCAAAGGGATGCTATGCTATACGTTATTGTTTTGTAGGCCTTTTTGCTTCCTGCTTGGGTGATGTGGCAATTGGTTAATGATTGAGGTTGGAAACACGATGGATGTATGGGAATATTGAGAAAAACCCAAGTCGGATTTCCGAAACCGTCATAAAATGTAAAGACAGGAAGAAAAATACAAAAAAGTGGAAGAACCTTTACAAAAAAAAGGGCAGCCTAATGGCTGCCACTTACTGCACTATGAACCAAACTACTATTAGATGCAATTTTAATAATCTAAAATAATCATAGGAATGAGATAATTCATATACAAAATCTAATTATTTCTTTCCTCTGTAATTATCTTTATATATTCATAAGACGTGCCAATATGGATTTTTACCTCAATTTTTTTGGATTTTCTCCAAAATTCTTTTCAAGTCCTACATGACAAGATCAGAATAGAGGGAAGAGATGTGTAAATCTCATCATTCCATATGTGGAACTAATAAGTATACGATAAAAATACGAACAGGTTGATCCATTTGGTTAATTGGACGGTGAGGAATTTTGCCATTGAAAAATAGAGAATCTTCCTCAGACAGATTTACGAGTTTATCGCCCAATTCGAAGATGACTTTTCCCTTGAGCATGTAGAGATATGTATACCCGTCTGTTGTCACCAAGTCGCGCTGTGCATCGGGTTCCAAATCCAATATCTGAATATTGACACTGAAATTTGAAAAGGACTGTTCCATCACTGCCCGATAGGTATAGCCTACAGAGCCTTCTTTATCGACAATTTCGTAAGAGTTTCCAGATCTATGGACAAATCCATCGTATTGAATGTACTCGATTCCTTCGAAGAAGTGGGGGATTTCAGTATCCAGCGCTTGGATAATACCCAATAAGACTGGAAGTGAAGGGACGGTCCTGCCATTTTCGATTTTTGATATCAACCCTTTACTGACGCCTGCTCTATCAGCAATCTCCTGAATTGTACGGCTATGGGTATGACGAATGGTGCGAATCTTTTTTCCAATCTGTGAAAGGACATGATCATTCATAGTGGGTGTGTAGGTGGATACAACAACAGATTTCATCTCAGAATCCCAGGTGATCAGGATGAGATGAAACATGTGATTAAAATAAATTCAACAGGCCCCAAACTGTATCCTTATAACGTATGTAGACCGTAAAATCATATATCTTCATAGACGAAAATTTACATGAAACGTCATTTTTTATATGATCATAAAAAAACGAGCCCTTATAAAGAGGACTCGTATGAATTTATTTTGATTGACGTACTTTCCTAATCTGGCGTCATGAGTTTCTTACATGTCATAAAAACTCATGATAATTCGCTCAAAAAGCCGATCAGGTAGCACCTGCTTCAACTTTACCGCTAGTTTTTGCATGGGAGGGCCTACGAGGTAGTGCAGTTTGGGGTTTTTACTCTGACAAATTTTATGTACCAACTGAGCTACCAGGATAGGATCTGCTCCATCACTTACATGATCGTCGATCAGTTCTCCTGTTTTGCGCATGGCTTCTTCATAGTCGCCAGGCTCCATCCACCGCTTGAGTGGGACGCGTCGATCTCCGATCCCTGTATCAAAGTCTCCAGGTGCGAGCGAGCAAACGGTAATTCCCATTCCTTTTACTTCCATGCTGAGGGATTCTGTCAGTGCTTCTACCGCTGCTTTACTGGCACTGTAACAAGCTCGGTATGGCGTCCCAATCAAGCCACTGATAGAAGATACATTGATGATGCGTCCGTTTCTTTGCTGGCGCATATGAGGGAGCACAGCTTGCGTCACACGAAAGACGCCATATACGTTGGTATCCATGACTTGGGCTACTTCGTCGAGGCCGTGGAGTTCCATCGGTCCTACCAGTCCCACCCCTGCATTGTTTACCAATACATCGATTCGTCCTTCTGTTGTGATGATTTGGTCTACTGCTTGTTGGATGGTATCTGCTTTCTGTACATCCAACGGGACCATTTGATAGTTTCCTTTGGGCTCGCGCACGCTGCGGCTGGTCCCATATACTTTGTATCCTCGTTCTCCCAGATATTGGGCTGTGATTTGCCCAAAGCCTGAAGAGGCACCCGTAATCAATACAACTTGTTTTTCGCTTGACATATGCTGTCCTGTCTTTTTTGACCCTGCAAATAAATGGAAATTTTGTGGAATTGTCAGACGCTAGGAAAAGTAACGGTAGATGTTATTTGAATCATCTTATATGTGATTTTCTTCAGATAGAAAAAACCTTCTATAAAAAACGCGGGTTTACATATCCGATGAATAGCTATCAGCCCATCAATATCGTCTGGTTGAAACGGGATCTCCGATTGGAGGACCATGCGCCTCTGGCCAAAGCGATATCGGAAGGACTCCCTGTCTGTATCTTGTATGCCTTCGAGCCGAGTGTGATAGATCTGGAGAAGACAAAGTACGATGTGCGGCATTGGCGATTTGTGTGGGAGTCGCTCAGCGAGATGCAAGAGAAACTGGCCCCGTTTCAAGCTCAGATCCACGTGGTGTATCATGAGGTACTTCCCACACTTCAATACATCCAGGAACGCTATCACATCCATGGGATCTTCTCTTATCAAGAGACGGGAATCCTAACTACCTACGAGCGAGACAAAGCAGTGAAAAAGTGGGCAAAAGAATCAGGCATTCGCTGGCAAGAATTTCAGATGGGAGGTGTGATTCGCGGGATACAGGATCGCTCCAATTGGCCTCAGAAACTGGTGAATTCGCTATCCGAGCCTTTGGATACGGTAGATCTCAAGCGAATGAAGGCTTTTTCGCTGCCAAAGTGGGAGTATAAAGCTATCAAAGGAAAGCCCATACCCAAAGCATGGAAGAGTCCCCACCCCACATTTCAGCCAGGAGGGAGTCACAACGGATGGCGTTATTTGATGTCCTTTTTGGAGAAACGTCATCCCAAGTACAATAAGCACATCTCCAAGCCTGAATTGAGCCGAACAAGCTGTGGACGCATCTCTCCTTACTTGACATGGGGCAATCTCTCCATTAAGCAAGTCTTTCAACTGTGCCAGCACTACAAGGATAAAACGAAGGCGAGACAGGCTCTACGCAGCTTCCAATCTCGCTTGATGTGGAGGGACCACTTCATCCAAAAGTTTGAGATGGAGGAAAGTCTAGAATATCAGAATCAAAATCCTGTATTTAATCGAATTCGGACGGAATGGAATGAGGCACATTTCCAGGCTTGGAAAATGGGGCAAACAGGCTATCCGCTCGTCGATGCCGCGATGCGCTGTGTGATCGAAACGGGTTTCTTGAATTTTAGGAGTCGTGCGATGCTCGTCTCTTTCCTGACGCATCACTTGTGGCTAGATTGGCAGAAAGGAGCCTTACACCTGGGACGTCAGTTTTTGGACTATGAACCTGGGATTCATTATTCGCAGTTTCAGATGCAATCCGGTACGACAGGCATCCATACTGTCCGGGTGTACAATCCTGTGAAGCAGTCTAAAGACCATGATGCAGAAGGTGTATTTATCCGAAAATGGGTACCTGAACTCGCTCAACTACCCAATGACCTCATCCACGAACCCTGGAAGGTGACAGCATTGGAGCAGAACTTCTATGGATTCGAACTGGGAAAGGACTATCCGCATCCGATCGTAGACATTGAACAGACCTATCGGCACGCACAGGACATCTTGTGGTACATGCGTAAACAGCCTGATGTCATGTACCAAGCCCATAAAATCACTGCCCGCCACGTCAATCCCGATCGGGAAAATTGGGCGAAATTAGACTAGGACATTTTTCAGGGAACCAGGAACATATTTCAGGGAGCATTTTTCATTGTTCACGAAACTTATGCTGGTGAGTTAGATACACCATGAAAAATGAAAAATGATCAGATGACTTCCCAAATAGTTCCTGCTGTGGGCTCGGGTGCTGCGCAGCCTTTGATGATGGGGACTTCTTTGGATTGTACAGCGACGAAGTGTGAGGAAAAAGTTTCCGTATGAAGGAAGTTTAACTCAACAGTAGAATCGTAAGCCGCTTCTGACACGATAGAAAATGAACTGGGTTGTAGATCGCCTGTTTCTTTCATAATGTGTGCGAGCGCTACTTGCTGGTAAGGTTTGTAGGGAGCTGTTCCTCTATACTTATTCAGATACACCTCATGCTTTTTGCTGTGAGAGTCAATTGAACTGAGATCTTTTTCTTCTACTTGTCCATAGTAATGTCCATAAGGCAGGGTGACCATATTGGCCGCAAACCGATGGCCACCTACATGTGAGCATTGCCATACATGTTCATCTGGATTGGGGATTTCTTGGTAGAGCTTTTTATAGATGGGGAAGCCGAATTTAGAACAGCAAGCGTCTCGGTTTCCATTGGTACATACTAAATAGATGGGCTTTTCTACCTTGGTTCCTCCTGGTTTCTTGGCTAGCTTATCAAAGGGGCTATAGGTGATTTGTTCGTATTTCTCAAAAGTTAGGTAGTGTACATCTGGCTTATCTATGCCCATGCGGATGACGTACAGACGTAGCTCATCCCCCTCATTCGTTTGCTGGTTTCGGATAAGCCATGTTCGAGCGGGTGTCCCTTGCTCCTTGAGTTTGTCCTGACCGACTTTGATATGGGCTTTGAGCTCGGGAGGGAGCGTACTTTCCCCTATGGCTTTGGCTGGAAAAGGGGCAACATATTCTATTAAGAACAGATAGGAGAAGGTTCCTACTGTCCCTGTAAGTGGATGGTTGAGTTTGAGCGTTTCTACCGCACAAGAAAATGTTTCAGTTGCCATAGGATCAATCATTGAAAGAGACTGTCAGATATAAAGCCATATCCTCTCGTCGATGTTTAATATATCTCTATTCTTTCTAGGATACGCTGCACAAAAAACAACTTTATGCATTTATAAGTAGGCAGAAAGATCTAAACGAGTCTTATCTACACGACACTAGACATGAGATTTCATCTCAGTTATACTGCTTTAGTTCCTTC
>JBCBFT010000146.1:0-13468 GCA_038527485.1 Bacteroidota bacterium
TTTGATGTAGAACTGGCGTGTAGCAAGAAAGGAGTGGAGATGCAGCTAAACTCACCTTTCCAGTTTGGGAGCAGCCAGTACAACCTCTACGAGATGGATCCTGCTTTCAATAGTAATCCTTGTACCTCAGATGCTTGTATGGTCGATCCTAGCAATCCGATTGCAATCGAAACGGGATTAGTTGGTTCTTTTGACGTGGCCTTGGAATCCAATAAGTACTATATCATCAAGCATGGAGTATATAGCGACTGCTTCCCTTGGTCTGAGCAGCGTCAGCTTGTCAAGCTACCCAATCTGGGAGCAGGAAATATTGTTGCTTTGAATGCCAATATCTGTGAGGGGGAAGATATGATTGTCAATTTCGAAGGTATAGACCCCTTAGGAGATGTCCCTTGGACCCTGACAGTCGAGCGGATTGAGCTAGGAAATTCGCAAGTGCTCGACTCGAAAACATATTATGGCTGTGGCCAACCCACATCCGTCAATTTTAGCGATCCTGTTGCAAGTGGTTTGTTTAATACTGCACTCACGAGTTGTCCCACGTATCTTACCCCTGATGCTACTCCTTACAGCTTCTTTTGTCCAGGAGGAAATGCAGAGACATTTTACAATATCCGGATGAGCTATGAGGTCTGTGGGCAAACGTTTCATTGCAACACTCAGACGAAAATCAGGGTGTACTGCGGCCCCAATATCACAGGCTATGCCCAGCCCTTATTTGCATGCCCTGGCGATTTGGTGACTTACAACGTGTGGGACCCGACTTTGGGTTCTGGACAGCTAGATCCCAATGTGACCTATACTTGGTTCCAAGGAGGAGTGCTTATAGGGTCAGGAGGGACATTGACGCAAATCTATGACCCTAGTCTACCAGGTATCTATGTGGAAGCGGTAGACAATATCAATGGTTGTAAATCGGTCTATCAAACGGTGCTGGCTGTCAATACGGGTTGTATATTTGATCCGGGAGGCGGCGGGAAAGGAAGGAAGCGTACAGCTCGCAAAGGCTTTATTAGCAGTCCATCTTTTGAGGTGCCCAATCCCATTCAGGACGTATTGACCATTCGCTATCAGTTGGAGTCTATGCGCGATGTACAAGTAGAGCTGTGGAGCCTTACAGGCCAGCGCATGTACCAGAGCGAACTAGACGTTGAGTTAGAGGTGACCAAAATCGATGTAGCGTATCTCGCTACAGGTATTTATATCCTTCGAGTCCAAGAGGGAGAAAAAATGATTCATCAGCAGAAAATTGTTGTCACTGAGTAGGGTTTTCATGAATCCTGTGTCGAGGAGGCTGTCTCATATCGAGGCAGTCTCTTTTTTGAGTAAAAGTACAATGGAGTTTTTTTCGCTGCATGAAAGAAAGCATAGTTCTTCTGCATGTACTATTCACATTTCCTTCAAAAGGTTGATGCCTCCATAGGATATTTTTACTATAGGTCTCCCTTAATAGAAGAACGAGATAAGGGGAAAAGCAATTTTTGAAAAATGTCCTGTAACTTTCCGATTTCTCAGAATTAACAAAACATACCTTTGTCTCTTTTCTTATTCAAGATAAATATCAAATCCATGATACGTACGCTGGGTGCTTTTTTTCTGCTGATTCCCCTCCTGACGATGGCTCAAATTCCTACTAATGACCGCTGTGACAACGCCATAACACTGAATTTTGGAGAGACACTAGATCAGGAGTACAACCAGGAAGCGACAGTTACAGTAGATGAGCAGCCTGACGGTTACCCGACAACCTGTATCAAGACATTCGAAAATGACCTCTGGTACAGCTTCGTCACAGCGGCAGATTATGCTTACTACGAAGTGCGGATCAATCCATCAGGCTGCAACTCTCTGGCGGGCCTGCAAGCAATGATCATTCAAGCCGATTCTTGTTTTCCTGATAAATACCAGTATCGAGACTGCGCCAATCCCTTTGCAGAGGAGCTGATCGTGATGGACCTTGTGGAAAGTACTCCGGGGATAGAGATGAAAGTCTACATTGATGGATTTGATGGGACAGAGTGTGGCTTCGAAATTACACTTAATGCATACAAAGACAATCCGACCACGCCCCGCAAACGCAGACGTTCTCTCTATGACTATACCCGTCCAACCGAGTTTTTTGAACCCGTGGAAACAGAGACCTACTTCATGAACAATGAAGCACACATTTCATGGAATGTCGCTTCACAAGACAATGTAGATTTTTTCATCATCCAAAGACTGGTGTGGGTCGATGTGCCTGATCGGATGTTTGGGCGAGAGATCGGAAGGGTGAATCCACAAAATACAGCTGGAGCAGAGCGTACCATAACGTACGACTTTAGAGACATCAGGAGGTTTCAAGAAGGGGAAACCTACTGTTATCGTGTGGTGAAAGTCGACACGGAGGGAAATAAATCTTACACTGAACCTACCTGCGGAATGGCAGAGCTCAATGAAGACTTTTTCATCAGTGAGGTGGAGCGCACAGGAGAGGGGCAAGTCTACTACATACAGTTTATCAATAATCGAAAGCAGGATCTCGTTTTCTCTCTTTTAGATGAAAATATGCAGTATATCAAGGGTTTAACTCGACCCAAGGAACCCAAGGGAGCAGATCGGATCACGATCGACATGGAAGCATATCCATCGGGTTTTTATCATTTAAAAGTAGAAGGAAAAGAAGAAGTTTATGTTCGAAAATTCTTCAAGAATTGAATGTATGGAAATGGATAGATGCGTAAGGGTTTGATAAGTAAAGGGTTAGTAAATATCTTCTCAGGTAGAAAAATCGTTCAGTAAAGGTCAAATTCTTACATGGCATTGACCATGTAAACCCTCAGATGTGGGTGTGATGGGTAAAAATTGACGGATGGGCCAAAGTCACATAAAATCTTCATCTTAAGGTCGTAACATTGCGAATAATCCAACAAACCGAAGAGAAGGAGGAATTTATTTTACCTAGCGATATTCCCTTACTGTCCTCGCTTCTCTCATGAAGAATGAGGACGGCTATGCATCATTTTAGGCCCATCTTTATCCTGTTTTTTTGTAGCCTCAGTGGTATCTCCCTCCACTTACAGGCGCAAGCAGTATTTCTTGAAGAAGATTTTGAGAACTGGGTGAATAATTGCCCCGCTAACTGGGCGTGCCCAACTCCTGCTAATTGCAGCACCAATCTCTGCGTTTGGGGGCGAAACGATTCCTTTCCCTCGATGGGGGCACCAGATACCATCGGTTGTGATGGAGGTTCTTTCGCGCGCTGCCATACCATTGCCTTACCTACAGGTGTGGAACCTGTTTTGGTCAGTCCCATCATTGATCTGAGCATTTACACGGATACTTTTCCCCTTGTATTGTCCTTCTGTTACATCAACTTTGTACAAGGGGGAACCGACGATGATGGGATTTACATTGAATTTAGCTCGGATTCTGGGACTACTTGGCAAAATTTTACCCTCATCCAAGCACAGGAGATCCAGTGGACTCAGCAAGATATTGAGATACCCAAAGTCTGGTATCAGGCGGGCTTTCAGTTCAGATTTCGTGCAATCGCCACCCAGAGTACGGGAGATATCGGGTTGGACGGCATCAGCCTATTTGAAGCTATCCCTCCATGCAAGGCAGGTCCCTCTCAAATCCAAAGTATAGGAAATCTGACTGTCTGTAAGGACGGTCAAGCCGATACGCTAGGACTTCAAGCCAACTACGCAGCCAAAGGCAACTACCAATATATCCTGACAGACGCGCAAGACCGCGTGATTTACCCGATACCTGACGGTATTTTTAATCCCGACGATGTCCCGACAGGTCAATACAAAATATTTGGCATGTCCTATACGGGGGCTCTGGTGATCCAGCCAGGAATAGAAATTCAACAAGTTTCCGCCACCATCTGTCACTGGTTATCGGACAATCATATCGAATTTGACGTATATCAAGTATCGGCAAGTGCCCAAGCGACTAGTTTCTACAATGGATTCGAAGTCAGCGGAGCGGGAAAAGAAGATGGAGCGATCACGGTGGTTGCGCAGGGGGGACAGGCTCCCTATTCCTACAGTTGGAGTCCACAACTTCCCGATCTTCCCAGCCAGCAAAATTTGGAAGCTGGAATCTATCAGGTGGAGGTGACCGATGCTCGAGGCTGTAGCTACGAAACCCAAGTGGTACTCAACGCACCGCAGCCCTTGAGCCTAGATTTTGAGACGCAGGCAGGGATCGGAGGGTTTGATCTGACTTGTGCCAATGACCGTGACGGCGAAATAATAGGGCTTGTAGCAGGAGGTGTACCCCCTTATCAGTATAGCTGGTCCAATGGCAGTACACAAGAGAAAGTCACGCAGCTGGGGCCTGGAACGTATACCTTGAAGATCGTAGATGAAAACAACAACCAAATAGAGCAAACGATATCTTTGACAGCTCCTCCTTCGATCACTGCAGAAGTATCTACGCAGATACCTACTTGTGGGACAGATTCCGTAGGGGATCTTTCGTTAGTCGTTGCAGGAGGTGTTCCACCTTACCAGTATCAGTGGAGCGATGGTGATAGACAAAATGCACGTCAGGCGTTGCCTTCAGGAACCTATACTTGCATCATCACAGATGCCTACGGCTGCGAGGCACTTGTCAGAGAAGAACTGGATATCGCTTCACCTCTGAGCATCCAAACCGAAATCAATACCCCGAGTTGCGGAGAAGATACGACAGCGATGGTCATGCTCTTTCCCGAAGGAGGGACAGCGCCCTTTTCCATTAGCTGGGCACATGGTCCTGAAGGAGAGATTCTTCCTTCCGTCGCTGCGGGAACTTATAAGGTTCAAATCACAGATGCTGTAGGCTGTGTAGTAGAGCAAGCAGTAGAAGTAGAAGTCCCACAAGCACTTTCCCTTACCCTGTTTCCCCGAAGTGACAATGGAAATCAGAATGGAGGGATTCAAGTGCAGATCGAAGGAGGTACAGGGCCTTATGACTTCGAGTGGGGACACGGACCGCAAGTCGCTGCGCTAGAGGATCTGGAGGCAGGAACCTACACTTTGATGGTCCGAGATCAGGAAGGCTGCGAAACAAGTCAGAAGGTAGAAGTGCCTTTTGAAGATGTGGTGCCCTCCCTTTGCAAGCAGATTCATATCGGTTTCTCCCCCAATGGAGATGGCGTCAATGAGTATTGGCATGTTCCCTGCCTTGATACCTACACTCAGAATCACGTCAAGGTCTTCAATCGTTGGGGACAAGCGGTATTTGAGGCTACAAACTATGACCAATTGTGGGATGGGACGATAGATGGGCAAGGCTTACCAGATGGTACCTACTTCTACGTCATCACCATTCCCATCAAAGACTACGAACGCATCCTAGAAGGCACAGTAAACATTCTCCGATAAGGCACCCCACAGACGATAATACCCTTTTTCTTTACCCAAACACATGAAAAAAATACTCCTCTTCTGCATCCTTGCGATCGCCTGCCTGATGGGGTGGGGGCAACAAGAACCTTTATTTTCCCAGTATCAGAGCAATCTTTTTCTGATCAATCCTGCTAAAGCGGGGCAGGACGAGATCCATACGATCCGTCTCAACTATCGTCAGCAGTGGACGCGTGCCATTCAAGGTCCACAAACGATGATTGCGAGCTATCACGGACCTGTGGATGTCAAGAATGGGGTAGGAGCCCTGGTTTTTTCAGATCGATTGGGACCTACACAACGTACAGGATTACAACTGGGATACGCCTACCATCTACCGATGGGATATGAAGGGCCACAAGGACAACACAAGCTTTCTATGGGTTTTGCTGTGAAAATGATGCAGTATCGATTGGCATTGGAACAGATTTATCTTCCCAATCGCAACGATCCTGCCTTCAGCCAAGCAGCAGCCTCCTATTTTACAGGAGATTTATCATTCGGTATGATTTTCTCCAACGATTACTTCTATGCAGGTTTTTCGGTTCCCAATATGATTCAGAGTGGATTTCGTACGCCACAACTGCAAGAAGCTGGGGTATTGAGCAGGTTGTATCGTCACTATTTTGCGTTGGTGGGCTATCGATTTGTATATGATCAGATGACGATAGAGCCTTCAGTTTTGGTAAGGAAAATTGAAAGTACACCTTATCAGATCGAAGGGAATGTGAAGTTTTATCTAGCCGAAAATAAGCTCATTGCGGGAATGTCTTTCCGCACGAGTTGGATGGCCACCTTCATGGTAGGATTGCAAATGGGGAATATGCAGGTCTTGTACAGCGCGGATTTTATGTCTAGTAGTGACAGAGTGACACAGCAGTTTGGTCCTTCACATGAGATTTCTATCGGATGGAATCTGGGCGAAGCGAAAGTACCTTGGCGTAAGCAGTACTACAGAGATGGTGGGGAAAGGTAGAAAGGGGCTGAGCGATTTTTATGGTCCTTTGTCGTCCCTAAGTGAGGCCCAATCACAAGGTCTGGTCCTCACCCAGGGATAACTGAAGATCGTATACGTAGTTAATTTGGGACACAATTCCCGATCTCTTCATATACCACAGATATATTATTGAAATTGATGTCTACATAACTAGGTCCTGTAAGGTCATTTCCAGAGACATCTCCCTGGATTAAGACTGTACGCACAGGTCCTTCTCCTGAAATAAGCTCTGTTCGATTTTTCTCCTTATCTACGTTCTCAATGGTGGCCCAAGAGGAAGTACTGATAGACTTTATCCTAAAGCCAGGATCTGCATCGGCGAGTTTCACAATCTTGGTCTGCTCACCATAAGTATAATCCCATTTCGTAAATTCCATCTGATCAGGACACTCATACATTCTGACAAATATATTGGCGTATAGCGCTCGACCTCCATTGGAGGTAAACAACCTCACGCGAATAAAGGTACAGGGTCCTTTTCCTCTGAAGTTAAGGTTTCCTTCCTGCCCGTTGAAGGCGTTGGGACCATACTGAGGCGTCATCTTGACGCTAGAGATGTTGGTAATCGTTCGCTGTTTTTGAAAACAAGGCTCAGGAATCGCTTGGATGACAGGTATTTCAGAAATGATCATTCCATTCCAAGTGAGTTGTAGCTTCTCTGTATCCGAACTAAGTGGAATACCATTTTGCCCCAGGTTAATGATCACTTTATAGTCGCTACTGATGCTGAGTTTAGAGGTATAATTGACCATACTCCCCCCTTGATTTACTCGGTAAAGGACAAGCTTTTCTGGAGAATCTTTGAAAAAGTAGCCTGAGATAGAGATATTATTTCGATCATTGGATGGACGATTCATGTCTACGATCTCGGGGGTAGCGGTACATATTTTGGGTTCTAGTGCAGATGCTTGTTCTCCTTTGAGAGAGGTTTTGATATTTTCTAGCTTTTGGACGAGAAAGTCAATGGTGAAGGCAAAGGAACATCTTACTTCTGCACTGGAGGAAGCGACAAAGTTATTGGCTGCATCTTGCGCATTCTTGATTTGATTGGCTACTACATCATCTAGGAGCCTAATCTGATCTGCTGCATCATCCATGATCTGGTTAAAATTCGTCACTTCTCCACCGAGTTGATTGATGGTTCTGTCGATCAGGAAGATTACCGCATTTGTTTTATTCAGCACATCGTCTATGACACCTCCTGTAGGGAGTGGGATGCTTCTGATGGCATTACAGCCTGGGAGACTCAGCAATGAACAGAGGAGCCCTAGGTATATGGAGAGTCTAAAAATCTTTGTGGTTGAGGATAGCCTCCTTTGGAAGTTTGAGTGTGGATGGTTCATGATGGAGAATATAAAGAAGGGGGTAAAAATGATGATAAGCGGCTTAGGTATAATTAATATATTGTCTTTTACTAAAAATTCCAATTTTTAAGATTTTTGATATTTTCTAAAGATATATTTTGTATGGAATTTTGGAAAATGATAGGATTGTGGGGTAAGGGAAAGAAGATTTAAAGGGAGAAAGCACATCATCATTCGATATTTTATAGTTTTTAACGTCCCTTCAGCCCGCTCAAAGAAGGGGAAATACAAGGCCCGAATTCATCTATCTACCTACTTAAAACACAAAAAAAGTCCCGGTACCACTACCAGGACTTATCGGGTTCATAAATTAGCATACGCCTATGCACCTACCCGTGAAAGAACGAGTTATATCATGTACATCATCACATTATCCAAAAAATTGAGCTGACTCGGTAGAGTCTTTCATGGCAACAGTCGAGGCCTTACCTTGTGTGATCGTGTTCTGGATTGCATCGAAGTAGCCTGTACCCACAAAGCTTTGGTGCTTCGTCGCACGATATCCCTTGTCCTCATTTTCAAATTCGGCCTCCTGCAATTGGCTGTACGCATACATCCCTTCTTGTGCGTAGGCAGAAGCCAATTCAAACATGCTGTGGTTCAATGCGTGCCATCCTGCGAGTGTGATGAACTGGAATTTGAAGCCCATAGCGTTCAACTCCTCACGGAATTTCTTCATCGTATTTGCGTCGAGATTGGCCTTCCAGTTGAATGAAGGTGAGCAGTTATAAGCCAGCTTGAGATCGGGGAACTCCTTCTTAATAGACTCCGCAAAATACTTCGCTTGCTCTAGATTGGGCTTGGAAGTCTCCATCCAGATCATATCTGCATAAGGTGCGTAGGAAAGTCCTCTCGCGATGCAAGACTCAATGCCATTGTTGACATTGTAAAATCCTTCTGAACTACGTCCGCCTGTGAGGAAGGGACGGTCTCTTTCGTCGATGTCAGATGTGATCAGCGTGGCTGCTTCGGCATCTGTACGGGCAATGATGACACTCGGTACACCCATGACATCCGCTGCAAGACGTGCAGCGACCAACTTGTTCACAGCTTCTTGTGTAGGGACGAGCACTTTGCCCCCGAGGTGACCACATTTCTTAGCCGAAGAAAGCTGATCCTCGAAGTGGACACCTGCTGCCCCTGCTTTGATCATATGCTTCATCAGCTCATATGCGTTGAGATTTCCACCGAACCCTGCTTCCGCATCTGCCACGATAGGCACCATCCAATCAATGTCGTTTTTGCCCTGACTCCAATGAATCTGATCGGTACGCATGAGCGATTCATTGATGCGGCTGACCAACTTCGGGACAGAATCTACAGGATACAAAGACTGATCGGGGTACATGGCACCTGCTGTGTTTGCATCACCTGCTACCTGCCATCCTGAACAATAAATGGCATTGAGTCCTGCCTGTACTTCTTGCACCGCTTGGTTGCCTGTCATAGCACCAAGTCCACATACAGGACCTTCTGCGTGGATGCCATCCCAGAGCTTTTCAGCTCCTTGCTTAGCTAGTGTGTATTCGATCTGTATAGATCCTCTAAGATTGACAACCTGCTCAGCAGTGTAGGGACGTGTAACATTTTTCCAGCGTGGGTTGCTTAGCCATTCTGAAACGAGTTGGTCGATTTGTTGGGTTCGATTTTTCATCTTCGATTAATATTAAAGCAATTCTTGAGAGAGTAGAGGTACGAGGGTGGGCAAAGCAAGGGCATAGCGAACCCTTTCCACCCCCTACATTATGTTGAGGAAATGATTGAATCAGACCGTTAGGCTGAAAGATATGAGACGCAAGACTGGACATGTCGCTAGGTATTGAGGCTGGCGACTTTATCTACAGGTGAGCGCTCTAGATCCATAAAAACAGTCAAGAGGGATATCTATCGGGGGAGAAAAGCCCCCCCGAATGATATTTGGACATACTTAACCTATGCGAACAGGTTTTAATTTATGTGATTTGCTTGTATGCTTTGAGCGTCAAAAACTCTTCTAGATGCTCGCTACGCACGAGTTCGTCAAATAACTTTGCAGCTGCTTCATAGTGCCCTGCGGCGAAGCGTTCTTCTCCAACCATTTGGCGGATATTTGCCAAGACATCTGGGAGGAGACTTTCATACAGGTTCCAGTCTATGGGACGTCCGTCGTCTAGTTGTGCTGTCGGATGGTGCAGCCACTGCCAAACTTGCGTACGAGAAATCTCTGCTGTAGCTGCATCTTCCATCAGATTGTAGATGGGCACACAGCCGTTGCCACCTAGCCATGCTTCGATGTATTGGATGCCGACGTCGATATTGGTGCGGAAGCCTTTCTCGGTGATGCTACCCTGAGGCACTGTCACGAGATCTTCTGCGGAGACATTGACGTCGAGTCGTTTTTTATGGATTTGATTAGGCGTCGGCATATAGGTATCAAACTGCGCCTTCGCAATCGAAACCAATCCAGGGTGTGCGACCCATGAACCATCATGTCCTGCTTTGGCTTCCTTCTCTTTATCCGCCGCGACTTTATCCAATGCCTTTTGATTGGCTTCAGGATCATTTTTAATGGGAATTTGGGCTGCCATTCCTCCCATCGCATGTACATTTCGCTTGTGGCATGTCTGGATCACGAGTGAAGTGTAGGCTTCCATGAACGGTACACTCATGGTCACTTGTGCACGATCGGGAACCAGAAACTCTGGCTCTTGACCCATCCGCTTGATGTAGGAGAAAATGTAATCCCAGCGTCCGCAGTTGAGTCCTGCTGAGTGATCGCGGAGCTCGTATAAGATTTCATGTAGCTCAAAAGAAGCCAAGATCGTTTCTACTAGTACTGTAGCTTTGATTGTTCCGAGGGGAAGATTCAAGTAGCTCTGTGCAAAAATGAATACGTCATTCCACAGACGTGCTTCTAGGTGTGATTCCAGCTTGGGCAGGTAGAAATAGGGACCCGAATTTCGTGCGAGTAGTTGGTGGACATTGTGGAAGAAATACAATCCAAAGTCTACCAGCGAACCACTCATGGGCTGACCATCTACATAAATGTGTTGTTCCTCCAGATGCCATCCACGTGGACGCACCATGAGTGTCGCGATTTCATCGTTGAGCTTGTAGAACTTTCCCTTCGCTTCATTGACAAATGTGATGTTTCGTTGCACGGCATCTCTGAGATTGATTTGCCCTTGGACGACATTGTCCCAAGTCGGTGCATTGGAGTCCTCAAAATCTGCCATGAATACGTTGGCTCCCGAATTCAGTGCATTGATGATCATCTTTCGATCTACAGGACCTGTAATTTCGACGCGTCGGTCTTGCAGGTCAGCGGGAATGGATGCCACCGTCCAATCTCCTTCGCGGATGGCTTTTGTGTAGGGAAGGAAATCGGGCTTTTGCCCTGCATCAATTTCTTTTTGGCGAATCATACGATTCTGAAGCAAGGAAATTCTTTGGTCGTTGAAGCGACGATGTAGGGCCACTAAAAATGCAAGTGCTTCAGGCGTCAGAATCTCTTCAAAGCCTGGCTTTACAGGACCTTTGAGCGTAAGGCCTTCTGCTGTGATTTGGGTTTGAATATTCAACATGAGAGAAGGGTTTAGGTCAGTCTACAAAACAAAGGTAGTATTAGCGAATTAATTTTGCAAGCGAATTTTCGCTAAAAGTGAGTTTTCTCCTAACATTTTTGATTCGCAGTAATTATTTGGCTATTTTTATTATGTATTAGTAGAGGTCTTTATCTTTTGAAAAAAGAGAAAGAAAAAGAAAAAATAGAGGGATAGGGAAACCAATCGTTGAAGAAATGGTGATTAATAAGCAGAATATTAGGCTGATCTTTGGGTTGAAGCTCAGGCAGTTGCGTATACAGAGGGGATTGTCTTTTGCCCAACTATCGAAGGCAGCAGGTGTATCTGTCTCTTATCTGAATGAAATAGAAAAGGGGAAGAAATATCCCAAAACAGATAAAATTATCTCTCTGGCGGAAGCCTTAGGGGTAAGCTATGATCAATTGGTTTCATTGAAATTGAACAAAAAGCTTTCACCTATTGCCGAGCTTTTGAACTCAGGAATCCTCGATAGCTTACCCTTGGAGATGTTTGGATTGGAGCCGAGCACACTATTAGAGCTCATCTCTACGGCGCCCTCCAAGATCAATGCATTTATTTCGACCATCCTCAAGATTGCGCGCAACTACGAGATGAGTCAAGAGAATTTCTTCTTGGCAGCGTTGCGTTCTTATCAAGAGATGCACAACAATTATTTTGAAGATTTAGAAGAACAAGTAGCTGCCTTTACTAAGGAATATGGTCTGGATACGCATCCACCCATTACCCATCAGAGTCTTCGAGAAGTACTCATCCAACACTTTGGCTACACCATAGACTCGCATTCTTTGGATCAGTACGAAGAGTTGCGAACGTTTCGATCTGTTTATGTTAATAAGTCACGCCATCTATTTATCAACCCCCGACTGACAGATAGGCAGCAAGCCTTCCTGCTAGGCAAAGAGTTGGCTTTCCATTACCTCAATCTGACCAACAGACCAGAGACATCTAGCATGTTTGAGGTGAAAAATTTTGATGAAGTACTCAACAATTTTAAGGCTTCTTATTTTTCAGTAGCCCTTTTGCTCAACAGGGAAGAAATGGTCAATGACCTAGAAACGATTTTTTCACATAAGCACTGGGATTCAAAGGGTTTTACAGAGTTGATGGAAAAATATCAGGCTTCCCCTGAGATGTTTATCAGCAGAATAACCAACCTCTTGCCCAGGTTCTTTGAGATTGATAACTTTTTCTTTCTGCGTTTCAATGATTTTCTAGATTCAGATGTGGAGCACTTTCACATTACCAAGGAGTTGCATCTCAATCAAATGCATCGTCCGCATCGCAATGAGCTAAATGAACACTACTGTCGCCGCTGGGTTTCGATTCGCATCCTTCAAAGTTTGAAGAAAGCGCAGGTACACCAAAACCTGGATACAGACTATCTGATGGATGTACAGAAATCCCGCTACATGGGAACCAAAAGTGAATATTTCTGTATTTCTGTTGCCCGTCCCAACTCACCTACGCCTCACTCAAACGTAAGTGTGACTTTGGGTGTGTTTGTCGATGCGACATCCAAGCGCAAAATGAAGTTTTTGGATCATCCTGATATCCCTGTACGTGAGGTCAGTGAAACTTGCGAAAGATGTGCACTCACAGACTGCGCAGAACGCGTCGCACCTCCTACAGTCATTGAGCGTAAGCAAGACCAAAAACAGATTAAAGCCCGCTTGAGAGAACTGAAGCATGCCATGTTTGATCCTGCTACAGAACCTAAGTAGGGCGTGTAAAAAGTAATCATAGCTTTGTATGATGATTGGGACCATCCTAGCTGCATGAGGTCTTGGATATAGCCCTCTCATTTACAAAAACCTCCTCTTCGAAAGGAAAATTCATAGCACCACTCTCAAATATCATTTCCTTATCCACAGATCTTACAGAAAGTCCTCATATCCAGTTTTGTAGATGTTTTTGCGAATAATCCACTCCAAATGAGTAGGAATTACAGCTGATGTAGAAACGGTCAAATAAAACTTTTCCTTGATTATTTTTTTGGTGGAATTGCTGAGCTGGGGCGATGTCTCTGACACGGCTCTACATTCATTAGGTCTTGGACCTTACTTCCTAACCTCAAAGATATGGAAAGAGCAAGTCTCCATTTGAATGATTTAATTTCTTCCATCCGCCTACTTTTTTTGTATA
>JBCBFT010000147.1:0-13061 GCA_038527485.1 Bacteroidota bacterium
AACTATGAGCAGCTCGCATCGCAGGAGATCGACAAGGAGCTTTCTCGCATGCTCATGTTGCAGTTGCCCCACGGATTATTAATTGGGAATTAATTGCAGGACGCCCTAGAAAAAGAGAAATCCTCAACGAGTTTGTGATCACGAACATCTACGGAGAAGATTTGGAGGTTAATGCGAAAGACTGGATGTGTATCTTATACAAGTTTAAGAATCAGACATATGATTTAGATGTACAAATAAACGGGCTCCATGTGGATGAAGAGACTCAGTACCAAGCTGTGGAAATTCATATTTCAAACTTAATCGGTGAGATGATCTTTCTCTCAAAAATAAAGAATATATCAATTGTTGAAGATTTTGATTCGAATCTTGAGTCAAGGGCTATTCCTTTAGTAAATCTGAGAGAAGTGAACTTCTAGTATTCTCTCTGTGGAGTCGATTTGCAATAAGAGGTACGCCTCGCCAGCGCCAAGGTTCCCTTGGTGCTAAAAATCCACACAGAAGAAAACACCAAAGAGACCTTGGCGCTGGCATAAAGGGAGCAGCCTGAGACATGACTCATCTTTATGTGAAGACTCGACCTCTCATTTATAAAAAACTCCTATCGTATAATATTTATCAACCAGAAAAAAATGTTCAGTATCTGATAATTTCGATTGTAAAGTGTTCGCAATTGAATTATATTTACATTAATTATCAGGAAGGATGAAAACACGCTTACTGCATAAAGAACGGCAGGTATACATAGAGGCTGCAATTAGAAAGGCAGAATTTGAAGATTTGCCCTTAAAGAAAAATGGCTGGCAGTTCAACTGGCGAAAACTATACAAAGTAAAAGGCTCCGAGGTATTTAAATTAATAAGTATAGGCCCATCTAATTCCCTAGAAGGACTCATCATGTTGAGTCTCATGTATGGAGAGATGGTCTATATGAATAATATAGAAATTGCGCCTCATAATTATGGTAGCCAGGGTAAATACGAAAATGCTGCGGGATGTCTACTAGCATTTGGATGTCAACAGGGCTTTGAGAGAGGAGAAGGTAATTACTTGGGATATCTATCTTTTGAAAGCAAAAGTCAACTGATCCCCATTTATCAACATAAATATGGAGCAACTTTAGCTCTGGGACGTAGAATGTACATTGGCCCCCAATCAGGCGAGTTACTCATCAAGAAATATCTAAATGATTAATAATCATGGCAATGAATAAAGAACTCTTGAATATAGAAGGAATCAATGGTACGGGCGAGGGAGTGGTAAATGTGAATGATCCTGACTTTATCGCCCTAAGAGAGGCAATCGAACAAGATGCGAACCAGCAATCTCCTGAAGATAAAATCAGATATGGATTACAAGGATTAAGATACCGTATGGAGCATTATATCTCCGAGAAAGAGCATGAAAAGCTCATAAAGGCTGGGGATTTTCTCAAGATGTTTCTGGAATTAGTAGGGGTAAAGAATAAAGTTTTTGCTCGCTATGTGGGATTAGAAGAATCTAACCTCAGCTCTATTCTCAAAGGCAGGAGAAAGGTAAATATGGATCTAGCCATGAAATTTGGGAATATCTTTCAGTTGCGTCCTGAGCTTTGGCTACTGGTACAAAGTAAAAATGAATTGCTAGAGGTAGATCACGCAAGTAAGACTGATTATCAAAAGTTTCAACTCAATGAACTTCTGAAAAAAGCGAGCTAGTCTTCTGTATATGTGTATGTCAGCTCACTCTAACTCTCGCTGGTGCCACAGAGTCCATCAAAAGACAACACCAAGGAGACCTTGGCGCTGGCATGGAAGCGTCTTTCGGACTAAACCTCATCGTTTTATGTACAGGTTTTTCCGCCCATTTCACTTACTCATTCCTCACGATTTTTCTACTCCCCACCACTCTCTCCACTTCTCCTTCTGCCCGATCCACTCCAAGAAAGGAACCATCAAAAGCATCGGCAGCAACCACGCCACCCGACTCTGATACCTCGGTACCACCTGAGAGAAGGTCGAACAAATCACCGCATTGATGAGGAGTGCCAATAGGAGGAAGAGGAGAATGCCCCGCGTGCGAGGAGAAATGTATCCTGAAATCTTGGGGTGGAAAAGCGCGACAATCAAGAGCGCAAAGCTTACCCACATCGTGATCTGTATGCGATTGTTGAGCTTGTCCCAACGCAGGCTGTAGTTCCTTCCCTGCTGCAAGGCATAACTATACTCGCGTAGCTCTTCGTTGAAGTACTTCTCGACATTTCCATAGGGCGAAGACCCCTTTTTACTCACAGGCGCATCTCCCGTGTCGAAGGTAAAAAACTGGCGAATCCCAAAACTCAGGGACTTGTATAGGTAGACTTTGAGGTACTTTGGCGTTGTGAAAATTTCCCGAATGATGGTCTGATACTCCTCTTCATTGGCCTCCCAGCCGCCTGTCAAGTAAGCAGGGCTACGCTCCAAGTCCCACAGCAAGCTCGGCGGAATTCTATCCTTGTAGGGGCAAATCTTGTAGGGTTCGTCTCCCCTGCACGTATCATCCAAGTAGGCTTCTAGCACCCCAATTTCCAATAAGTGCGTCAATGTAAAAGGTGTACTGGCCTCCGATAGGGCAAACTTATCACTGGCCAAATAATGCAAACTAGGCACACTCAGCCAAACCGCTGCCATCAAACCCAAGCCCCATAAGATGCGTTTGAGGGGGATCAATTGTGTCTTTCGTCCCCACACCACATAGTAGAAGCCTACTGCCAGCAATAAACTCAAGCCAATCAAAAGATGGGAGTTGTGCGTCGCATGACTCAAGACAAAGATGAGCGACAGTCCGATTCTTTCACCCACATTCAAACTCGGAGCAAACAACAACAATATCCAGCAGATGAAAGCAATCGGCGTGAAAATATCAGGCATAATGAAGGAGGTGAACGCAGAAGCACTCGTCAATACCGTCAAACCCATCAAAATGCCCAGATGATATATGGGAAGATAACTGTTCTTTAAGCTCGTAAAATGCTTGAGAATCTGATATACGCCCAGCGAGACCATCCACCCCTGCACAAATACAGGCAACCACAGTGTCTCATTCAAACTAATATGCCGCACAAACCATCCATAGACCAAGGAGCGATCCCAAGGCATTTCAAATTCCATCCCCATGTAGATGTAGGCACCTGAATCAGGATACATCAAGGGAAAACCATTGTGAAAGGCATAAAACATCATCACAAAGCTCCCAATCAAGATAGAAGCCCATGCTTTGAGACGAGGATATTGGTGCTGTTCCATGTCAAACAAATTAATTGACGTCAAAACAAATACAATAATCGATCGAATCAAACCCATTTCAAATGGTCAAAGAGATATTTCCAGTAGCTTACGGACTTCCTTCTTTTTTCATATGGGTTAATCTCAGGTTTTTATGGGTTTTTAAGCTGTAAGTTGAATATCCTAGTTTAGAAAAAATAGGCACCTATGGGCATAGACATGCTGATCACTTGCCATCTTTTACAAAGGCACTTACTTTTTCATATAAAATTTCTAGTTTTGGCGCGCTATGAGTATCCAGACCCTGTCTATCATCATCCCCGCCTACAATGAGGCTGCGACCATCCACTTGATTTTGGATAAAGTGCGCGACGTTTCCCTTGTCCAAAATATGAGCAAGGAAATCATTGTCATCGATGATTGCTCCAAGGACGGAACCTACGATGCAATCCAGGCTTACAAGGAAAACAATCCTGAACTCAACCTCCGCGTCCTCCGTCACGAAGTCAACCAAGGAAAAGGTGCCGCCCTCCATACAGGCATTCGCGAAGCAGTCGGAGACTATGTCATCATACAGGATGCCGACCTTGAGTACGATCCCGAAGAATATAACCACCTCCTCAAACCTATCCTCAACGGATTTGCAGATGTCGTCTACGGCTCACGCTTCATGGGGGGCAATCCCCACAGGGTACTCTTCTTCTGGCACTCCATCGGCAACAAGATCCTGACGTTCCTCTCTAATATGATGACAGGGCTCAACCTGACAGATATGGAGACATGCTACAAGCTGTTCAAGCGTCCCATCATCCAAAGCCTTAAACTCACCGAAAAACGCTTTGGCTTCGAACCCGAAGTAACTGCAAAGGTCGCACGTGTACCTAAAGTGAGAATTTACGAGGTGGGTATCTCCTATTACGGGCGAACGTATGAGGAAGGTAAAAAAATAGGGTGGCGCGATGGCTTCCGTGCCATTTATTGTATCCTGAAGTTCAAGTTCGTGAAGTAGTAGCGCTCCTTTCTGCGAAACAAAGAACTGCCTTTTTACCTTGTGATTTAGCAGGATAAGTATCTATTTACTGTGTATTCTGATTAGGTAATGATTTAAGGCATGCGCTATCTCCTATTTATACTTCTGGTTACGGTTATTACTTTCTCCTCCGCTCAACCCAATTTGGATCTCAACTTTGGGCAGTCGGGCATTCAGCAATTGGATCTAGGCACATTTGACAAGCCCATTTGTATGCGTGCCCTGCCGGATGGAAGCTTCCTGATACTGGTACAACCCTCAGAGATCATCGGATTTGTAGATCAAGACCTTGCCATCCTCAAGATTGATGCACAGGGAAATCTAGATACAAACTTTGGAGACCAAGGAAAAGTAAAGACGGATTTTATAGGATTTGACGCCTCACATCCCGTGGATTTACATCTGCTAGATGATGGCACCTTTTGGGTGCTGGGCTATGGACAAAAAATTGATACGAACGATCAGCCTTACATCATCCAGCGATACCTCGCTGATGGCCAATTGGATACGAGCTTTGGAGATCAAGGGCAACAGATATTTCAATTTATTGGAGCACCTGAAATCGCTTCGCGTATGCTCCTCTATCCCGATGGCAGATACATGGTGACAGGACAGACCTTTGATACGATTGGGATTCACCGTGAGTTACCCGTCTTAGGACGCTTTGATCAGACAGGTAAGCCTGACAGTACCTTTGGCCGTACAGGCAAGGTCGCCCTAGACTTTGCGCAAGGCGTCATTTTCAATATCGGTGCGCCGCGCGCGCCCGTTCGCCATGTCAATGGAGGTTACTTTCGCGACATTCATTTAGCAGCAGATGGGAGCATACTCGCAGCAGGCGCAGTGTACTACAATGATTTCTCCTATTTTCGCTGTGGCCTCGTCAGATTCCTTCCCGACGGACGCATCGACAGCAGCTTTTACAATAACGGTGTCTTGGCCTTCGAGCCTCCTGCTTTCTCTGTCGGAGATCGCTTCATAGAGCATCTGGAGGTTCTACCAGATGGCCGAGTGGTCATGAGCATCCGTATAGATGCTACGCCTCAAAACTTTGCCTTGGCAATTCTCGATCCTGACCTCAGCGAACTAACCTATCCTAGCCTGGATTTCGGGGGCAATTTCGATTATATCGAAGACTTCGCTGTCTTGCCCGATGGCAAGATCTTCCTCGTAGGGCGTAGCATCTTACCCAGTAACTTCGCGGCTGGATATTTTTCAGACCAGACAGCACTTGCGCGGCTAAACGCCAACCTATTGCCCGACAATACTTTCGGTACCAATGGAAAAATGCTGGTCGATGTCGGAACAAATCTGAAAGACGGGGCTTATACCTTAGCCCTTGCATCCAATGGGGACATACTTGTTGGAGGCAGCGTCGACATCCCCAACCAAAGCTTTGGTGATGACCTGTTTCTGATGCGTATCAAAGGAGATCTAGGAACTTCCGTAGCAGAAGACATTCACTCAGATATTCAGTTCAAAGAAGGAGAATCACAGCTTCAAATCAATTGGCCAGCTAGCCTTCAAGTAGAGAGAATCTCTGTACGTAATCTGCTAGGGCAAACCATCTCCGCTATGCCTGTACCTTTAGGAGATCCTACGGTAGAAATTCAAAGCGAGGCTTTTACTCCTGGACTATATGTCGTACAGGTTTATGCCCGAGGAAAGGTAGTCTCATACAAATGGAAAATTAGCTCTTAACAGATCTGAGTTCTCTTCGAGGCAGCGGGACCCTAAAAGCTGTATGTCTCTAACCTGTGACATACATTGCCCCTACTGCATCGAATCATAGATCTGTACCTTCTCCCAAAAGGGACGAGTAAGCTTGAGCAACTCTTGGTGTGAATCGCTGACTTGATATGCATCGTGTCCCTCACGGTCCTCAAAAGTGACAATCAAACAAAAAGTATAAGAATTGTCGACGATCTCACGCGGGGTGTTTGCGGGAATCCCTAGGTGATAAGATACTACCTGTTCATTGATTGCAAGGAAATCTCCAATCGCCTCCGTAAATGCTTGTTTTACAGCTCCATTCTCAGGTTCCTTCAACCAGAAAAAAACCATATGGACAAAGTCTCCTTCTATGGCTTCCGCCTTTTCTTCTTCCTCATCCCCTGTCTCATTGAATATATATCGAAAGATCTTCCATGCACCATTTTCCTTCTTTAGGATCATCTGACCCTTATAAATAGAAGTTTCCGTCCCCATTTTTTTATTGGAACGCTCTACTACTTTTTCTGATGTCTCTACATAAATCGCCTCACCCAGCGTTATGACTTCTTTGATCTGTATAGCTGCTTGAAACTTTTCCTCTTTGACCCATTGGTAGTATGTCTCTATGTCTACTAGTCCTTCTACTGGAGAGACATCATCTGGTAAAATACGTGCCTGAGAGTGGAAGTTAGAAGCAATCTGGCTCGGCGATCGACTAGCTAGTGCAACTGTGTAGTCATTGAGTACCTCTGTAGGTGTCTGGGCCATGAGCCCTATGGCAAGCACCATGTAAGATATCATGCTAGAGATAATCGTCCTTTTCATCATTTTTTATTCGTTAGGGATTCCCCTAAGGTACAGTTCTTATCAATTTTTTTGAATCCATCACAGGAAAAATTATCTTTACCGAAATCGATTACGTTATTAAATTTTGATGAAAACATATAGCGCATTTTCATCTTGGTAAACGTTCTTTCCTCAAAAATTGTCAGGAATCTTCTCGGGGAGGTTCCTGCTTTTTTGTCTTTCCACTCGGATAAGTAGGACAAAATGCTTCTCATGTCTTAGACCATGTCTGAAACCTCAAATCTGCGAAAAGTTTGCGCTTTCAGAACCTGAACTTCATCTATTTTGTCAGAACCTAAAATCTCTGTCCTTTAGCTAGATTTTCATTGTTCCAAACATGGTCTTAATATTTTACCCAAATGAAGGATTATACGTATATAAAAGTCGTTGAAATACCTTTTTTTGACACAAATTCACCCGTATAAGTTCTCACGAGATCCCGTCATTTCATCCGTATTACTCCTCATATATATTTCCCGTAATTATTCCCTACAGCCTCTTCTCTTTATTTGAGATTTTAAGACGAACATTCACATCTAAAGAGAGCGTCATGGATAAGGTCCGTTTTTGGGAAGATCTCATGGAAACACAATCCTATCACCAACAAGGAAATAGAAAGTCGATCTCGCGCAGGCATGAAATCTTTGTAAGGAAAGTCATCATGGTCATTTACCAACACTTAGACAACCATCAATTGGACGTATCCCTCATCGCAGATCATCTATGCTTAAGCGTATCCCAATTGAATCGAAAACTGAATACGATCCTCGACCTTCCAGCAGGGCACCTCATCAGGCAGATTCGTATGCAGGAAGCAGCCACTCTCCTCACCCATGATATGGCTCCCGTGGGAGAAATCGCCTGGAAGGTTGGATATAAAAACCACGCCAATTTTTGCCGAAGCTTTAAGCAATATTATGGATGCACCCCCACCGAGTATACGCACCTTCAAGTGAGCAGGTAATCTTTATATATATGCCAATACCTATTCCCTATTCGACAGGCTTCAACCCTCTTCTTTTTCTTTATTAATAAAATGAGCCATATCCCCCGAAAGAGACATGGCTTCCCCAATAGCTAAACGTAATTTTCTAACCTTGCTGCTCCATGATGATATAGAAAGAGTCGATATCTACAAAGGTCAATTTCTCTTCTTCTCCCTTTAGATTCTTATCCATGTTGCGCAATTTTTTATCATTTTTGTGCATATCGTTTCACTCCCTATTATTTTCATTATCCAAGACCTTCAATCCTGTCTCATCATGGAAAAACCACAGGCACTCATTTTTGATGTGAATGAAACGCTGCTAGATCTGTCGGTCTTGCGAGATTCGGTAGGAGCAGCATTGGGAGGCAAACCCGAACTCTTGCCGTTGTGGTTTCGGATGCTCCTGCATTACTCACTGGTGGCAACTGTGGGCGATCGGTACCAAAACTTTGGGCAAATAGGAGTAGCTAC
Organism: Bacteroidota bacterium; assembly: GCA_038527485.1. Taxonomy (GTDB): domain Bacteria; phylum Bacteroidota; class Bacteroidia; order J057; family J057; genus JALEFZ01. The sequence continues at coordinate 8,291 of JBCBFT010000147.1, forward strand.
CTTGCAGATGCTTGCTCAAAATCAAGGCATCGCACTCTCCACTAAACAAGCACAGGAAGCCTTAGCTCCTATTAGAAGCCTACCACCCCATCCCGATGTGATTCCTGCTTTTGATCTTATCAAAGAAAAGGGATACCCTATGTACACCTTGACCAATTCTTCCTTTGCAGGACTCAAGGCACAAATGGCCCATGCGGGACTGACAGATTATTTTGAGGAATTGTGTAGTGTGGAAGCCTTGCACATGTTCAAGCCCCATGCCCATGTCTACCGATGGATGGCACATAAGGTAGATTTACAACCCGCAAAATGTATGATGGTAGCTGCTCATGGTTGGGATGTAGCAGGTGCGCAGTGGGCAGGGATGCAGACAGCATTTGTCAGTAGACCTGGTCAGCAAATGTATCCTCTGGGAGAAAAGCCACATGTAATCGTATCCGATTTGTTAGAATTGGCGAGTAGGTTACCCTGATCACGCCATGTTTCCAGTTTGTTTCTGGAAGGCTTTGGGAGAATGACCATAACGCTTCTTAAAGGCACGATTGAAATAGGAGATGCTATTGAAGCCACAGGCCATACATACTTCGCCCACTTTGACACGTGGATCTTTCAGCAATCTCGCAGCTAGTTTGAGGCGTTCCTCATTGATGAAGTCTATAGGCGAAAGGCCCAGTTCATTTTTGAAGACACGAAAAAAGTGCGATTCGCTCATGCAGGCTTTTTGGCTGAGTTGGGGGATGGTCAGCTTCTCTTGGATATTCTTTTTGATGTAGTCTATAATAAAACCAATCCTGTGATGGGTCTTGAGTTGCCCTGCGTGTTCGACAAGGAAATTCCTAGATTCTGCCTGTAGTAGTCGAATCAGCAGTTCTTTTATCGTCATATCTGCAAAAATATCCTTAGATGGATGATCTTCAACACATAGATAGATAAGTCGATGTAAAATTTTATAAACAACCTGGTCATCAGAAAAATGAAATGAGCCGTTGTAAAACTTCCATTCCCCATAATCTACCTTGGGGTTTTGCTCATTCATAATAGAAAGGACTTCCTGCATCTTCTCTTCAGAGATGGTCATGGCCAGACATTGGGTAGGATTGGTCAAGTTTGCCTCAGGAAAATCAATATTCATCCACTCCTCTCTCGGCAGCATCAGAGATTCGCCAGGCAAAAAAGGAAAGGGATCTTTCTCGCCCAGGTGCATGACCTTTTTCCCCTTGATCATGGACGCAAGTACAGGTTGATCGAAATTGAGCCACACCCGCTCAGCGACTTGATGCGTCTCAAAGATGTTCATTTCGGCAATCTCGAGCGTATAAGTAGTCTTATTTTCCACTAGCGTCTCCAGTGGCCTTCCCTTTCTATAATTGCTAGGTAGATTCATGCCGAGCGTTCTTTGAGTCCTTGCTTATGTATTGTGTTATCGAGAAAAAATATGCCTGCTTTTCCCCTATTGTGCCTTCTATTAACAGTCTGTATAAAACCTCGCGAGTTTGTCATATATAGATATATGCCATATAAACATATAAATGAAGGAAACCGTCAAGTTTTTGAGAGAATCAGTCAATTTTCTCACAGGTTGTTTTTCTAAATTTAATAAAAAATAACGAATAAGTTATATTCTTTTAACTCGCTAATTATCAATATCATGGACACTACTGCAACGCTGAGTGCGGACATCATTGCTAAACCTTCCTTCAAAGCACAATACGAAAATTACATCGGGGGTGAATGGACACCTCCTACAGGAAGAGCGTATTTCGACAACATTTCTCCTGTAGATGGAAACTCCTTTACGAAGATCCCTCGCTCGACCAAAGAAGATATTGACAAGGCGGTAAAGGCTGCATGGGCTGCTGCTCCTATGTGGAACAACTCTTCGGCTACTGAGCGCAGCAACATCCTCCTCAAGATCGCCGATCGCATGGAGCAAAACCTGGAAGCCCTGGCTCGTGCAGAGACTTGGGACAATGGAAAAGCCATCCGCGAAACACGCGCTGCTGACCTTCCACTAGCTATCGATCATTTCCGCTACTTCGCAGGTGTGATCCGTGCAGAAGAAGGTACTGTCAGCGAACTTGATGCCAACACAGTATCCATGAATGTACTGGAGCCGCTAGGTGTAGTCGGTCAGATCATTCCTTGGAACTTCCCTATCCTGATGGCTGCCTGGAAGGTTGCACCTGCCCTCGCTGCTGGAAACTGCGTCATCTTGAAGCCTGCTGAGCAGACGCCCGTAGGTATCCTGATCTTGATGGAACTGATCGAAGATCTCCTTCCCGCAGGTGTACTCAACATCGTGAATGGATTCGGTGTAGAAGCAGGTAAGCCACTGGCTTCTCATCCTGATATTTGCAAGGTAGCCTTCACAGGAGAGACTACGACAGGTCAGTTGATCATGCAGTATGCTTCTAAAAACATTGTACCCGTCACACTAGAGCTAGGTGGGAAGTCTCCCAACATATTCTTCTCCAATGTCATGGATGCCGACGATGCATTCTTTGACAAGTGTCTAGAAGGTGCGGTGATGTTTGCCCTTAACCAAGGAGAGGTATGTACTTGTCCTTCTCGTATCCTGATTCAGGAAGACATTTTTGATGCATTCATGGAGCGTATGATTGAGCGTACCAATGCCATCAAGCTGGGCCATCCCATGGACCCCAATACGATGATGGGCGCACAGGCTTCCAATGACCAGTACGAGAAGATTTTGAACTACATCAATATCGGTAAGGAAGAAGGATGTGAAGTCCTCGCTGGTGGAGCTGCGGCTTCTGTGGATGGACTTTCTGGTGGATACTACATCCAGCCTACCATCTTGAAGGGCAACAACAAGATGCGTGTCTTCCAAGAGGAAATCTTTGGACCTGTGGTATGTGCAACTTCCTTCAAGGACGAGGCCGAAGCCATCGAGATTGCCAACGATACCCTGTATGGACTAGGTGCAGGTGTGTGGACACGTGATACACATCAGGCTTACCAAATCTCTCGCGCCGTACAAGCAGGCCGTGTTTGGGTGAACTGCTACCACGCGTATCCTGCGCACGCACCATTTGGTGGATACAAGAAGTCAGGTATCGGTCGTGAGACACACAAGATGATGCTGAACCACTATCGTCAGACTAAGAACATGTTGATCTCTTATGACAAGAATAAGCTAGGCTTCTTCTAGGCCAAGAATTGAGACCAGAAAGCCGAGCGTCGAAACAAAAGTTTCACGACTCGGCTTTCTTATCATATACTACTTTCATTCACTCAAGGAGGATCATGAGATAATTGTGCATCTTATATTTCATTGTCTCGATTCTTCACGTCTCAATAATTCAACATATGCAACGTGTATCCATAACTCCAGCCGCGATCGAAATCCTGGATCAGTTGACACCTGTACATGGTGAGCTGATGTTTCACCAGAGCGGAGGATGCTGCGATGGATCGTCTCCTATGTGCTTCCCCAAGGGCGAGCTCATGCTAGACGATTCGGACGTCTTCTTAGGCACCATCCACAACTGCGAATTCTACATGTCCAAATTTCAGTTTGAGTACTGGAAGCATACCCATCTCACGGTAGATGTGGTCAAAGGCAGAGGGGCGAGCTTTTCGGTTGAAATCCCGTTAGGTGTGCGCTTCCTCATTCAGTCTAGGCTCCTAACAGATGAGGAGTTGGTAGAATTGGGTGCCATATCCAATAGCTAGACAAGTCCCTACACGTAACCATGAATCTTTCTATCTGCGTGATATATTTTTAGGTAAAGGATATAAGGCGGATTATTTGTATCAAATATTCCCATCACGCGCTTTCTTATTCCATTTCGGCTCATGCTGCGCTTGTGGTAGCATGAGCTTTTTTTGTTGGAGATTCCAGATTAGCAACAACAAGATGTTGCCACTGGCTTAGCAAGTCGATCTATTCTGTATCTATTTCGGAGATATCAAGTTCTCCATCTATCAAATCCAAAGAAAATAAAACAACATCATCTGTCTCTGGGATTCCGACAAGTGAAGTAAATGCGATCTTGTCAGTGATATCAGCAATCCAAAAGTTAATTAAAATCGTATTATTTAGGTATCCATCATTTCCCATCTCCTCTTTGAAAGATTCTTTTGTTAAGACTTCTTCGAAAAAAGGACTCCTGTTCTTTAAAACAGTTACATCGACTTTCCAGTTCCTGAAAAAGATCTCTTTCGCGCCATACTCATAAAACACTTCCTTTTTCACAAAAGGTTTTGGCAGTGAGGATCTAATAATCTTTACTTCAAAAGTATCTGTTTCAATCAAAATGACTGTGTCAGAAGAAAAAGACTCGTTAATTTCAGGGTAGATTTCTGTCTTATTTTTATCTTTCTGATAAGAAGACCTATGTTCACGATCTTGGCCAGAGTTAGAGCATCCAGCTAGAACGGAGGCCACAAATAGCATATAGTAAACAATAAAAGAATGTTTGTCTGAACAGAAAAAATTGCACATGATTAAATATATTTCAATATATATAATAAATTTTTGACATAACATATTTTTCATCGGCCAATTTCTGAGATCATCACCAGATATTCCTGTCCCTCTGCCTACAGCATTTCTTTGGTCATCAACCCCATCAAATTCTTCTCCCTCAGATAATTTACTTGATGGATCTATCCATTTCTGTGGATCAATCAAAGCTCCATTTTCATCTAGAGGGTTTATAGAATGCCATTTACTATCTTTCTCTTTTTTATGAATCTCATAATGTAACGTTACATTATGAGATTCATAAAAAAGAGAAAGATAGTA
>JBCBFT010000148.1:0-13044 GCA_038527485.1 Bacteroidota bacterium
ATCGCAAATGTAACTGTAGAGCGCTATAAGTTTGAGTTGTAACATCCTTCAAACTAAGGCTGTTCCAGTTACTTTTGAACCTTTTTTTGACCCAAATACACAATCAGACATACTGTTAATTCGCATTAATAAAGAATTTTGAAGTTGTAATTCCTGTGGGCCATGTACGTGTTATAATAGCTGCCAAACGGTTATTGAGCCTTTCTTGCGAAATCTCAATCCTTTTATCTACCTCACAAACATGCATACAAGCCCCATGTTTCATGTTGAAAATAAAGTAGATATGAAAAAGTATGTAGTTTGGGCAATGATCTTCATGATAGAGCTCTCGTTGTGGGGGCAAGATACCTTACGGACAAACTATCCCAATACAGATCAGCGCTGGGAGAAAATCTATCAGGACCAGCAAAAAGTAGCCGAGAATATTTACTATGCGGATGGCGCTCCTTGGATGACGGTGACCTATGGCCAAGAGAAAGTAGAAAATTGGAAGTGGTATCACGAAAATGGCAACCCATATTTCTTTGCGACCATTTTGAAGGATCAGCTGCAAGGAACTTATCGTATTTGGTATGAGAATGGCGAGTTGGCTGAGCGATTGATTTTCAAAGATCATTTGGAGAATGGACCTGCTTCCTTTTTCTACGAAGATGGGACGTTGGCTGCCTATGGACAGTACCAAGAAGGTAAGATGATAGGGGAGTGGCGTTTTTTCGATGAAAAAGGAGAGCCCGCTCAAGGTGCATGGGAGTGGGGCTTTGCCGCGGCGCCTGAGAAGTGGCGCATGAAGGGTGAGGTAGTCGACGGAAAACCCGTAGGAACATGGAGCTACAGGCATACAGCCTCCAAGCGCGGCGTAGAACAGAAGAGATATCAGATTATATTTTAGGGGAGAGCGAACATATGACCCCAAGAAGGATAGAAGAAACGAATCCTGTAGACTGAAGTTGAAGCTGTCAGTTTACAGGATTTTATGCTTTGAGGCATCATGCAACCTTTTCAAGTTGTGAAGCTGAGTGATTGTCCTAAAGGAAAAGTGCAACATAACATATATGAGCATTTTAAAACCAGAGAAATAACCACGAATATGGCGATGAGCCTACAGGAAATCCTTTGTGCTACCACTTTCTTTTTTCCAAGGCTAAATTTCCCTAGCTTTATTTAAGGAAATAGTCATTCCAGAGACTGAATTAAGCTTGCTTTCCTGTTTGTCTTATGTTTATTCTCCTGAAAATAAAAATACTGGCTCGTCACTTGCACCCATGAAAAAGCCATTTCCTTTCTACCAGCAGTTAGATGCGATGGACTGTGGTCCCACCTGCCTGCGCATGATCGCCCAGCACTACGGACGTCATTTTACCCTGGAGACCCTCCGTAAGAAGGGGCATACCACACGTGAAGGGGTCTCTCTCTATGGGATCAGCAGAGCGGCTGAGGAGATCGGCTTCCATACCATGGGCGTAAAGACTGACCTAGAAACGCTTCGAGAAGAGGGACAACTCCCCGCCATTGTCCATTGGAATCAAGAACATTTTGTTGTGGTGTATAAGTTTGCCAAAGGGAAAGTCTATGTGGCAGGTCCTGGGCATGGCAAGGTGATCTTGAGTGAGGAGGACTTTCTCAAAGGGTGGGCGAGTGACCTTCAGGATGGAGAACGTATGGGGATTGCGCTTCTGCTAGAAACGACACCTGACTTTTTCTCCGTAGAGGAAGAAAAGACGAACAGACAAGGGTTTGGGTATTATATAGGCTACTTGCGTAACTATCGCAGTTTCATGTGGCAAGTATTTTTGGGCTTACTCGTAGGTATGATCCTTCAGCTGATCCTACCCTTTTTGACTCAATCAGTGGTAGATTATGGGATCGGAACGAGGAATATTGGCTTCATTTATCTCATGATGCTTGCGCAGGTGATGTTATTTGTCGGGCAAGTATCGATCGAGTTCCTGCGTTCCTGGCTCCTCCTGCACATCAGCACCCGCTTCAACATCGCGTTCATCTCCGACTTTCTTATCAAGCTGATGAAGCTCCCGCTAGGCTTTTTTGATTCGAAGATGACGGGAGACCTTATCCAGCGCATTCGCGATCACCAACGTGTAGAGAACTTTCTCACAAATTCAGGCCTTAGCTCTCTTTTTTCCTTTGTCAATATACTAGTTGTCAGTTGTATACTCGCTTATTATAACTTGACCATGTTCCTCTTTTTTCTCTTAGGAACAGCCCTTTACATCGGTTGGACATTCATTTTCCTCAAAAAAAGAAGAGACCTGGATTATAAAAACTTTGCACGTCTATCAGCAGATCAAAGTAAAATCATCGAACTGATCAAAGGCATTCAGGAAATCAAGTTGAATAATCTAGAGCGTCAACAACGCTGGACATGGGAACGTATTCAGGCAAGCTTGTATCGGATTCGGATGAAGTCCCTTGCACTCGCCCAGTATCAGTCAGCTGGTTCGACCTTTTTTCAGCAGATCACCCAGATCATCATCACCGCTTACGCTGCTGTACAAGTCATCAATGGAGAAATTACACTCGGGATGATGCTTGCCATTACCTACCTTCTGGGACAGCTCAATGGGCCTGTAGCTCAATTGATTGTGTTTATCCGTGACTGGCAAGATGCTCAGATCAGTCTGGAACGTCTGCATGAAATCCATATGAAAGAGGAAGAAGAAACGCCTGAAGATGGCTTGCTAGAATTGCTTCCTGAGAGCCGAAATCTCAAACTAGAGAATGTCTCCTTCCATTATGCAGGTCCTGACTCTCCCCGCGTCCTGCATCAGATCAACCTGGATATACCCGAAGGAAAAACCACCGCCATCGTCGGGACGAGCGGAAGTGGAAAGACAACCTTAATCAAACTTTTACTGAAATTTTATCCTCCGACTAAAGGGCAAGTTTATGTCTCACAGACTCCACTCAGCTTCATCCAAAATGCACAGTGGCGGCAAAAGTGTGGAGTCGTCATGCAGGATGGTTTTATGTTCCATGCGACCATTGCCTACAACATTGCTTTGGAAGAAGAGATTGACAAAAAGAAGCTGTTAAGAGCGGTGCAAATTGCCAATATCCAAGCGCATATTGAGTCGCTACCTTTGGGATACAATACCAAGATAGGAGAAGAAGGTGTAGGCTTGAGTGCAGGCCAAAAACAGCGTTTACTCATCGCAAGAGCTGTTTATAAAGATCCTGAATACCTATTTTTTGATGAAGCGACCAATGCTTTAGATGCCAGTAATGAGCGGACCATCATGGAAAATATGGAAGCATTCTTTCATGGTAAGACAGTGGTTGTGGTAGCGCATAGACTGAGTACGGTCAGGCATGCCGATCAGATTGTGGTGCTGGAGAAAGGAGAAATTGTCGAGCGCGGGACGCATCAGGAGTTGGTAGATCTGCAAGGGGCCTATTTTGAGCTGGTGAGCAATCAGCTGGAGTTGGGACAATAAGCAAAAGCACATGAGTGATCTGATAGAAAACCCAGAAGAGATCGAGTTGCGTGCGCCCAGCGTGCGTGAGATCATGGATCGACCACCAAAATGGATCATCCGATGGGGGATTGGTGTGATTGCGGGCATATTGGCTGCGATGCTTCTCCTGTCGTGGTTGATCCAGTATCCTGATATCCTTTCCGCACGTGTATTGCTCACGACGACGCCTCCGCCCATCCGCTTGGTGGCAGGACAAGGTGGTCGTTTGACAGAGGTATTCGTGGAGGATCATACGGAGGTCAAGCAAGGAACTTATTTAGCTGTGATTGAAAATCCTGCCTCGACAGCAGACGTCCTGATGCTAGAGCGACAGCTAGACACCCTTCAGGCTTGGGGTACGCAGACGAGTGAGGCCCCTCCCCAGATTCGGTGGATCTCTTTCCCACAACTAGGAGAGATTCAAGATGCTTATTCGCTTTTCCGGACGCAGCTTGCAAGTCAGATATTTTTTTCCAGCAGCACATCCTATCGAGAAGATCAGATTCGTAATCTCAGAACGCAGATTGCTGCCTTGTCGAACCTGAATCGCAACCTCAAGCGTCAGATCAAGCTCCAACTGGAGGAAGTACGCCTAGCAAGAAAAGAGTGGGACATCAAACGACAACTAGCAGAAGAAGGGGCACTGTCTAAATTGGAAGCAGATCAGGTGGAGGTGGTATTTTTGAGGAAAAAGCTTTCGACCGAGCAGTTAGAAGCTTCGGTTTACAACAATCAAATACAGCGGGAGGAATACCAAACGCGCTTGGCGCAACTGGAGCAAGGAAATTTGGAGCAAGCCACAGGATTGACGGTGGATGTGCTAGAAAGTATGAAACGACTAGCTAGTGCCATTGAAAGTTGGAAGCAGCGCTACCTACTGGTGGCGCCTATCGCTGGCGAGGTCGTCTTCTCCAATGTCTGGGCACAGGATCAATATGTAGAAAGAGGGACATCTGTCATGACGATTACCCCAGATGTGCAAACGATCATCGGTAAGGCGTATTTGGGATTCGAAGGAGCAGGCAAAGTGCAGGTTGGGCAGCGTGTCAATATCAAACTAGATAGCTACCCTTTTGAGCAATTTGGGATGCTCGAAGGGCAGGTAGCGATGATTAATCCCATACCTGTAGAGGGGATGTATTTGGTGGACCTCGAGTTGGAAAATGGACTCAAAACTACGTATCAGCAGCAACTGGATATGAAACCTGAGATGAGCGGAATCGCGGATATTGTCACGGAGGACATGCGTTTGCTCGAACGCGTTTTCCAGCAGTTTCGCAAACTATTTGCTCCCCCCTCTCAATTGCCATCAACGCAAGGCCAGGAGGAGGGAGCATAAGTTTTAAATGGATTCCTTGTCCAGAAAGGACAATTTCATATGGTATGCAAGCAAGCGCATTACAATAGCTCTGCCTTCAACTCAAAGTCTCCCTCTGTCACGTCGCGTGCACCTGATACCGCAATGAATACGGTGAAGCTACGGTTGACAGCTTGCGCGAAAGAGATGTCTTGAGGTTGTCCTTCTGCGGTAAGGTCAGGATCTCCTACATAGATTTCATAACCTGCCTCGCAAGAAGTAACGGATTGGACGGGAGGTGTATTACTACCATCGAAATTGATGTAGCCATAGATGTTGATGCGCTTTTTTTCGCCTGTAGGGGTGACAGTCAGCTTCATTTCTGATCCCTGAGGAATCTCCACAGAATAATACACTTGGTTGCCTTCGAATTCGATGAATCGGGTCGCAGGAAAACAAGCTACATTGCTCAAGGCTGCCCAGTCTAAGTCATCCAAGATTTCGCCCGAACTGATATTGCCTGTAACGATGGTGGGATTGCCCGCGCTAGGAGTAGCAAGTTCGGTGACATTTACATTGGGTGTAGGATCAGGCGTAGGGTCGGGCTCAGGTGTAACCTCTTGCTTACAGCTTGAAAAAAGGGCTAGGATAAGAATCGAAAGTAAGAAATACTGTGTTGTCAATTTCATAAGGGTAATCAATTATTGATAGATTCGATAGTTAGTACCCTAGGGAAATGAAAACGTAATGTGGGAATAAAAAATAGGAGCACAAATCGTATGCTCCTATTTGTAAGTAAGGCCTTGTCTGGTAAAAGTCAGGCACAAAATCAACGCTTGTAGGTATTGGCGTTGCTTTGATTCAAACTTTGAGTATGAGTCGTACTGCTACTACCTGTTTTACCTTTGACTTGCTGTATCTACTTTTTGTCCATCTGCTGGAATTTTGTCGTCTTCTTCATTCTCAATTGGATTAAATGTGATTGTGAGTAGAAGAAAGTAAAAGTTCCTCTCTTGTTAGGAGAGGAAGCGATCGTTTATGGGTTTATCGTAATGGAATGGACACAGCGGAGCTTTTCGGCAGGCTCCTTTTCTGTACCTCCTTTGACTTTTTGCATGTCTTGCTTGTTCAGTACTTGGAGTTTCTGGCTAGTTTTTTTGTTTGCTTTCATAGGATGAAATATTTAGTGTGAGATAAGAAATGAATATAAATTACTTTTAAGATGCGGCTTATGTTGATCATATTAAATAACCCACATAAGTGCTTGAGCGGTTCTCATCAAGGCTTCGCACGTTGAATGAACGCCTTGAAGTCCTGCTGTAACTTCACCAAAGAAGACTGGTGAATATACACCATATGTCCTGAAGGATAATAATTGATGGTGATATTTTTCTTCAGATCTGCTGGTAAAAACATGTGATCCACCACATAATCCGTAGCGAAATAGGGGGTCGCCAAATCATAGTATCCACTCACAATCCAAACTTTAAGATAGGGATTGCGCGTCATAGAACTGCGGAGGGTTTCGGCTACATTGAGGAAGCGATTCTGGACATTGCTGTAGCTCCACGGGCGGGCGCGTCCTGTGAGAATCTCATAGGGAATGTCATTTTCGTAGTTGAGTGTTCGTGTAAAATGGTCATTGACAGCCGTTGTAAACGGACCATAGATCACCCGATTGTAGCTGGGATCGTATTCGTAGGAATCTCCTGCATTGTCGTAGTCCACACTTTTGAATCGGCTATCCAGTCGACCTACCGTTTTGCCTTCTTCTCTCAATAGCTCCTTATTATATTTCCCTACAAAGAGACGTAGGTTGGTTTGGTCGATATATGCCTTCGAAAGTCCCGTATAGTTGTGCAATTTGTCTATGATTGCTTCTCGCTCGTTTTCTGGCAATGCATCTCCCATCATCAAGGCATAGCTATATTCTTTCAACGTGAATACCTCGACTTCCTGTAATAATTCTTCCAAATTATCATACTTCTTGTCCAGTTTTCCATGAAACCATGATGTCGCTACAAAGGAAGGAAAGCGGAGTAAAGGTGCCAGATCATTGCCCCTGTAGTCTCTGATGCTCCCAAATTCCAGTACAGCAGAGATCAAAACGATTCCATTGAGGTACATACCGTGACGATTCTGCAAGTAGCCAGTAAGCCCTGCCGCACGCGTCGTCCCATAGCTTTCTCCCGCCAAAAATTTAGGGGAAGCCCATCTTTTGTAGCGGTTGGTATAGAGGCGGATAAAGTCTCCCACCAGCTGTAAATCCTCTTGATAACCCAAGAATTTTTTCTTGTCGACTTCGCCCGCGGGACGTGTATAACCTGTCATCATGGGATCTATGAATACTAAATCGGTTTCGCCTAGCCATGTGTAGGGATTGTCAATGGTTTCATAGGGAGGAGGCAGTACGTCGCCATCTTCGGCCATTTTGATTCGTTTAGGACCGAGCCCGCCCATGTGTAGCCAGACAGAAGAGGAGCCAGGGCCTCCATTGAAGGTATAGCAAATAGGACGCTGTGCGATGTCTTTGACACCATCCTTGGTATAAGCGATGAAGAAGACTTTGGCCTGAGCTTCTCCCTTCTCGTCGTTCATAAGCATGTAGCCAGTAGTCGCTGTGTAGTTGAGGGGCTTACCGTCCACCATGACCTGATGCTGAGTGACGGAAAGTCTTGTGGAATCCTGCGCATACAAGCTTCCCACTGACCATAAGAGTAGTATGAGTAATGTGATTTTTTGCATAGCCGAAAGATAAATAGGGGCGAGAAAAGATGAAAATATGTGGGGTGTACAGACATAGACTAAAAGTTACCGGTGGTAGAAAGATGTGATTGAGCATAAACAATACCCCCGATTTTCGCTATTTAGAGAATATCCAGCAGCTTTACCTATAAGAAGTATGTGAAGTTCTCCTCAAGATTTTAGATCTTTCCTCATTATTTATACACTCTATTTATCATCATGAAATAATCCCAAACGAAATGACACGCCTACAGTTATTTACTATTCTTCTACCACTTTTATTTATGAATATGACGTTTGCCCAGGACAACCTGAACTATCAGGAACCTCCTGAGGAGATATTGCAACTCGTAGATGTGGAACTTGCCCCCAGTGTCGCCATGGACAATAAAGGGGAGTACATGCTATTTCTTTACCGAAATGCTTACAAGTCCATCGAGGAACTATCCCAAAAAGAGATGCGTCTGGGAGGACTGCGTATTGATCCTGCACGAAATGTGGGTAGCCGCACTACATTCTTCAATAACCTGAAGATCAAAAAAATGCAGGAGGAGGGTGCAGAGCCTGTGCAAGTGAGTGGACTTCCCAAAGATTTGAAACTGACAGGGATGACATGGTCGCCCAATGAAAAATATGGTGCCTTCTTACATAGAGCAGAAACAGGTGTAGAACTGTGGTTCGTCGAGATGGCTACAGCAAAAGCACAACGCCTGACAGGTCCTAAGGTCAACGCCAATATGCGTGGCGCTATCCAATGGTACCGAGACAGCAAAGCCCTGCTAGTCAAAATGATCCCTGACACGCGTCAGCCGCTGATCGATACACGTATCACAGTGCCGACCGGTCCAACCATCTCTACTAATGATGGGAAGAAAGCCCAAAACCGCACCTATCAAGATCTACTCAGCGACAGAAATGATGAGCACAACTTTGAGCAACTGGCGACATCAGAGGTGTATAAGGTGACCTTGGATGGAACAGCTTCCAAGTGGATGGGAAGTGGCATGTACAGCGAATTGAGCTTTTCTCCTGATGGCCAATATGTCATGGTCACTACGGTAGAGCGTCCCTTCTCTTACTTGGTTCCCTACTATCGTTTCCCCAGCAAGACGGTGGTGTACACCCAAGAGGCCCAGCCTGTCAAGACGCTGCTTGACCTGCCGTTGATAGAGGATCTTCCCAAAGGATTCATGGCCACACGCACAGGTCCTCGTGGCTACCAGTGGAGAAGCGACCGAGACGCGACGATCGTTTACGCAGAGGCGCTTGATGGTGGAGATCCCGCCAACGAAGCTGAGTTTAGGGATGAAGTATTTGAGTGGGAAGCACCCTTTAAGGGAAAAGCGCGTTCGATCCTGAAGACAATCAACCGTTTTAGAGGGATTATTTGGGGGAATGACAATGTGGCGATTGCAACAGATCTATGGTGGAATACGCGTAATCAAAAGACCTATCTTTTCAACCCTTCAGATCCTACCCAAGCACCTCAGATCCTCGCTGATCGCAACTATCAGGACCAATACAGCAATCCTGGGAATTTTGTGCGCAAGAAAAACGAACGTGGACGAGCGGTCCTCGCGATGGACGGAGATAAGCTCTTTCTCATGGGAGAAGGATACACACCCGAAGGACAGTTTCCATTTTTGGATGAAATGAACCTCAAGACAGGGAAAACCAAGCGTTTGTATCAGTCCGCCTATACAGATAAGCTAGAGAGACTGCTGGGTTATGATCCCGAAACACGTCGTTTGCTCACGCGTGTCGAAGGACAAAATGAGTATCCCAATTTCTATTTCCGTGATTGGAAGAAGGATCGGATCACACAGCTGACAGCATTTAAAAACCCCTTTAAGGTGCTGGAAGATGTGCACAAAGAAGTCATCACGTACAAGCGAGAAGATGGATTAGAGTTGTCGGGCACACTATATCTACCTGTAGGATATGACAAAGAGAAAAAAGAGAAGAAGCCGATGATTCTCTGGGCTTATCCACGCGAGTACAAAGACAAGGCAAGTGCGAGCCAGAACACACAAAATCCCAATCGATTTACGCAGCCTTCTTGGGCGTCGCCTGTCTACTGGGTGACCAAGGGATATGTCGTTTTGGAGCGAGCGGCTTTCCCCATCATCGGAGAGGGAGATACAGAGCCGAACGATTCGTTCCGTAAGCAACTTGTAGCCAATGCCAAGGCAGCCATCGACGCTGTAGATGCTTTGGGATATATTGATCGGGAGCGCGTCGCTGTCGGTGGACATAGTTATGGCGCTTTCATGGTGGCCAATCTCTTGTCACATAGTAATCTGTTCGCAGCAGGAATTGCCCGAAGCGGAGCTTACAATCGTACATTGACGCCCTTTGGATTTCAGTCTGAGGAGCGATCGTACTGGGAGGCCCCTGAGGTATACTATACCATGTCTCCTTTCATGCATGCAGAGAAGATGAAGACGCCACTCTTGTTGGTTCACGGTGAGGCAGACAATAATTCAGGGACATATCCCATGCAGAGTGAGCGTTACTTCAACGCATTGAAGGGATTGGGTGCAACGGTTCGCTTGGTGATGTTTCCCAAGGAGAGTCATGGCTATCGCGCCAAGGAGACAATCCTACATTTACTATGGGAGCAAGATCAGTGGTTAGATAAGTATGTCATGAACAAAGGTGAGACCGTAGACAGGTAGTTCTTTTCATATTTCATGGTTCAGGGTTCATTTTTCAGAGAGACATCTTTGAGAAATGAACCTTTTTCGTTTGAAATAGTGTGATCCTTTTCCTCCTTTGTACACAGGGTGATTTTCTCATATATTGAAATAGCAGTAAAAGTAGCTTCTATGTACACAACACTATTGGTGGTTCATAATCTGTTGCGATGGGTTGTTTTGCTTATTTTGGTCTATGCCATTATCCGCAGCCTTGTCAAGATGAGGGGGAATAGGGATTGGCTTACGTCTGACCACAGACTGCGCCTATGGACAGTCACCCTTGTCCATATACAGTTTTTGTGGGGTGTCATCCTGTATTTGGTCAGTCCGCTGAGCAAGCAGTTCATGAGTGAGTTCCCTGCGTCTATGAGTAATGCAGGGCTACGCCATTTTGGGATGGAGCATACATTTATGATGATCGTGAGTGTGATCATCATCACCATTGCATCGGCAAAGGCCAAACGTAAGACCAAGCCATCCGATAAGTTTCGCACCATGGGCGTAGGCTTTTTGATAGGCCTTGTGGTGATGCTGATTGCCATTCCTTGGCCTGGATCGCCCTTGGGAGATCGTCCCTTATTCCGTCTTTGGTAGTTGCTGACCTTTTCCCCTGTTGTAGTATTTTTTATGAAATTCTTGGTAGAAAATAGGACCTATCAAGAAGTACAAGACCATGACTATGAGTGCTCCTGTGTACATGGCGTTCTCAGGTAGTCCATTCCATCCATATTTGTACACAAACAGCCCGATAGAAATAGAGAAGTTGAGCAAGGCGTAGAGGATATTGGAGCGATTGCCAAATCCGAGTCCGCTAAACATGCGTCCTTTCCAGAGCCCTAGGACAAAGTGAGGCATGGTGTTGACAAGGGTCAATCCGATGAAGAAGTCTATGAGAGAGAAGTTCATGAGAAAAGTTTCATTTGTACAAGTGTACGAGAAATATTTTTATTGTACAAGTGTACGAATCTTTTATTTTTGCTTCCATGAGTACCAAAAGAAGGATACTAGATGCCGCTAGGAGTCTAATGAATGAAAAAGGCCTCAAGGCTGTTACTGCACGTGAGATTTGTCATACACTAGGAATTAGTCCTGGTAGTTTTTCCTATCATTTCTCTGACAAAACGCTGATTATGCAGACGTTGTATGAGGAGTTGAGGCAGGAAATTCAGGTATTATACACAGGTTTGGAAACAGAGGAAGTAACTATAGTTTCCTATCTGAAACTGCATGAAGCCCTATTTGACATCCAGACAACGTACAAATTCTTTTACCTCAACCTTTTCGAGATCTTTACCCATTATCCCAAGATTCGAGCATCTTACTTGGCACATATGATAGCAGAGCGACAAATGGCCCAAGCGTCGATTCTTCACTATCAATCCTTGGGAATATTGAAAAAGGATCTCAGCTCAAGCATCATTCACCGACTCGTGAACGTAGGCCAGATTCTCAATAATTTTTGGACGATAGATGCGGAAATGATGAAGGGACAACTCGAGACACATCATAGATTTCACTACCTACAGATTTGTTGTGGACTCATGGAGCCATATCTAGAATCCGCCTCGCTTGAAGCGTACAAGCATTATTTTGAACAGCTAGCGATACGTCTAGAGACAGCCTAACGTATGTATGATCTCATCCTATATTTTGATTCATTGATGAGAAATATTTCAAGGAATCTTGCAAGTAATACCTCCTTAGGTAAGCTGTATTTTTCCTATATTTGAACTACTAGATTGCACGGCAAATATGAAAGTAGTCCTGAGAGTTATTCTATTATTGATCCTGGTAGCTGTTGCGGCTGTTGCAGGATATTTTTTACTTGAGCCTGAAGGCGAGAAAAGAGATCCTTTAGAATTCGTCCCTGCGGATTTTGTCTATCTCATAGAGTCAGACCGTCCCATTGGGGATTGGCAAGATCTGAGCAAGACCGAGGTCTGGCAACACCTCAAAGGCAACGAGTTTGTGGCAGACATTGCCGAAAATGCTAATTACCTGGATTCGCTTCTCGAAGCCAATCAAACCCTCGTGAACTACATCAAGCTAGGAGATCTCGTGATCTCAGCCCATATGATTTCTCGTCAGGAGTATGAGTTTATCATTGCGGTAGACATGAAGGGGAAAGGTGCCATTTTTACGAAGCTGAAGCAACCCATGGTCACCCTTTTCGAAGAGTTAGGATATCAAGTCACGACAGATAAGTACTTTCAGATCGATATTTTCGAACTCTACGATGCAGCTTACAAAGAGTATATGTACATCTCTGTCGTGGAGAATGTCTTGTTATTTTCTTATGACAAAAAGTTGCTTCGCAGGGCCATCGAGCAGTCAGAGCAGCCTGCGATCACAGAGGATGCAGGCTTTGCCTCCGTGCGGGCCAAGACGAGTCGGTCAGAACTATACAACCTCTTCATCAACTATGGGACGCTGAACAATATGCTGGCTGCTTACACCAGCGAGATGCCAGAGTTTTTACAGAATTTGGATGAAACGATGCGTTATTCAGGTTTTGACCTGACGCTCAAGGATGATGAGGTCATCATGAATGGATTCGCTCTTCAAAATGATTCTACGCCTTCGTATCTGCGAGTCTTCAAGGATGTAGGGCAAGGAAAGATTCGGGCTGCCGAAGTACTTCCTCAGCGTACCGCCATGTATACCAGTGTCGGATTCGACGATTTCTCAGACTTCTATACGCGATTTACTGGCTATATGGAAGCTTCAGATCCTGAAGGCTATAAGGATCTAGCCAAAAATCAAAAACGCCTAGAAAAACTGCTCAAAATTGAGTTTGAAAGAGACTTTTTCTCATGGATGGATGAAGAAA
>JBCBFT010000149.1:0-13020 GCA_038527485.1 Bacteroidota bacterium
CAAAATAAATCGTTTGCTCAAGGTTATCAAAGAGAGGGAAATACGCTTAATCCCATAACCTTTACTACCATCAATGGAAGCCCTAGTGGAGATTTTTGTTCAAATGCGAAAGATATGGCAACTTATCTTCAATTTATGCTTCGTAGAGATACTATTCTCTTTTCAAAGGATGAATTTAATAGGATAGAAACCCCTAAAACAAGTTTAGCTGCGAAAAATGGATTGCAATTTGGATATGGATTAGGAAACTATACTATTTGGAAAAATGGTTTTCTTTTTCACGGACATGGTGGTGAAATAGATGGGTTTGCTTCAAGATATGTGTATTCACCAGAGGCTGACTTAGGTGTAGCAATTGCAATTAACAGAAATGGTAATGCCAATGCAATAGTAGATGAAATATTAAATTATCTTCTTGGTAATGACTCATCCAAGGAAAGAAAAACATATCCAATTCCAGAATCGCTTAAAAGTAAGTTTTCTGGATTTTACGAATTCAAAAGTCCAAAAAATCAGTTGTTGTCTTTTTCAGACGAATTGTTTGGTGGTTTTATTGTAGAATTTCAAAAGGACATCCTCATCCGTAAAAGGATATTTGGCAGACCTAAAGATACATTGTATTATGCAGGGAATAATCAATTCTATTTTGGCAAGGAGAGTATTCCTTCAGCGATGTTTATAGAATCTGATACAAAAAAATTTGCTTTTTGGATTAATGATAGTTATACCGAAAAAGAGTCAAGAACAAGAAGACTTATTATAATTTTTGGATTGCTTTTTTCTTTTATTTTTATGGCTCTATTTTTTATTTACAGCCTGATTTGGCTAATAAAAAACAGCTTTAGCAAAAACAGGAAAAAGCCCACCAATCATTTAATATTGTTTGGAGCTGTGGGCAGCTTTTTATTGATGTTTATTGGTTTTGGGCTTACATTGTCCAATCCTGAATCTGCCATGAATATAAAATTTTCATCATTGTTGATGTTTATTAGCTCCTATGCCTTAGTTCTTTTTTCTGCAATGTCAATATATAGGTGGTTTAAGTTGCCAAGTGTGAAAAGTTTTAAATTATTCTATATTTTAACTTCTATCGGAGCTATTGCTATTACCATATATTTATGGGATATAGGATTTATTGGACTAAAATTATGGAGTTACTAAAAAGCCAGCACACGACAATGCATAAATGGTGTTGCGAGCAAAAGGTCGTAACGCCATTTAGCCAGACTGTTCCCCCCAGTTCTCGGACCATGGTTTAAGGTGATAAATTCACGAAAAATCTAGGAAAAAATGAGAAGAAAATGCCGCGACTTCAGTAAAAAGTTCAAGGCTTCTAGCGCTACTTCGAATGATTTTCTTATCTCAACAAAGGCGCAAATGGGTCTTCCTCAAACATATCCTCCACGCGATAGGCTCCTTTGATTCCGTCCAATACCAGCGTATAAATGGAGCCATCATGCGTCGTAGAAACCCATGACTGTGTGCCAGGAATCTGTATCCAACCATTCCAGGCCATTTCTAGCCCTCCGATAGGAATGATCCCGACCCACATCTTCCAGTTGTTGGGACGCTTTGTTTCTGGATCTATTATCCATAGGTAGGAATCGCCAGGTGTGGCACCTCCTTGGGCATAACTAATCAACAAGCCCTGCTTCCCCTCTTTTAGATCGACCAGTTCGCGTGTCGTCCCCTCATCAAAGAGCTTCGCTAAGGGATTGAGCCAAAAGGCGTCATTCACCCAGTAGGACCAAGCCTCATCGACTAGATCCTGGACTTTTTCCTGAGAGACTTGAACGCCATTTTCCCATGCCATCCCTCTACGCGTATTCAAATCCAATTGCACTTTCTTTTCTCCCCAACTCACCTGAGCCAGGTGGCGTGACTTATCCCACAAGTGCTTGTGCGCGCCTGCAAACTGCCATTGCACCATGGCTACAGTGTCCCAGTCTGCCTTATTGATGGCAAGCTCTATCTGTCGTGCCATCTGATCGGCAGGCTCCCCTTCGATGCCCTGAGGGCGAGGTTCGTCTGCCACATAGACAGCCAAACGTGCAAAAGCCAGTAAGACTACAGCTAAGATGGCAATTCTGAGGAGCCATCTTTTCCTCTTTTTGGGTGTTTTTGAAGCCATATAATATGCTCAGTCGATGTTCCCACACCTAACTGCTTATGAGATGATTTGTTGCTTATATATTGCTTAATGACCGATTATTGGATCACACCAGAGCCAACCAATTCCTCATCTGCATACCATGCCGCAAACTGTCCTGGCGTGATGCCCCGCTGCAAATCCTCAAAAATGATGTACAATCCCTGAGGTTCCATGTACAAAGTCGCTTGCTGCAGTGGCTGGCGGTAGCGAATACGTAGGTGATAGGTCCGTTGCTCCCCTACGTGCATAGGCAAGTCTTCCCTAATCCAATGCACATCTTCAGTAGGTATAAACAATCCCTTTCGGTTCAAGCCAGGGTGTGTATCGCTCATGCCCACATACACTGTATTTGTCTCCACATCTGTTTGGATGACAAATAGTGGTTCGGGCTTGCCTCCCACGTGGAGTCCTTTGCGCTGCCCAATCGTAAAATAATGCGCACCATGATGATCCCCTACTACCTGTCCATCGGAGGGCACATAGGAAAAGGGTGTCGTCATTTCTTCCAAAGAGAGAACAGAAGGTGTACCTATTTTTTCCACAACAGGAACCTTATATACAGGAGAATCTGCCAGAATTTCTACAATTTTTCCTTCCTTGGTAGCCAATCGCTGCTGAAGAAACACGGGCAATTTTACTTTCCCCACAAAGCAAAGTCCCTGGGAATCTTTTTTACCTGCAGTAACCAATCCCAATTCCTGGGCATATGCACGTACCTGTGGCTTGGTCAATTCTCCTACAGGAAATAGGGCCTTGCTCAACTGATCCTGGGTAAGTTGGCACAAGAAGTAGCTTTGATCTTTATTGCCATCCACTCCCGAAAGCAAACTGTGGACTTCCTTTCCCTCTATTACCTGCGTAGATTTTCGCACATAGTGCCCCGTGGCCACCAAATCTGCATTTAGGGCCAAAGCTTTCTCCAGGAAAATATCAAACTTGATCTCACGATTGCACAAGACATCAGGATTGGGCGTCCGCCCAGCCTCGTACTCCGCAAACATATAATCGACGATGCGCTCCTTGTATTCCTTACTCAAATCAATTGCCTGAAAAGGAATCCCCAAATGCTGCGCCACTGCTAACGCATCATTGCTATCCTCCAACCAGGGACATTCATCACTGATGGTCACGGAGTCATCATGCCAGTTCTTCATGAACATGCCGATGACTTCATGCCCTTGCTCGATCAATATGGCTGCCGCCACACTGGAATCCACTCCCCCTGATAAACCTACGACTACTCTTGCCATGATTCACAAACTTAAGATGGTGAGACTATCGCAGACCTTTTTTGTTCACATCCGCTCACTTACCTATGCTTTTACAAAAGTAATATATGCTTTCCAAAGCCAAAAGTCAGCTTGGAGACGATGGGATGATGTACGAGATTCTGCGACAAGGGTTATTGTATATAATCATGGTAAAAGTCATTTCTATATTTCATTATTTTTTGAAAGTTCTGAAACAATAAATATATTAGAGCGTAATACAAACAAAGACCATTTATTATCCACCATCAATCAGGGGATATGACACTCACCTATCTTTCATACAGCATTTATCTAGGCATCACCTTGATGGTGATCTTACAGGTAGGACATCAATTGCACAGCGTGGGGGAGCGATTCATCCAATTCTTTTTTCCAGAAGAGAAAATGCGTTCCAAACAGATCAATGATTTGCTCCTGTTGGGTTTCTATCTCGTCAATATTGGGTATGCAGTGATCGTGTTGACAAACGGTAGTGAAGGCTTATTTAGCTTGCAGGCTTGCATAGAGTGGATTTTGACGAAAGTAGGACTCATCATGCTGATCCTAGCAGCCCTACATGTAAACAATATGGTGCTCATCGCCTGGGCGCATAAAATCAAGAAGGTAGCGATCTAACCCCAAAGGCTTGTCCTTTTGTCTCCATAAGCAAAACAGATTTCTTAACGATACACCAAAAACTCCTGTCATGAACAATATCTTAATCGCCTACCTCATCTATTTGCCCATCGTCATTTTGCTGACGGTCTATGTCTCTCGAACCCTCTTCCGCAACAGCCTCGTGTTTATGATGGACATCTTCAATGGAAGAGCACCTATAGCTGAAGCAACCAACAAGCTATTCGAAGTGGGATTCTATCTGCTCAACATCGGCTTTGCCCTTTTTATTCTAGAAATTACCGAAAGTTCAGGGATTGGGATGGATCGAGTGATAGAGGTACTCAGCTTCAAAATCGGAGGCTTCACCATCTATCTCGGCCTTCTACTTTTCGCTAATCTCTTTCTCTTCTTTAGGGGAAAAAGAAAGGCAAAGGAAAATCGCCTCAGGACAACCGCCTAGCATAAGATTTCCTACAATCGTGAAATACCTTTTGAGTCATCCTGCAAGTCGGGATGGCTTTTCTTCGTGCATCCAGTGGGATTATGAGTCAGATTTTTATATTATGGCAGTTCATGACACAAATATCCTATAAACCTGAGCAAATCAAAGATACATTCAGTTTCAACCCCTTTTCAGGGATTCTGGATGAGGATCTAGAAGAGATTTTGGTACCCAAAATCCCTTTTGAAGAATTGCTAGGTCACCTAGATGCCTCCTCACCACGTATGATTCAATTCGTGGGGAAACACGGTAGAGGTAAGAGTACCCACCTTCGCTATGTGCATCAGTTGGTTCCCAATATTCCGTTTTACTCGCTTCATGCGCATGAGTCTACCGATCCCGTCATGCTTGAGCCTTCGGAAATCCTCTTCATTGACAGCATCCATCATCTCCACCTGCGGCAACGCCTCCAACTTTTTCGCCAAAAACACCTCCTTATATTTACGACTCACTACTCGAAGTGGTGGGAATGTAAACTAGCGGGTAAAGAATTGATCAGTTACCGATTTCGAGGACTTTCGCAGCAAGCATTGGAGGAAATCGTACAGAAAAGATTGGATCTTGCCAGCGAAAGCTCACAACCACATATATCCCTGGATACTGATTACTTAAGGAAACTGCATCGAAAGTTTGGGGACAATCTCCGGGGTATTCTCAATCATCTTTACCATGAATTCCAATAGGCATGAAAGACAAACTTGAATTAGACATACAGGTCAAGGAAATCCAAAGTGAAGAGATCCAAGGTACCATCTACTTGACTGCTAAGGTGGATATGCGGATTGAAAAAGCTGTAATCGGGCTTGTCTTCTACGGCAAGGGACAATTTAGCGGAAGCAGGGAGGTAATTCAAGCACTCCACCAAAAACAAGATTTTACGCTGGCTATGGGACAGACGCTAGAGATCCCTTTTCAGGCTGCTTGTCATTTTCCCTACCCTACGTACAAAGGAAGAAATGCCTCTTACTACTACACTGTTGAGGCAGAAATCACGATTGACCGAGACGAAGCGAAGAAACAAGCACTTTTAAAGAAGATCCGATCTGTCTTTGTTAAAGATTACTTTCTCCGGCGTAAGCGCGTCATTGAGGTCTCCTATGATCAAGCACCTTACCAGTTATTAGAAGTAGAAAATAAATTAAAGGGACAACTCCCTTACGTATCGACCACACTCTCTTGGGCTTCGCTATTTGGCTTCTCTTTTATTTCTCTTCCTGAGTATCGTGAAAACTGGGAGCTAGTGGGACAGGGTGTAGGAGCCTTTCTCGTAAGTGGATTGTTGACGACAGGTATACGGAATGCCTTGGTTGGGCGTCTCAAGGTATTACCCCAAAATATCAGCGAGGAAGAGGTTGAGTTTCACATTTTTAACAATAGGAATTGGCGGTATATACAGGAGGTCACGGTCTTCTATGAAGTCGTAGAGCGTGTGACAGATAATAGAGGGACCTCTACTGTGATTTTGAAAGAAACGGTCTTTGAGTCTCTCGACTTCGAAGTTAAGCCTCAACACAATCCTGTGGAAGCACTATTTTCCCTTCCTACCCCTGGGCAAATTCCTCGTATCCATAATAGAGATCTCAGAATGATGTGGATTGTAAAATTGACGCTCACCCTTCCTCTAGGCCTAAAGCTTAGATACAAAGGGGAGGTTTCGTTGGACAATTAAAAAAGGGGCCGGTATTCACCAGCCCCACATTCATGAATCTTCCGGTCTGTTATTTTTACTTAATAGCTTCCCCCCAATACCCTCCGCGTATAGGGACTCTCTTGAGGATAAGTAGGCAATCTTTCGGGAATTAGGTATGTTGATTTTGTATCTGTGAGACTATGCAGAAAAGCAATGATCGACTGCTGCTCACTTTTATCCAGATGAAGCGGATCGCCAGGAAGCGTCTGATAGGGCACATCCAAGCCCATACCCAATCCTCCTCCTCGATTGTAGAAATCCATGACCTCTTCGAGAGATTGATATCCTCCATTGTGCATGTAAGGTCTTGTTTCACCTACATTTCTCACGCCCACTGTCTTGAATGAGTGCGCATATATTTCAAAGTTTTCTTGCGTCAGGCCTCCCATCCGGCCCATATCAGGGTCCAGTACAGGATGTAGGGTATCATGCTGGGTAGGGACACCCAGAATCTCGGATTCCATCTCCTGGTACAAAGGAGGAACCAACCCACTAAATGTCGGCATGAAGTGGCAGGTCGCACAGGCAGCCTTCCCCATGAACAAATTGAATCCTGCTTTGGCTTCTGGCGACAATTCCTCCGATTCACCTCTCACATACTGGTCAAAAGGACTCTGGAAACTCTGCAGGGAGATCACATAAGAGGACAGCGCCGTCGTAAGGGTGTACTTGTGGATGGGATCTCCTTCCATCTGAGGAAAAGCTTCTTTGAAAAGCTGAACGTATTCCTCGCTTTGATTCAATCGCTCAAAAATCTCAAAAAAGTCGGTGTTAAATTCCTTTTCTTCAAATACCACATGCGAAACCTGTTGCTCAAGAGATCCTGCGCGTAGGTCATAAAACAGACGATGGGAATAAGCCGCGTTGATGACAGAAGGCGCATTGCGATTGACTTCGCCATCTACCCCATTGGCTCTACTCTTCGCAAGGCCATCTGTAAAGGATTTAGAAGGCTGGTGACAAGAGGCACAGGATTGCTGAAGATTGTGAGAGAGGATCGGATCAAAGAAAAGGTAAGCACCTAATTTGACTATCTCCTCGGAATATTGACCCTCCACCTGCTCTGAGAAGTAAAATGGATTGATGAATTGAGGATCAAAAATATTCTCCGAATCGTATCGGATGCTGAACTTTTGCCCACTGGGATAATACTCTTCAGGCAACGGAATCCCTAGTGCTTTATGGACTTTGAGTAGTGTGGCAAAAAGGGGATTGATATGAGATTGGAGGAATGTCAATCTATCAAAGGAATCAAAGTCCTCATTTTCTTCTAAAAACGCGACGGCATGGGCAAATTGAGCCTCCAGCTGATCTCCCAAGTGAGCATATTCATCCCTGAGCAGAGGGCCATACAAGGCCATTCCATCCGATACAGCTTGCAGCGCAATCGCAGATTCAGGAATACTCCTGTTGGTCATGGGATGTTCGAAGCCTGTCACCCCTAGTGCCATGATTCGAACAAGCTCATACCTTGCCGCCTCAAATACATATCTGTGATAAATCGGATGCTTTATCTGGATGGTCAAGAGCTGCCTTACAGCAAGATTGAGATCGCTAATCAGACGCACGATTTGCTGACTCTCCGCATGCGCTCCTTCATCGAAGATCAACTCTTCCAGCCGTTGCAATCCTTTGGGTTCCATCACCGATCGGTTGTCATCGGGAGTAAGCTTAGGCAATGGAGCACCATTGATATGATTGTTGATGTGTTCCTGATCGTAAAAACAGGCCAGATATTCGATGCGCTTGAAGTTATTTCGGACTTCTTGAAATTGCTGCCGTAGTGCGTCTAATTTCTCAGGCGCATGTTGAAATGCTTCTGCCTGCACGGCTAATTCAGCCACTGACTCCCCAAAGGTCCCTACATCTTCAATGTATTGTTCCTTCAAGATTCTGAGTAGTGCAGAAGAAGGTGAAGATTTGGAGGGTTTGGCAGCAGAAAGTAGGAGTAGAGCAATGATGACAATCGCGAGGGTACCGTAAAAATAGGTGATTTTTTTCATGGAATCATTCGAATTACGGATAAGAGAAAAACAGCCCCACCTCTAGGCAGGGCTGCTATTTAGCTAGCTAATATTAGTCTTCCAATACAATTCGTACAGCTTTCTCACCACCCGAAGGCATGACGAAGAAAGTTTTGCCGCTTCCAATCTTCTGACGGAAGTCGTTGACGTTGATCGTCTTCACGTTTTCGTATACAGCGATACGCTGTCCCAACTCGTTGTAGATAGCTACAGAAGTCATCTTGTTGAAGTTCAATGACTCCATGACAGGGTTAGGATATACGTTGAACTGAGCCACAGCAGGAGCAGAAGTTGCTTCACGCATGCCGCTTGGAGAATCCATTATAGTAAATGTGAAGGAAACGGGTGTTCCCGCATTTCCAGTTGCACCTGGCTGGTCGTATGGAGTCACAGTCACTGTGTAAGTTCCTGCCATAGGCGCCGCAGTACCACCTAGAGGGGCGATGTAGCGGAAGTAGTTCTCTACCTTGGTAGAGTTGACAGGTCCCTGGATGTCGATGAACAAGCTTCCGTTGATGATCTGTGGATTCGTCAATACCTCTACGCGTAGGTCACGTGAAGGTACATTGCTTACATACACTGTATCACCGTCTGTGATGCTTGCAAATACAGATCCTGCATTTTCGTATAGATTCAATCCTACGACTGGGCTTGCAGGCGTCTGTACAGTTGTGTCCATCAATGTGACTTCGTACGTACGTGGGATACCGTCGTTTCCTGCACGGTTCAACTGATCGTTAGGGATGATGGTCACTGTGTAAGTACCTGACTGTACAGGGGCACCACCAGCTACAGGTGTGATGTAGCGGAAGTAGTTTTCCTGCTTAGTAGAATTTACAGGTCCCGTGATGTCGAAGAATACAGAACCATTGATGATCTCTGGCTCCATGATAGCTTCGAAACGAATGTCACGTCCGCTCAAGTTGTCGATGTACACAGTGTCACCAGACATTACTTCTGTGTTTACAGAACCATTGTTCTCGTATACTTTCAGCTTTGCTACACGACGCTCCGCCAACTCAGCCAACTTGTCCCATCCGTGGATCGCATAGGTCAAAGAGTTATTGAATGGGAAGGGGTTAGAAGTAGAAGGGTGCTGAGAGTTTACAAGTAGCGTCTTCCCATCAGAAGTTTGCTGTGCACCTGTTACCTCAGATCCGATAGGCGTCGTAGAGATACGAATCAGGTCGCTTGGGCTGATCGCTTCGATGATCGGCTTACCCATAGCTTGAGCTTGTGCGATGGCATCTTCTGCCAAGTCCATGTCAAGTGCCCATAGTTCACATGCACGGTTTCCTTGTGCTTCTGCAGGTACAGAGTTGTAAGAGCTTTGGTTCAAGTCCTCACAGATGATCATGAAGGTCTTTCCTTGAGGTGTCGTGATGAAGTTCAAACCATCAGGGTTAGACAGGTGCTTCTCAGGGTATCCAGCATTGACCGATACAGAAGAAGAATTTCCGTCACCAGGATAAGGACCCCCTTCTAGGAATACGTGTGTCTCACTTGTAGCGGGATCGTAGCAAAGGATACGTCCGTGTGCATCTGTGAAGTTCTGAGAAGCCGTCAACCATTCGCGTACAGAGTCATTAGATACGTTTTTCAGGTCAGGGAAGCGGAAACGTGCGGCTTCGAGGTGCCAGTTACCGATCTTACCATTGTATCCATTTCCGTTGTAGTCAGCGATAGAAGTAGGAGAAGACTTGTGTAGACGGTAGTCCGTGAACTCATTCCAGAATCCCTGATTACCTGTCTCCGCCCAGTATACGCGGCCATTGTAAGCAGCTACCCACTCGTTACGGATGAACATCGCAGCTGCGCTGTCACCTACAAAAGGAGCTCCTCTAAACGTACGTGCACCGGCAGCATATCCGTTGCTGGCAGATAGGTTCGCTGCATCTTCGATGTCTGTGATCTCGTAGTCCTTCCAGTAAGCTGTTTCAGTAGCTTCGTCATACGCATAGTAAGAGTACGTACCTGAAGTGAAGTCGCCAGGATTGTCGGCTACAAAACGCGTGAATAGACCTGGACGTGCATCTTCTCCGAGGTAAACTGTCTTGTTGTCAGGCATGACGACACCGCCTTCCCAGCCCCCACGGCCCCAGTTGTACTGCTTGCGCACAGCCTCAGCGTTGCGTGGGTCGATCTCTACCATGTAGTTCATGTTGTCCACCTTCTTGATGGTCTGTCCATCGAATCCTGGGAACTCAGGCGTGCTGATGGTAAAATCAGACGTGTCACGGATACCGTTTCCACCTTGGTAGATAGAGTTGACAGAAGAACGGAACCATTCCTCTGCAGTCCAGATACGACCGTCAGCAAGAGAAGTGATACCTGCACAGTTCATCCCTGTTTCTCCTACGTTTTCAAACTGTACGTTGAAGTACTTACCTGCACGTCCATCGTTCAGGTTCTGATCCATGATCTGAAGTGTACCGTCAGCGGCACGCTCCACCTTAAATACAGTCATACCTCCACCGTCACCGATGCGGTCGTCAGCTACAATTCTTTCGTGGTTTACAGATACCCATCCCATACCTGTTTCACCAGGACCAGCGGGCGTAAATCCGATAAAGTCATGCCACTGCTTAGCAAGGGCACGTCCAGCGCGCGTCTCAACTGAGTCATATCCACCGATGAAGAGGATCTGCATAGACAAAGGAGACTGAGGGAGCAAAACCTCTGTAGGTCTGTAATCAACCGCAGGGTCGATTGATTCGGGGAACAGCTTAGTCTCGTCTGTTTGGGCAAACAAAGTCAACCCCATAAACAGAGACATAGCGAGTAGAGCTAGAGCTTTTCTCATAATAAAAAGAGATTGGTTAATGGAGATAATTAATGCTAAGATTTGCCCCAAAATTAGATCATATGAGCATGTCTAAATTTAACTCAGCTTTAACATTAAATTAAATAAATATGATCATATGAACTATATGTAAACTTGTAATTTTCTTTTCTCCGCATGTAGGATACCTCTTGCTTATGTATATAAATTCATATACCTTAATTGAATTTACCGATTACGAATAAACATAACATTTGAAATAAGCCGTGTATACTAATTGTATTCCTTATTCTCTCTCCAAAGTTATCTATTCTTTAACACTTACTTCATACTAATATCCTAACTTTTAATGTTTTATCTGTCATTTTAGGATATCATGATGATCGATTCCCTCAAACATCACTTTTGGCAAAAACTCTCCTTTTTCCTTTTCATTTTTTGGGCTTCGGGCTGCAACAACACTCAACAGAATACCACCTTTGCGGAAGCATCTGGTGAAGAATTGGCCCAAATTTATTGCAAAAGTTGCCACGCTTATGCCTCCCCTTCCTTACTCCCTAAAAGCACTTGGAAGACCTATATTTTACCTCGAATGGGCTATCTCATGGGGATTTATGATCAAGAAAATAGCCGTGAATCTCTCATCGGAACAGGAGCGGAAGCGAAGCAATTGGAAAAGGCTATGGTTTACCCTAGCCAGCCGCTACTTTCAACAAAAGAATGGCAATCTATACAGAATTATATCCTGACTCAAGCTCCTGATACATTGCCCATAACCCCCACGACTGAAAGTATAGGGCTGGCCTTGTTTCATACACAGATTCCCAACTACAAACTGAGTCCTCCCAGTACGACCCTTGCGCAGTTTGCTAATGATGGACACATATGGGTCGGCGATGCCAATACAAAAGCACTCTATAGATTTGGGAAAGATCTTCAGATGAGCGGAGCGGCCAATCTCCAGGAAGGCGTGGTCCACCTGCTCCCTAGCCCTCAGTCTCTAATCTTGACAGTGATGGGTTCCTTCTCTCCCACCGAGGCTCCTACCGGATTTATCATGTCCTTGCCTCAAGATCCGCGTCAGGCTCCCCGTGTCCTACTGGATAGCTTGAAGCGTCCTGTTCACACAGCTTATGGCGATCTCAACGGAGATGGACGCACAGATCTGGCAGTAGCAGAGTTTGCGCGATACACAGGAAAACTTGCATGGTATGCCCAGCAGGCAGATGGCAGCTTTGAGACGCACATACTCAGAAATAAAACAGGGGCCACCCGCGTCATTTCTATAGACATAGACGGAGATCAAGACCTGGATCTCATGGCTTTATTTGCACAAGGAGATGAGGGGATTTTTCTCTATGAAAATGATGGAAAAGGCAACTTCCAGGAAAAACGGCTATTGACCTTCCCCCCTACTTACGGATCAAGCTACATGGAGATTCTAGACCTAGACAATGATGGCAAATGGGAAATCCTCTATACCTGTGGCGACAATGCCGACTACCCCCCAGTCTTGAAACCCTATCACGGCATCCGCATATTCAAGGATAAGGGAAATCTAGACTACCAAGAAGATTGGTTTTATCCGCTTCCAGGTGCTTACAAGGCAATTCCCGCAGACTTTGACATGGATGGAGACTTGGACTTTGCTGCCATCTCCTTTTTTCCCGATTATCTCAACCACCCTAAAGCAGGTTTTCACCTTCTGGAAAATCAAGGTGACTTTACATTCAAAGCCGCTACTTTCGAAGAGGCCGACTTAGGAAGGTGGCTCACACTTGACGCAGGAGACATGGATCAAGATGGAGACCTGGACCTTGTATTAGGCTCCCTCACCTTCGAGGCTCCTGCCCAACCTGCCTATGTAGATCTGTGGGTAAAAAATGGAATTCCTTTTGTGGTCCTAGAAAATCAAAGCAGGTAGCCATTTTTCATTTTTCATTTTTCATTTTTCATTTTTCATTTTTCATTTTTCATTTTTCATTTTTCATTTTTCATTTTT
>JBCBFT010000150.1:0-12968 GCA_038527485.1 Bacteroidota bacterium
CTTACACAGATACTTTGCAGACTGCTGCGGGTTGTGATTCCATCGTGACTTTGACACTGTCTGTGAATCCTACTTCCAGCGAAACGATAGATGTACAGATCTGTCAGGGCGACAGCTTCACATTCGGAGGCCAGACGTATACAGCTTCGACTACGGTAACTGAGACGTTCCAATCGGCTGCGGGTTGCGACTCAGTCGTAACGCTGAACTTGACCGTCGTTGATAACATTCAGACAACAGTAGACGCCGCTATCTGTGACAACGAGAGCTTTACTTTCGGAGGTCAAAGTTTGACAGTAGCGGATACTTATGTGGATACATTGGCTAGTACGGCGGGTTGTGACTCCATCGTGACGCTGAACTTGACCGTCAATCCTACCTTTAACGAAACAGTAGATGTGACCATTTCTGCGGGTAATAGCGTGGACTTTGGAGGCGTAACCTACGATTCAGATACCATCGTTACAGCGACCTTCCAGTCCACCGCAGGTTGTGACTCAGTTGTTACACTGAACTTGACGGTACAAGGAGTTGTTTTTGTCTGTACTGCTGATGCAGGTTCGCTGACTGCTGATATGTCACCAATTACATTGACAAATGGATTGGCAAATCTTTCTGCGACACCAGATGGCAACCGTGTGGTACCTACTGGATACAGTGTCCTCTTTGTATTGACATCTGGCAACAATCTTGTGATTGAGCAGACAAGCACTACGCCAAACTTTACTGTAATGCAAGCTGGGTTCTACACCATACATACTTTGATATACAATGCAGATCCCAACGATTCTAACTTCCTGGATCTTTCGGTAGTAATACCAGGAACGACTACAGGTGGAGATGTGGTAGGTATAATCACTGCTGGTGACCTTTGTGCAGATCTGGATGTGGCGGGAGCACCCATTGTGGTGGATGAGCCTACTGTAGCACTTGCAGCACCTACGAACTTGGTAGCAGATGACAGCACGGCCTTCATCGTTCCATTGACTTGGATGGATAATTCAAACAATGAAGACGGATTCCAAATCATTCGTGACGGACAAATCATTGCAACTGTTGGAGCAAATGAGAATACTTACACAGACACTGTCTTTATCTTCGGTACACCTGTAACGTATGAAGTGGTAGCATTTAATTCAACCGATGTTTCTGATCCCTCCAATCAAGATACATACGAGATGCCAGCTCAGTTTATCGACTTGCAGTTGAGCTTTGTTTGCTATGACGCCATGACAGACTCGATCACTTGGGAGGTATTCAATGGGAATAACCAGCGTCATCCCTTCATCTATGCACAGTGGTGGAGTCCACAGCGCGACAGCTTGTTTGCGATTCCAGGAAATTCTCGTTTCAAGACGAAGAATAACCCTCAGAATGGAGCAACATTTGGGGATGACAACATCACAGGGGTTTGGTTCATTGACGAGCGTTTGCTTCCAGGCGAGCCGAACAGTATCGTCTTTAGCATTCCATTGAGTGTGAGTTGTGGAGGAATGCGCCAAGGTGGTATCGCAGTAAATGCACCTAAAGCGGGTAAGATCTTCCAAGGTAAACTAGGACGTGTGATCAGTTTTGGTGAAGCCTTCTGGGCTCAGTCACTTGAGATCGTGCCTAACCCTATCGTAGATATGATGACCTTGGACGTAAAAGGAGTGGAAGAACCCGTAGCTGTGCGCATCTATGATATGGCAGGTAAGCTGTTGTATGCCAGAGAGGTAGATCTACGTCAGCCAGTTACACTAGACCTTGAATTCCTAGCACAAGGAGTATATACCCTTGAACTACAGACAGAGGCAGCCTTCTACACACAGAAGATTGTCAAGGAATAAGTAAGATCAAATATCAAGAGCAAGAATGGATTTTTCCATTCTGTTCTTGATCTTTTATAAGAGATCAGGAGTTTGGTTCATTTGATCAGGTTAGTGGGTAAACAAGTACACTCTCCTTTCAAGAGGGAGTGTGCTTTATTTTTTATCCTAAATTTCCAAGTGCAGGTGATCATCGTGTCGGACGGCCTTGCAGCCTGCAAATCTGAACTTATGTATCCCTCCAAATCCTAGTCTAGCCTTGAGGTGAGGCTCGATCAATACCTTGCGTATACTTCTTTCAGAGCGTAAAAGCTTGAGGAAATATTGGGTGCGTACAGGATCGAAATCCAGTTTTCTCCCTGGCACAGGAGGTAGGTGTTTCGACATAAATGTGTAGGGCCAGTATCCCTGCTTTTCGCAAATAGAAGGGCGGTCATATTCTCCTTTTCTCGGTCCTTCACTACTTCCATATCCAATAGCGGTAGGGGTCTTTCGATGGACGCGCTTTCCTGTCTTTTGATCCTTGTAAAAAAGTGCGATGTCGATCTTTCTGCCATCTTTATGACTATAATGTGGCAACAGCCTGAAACCGTCCCAAAAAGGAAAATTGGCATCCATATAGGCGATGATAGATTCAGGATATTGCCTTCCCATTTTCTCTCCCAAGCGCTCCAGTATCGTTCGCATTTCAGGTTTTACATAATGGCGATTGAGCAGACAATAACCAATATTGAGTGCTTGCACGTGCTCTCCAAAGTAGGGGAGGGGAACACGCTGACTGAATTTCTTGGCTAAAGGAGGAATGACAAATAGGGTGCAAATGAGATACACCATGAAGAAACTTCCGAAGTTAACCCATCCTTTTCTCGTGATGCGATCACTCCTGCGTATCCATCTAAATAAGGGCAAACACAGGAGATAAATGACTCCGCCTACTTGCGTAAACAAGGTCAACAGACTTACCATCAGGAATGTGGCGATGATTCGCAAGACGAGTTTCATGGATAGGGTTGTGATAGATGAGCAGCATATAATGTGATGAGGAAAGGGAAAATCTCTCACATATTACTTTTCTTCCATACGAAACAAAGGACCGTAGGTTACTCCTCAATGTATAGATGTAGGGGGGGTAAGGCCATTTTTTACAATATCGACTAGTCGCTTAGCA
Source organism: Bacteroidota bacterium (assembly GCA_038527485.1). GTDB lineage: Bacteria > Bacteroidota > Bacteroidia > J057 > J057 > JALEFZ01. The sequence continues at coordinate 2,977 of JBCBFT010000150.1, forward strand.
ATTTGCTGAATTTCCTTTTCTTCTAATGGAGGCAATTGGCTGAAGTCTCGCATCATCTCCTCTTTCAAATCATTTTTGTTGAGAACAATGAAGTCATGCAGACCAAATTGTATCTGAATAATCAGGAAGGCAACAGAGGGAAGGTCTAAGTCATGTCGAAGATTGGCTTGGGGCTGGAAATGCTTTACCTTTTGCATCACACCATGCATGAGGTTCTTCTTCGTTTTAAGCATAATATTTCCCAGTAGCTCACTGTGCCTTTCCCTCATAATATTGTAGAGAAATTGACCGTAAATAGGATATTGCTGCTCGAATTTGATCCTACGGACAAAGTTATCTTCCAGAAACTCAAAAAAATCCTCTGTCTTGGTCTCTGGAAGGTGGTATTCGACTTTTTCTAGACGCACAGCCGTAGCGTACTCTACCAAGTAGGTATAGAGGTCCAGTTTATTGCGAAAGTAGCGGTAGAAACTCCCTTTGGCTATCCCTAGTTGCTTGATGATGTTGGAGACAGAGGCTTTTTCATACGTGTGGAGGGTAAATTCCTTGAAAGCGATTTGTAAGATTTGCTGCTTTTTGGCATCGGTTAGGTTATTGTAAGTAAGTGATGGCATAGTGTTTCAAGGTACATGATAGGTACAGGTGTATCTGATTGTCTCCTGCTAGGAGCAAGCTGTGGCTACGATCGGGACGAATTCCTGGCAACAAAAAATGTAACGTAAAGAGGAGGAAAAAATTACTCTTTACGGGTGGCTATTCTTCTAATCTAGGAAAAAAAATAAAATGTCAACAAATAATAGCCGTGATCAGGCGTGATTTTGTAAAGATTATGTCAGGTGCAACGAGGAAAATAAATGATAAGAAGCCACGTGACGTGCTCAACAAATACATACTTTTGGCCATGGCTCCCGACCATTTATCTCTGAAATATTTTTACATGTAAAATGAAAAGTAATATACTTTTTACGATGTGTGATGTATAAAATGGGGGAAACTATCAGCTTGTAATAAATTGTAGATGAAAAGCTTAGGTCAAAGATGTTATGTACGAAGTGGATTGGGTGAAATATTTTGTGGCATTATACTATTTTAGCGAAAAATATGGAATTTCATGCATCATCTAGTTTTGGGCTTTGACCCATACATGCCACTCCAAAAGATTGCTCAAAGGATGGATAGGCAGCATGTAGGTTTTCTTGCCATTGTAGATGCATCTAACCACCTGCTCGGTACCATTACGGACCAAGATATCCGACGAGCTGTCCTTAATCATAAATGGAAGCTAGAGGAGGTCATGAATCCCCATCCTCCCAAGATATTTGAGTCCCAATTAAAGAAAGGAATTGAGGCCCTGGCACTTCACCAAGTCCCTCCTTATCTCCCTGTCGTAACAAAAGATCTTACACTTGTCGATATCCTTTCAGTCCCTAAGCATCTCAAGTCTCGCCCCAACAAGGTCGTCCTGATGGTAGGTGGTACGGGTAGTCGACTTGGAGACCTGACCCGAGACATACCTAAGCCGATGCTCCCGCTTGGGCACAAACCTATTCTTCAAATTATCTTAGATTCCTTCATCGAGTATGGTTTTCGAGACTTTTACTTTTGTGTAAACTACAAAGCGAGCATCATAAAAGAATATTTTGGAGATGGAAGTCAGTTTGGTGTCTCCATTCAATATGTGCACGAAGATAAAGCCTTAGGAACGGCAGGCTCGCTTAGCTTGGTCGATCGGGATTTTTCCCATCCCATGATCGTTATGAATGGCGACCTCATCACAACGCTGAATTTTGAAAGTTTACTGAAATTTCACCACGAACGTGGGGCATTTGCGACCATGTGTCTACACGAATACAATTATCAGCTGCCCTTTGGTGTAGTACATACCCGTAATTCTCGCATTCTCTCCCTAGAAGAAAAACCCCACCACAAGACCTTTGTCAATGCAGGTATCTATGTATTGGAACCAGCTGCGTTAGCATATATTCCTTCTGATATGCATGTAGACATGACGCAGGTCTTTGAACAGATGGTGATGGCAGATGAATCCACACATGCTTACATCATCAATGAATATTGGATGGACATCGGGCAAGTGCGCGACTATGAAGCGACCAGAGACATTTTTACACAATTCAATTTATAAGGATGCAGGTAACGCTTTCGTTCTTCTATTTTGCCTTACCTAAAACTTAGATATGGAGGCCCCTATTGCTTTTGTTACAGGTGCTGAAGGGTTCATCGGTAGCCACCTTGCCTCATCTCTCATTCGAGCAGGCTATCGTGTCAGAGCACTCGTCCAATACAATTCCTTTCAATCGATCGGTTGGCTCAAGCAGCTTTCAAAGGAAGAAATGCAAGCCGTAGAGATCGTTTGGGGAGATATCCGAGATGCCGTGCGCATGCATGAAGCAGTCAAAGGTGTATCTCAGATCTTTCACCTTGCCGCACTGGTTTCTATTCCTTACAGTTATCAGGCTGCTCAAAGTTTTATAGATGTCAATGTCTCAGGTACGCTAAATGTACTAGAAGCCGCCAAACGTGCCCATGTCTCACGTACATTGATCATTTCTACGTCAGAGGTATACGGTAATGCGCAATATGTGCCCATTGACGAAGCCCATCCGCTTCAGCCTCAATCTCCTTACAGCGCCAGTAAAATTGGTGGGGAGTCTTTGGCGCTCGCTTATCATAGAAGCTATGAGCTGCCTTTGACAGTAGTCCGCCCCTTCAATAATTTTGGTCCTCGACAATCCACCCGTGCCATTATCCCTACCATCATTACCCAACTCTTAAGCGGAGCTAAGGAGCTGGTCCTAGGAGATTTGAGGCCTACACGGGATTTTGTTTTTGTGGAGGATACGGCTGCTGCCTTGCTCACGATTGCGCAATGCGATGAACTGATAGGAGAAGTGGTCAATATTGCCTCAGGTAGGGATATCTCGATGGGAGAACTGGCCCGTCTATTGATTGAAAAGATCCAGCCAAGTGTACCAATCAAGCAAGACCCTGAGCGTATACGTCCTGCAGCAAGTGAAGTCTTTAGACTCTGTGGAGATGCGACAAAGCTAGATAAAACGACAGGTTGGCAACCCGACTTCTCACTTTCGAAGGGGTTGGATGTATGTATAGACTGGTATAAAAAGCCTGAGAATCTGACCCTTTTTCCCCAAGGATACTTTGTGTAAATATGATTCCACTCCACGAACCTTATCTTTCGCCTGATGCATGGGATATGCTCAAAGCTTGCCTGGACAGTGGCTGGGTCTCCTCCGCAGGTCCCTGGGTATCTCAATTTGAGGAGGCACTTTCGGATCTTACGGGCAGTCCCCATGTGGTAGCGGTCAATTCAGGAACAGCGGCTTTACATTTGGCGCTATCTGTCGCAGGTATTCGCTCCAATGATGGGGTCATCATCCCCGATATCACGTTTGTAGCGACCGCCAATGCAGTTCGTTACCTCGAAGCCCAGCCACTATTGGCGGAGGTGGACCCTAGAACATACTTATTGAATGTGCCTTCCTTGGAAGCCTATCTGGAGACTCATACAGAGATACGTGAAGCGGGATGTTGGGACCAACGACAGGAATTATATATTCGAGCAGTGGTAGCAGTTCATGTGATGGGGAATGTTGCGGATATGCAGGCATTGAAAATCCTATGTCAGAAGTATCACTTGATCTTGATAGAGGATGCAGCTGAGGCCCTAGGAAGTAGTTATCAAGAGAAGCATGCAGGTACTTGGGGGGATCTAGGCGTACTTTCCTTCAATGGGAATAAGATCTTGACGACGGGAGGGGGAGGAGCTGTATTGACTGCGAATGAACAATGGGCACGTCAAATCAAGCATTTGGCTACCCAGGCGAAAGTAGATCCACTTACATATGATCATGATAGGGTAGGCTTTAATTATCGAATGACGAGCTTGAGCGCTGCATTAGGATTGAGTCAGCTAGGGGGATGGGAGGAGATAAAAGAGAAAAAGGAACAAGTTTTTCAGCGGTATAAGGCTGCGTTAATGGATATATGTACATTTCAAATGGTGAGGCCTGAAGTGGAAACGAACAGATGGCTGGTGACAGTTACTTTTGAAAAGCCAACCCTAGAAATGATTCAGTACCTCAATAAGGCAGACATACAAGTGCGACCGATTTGGAAGCCCATGCACATGCTTTCGATGTATCGTGACTGTCCACAGTTGGGAGAATTACATGCTTCCGAATACCTGCACACACATAGTATGAGCTTACCTAGTTCGGCAGGACTGAAGGTGGAGGATCAGGAGAGGGTAATATCTGCTATTTTGACGAATCAAAAATGACCATTGAAATATAGGCTTTCAAACTGTTGACAAGAATCCATTTAATTTCATCTTTAAGATCAGAAACTATCAAATACAGGAGTTGTGGCAGATTATTTTGTACATGAAACGGCCATTGTTGATGGCGAGGTAAGCATTGGAGAAGGCAGCAAGATCTGGCATTTTTGCCATGTGATGTCCAATGTAAAAATGGGGAAAGGATGCATTCTAGGGCAAAATGTTTTTGTAGCAGGCGATGTGACCTTGGGAAATAACGTCAAGGTGCAGAACAATGTCTCGATTTATTCGGGTGTGACATGTGCCGATGATGTCTTTCTAGGACCTTCTATGGTATTCACCAATGTACGCAATCCTCGATCTGCCGTCGTACGTAGAGGGCAATACGATCCTACCTATTTGGAGCAAGGCGTTTCTATCGGTGCCAATGCGACCATCGTCTGTGGCATTACGATGGGGAAGTACTGCTTTGTAGGAGCAGGTTCTGTCGTGACCAAGGATGTGCCTCCTTATGCATTGCTCGTGGGTAATCCTGCCCGTCAGATAGGATGGATGAGCGAATATGGACATCGTCTAGCGTTTGATAAGGAAGAAAGGGCTACTTGTCCCGAAAGTGGACAGACTTACCAACGCACAGAAGAAGGGGTAACGCGCGTGAGTTAAAAACGGAATGGCTATAGATCCATGAACTGTATGCGCTCGACCATTCGCTGTAAAGCCTGTGGTTGGACAGCTTGACGTATCTCTAAGTAAGTGCGATAAGTGGAAGAGTAGGTCGTGCGATGTGCCAAAGTTTCTTCCCATTTCCCCATAAGTCCTATAAGTAGTTCTGAAATTTCTCTTACGGCAAAATTGCCTCCCGCATGTGCTGTTATGTATTCTGCCAAGCCTTCTTTTTCAACATATTGAGTGAATAGGGGACTGGCTGTGCGTCGAACCATGACACGAAGGCCGCACATGCGAGCAGCAGATACGTCTAGCACATCATCGTATACCCAGAGAATCTCCTCTGGCTTGAGATTAAATTGCTGGCAAACGACCTCAATAGCCTCAGACTTATGCTTGAAGCGCGTCGCGAGAAAGTGAAAGTGTTCCCTCAACACGAAGGTACGAGCCGAAGGGCTAGATGCTCCTGAAAGCACACCTGCAATGGGAATATTTTGCTGGTTTTTTCCCCAAAGTGCAAACCGCAGCAAGTTGGTCCCCATCGAGTCCGCCTCATAAAAATGACTGGTAGTCCCTTCCCCTTTTTCCCCTGAGTTGAATACCCCATCCCAATCGAATAAAACGCATGTTATTTTATCCAATTTCTGCAAAAAAATCTCAGGCTGGACAAGAAATTTGCCTCCCAATTCGATGAAGATGTTGTATTCATTGTTCATGGATCATTTTTCAGAGTGCATTCTTCATTTCTCAGGAAACCAGAATCATATTTCATGAAATATTCTTCATGGTTCAGGACAATTATGCTAGTGAATCGGGTACACCTTGACAAATGAAATTAGAATAAATCTTGGATGTCGAGCATGCCTACAGGACGACCTTTGTCTACGACAAGTAGGGTGTCTACTTTTGTATCTTTGAATAGATTAGATGCATCGAGTAAGGCAGCATCTGCTTCAATCTGGTAAGGGGCCTTGGGTTCTAGCTTGGAGAGCAAGCTTGTGAGGACCTCTTTTCCATGCATTTCTATCTGACGGCGGAGATCACCATCAGTAAATACTCCTACAATCTCTTCCTTTTCATTCAACAAAGTCACAGCTCCTAGACCTGAGCGACTCATCTCGACGAGCGCATCCAGGATCGTCGCATCTGTATGGATGATGGGATTAGCGGGTCTTATGATGTCCCGCACACGCATCGTGGTCATACGGGTGTGTTCCACAAACTGCTGTGTCCCAATATCTGTAAAGTGATTGTCTGTCAACTTTTGCATGACTTTCCAGGGTACGGTGATCGTGTGCACCCCCAGATTCAGCGCATTGCGCACATGTTCTACGTGACGTACGGAGGAGAACATGACTTTGGTTGCGTATCCGTAGTGATCGACCGCTTCTACACATTGTGCGACGAGGCCCAGTGCATCTTGCCCCTGATCTTGCAAGCGACCGACCAGTGGGCAAACATAAGTAGCGTCTGCGCTCATGGCCATGTATGCCTGCTGCACTGTGTATACCAGATGCAGATTGACGAGCATATCCTCCTTGCGCAGCATGTAGCAGGCACGGGTTCCCTCTAGCGAGATGGGGATCTTAAAGACGGTCTTGGATTTGTCTAACCCCAAATCCAGCAAGCGCAAGGCTTCATCGCGAATTTCTTCTGCCGTATTTCCTAGGGCTTCGATCTGTAGGACGGGTACTATCTGAGATAGCTTGACGATGGTCCCATCGATATCCGTGATTCCTGCTCTATGCATGAAGGTCGGGGTGGTCGTAAGACCTGCCAAGTAACCCAGTTGGAAGGCGGTTTCAATTTCTTTCAGATCGGCCGAATCGAGATAGAGTTCCATAAGGAATGGGTAAGAGAGTATGAAGAAAGGTGCTTATGAACAATGAACAGTGAACAATGAAAAATGGATAGGTTTATGCCTTATGGCGCCATTTGACCTCTAGATTGTGAATTGCTATCAAAGGCTTCAGGAAGTCTTCCAACTCATTCATGTCGAGTTGACTCGCCGCGTCACATAGTGCCTTCGCAGGATCGGGATGGACTTCGATAAAGAGGCCGTCGATTCCTGCTGCTACCGCTGAGCGTGCCAATGTAGGCAAAAACTCGCGCATGCCCCCACGCGGATCTGCGCTGGGGATACCATACTTCCTAATGGAGTGTGTGACATCAAATATGACAGGATATCCTGTTTGGCGGAGGTGATAGAAACTTCGGGGATCAACGATGAGGTCATTGTAACCAAAGGTATATCCTCTTTCTGTCAGCAGAATGTGTTGATTTCCTGTAGACGCCACCTTTTGTGCAGGCTTGATCATATTTTCAGGGGCGAGAAACTGACCATGTTTGATGTTGACGGCTTTGCCTGTTTGTCCCGCTGCGACGAGGACGCTGGTCTGCATACAGAGGTAGGCAGGGATTTGGATTACATCTAAGACTTCGGCTGCCGCGGCTGCATGTGAAGGCTCATGAATGTCAGAGATGAGCGGAAATCCAAAGGTATCTTTTACTTTTTGAAGAATGCGTAACCCTTCCTCCAAGCCAGGTCCTGTGTAATAATCTACAGAGGAACGATTATCCTTCAAAAAGGAGGATTTATAGATTACGGGTATGTTCAGGGATTCAGAGACAGACTGGAGTTTCTCCGCAGCTTGCATCATGATTGACTCAGATTCGATCACACAAGGACCAGAGATCAAGAAGAGGGGATCAGCCCCACAAGAAATATCTCCGACTTGCACCATATGTTTGACCATATCAGGAATTATTTGGCGCAAAAGTAGAAGGGATATAGGACATAACCAATGAAGGAGGGGGAAAGGGCGCATATACTTGACAATTTTCCTGTATCTCCAGCAAAGACGAATCCTTCGATTTCCTTACAATCGCCTTCTTTTTCATGGGAACTTAATAGAAAACGAGTAATATTGTTACTCGAAAAGCTACACAATGGTAGAAACCCTCATCTCCTCAAAAACGCGTATCAAACTGCTACTGAAGTTTTTTCTCAATAGCAAGACGACTTCTTATCTCCGTAATCTAGAGTCTGAATTTGGAGAGTCTACCAATGCTATACGCGTAGAGCTCAACAAGTTTGAGAAGGCAGGTATGTTGAATTCCGAAATGGAAGGAAATAAAAAAATGTTTCGCGCCAACATCCAACATCCGCTTTTTAAGGAAATTCATAGTATCGTGATGAAATATGTAGGTTTGGATCAGATTCTGGACCACGTCATCAAACGGTTGGGCAAAGTCGAACGTGTATTTCTGACGGGTAGCTTTGCCAAGGGCTTGAATAGTGGAGTCGTAGATCTGATTATCATAGGAGATGTAGACCGACTGTACTTGGTCCAGTTGATAGATAAAGCAGAACCCCTGATTAAGCGTAAGATACGTTATCTGACCTACACCTCAGATGAGTTTACTCAAGAACAGCTTCATGCAATCAAACCTCATCCTGTTTTACTCTGGCAAAAAGACTGAAAAAACGCGCAAGAAATTTATGCAGTTACGAAAAACGCTGAGTATTTGCTTTGCTTTATGTTTTGGATCTATAGGGCTGCTGGCACAGCCAGTGGTGGATCTTGGAATTGATACCCTTGTTTGTGGAAGTGTCCTCCTGGATGCAGGGAATCCAGGGGCGAACCATGCCTGGAACACAAGTGAGACGACACAGACTATCATAGTTTCTACGACAGGAATTTACTGGGTAGATGTCACGGACGGAACGGGGACTACACGAGACAGCATTTTCGTAGAAGTTCTCTCAGAACCAAGCTTGACAGCTACAGATACCAATATTTGTGGACCTCAACAAGTTGTATTAAGCCCTTCGAGCGATGGAGAAACGCTTTTTTGGTATGATTCCTTGAATAGTACCTCCCCTTTTGCCATCACCTCTAGCCTAAGCACCTTCATCTCTGATAGCCAGACGCTCTATGTGGAGGCCGTAAACAGAGGGATGCAAGACTCTGTGGGGCTACTAGACGAGAATAGCGCACCAGGTGCCAGTAAGTCTCTGATTAAGTCCGATAGAGGATTAAGGTTTACGACATCTAGTACAGGATTACTCCAAAGTGTGGAAGTGCTGAGTAATGGAATTACAACTTTCACAGTACAATTAGAGACACTGGGAGGGGCTGTGCTGGCTGCCAAGACAGTGACTGTACCCAATGGTGTATCTACGGTAGATTTAGATTTCGATTTACCTATTGGTACAGACCTCCAGCTAATGGCTAGAAACTTCTCGAGTACAGGTTCTGGATTGAGATGGTTATTCAACACGCCTATCTCTCCTTATCCTACAGGTAATGATTTTCTCACAATCACAGAAACAGCCGACAATCTCACCAATAGGTATTACATATTCTTCAATTGGACTGTAACGAGAGGTCGCTGTACTTCGGCCCGCCTTCCAATCAATATCAATGTACTCCTCGCGCCTATCCTGGATCTGGGAGATGATCGTGCGGTATGTGGCGATTCTACTTTAATAGATGCGACGAGTGCAGGAGCGACTTATCTGTGGAGTACAGGTGAGACCAGTGCAACAATCTCAGTAAACCAGACGGGTACTTACAAGGTTGCCTCTACGCTGGCTACCTGTACATTGGAAGACTCTGTATTTATCGAGCTGATTGAGCAGCCTGTAGATCCTGTGGTAGCTACTGTGAACTTGTGTGGACCTCAGAGTACAGACATTGTGGCGAGCACAGATGGTGAGCTATTTTTTTGGTATGATTCGATATCGAGTACGCGTCCATTTGCCATAACGGATACGCTCAATCAGTTTTTCTCTGACTCATCGACACTCTATGTAGAAGCATTGAACTTGGGAGATACGAGTACCATTGGATTACCAGATCTGAACCAGTTCAGTACGAAGTCTCTGATCAAAGTCGATAGAGGAATGTCTTTTGACGTGTTAACAGAGTGTGTCTTGCGATCTGTGGCCTTAATCACGGACTCGGATGCAAGTATCACGATTCAACTAGAAACCAATACAGGAGTT
>JBCBFT010000151.1:0-12484 GCA_038527485.1 Bacteroidota bacterium
CGCAGATTTGAGGTTTCAAACGTGGTCTAATAGAATAGAGACTACATACTAACGCTTAAAGTTCTATGAGGAAGATTGATTTAACGTATCCGAGGAAAAAGTTTCTTTGGTACTATGCGGCGCTCAACTGGGTCATAAAGCAGGCGCTCTATATATATTATAGACGGGTGAAGGTAGTGAATCTGGAGAAGAACCTTCCCAAAGATGCGCCCGTGATGCTATCTGCCAACCATCAAAGTGCCTTTATTGATCCCATCAATATGGTAGCTTTTACCCCGCTAAATTATCAGCCTAGTTTTTTGGGACGAGCGGATGCGGTCGCCGCTCCTACAGGAAAGTTTCTGCGTGCCTTCCGTTGCATCCCCATTTACCGTCCCCGTGATGGAGAGGGGTATAGAGCTTATAATGTAGGAGTATTCAAAGAGTGCGGGCATCGTCTGAGTCGCAATGGGTCTATCCTCATTTTCCCAGAAGGTAACCATGACAACCGCCGCAGACTGCGCGAACTCAAGAGTGGAGTCGCAAGGATCGGTTTTGAAGGTGCCAAAGCGGTAAATTTCGAAAAACCTGTCTACATACAGACGATCGGGCTCAATTACAGTGACCACATGCGTTTTCAGTCGGACTTGGTTGTCATTTACAATGAGCCTATCAACATGGCCAACTACTATGACTTGTACCAGAAAGATTCTAAGCAAGCTGTCAAAGCAGTCATGGAGGAAGTAAGGGAAAGGATCGGAGGAAGTATGATTGATCTTCCCGAAGAAAACCTAGAGTTGATAGATCGGATTCGTCAGATCAGTGCCGCACATGAGTCGGATGAGGATATCTATGCACAGTGGAAAAGAGACATGGCGAGGGTAGAAGAATGGGAAAATGTATTGTCACAAGACCCTGTATTGGTGGAGGTCATGCGTGCCAAAGTAGACGAATATGACGCGCTACAGGATGAACTTTCCCTCACCGATCGAAGCATCGCCGAAAATAATCGGAGCGTATCTGCACTTTTGGTACAGGCATTGCTATTATTATGTATTCTCCCTGTACATGTATGGGGATGGGTTCACCACGTAATCCCTTATCTCCTCAGTTCGCGCTTGCCGATGAAAATCGTAAAAGACGAGCTTTGGTACAGTTCTCTCTCATTTTCAATCGCAGTTATTTTCCTTCCTATTTATTATCTGATACTTGGATTGACAGCTGGATTTGCCTTTTCATGGCCTATCGCAGGTGCTTATCTGATCAGTGTGATGGGCGCAGGTTGGATCAGTCTGAAACTTAGACATGCTTGGCGTGTGTGGGGACAAAGATGGAGAGCCACGCAGTATGCCCGTCGTGACTTACCTAAATTCAAGCAGTTGAAGGCGCTGGGTAAGGAAATATTTGAACGGATGTTTACATTTCAACCGAATTAATTGCTAAATTAAACAACTAGCCTTTTTGTTGAGGAAAAATAGCGATAAGATGATGGCAAACCTCATGTAAATAGAGAGAAATTAGGTAGAATCTCGTGCTGAAAGAATTTGAGTATTACTGCGTAATATTTGAATCAACTTATAGGTTATTTGTAAAGAGCAATGAAACCTACATCCTGGAAACGGAATCAGATCATAGATGGAGGGAAATTTCAAGCGGAGAGGCCCCGAATTGGTCCACAAAAGAGAGGGAATTACGAAAGAGCAGCTTTTGTTAGAAAATGCTGCTTTGCAGGAAGAGTTGGTTCGCCGTGAGCGAACGGATCTCGCCTTGATTGCCTCGCACGCTGTGGCAGAGATCGGGAGTTGGGAGTACCATCTCCAAAATGATGCCTTCTCTCTTTCAGAGGATGTATACCAAATTTTTGAATTGCCCTATCAGCGCGACATTGATGCAGAAGGCTTCGTCGGGATTTTTCATCCAGAAGATAGGGGCTTGGTCATGCAGATGATCGACCGTGCCATCAAGCGAGAGCTGCCATTCAAAGTAGAAGCAAGGATCGTCCCTCAGCTAGGTACGATCAAGTGGGTCCACATCCGTGGAGGCGCGATTCAAGATGAACTGGGGCAGATTCATCTGGTTTCAGGCACGATCCACGACATCACAGAGCGTAAAATTGTCGAACGCGAACAGTATAGGCGTAACCAAGTATTGGAAGCGCTTGCTTCTGGAGCCTCTCAAATATATGTACTCTCTTTGATCTCCAGGATGCTGGAAGATTTCTTGGTAGATGGATTTGTCGGAGTGTGGGGGTGGGATGAAGAAGCGGAAAAACTGTTTTGGCAAGCAGGTCCCAATATGCCTCCGCGCTATCTAGATGCAGCCAAAAATATGCCTATTGAGGTTCCTCCTATGGAGCTCATCGGCTTGAATTATACGACGCCTTTTTATGCCAAAATATCGCAGCTAGAAGCGTCGCCCCTCTATGAGGAACTATCCGCTGAGATCGGAATCAAACGCGTATTCTTGATTCCGATTTTAAATGAAAGTAATGGAAAGTTGGGATTGCTCTCTGTGTACTTCATGGATGACATGGAAGTCCTGCCTACCTACATGCGTAATTTGGTACGAACAGCAGCGCAACTCGTAGCCATTACATTGGGCAGACAAAGAGCAGAGCAGGAGATCTCTTACCGGAGGGAGTTTGAAAAACTCATTGCTCAGGTTTCGACCGATTTTGTTAGGATCTCTGCTGACGAAGTATTTGAAGCGATTGATGATGCTCTGGCACGAATCGGGAAGTTTGCCCGTGTCGATCGATCCTACATATTTTCTGTCTCTGAAGATGGACAGTATTTTTCCAACACACATGAATGGTGCGGCGATGAGATAGAACCGCAAATCCAGTTTCTCCAAGATATTCCCCTATCTTCCTTTCCTTGGGGAGGGGAACTGCTCAAAGATACGTTCAGAGTAGAGGATGTTTCAGCCTTGCCCAAAGAGGCGGAAGCGGAGCGTGACTTCTTGGCTATGCAGGGCATTCAGTCTGTGTTGATCGTACCGATGTTTATTGAGAAGCGTTGGATCGGTTTTATGGGCTTTGACTCTGTCAAAAAACGCCGGCTATTTACCTCAGAAGACGAGACGCTACTCCAACTTGTCGGTCAGGTCTTTGCCAATGCCATCAAGCGTCAAGAGATTGAACTGGCCCTCAAGGATGCGAATATCTCACTTGAGCAGAAGGTCAACCAACGTACAGCAGCTCTCTTGCATTCCAATCGGTCGCTAGAGCGCTTTGCTTATATGGCCTCTCACGATATGAAGGAGCCTCTCCGCATGGTTATAAGCTACCTGCAACTGCTTGAAATGCGGTCAGGCAATGCCCTCCAGGGAGACAATAAGGAGTATCTAGACTTTGCCGTGGATGGTGCCCAGCGGATGAACCAGTTGCTAGAAGCGATCCTGACGTATTCCAGCCTCAACATCAAAGGGAAACCCTTTGAAGAAATCAACTTGGAAGAGGTAATACAAGGTGTATTAAAGAATCTGGAATTTACCATTCATTCCAAGCAAGCCGAAATCATCAGACCCACACTTCCTTCTCTAGAAGCAGATAAATTTCAGCTTATCCAGCTTTTCCAGAATCTTATTTCCAATGCCCTTAAGTTTCAGCAAGCAGGAAACAAGCCTGAGATTTTCATTAGGGTTAAGGACCAGGGTGAATCCTATTTATTTTCTATTGAAGATAATGGAATCGGCATACCTGAAAATTATCAAAGCAAGATTTTTCAGGTATTTCAGCGGCTTCATGCGCGAGACGAGTATCCAGGGAGCGGGGTAGGGCTTTCCATTTGCCGAGAGATTGTACGTCGGCATGGAGGAAAAATTTGGGTTCAATCTCTTCCAGGACAGGGTACTACCTTTTTCTTTACCCTCAATAAAAATGCCCAGCCAGATTTAATTCTGGATACCTCCGATTTTATCGCCTAGAAAGGGAGTATTATTTGGACAAGCCGATTCTTGATAGCTCAAGCAGCAGATATTCGAGTCTGTCAAAATGATACGCACGATCCAAACCTATATCTACATTTTTAGCATATTTTTTTAGAACCTCTACTAAAATGATTAGTTTCGTAGAGAGATAGGGATGCACCTACCTCATATCTAGCTACGATGAGAAATAACTTTTTAGATCCTGCCTCTTCTCCACTTGACGACGAAAAACATCTCCGTCCGCAGAGTCTCCCTGACTTCACGGGGCAAAAGAAGCTGACAGATAATCTGAAAATTTTTGTCGAAGCTGCCAAACTCAGGTCAGAACCATTAGACCACGTCATCCTGCATGGTCCTCCAGGATTGGGAAAAACGACCCTCTCTTTTATCATTGCACATGAGCTCTCAGCCAATATCGTCACGACCTCAGGTCCTGTACTGGAGAAACCAGGAGATCTAGCAGGGCTGCTGACCAATCTTGAGCAAGGAGACGTGCTATTTATTGATGAGATCCATCGACTGTCTCCTGTCATAGAAGAGTACCTCTACTCTGCAATGGAGGACTTCAAAATCGACATCATGGTCGAGACAGGACCCAATGCGCGGAGCATAGAGATTGCCTTGAATCCCTTCACATTGGTAGGGGCTACGACCCGTGCAGGCCTGCTGACCTCACCGATGCTCGCCCGCTTCGGGATCAATGCCAGACTGGAATACTACGATGCGGAGACGCTCCAAAAGATATTGATTCGCTCGGCTGGTGTGCTTCAAGTACCCATAGAGCCTGAAGCTGCCCTAGAGGTTGCGCGCAGAAGTAGAGGGACACCACGTATCGCCAATCGTCTTCTGAGACGTACACGAGATTTTGCCCAGGTGAAAGGGAAAGGAAATATTACACTGGAAATTGCGAAAATGACGCTGGAAGCCCTGGAGGTTGATGAAGCAGGGCTAGACGATATGGACAATAAAATCCTCCTGACGATCATCGACAAATTCAAGGGAGGACCTGTAGGGCTGAATTCGATCGCAGCAGCAGCAGGAGAAGAAGCAGAGACCATTGAGGAAGTCTATGAGCCTTATCTCATCATGGAAGGCTTTGTCAAGCGTACCGCTAGAGGTCGAGTAGCAACCGAGCGCGCCTATCAGCATTTTGGACGCATCATGGGGGGCGATCCTGGACAGCCCAATTTGTTTAGCTAGATGCAACCTTATCTGGTGGAGATACGACTCACAGGCATATCGATGCCTGACATCAGGTGTATCCAATGATTGACTGATTTCTATGAAAAATGCCATTCCTCTCCTATTAAGTCTTTTGGTTTGCTCAGCACTTGCCTTTTCTCCCAAACCTCCTTCCCCCTTTGAGATCGCTGATCAATACATGTACAAGCTCACCCAACTTGAGCAGTTCAATGGCGTCATACTGTTGGAGGATGAATATGGAAACGTATTTCACGAGGCTTACAACATGGACGTGCCCTTGGATGGCATGGAAGTCAATAAAGAGAGTGCGCTCGTAATCGCTTCCGTTTCGAAGCTATTTTTCAAGCAGATTCTCCTTGACTTTGAGCAAGCAGGCACCATCAGCTTAGATGAACCTGTACAAAAATATCTTCCAGCTTTCCCACATGAACAGATTACCCTCAAGCAATTAAAAAATCATACCTCTGGTTTACCGCGAGAGTTATTGGGGAAAGCTGGATCTGCCACGATCCCAGAGCCTGCGACGCTCAGTGAATATATCAAGCTGATCTGTGAGGAATCTCTTCTTTCGGAGCCAGGAGAAAAATATCATTATTCCAACCTAGGGTTCATCCTCCTTTATAGAATCATAGAAAATATCGCGGAGAAGCCCTATCCTGAGGTGATGGACTCACTGATCTTTCAACCTGCGGGTATGAACCAGACGGTCGATCTGCATACAGAGACACCTCCACCTGCATGGGTAGCAGGATACAAAAAGGATGATGAGAGCCAAAGTATCGTGTTGGGAGATATGCGTTTTTCTCAGCGTTTTAGATCGGGAGACTGGACTTCGTCGGCTGCTGATCTACACAAGTTTCTGGCCTTTGTCGAAGGCGAAGCAGGACTATATGAAAATGATACCCTACGCCATGGAGGGGCGAGATCAGGCTATCGCTCCTATGTCTTTCATTCCAAAAAGAGTAAGCATAAGGTGATTTTCCTGAGTAATTACGCCAATGTTCCTTTCCTGAAATTGGCAGATGATTTAGCTAAGATCTTAGATGGCAAACCCGTAAAAATGCCTCAAGAACTGTATCGAGTCGAGATCTCTCTCCCAGGAGAATTGTTAGAATCTTATACAGGGACCTATCGATTAGAAGCGGAGATGGGCACAGAGTTTCAATTCAAAGTGCGAGAAGATGTGTTATACTTTGAAGATGAAAAGCTGGGCTGGATACCCATAATGGCTGAGGATTCTACTTCCTTTTTCTTTTATCCCAAAGATCCTGAGACCATTCGTTTTGTTTGGGATTCTACGGCTCAGCACTACGACATGGAGTTGATTATAGAAGGAGGGATGTCCTTTTTTTGTCCACGGGTTGTGAGGGATTAGGAATCTATGACTATGTAAAGCGCTCTTTTTCTTCCGCTTCCTTTAGACCATGTATGAAACTTCAAATCTTCCTATTTTGCGCCTAAAATGAGATCAAATGAAAAGAAGTTTGAATATCGGACTGTTAGGATATGGGAAAATGGGGAAAGCTGTCGAGCAAGAAGCTGTACAGCGTGGGCATACCATCGTAGCAAAGATTGATCAGGACAATTGGGATGATCTCAAGGAGCTGTCTCCCACACGCGTGGATGCCATCATCGAGTTTACGCATCCTGCTAGTTTTGACCGAAATTTTCGTCAAGTGACAGATTTGGGGATTCCACTTGTGAGTGGGACGACGGGCTGGTATGAGCAAGAAGCGACCTACCGAAGCATACTGGACGCAAGAGCGGGTGCCTTCCTCTTCGCCTCCAATTTTTCCATTGGCGTCAATATCCTATTCAAGCTCAACCAGCGACTGGCGGAGTTGATGAATCCTTATGACGCCTATGATCCCTTCATAGAGGAGCAGCATCACCGATACAAAGCAGATGGACCTAGCGGGACAGCGCATACCCTGGCGAGAGACTTGATGACAAGACTGGATCGCAAGACGGTCGTCTCAGACGCTGCCCTCCGTAACCGTGCCCCTGAGGGAAATGAATTATCCGTGGGTTTTATCCGAGCAGGTGAGATCATAGGGAAGCATGAAGTGACCTACACTTCGGACATTGACAGGGTCAGTATCACGCATGAGGCCTACAACAGGCGAGGCTTTGCCTTGGGAGCAGTGGTCGCAGCTGAGTGGCTCGTAGGGAAGAAAGGCTTTTACGAGTTTGGTGAGGTGATTTAATAGGGACGGTTAGATTCTGTCCTACCTACTTCGATAAAATCTCGAATTCCACCCTTCGGTTCTTCTTTCGGCCACTCGACGTGGTATTGGGTGCGATCGGTCGATACATCCCAAATCCCTTAATCTGCATGCGATATTGGCTGACGCCTTTGGCGATGAGGAAGCGCTTCACAGAACCTGCGCGATTCTCAGAGAGGCGCATTTTACTTTGTTTATTGCCTGTGTTGTCTGTATGTCCACTAATTTGAACTTTCACCCTAGGATTCTTATCCATAAATGCCTTTACACGTGCCATCTCAGCATAAGAGGCTGGGAGGAGATCCCATTGTCCTGTTTCGAAATAGATATTCTTCAGGATCAGTTTGGCTCCAATACGAATGGGATCTAGCAGAATCTCCTGACTGAGCTGGTTGCGGTCCACAATTGTATCCATCTGATAGTTTTGCCCGAAGAACATATATCCTTCTCCCATCACATTGATACTGACCAGACCATAGGCAGGCATGAGCAAGGTAAAAGTACCGTCTATAGGATCGGAGTTGGTACTGGTGAGGGAGTCCAGCGTGCGGTTGTCGGTCAGGGTAATCGTCGCTTCAATGGGGCGGCCTGTCTTTCGATCTTTGATGGTACCGACGAGGACAGGCGGCGTCACAAACGGCTTCACTTTTCCATTGAAGGGATCGCCGAAGTTGCACAACCACATATCGGTTCCTCCGTGGAAGCCAGGAAGGGGAAATCCTTTGACGTCCTGCTTGGCGTAGCCCAAGGCGAGAAAGCCTCCTTCAGGCAAGGCTTGTATGGCTGTCAGCACATCCTTGCCTTCATATCCAATGGTACGCGACCATAGACGTGTGCCCTGCTCTGAGATTTTTAGGAGCCAGCCATCAAAATAGCCCTGGTTCAACTCAATGTCTCCATCTGTCGTCCTGGATTTCGTCAGCCCACATACGATGTATTGGTCGTCCCTCGTGAGCCGTATGTCATTGATGCCTTCTGCACGCGAACCCCCAAAGGTCTTAGACCAGATCAGCTGTCCTTTAGGTGTCAGCTTGACCATCCAGATATCTCCATTTCCTTTCTGCTCTTGTATCAGCCCGCCCTGCGAGAAGGTCGTCCCTCCCATCACGATATTTCCTTCGCGGTCTATGATGCTACATTGTATGTCATCGTCTTTTTCTCCCCCAAAACTCGTCTGCCATATCATTTCTCCTGCTCCATCAATCATGAAAAGCCAGGCATCTTTTTCTCCCATCGATTGGCCTACATCTAGATCTTTGGAGTCAGAATTACTGATGATAAGGAAATTATTGTCTCCAAGTACCTGTATGTCGACAACTTTTTCATTGCCTGTCCCTCCGTAGTACTGGGTCCATTTGACATTGCCTGTAGGACTGAGTCGGGCAAGGTAGCACTCGTATCCCGCGTGGGGGAGTTCTTCTCCGACGGGTTTCGGAGCGCCAATATCGCCTCCTAGCAGATAATCTCCGTTGGGAAGCTCTCGGACGGCGTTGCCATGGTCATTGTACTTGGTCCCAAGGGTGCGAACCCATTCGATGCGGGCTTTGGCATCGAGCTTAGCTACCATGATGTCGCTGCCTCCGCGGTTGAGCGAGAGATCGCCATCAGAGGACTTGGTAGTACCCACGAGTATAAATCCTCCATCCGAAGTTTGGTGGAGGTCACCTAGCGATTCGGTTTCACTGCCTCCGATGTAGGACTTCCAGAAGAAATTTCCCTGGGTAGAATATTTGAAAATGACGATGTCTCCATTGGACGAATGGTTCCCATCAAACTGATCATTCTGTGAGTAGGTCTCTCCAGCGATGATAATGGTTCCATCTGGCTGAACAAACATCTCTTTTCCTCGATCCAGGGCACTGCCTCCCAGATACGTTTGCCAGAAGGCGATTTGAGCTGAGAGGGTGGAGGATAAGAGGAGGAAGGATAGGAAAAAAAAGGAATTACGAAGGGTCATGAAGTAAGACTTTTGGCAAACTCTTCACGGAAAATCTGTCGTGTGAGGGGATAGCTCTGGGCGGCGACTTCCATCCAGCGCGCTTTGCTCATCCATTCGACAGCTTCTATGTTTTCTTCCGCTTGAGGAACTAAGGGAGACTCAGAAGAAGCTTGCATATAATACCAGTGCGTAGTTTTGAGGACCCACTTCCTTCTCCTGCGAAAGGTGTGATAGGTTTTAGAAAAGGGTCCTACGAGCTGGACTTCCTGTAGGCCTGTTTCTTCCTTGACTTCACGGACAGCCGCATCTTCTACAGGTTCCCTCCACTCTACTCCTCCTTTGGGTAGTGTCCATTTGTTTCGATTGAAGATACAGAGGTATTCGCCTTTTTCATTGACCACAAGGCCTCCTGCAGCTTCTGTCGTCTTGAACATATCATGAAATTCGTACCAAAAGTCATCTAGCCTTTCCTGACTGTTAAACAGGAGCGCTACTGAAACTTCTAGGTCGCGAAAGACGTCATTGCCTTGAAAGTCAAAGAGGTGTTGTACAAGATCCTCTTCTTTCGCAGCATCCAGATAGAACTGCTTACCTTCTACCTCAGAACCCTTGAAGAAGTGCCCCATGAGCGCTTCGAAGGTTACGGGCGGAAATTCGTAGTTCTGTTGGGCATTTTTAACCTGAAGTTGGATACAGAGATTTAGTGCGAAAATTTTCATAGTTTTACTCCCTACTAGGAAAAAACATCGTGGAAAGCTCCAAAATAGCAGAGTATTTACTTAAAATCAAAGCCGTAAAATTGAGCCTTGACCCCCCATTTATGTGGAGTTCAGGTTGGCAATCTCCGATTTATTGTGACAATCGGTTGCTCTTGTCCTATCCCGAGATTAGGACGTATGTCAAATCAGCCTTTGTAGACATCATTCGGAGGAAATATCCCGAGACAGAAGGAATTGCAGGCGTAGCGACGGGTGCGATTGCACATGGTGCCTTGGTCGCTGAAGCCATGGACCTTCCCTTGGTATATATCCGATCCAAGGCTAAAGGGCATGGACTTCAAAACAGGATAGAAGGGGATGTGCATCAGGCTGGGAAGTATGTGGTGCTGGAGGATCTGGTCTCTACAGGGAAAAGTAGTGTCAGCGCTGTACGTGCCCTGCAAGATGCGGGGGTCGAAGTGTTGGGAACAGTTTCTATTTTTTCCTATGGGTTTGCCGAAGCCGATCACAACTTTGCCGCTTCAGGGACTACTTATCAGTCTTTGGTGACGCTACCTGAATTGCTGGTGTCAGCAGAAGAAAGTCAGTACGTAGATCAAAAGGGGATGGCAGCGATCAAGAATTGGCAAAAAGATCCCGCAAACTGGAAGCCCTAAAAATGATATAGGCTAACCTCCTTTTCCTTTCGTTTTAATGGATAGGAATCTTATTTTTGACAAGAAAAATAAAAGGCGAATACATTGGCTGAACAACAGACATTTTTACAGACCATACAGTCGGGTGAGTTTCAGGAATTCATTCTGGAAGTTAGAGGGCATGCAAATGAAATGACAATTGAAGTAGCGCCCGCCCGTCTACATGAAGCCATGCTGGTGCTGAAGAACCAATTTGGATTCAACTACCTTGTGGACATCACGGCTTCCGATTACTATACTGATGAGAAGCGCTTTGAACTAGCGTACAACATCGTCAGTATGAACAATCGCCAGCGTCTGCGTATATCGATTGCTTTGGAAGAAGACCATCCTGTTGCAGCTACGATTACAGATATATGGTCATCTGCTGCTTGGTATGAGCGGGAGGCCTTTGACATGATGGGCATTCGCTTTGAGGGACATGAAGACCTGCGCCGTATCTATATGCCAGAGGATTTTCAGTGGTATCCCATGCGCAAGGAGTTTCCATTATTAGGGATTCCAGGTTCGATTGAGCTACCTGAGAAAGATCCACCTAAAGAATATAAGTAAGGTACGCGCCTCTACTAGTAGTAGCACATACCTTAAGTAGCTGGACAGAAAAAGACTAGGTATACGTAAGACAAAAAGTTCTCAACAGTAATACTTTAAGTCTCTTGTCTTGAACGTAGTGAAATCCCTTTTTTGATTACGTCTCAACATCTGACCTCTTACTTATACATACCGATCAAAAATCAAAGCTATCCTATGTGGGATGGCTTTTTGTATTTGAAGCAGAAAGTTTGCGCTTCATAGGACTATATTGCTATAGTTTGTTCTTCAAGGTGAGGCCTATCTGATTAAAAAGGAAGTGTGAATAGCTTTATGGATAGGATATTGTAGTTTTTATCTGTGGTTTTTTGAATATGAAGATGTTGGAATGATTAAACAAAATAGGCTCATTCTTTTTTTTAAAAGAGTACATGTCCAAAGCAGCATGATTCTTACAAGGAGGGAAACTATGCTTAATGGAATAGGGAACGATACAGGGGTAGTTCGTTGTAAATGAGTAATTTAGAGGAGGGGTAAATTCTTATTTTTTGAAAAATGAAGAACACATACAATTGAAATCCAGGTATCGCATCATGTGGGATACAACACCTGGAATCAATATTTAAACTAATGCAATTAATTGATCATGAGAACTTTAGGTGGGGATATTTCCCCTTTGAATCTCATGGATTTACTTGACTTTGATTTCAATCTCCTCTGAGTCGGGAAGATGATTCAATCTGGACCCTCGGAATTGGACTTGGTATTTGCCTTTGTTTGTAAAGGAGTAGACCTCTTGTACATCTACACATTGCATCACACGTTCCCCTGGCTGGAGCGTAACAGTAGAGGCTAGAATGGCTCTACGCTTTTTCAATCTCTTGCCTGTGTAGTATACAGGATCGTTTTTGCGGTGGATGCTGAAATAGTCCTCTGTAAATTTCCCTTCCAGTGGTGAATGCAGCCTGTTGACGCGGACAGTTTCATTTCCAAGGTTGGTGATAGAAAACTCGATCCAAATAGGTTCATCCAGATTGTACTTTTTCTCAGTAGAAGAGATTTCTACCAAAAGATTTTCTGCTGTGTAGGGTTGGGAGACAAAGGTCTCTCTCCAGTTGATGTTGCAGCTTGTCATCATGCATAGGAGGATTGCTCCCATGACGATTCGGAACCAATTACTTTTCATTACAGTGAAGTTGTTGTGGATAAAATAACATACTAAAGGACACATCCTTCTTGTCGAGCTTGAATCAAATCGGGGGC
>JBCBFT010000152.1:0-12368 GCA_038527485.1 Bacteroidota bacterium
CGTCGGTACTAGTACCGACGGAGCTGACATCTATTATGACCTTTATGATGGTTCAGGTTTGGAAGTACGCTTTGTAAAGCCAGGCGAAGGAGGACTTGTCAATGTAGGGGAAACAGTCTCTGTCCGCGCCGCTGCTTCTCTCTCCAGTTCTTTGGAACTTTATCTCAATGATACCTTGATTTCTTCTAATACAGGACTTGAAATCAATACGACTTTTACTGCTGGAAAAGGAGGAATCAATATCCTTCGTTTCGTGGCAAATGACGGAAATGAGACAAAGACGGACGAAACCAGCTTTATTGTTCCTGGTGATCCACTCATCCAGGATCCTCCTATGGGCATTGAGCCTGGAATCAACTACATCAGCGATACCTCTGTAATTTTGGCCTTGGTCGCTCCTGACAAGGAACTGATCTACGTAGAAGGGGACTTCAATGAGTGGAAGACAGAAGATGCCTACAGAATGGCCCTAGCGACAGACAACGAGCTGTTTTGGGTTCAGATCAATGGCTTGACACCTGGAGAGCAGTACGCCTACCAGTACTTCATCGATGGTGGCATTCGCATTGCCGATCCTTATGCGGAGTTGGTATTGGACGAAAACAACGATGGATTCATCAGCAGTTCGGTTTACCCCAACCTCAAGCCCTTCCCTTCAGGAGATGCAGCAGGTAGAGTAGGGGTCCTCCAGACAGCGCAGCAGCCTTATCAGTGGCAAAACAACAACTTTGTACGTCCAGACAATGATGAACTGATCATCTATGAGCTACTTGTACGTGACTTTGTCTCTACACACGACTACAAGACGCTGATCGATACATTGGATTATCTCGAAAATCTAGGCGTAAATGTCATCGAGTTGATGCCCATCATGGAGTTTGAAAATAACATCAGCTGGGGCTACAACCCAAGTTTCTTCTTTGCGCCCGACAAATACTACGGGACGGAAGACGATTTGAAGGCCTTCATTGATGAATGTCACGGACGGGGAATCGCCGTCGTCCTAGACATGGTCCTGAACCATGCCTTTGGCCAGTGCCCCCTGGTGGAGATGTATCCTGCCAACGCCAATCCTTTCTTCAATGAGACGCCTACCCACCCCTTCAATGTGGGAACAGACTTCAACCACGAAAGTCCTTTGACTCAGTACTTCTCCAAGCGCGTATTGGAATACTGGATTGAGGAGTTCCGTTTTGATGGATATCGTATGGACCTTTCGAAAGGATTCACCCAGCGCAACAATCCCAACGATGTAGGCGCTTGGGGAGCCTATGATGCCTCTCGTATCGCGATTTTGAAGGATTACTATGACCATATTCGTCAGATCGACCCTAGTGTTTACTTCATCCTAGAGCACTTTGCAGACAATACCGAGGAGAAGGAATTGGCAGAGTACGGCATGTTGGTCTGGGGCAAAATGGTAGACCCCTACAACGAGGCGACCATGGGATACACAGAAAATGGGAAGTCTGACCTTGCAGGTGGTCTCGCTAACAATCGTGGATGGAATGAGCCACACTTGGTGACATACCTAGAAAGTCATGATGAGGAGCGTTTGATGTACAAGAACCTCACCTTTGGCAACAGCAGCGGTGCTTACAATGTCAGAGACTTGAATACGGCCTTAGCTCGTCAGGAAATTGCGGGTGCCTTCTTCTTTACGCTTCCTGGACCCAAGATGTTTTGGCAGTTTGCAGAGCTAGGTTATGAGGTGCCCATCGATCAAAATGGCCGTACAGGACCGAAGCCTATCCGTTGGAACTACCTAGACGAGGCGCGCCGCCGCAATCTCTACAATGCATGGAGTGCCATGATCAACCTTCGCATGGACTATCAGGATCTGTTCAATACAACGGATCGCGAACTCGACCTTCGCAACGGTGTCAAGAAGATTAAGCTCAACAGCCAGGACCTGGACATCTTCATCATGGGCAACTTTGAGATGACGAACCAGTCGGTACAGGCAGGTTTCCAGCATCCAGGAGAGTGGACAGATTACTTCTCACGCCAAGTGATCAATGTCTCGAATGTCGACACAGTGATGACGATGAAGCCTGGACAGTTGTACTTCTTCACGGATCAAGCGCTTCCCAATCCTGGCGTCTTTGTCAAGAATGATGCCTTGGTTCCTGCTGTAGGAGAAGTGGCTGTGGTTCCCAATCCTGCGTATTCGGAGGCAAGTGTGATCTACACCTTGGCACAGCCTACGGCATTGGAGATGGATCTGATCGACATGAGCGGGCGTATTGTGCGTCAGCAGAGCATCCCGAGCCAGATTCCAGGTATCTATGAGGCTAAGTTTGATGTATCGAGTCTGAATGCAGGTGTGTATATGATACACATCAAGACTGAGCAAGGAACGGTTACGCAAAAAGTGGTTGTTTCAAAATAGGGGTAATTGAGTTTTGGGTGGGACCTTGGATACTAAGGACTCACCCAAAATTTTTTCTAATCTAAAAAACTATATGAGTTATCTCTTCTGACTTAGATAAAAGTTAGAGTTTTAGTGAATATTGGAATATTGTTATACATGATGATTACATAAGAATCCTCATTAGCCGCGAATCTTAGCCCATTTCCCACTATTTCGACAATCTCACTGTTTGCTGTTATTCCAATTTTCTTCTGTCCTGATTTTAGGGAAGTAATACCATTCTCTCCCAGAATCCTTAGCTTGTATGTTAAAGTAACATAATTCTCTTCTGATGGTTTTCTTTCATCCAACCTCAGTTTCATTTTTACTTGAAGCCCTTTCTTTATTTTTTTGGCTTTGTACAGCCCATCTTTATTGGATCTTACCTCTACAGGCCTTATCTCGAAACTTGAAACTGTAATTGGGCTTCTCGTTTCGATTATTTCTTTTAATTTCCTTTCTAATAATTCCTTTTCTTTAGAATTTTTTTTGATTGAATCAATTCTGGTAATTAAGTTTTGGAGTGTATCGGAAAGTCTTTCTTCATTGAATTGCGTTACTCTAAGGTTATCTGTTATTTCTTCTATCATTTGTTTCTGGGAGTCTAAAAGTCCGTCCTTTTTTTCTATTGTATCAATTAGATGTAAAATTGTATCTCCAAGAAGATTTATTGTATCATTCTTCACCTTGATTAATGCATCTTGAGCCGCGAGAACTGAGTCAATACTTTTCATTTTTGCTTGATTTACTATTTCTCTTGCTCTTTCTGCAAATCCACTTGTTTTAGCATCCTCATTGTCTAGGAATATAAAAACATCCTTCAAGAAATTTTTTTGAGCTGTAGAGGACATAGTTGGGAATTGTTTGTATTTCTTGAGTACTTTTTGAATTATTTGCCTTCGATTATTTTCAGAAATCATCATACTGTCAATCTTAAGGCTTAGCGAATCAGCATATTTTTGAATAGAATCCTTCATAGCCTCAACAGCTATAATGTTATCACTTGCATCTTGAAGCATAACCTTCAATTCCATATGCATTTCGTCAACATCATCCTGTGTTAGAGTAATCAACTCAGAATGTTCATCTAAATCAAGCACATAATTTGTCTTGGGTGTCTGACAGGAAAAGGCCGTAATAATTGAAGCTACATATATGAAGCTAAGTCCATATTTAATAGTATTATAATTCATGGTTATTACTTTTATTTTGAATTTCTTCTACAAAGTATATTCTTTTGAAGTTAAATATCTGGTTTTCAGAAAATATAAAAGAACATTGGAATAAATACTTTTTGAATTTCATATCTAATGTTTGCAACATGAATGGGTTTAATACAAAAACCAGAGTTAGTTCACATGAGCTATTTGGGGGAATGTTCAAAGCTGAGATACTTGTCAGAGATTCCCCTGAATATGATTTTTGAAAAGTATTCGAATGAAGGATAGAATCTGTGATTATTGGAATAACTTTCAGCTTTTGGGACGGGACAAAAATATCAATTTCTTTACTTTTTAGGAGAGCTCTATTATGAAGGCATCCTCCAACATTTTTGGGTTCAAGGCATCCTACAAAAAATGGATTGAAGGGATCAATGTGTTCAATCTGTTTTAAAATTATATTATTAGAAGTTTCGTTAGAGAATATAAACTGTTGAATTGTATAAGATTTATATCTATTTGATTTGGAATCATAAAACGTTCCATTTATTGGATTTTTAGGTGAAATGATAAACTTTGCCTCTGGACTGAAAACGATACAACTTACACCTAAGAACTTTAGTAGTGTGATAATTCCTGTAGTGACAGCAATTGCAAAAATAATCCATCCTTTAAACTTCTCAATTTTCTCTTGGAAA
The DNA here is from genome assembly GCA_038527485.1 of Bacteroidota bacterium. Classification (GTDB taxonomy): domain Bacteria; phylum Bacteroidota; class Bacteroidia; order J057; family J057; genus JALEFZ01. The sequence continues at coordinate 4,272 of JBCBFT010000152.1, forward strand.
GAAATTTTAGGTATGCTTTTGGTTTCTTTTCCATTCATCAATCTAATGGATTATTCAGATCATTGAAACTACTATTCAAATACAACCTGAGATTTACCGTTTTGTAGACAGAACGAATTCCTATATGCTTAGTTTGCTAATTTTAGATTTTTTTAAGAAATCGTTATTAATAATGATCTGATAATCACATGATTTAATGAGTTGTAATAATCAAAAAATAGTTATGCTATTAGAGTATGGGATCTGAGTACATGACAAAAAAATAGTGGGCTCGCCGCAAGTTGTTAAATTGAATTTACCAAGAAACAACTTTTCACCTTGTGACGTCCCACCGATGAAAGATATAGAAGCTCAACTTGAGGATCAATTTTCGTTCTTTGATTTGCATAAAAGTCGTCTGAAATGTCTATGCCGCTTGGTATTCGCATTACTTGAGACACGTACGGTAAACCTCTCACGTCTAAGCCTTTGCTTTAGTACAGAAGTGAAGCTTGAATCTAGTTATCGCCGTATCCAGCGCTTTTTCTCCCAACTGACTTTTCCTTTTGATCAATTGAGTCTTTTCATTTGGAATCATTTTCAAGGGGAAGAATCGGGCGCATTGGCTCTTGATCGTACCAATTGGAAGTTTGGTAAAACCCACATCAATATTCTGATGCTGAGTTTATGTTTCGATGGATATTCCGTTCCCTTGATGTGGAAAGTATTGAGAGATAAGCGAGGTAATTCTTCTCAGGAGGAGCGCATCCTCCTACTTCAGCGTTTTGTCTCTATAATTAAACCTGATCACATTCCTTTGTTACTAGCTGATAGAGAGCTTATTGTGCTAAAATAATTGAACTGGTTAGATGAAAATTACATTCATTTTATTATCAGAATCAGGGCAAACCAATGGGTAGAATTTAGTCCTAGAAGGTCGCAGCGAGTGGGTTCGCTTTTCCGTTGTGAGCAGTGGAGACAACTCCGTAAACCTAGAGGGATAAAAGGACAGAGCGAAAGTCTATATCGGAGGTCAAAAGCTCAAAACAGGGGATCAGTTGATCCTTATCAGCAATTTACCTTTAAGATCGGCTAGGTTACACTATAGCAAAAGGTGGGGAATTGAAGTCCTTTTTGGCGATCTAAAGAAGCGAGGATTCAATTTTGAGGATACCCATATTACTGATCCCCAAAGGATTAATAACTTGGTAGCAGTGCTAGCTTTAACTTATACCTGGGCTATTCTTACCAGCAAATGGATAGCTCAGACAATGCCAAGTATTCCTATCAAAAAGCATGGAAGAAAAGCAAAGAGTATATTTAAAATAGGACTTAACCACTTGACCCAAAATATTCTCACTAACAACGACTTACATATACAGATTAATCTTTTGTCATGTACTTAGGTATGGGATATTAATTCGGATACTTAAATAAGTAGTATAATTCTTTATATGGAAGTATTGTACACGTATGTTTTGAGCTTTCCTCTATACTACTTGAGTAGTGCTTTTATTGTATTATTAGCGTTATCATGTCTCGCTCAATCCCAACTTTCAGGTTTAGAAAAACTATAACTCTAGGTTTAAGGTATTTTAAACCTAGAGTTTGACCTTAGTCTACAGTTAATAGGCAGAAAAATCTGTCTAACTAATTAAACAGAAACGCCCTCACCTGCTAAGGTGGGGGCGAGTTAGTTTAGATCAAATATGTCTTCACGTTTACACGTGTGTTTTGAGCTTTCCTTTATACTTTCTGAGTTGTGCTTTCATCTTGTCCGTGACGATGTCGGTAGCGGCTTCAAAAGTAGCCGCATTTTCAGAGGCCACTAGGGTTTGGCCAGGAACTTGGACAGTGATTTCCATATACTTGTTCTCCCCTTTGTGTTCATTTTGTACTTTCAGGGTAACTTCGGCGCTAAGGATACGATCAAAGAATTGCGGTAGCTTATCGACTTTTTCTTGTATGTACGCTTTCAGTCTGTCCGCAGCTTTAAAATGGATGGCTTGAATCGTAACTTTCATAATCAACTAGTTTATATGTAAAAAAATCTTGTCTGGAAAAAAGAGGGTGAGTTCCCCAAAGCCTCATCGGGAAGACAAGGCATATACCAAATGATCCGATCATATAGTGGGATCAAGCTTCCGATCGAGGGTGAGCTTTTCGGTGTGTTTCTTTCAGTTTTTGAATGGTATTGTGTGTGTAGACCTGTGTCGCTTGTAAGCTACTATGGCCGAGAAGCTCCTTGATCGCCAGTAGATCGGCGCCATTTTCAAGTAGATGGGTAGCATAAGTATGGCGAAGAGTGTGAGGTGTAGCCATACGGTTATATTTTTTGACAATGTGATAAATCAATTTGGGATAAGCAGGTAGCCCATTTTTTCTCAAAATCAAAGCCTGTCCTGTGTGAAAACCTGCCTCATTTGCCTTCTCCTGATAAGCGGTGAATGCTTCTTGAACAAAGCCTCCGAAGGGAACCTTTCGCATTTTGCCCCCCTTACCTGTTACGAGAAGCATTCGCTCATAGAGATCCACATCTGATGCCTTGAGCCCAAGCAGTTCTGCTCTCCTCAGTCCACAACCATAGAGCAATTCTAACACGAGGCGATCGCGCGTGCCTTCAAAAGAATCCTCAAAAGGGGTCTGGTCCAGCATGGCTTCCGTTTCATTCTCCTTTAGAAAAGAAGGGAGCCTTTTTGCTTGCTTAGGTTGGTGGAGATGCTGCGTAGGATTAACATCGATGATTCCTTCTCTTAGGAGAAATCGAAAATAGGTTCGGCAAGTTGCCAGCTTTCTTGCGATAGATTTTGCGCTCAGTCCTTCTCTGTTTAACTCCAACATCCACATCCGGAGCATTTTATGCTGGATTTTTTTGACATCTGCTATTTCAAACAGTACGATATTATATACGGAGAAATAGTCGTTGAGTTGGGAAAGGTCATTATGATATGCGCTAATCGTATGAGAAGCATAATTTTTCTCGGTGGTGAGGTAATCAAAAAAGCGCTTATCGAGCATGCAGTTTTATTTTGTATTATAAAACTTACATAAAATTTGGCTACAAAAAAAGACCTACGTGAGTAGGCCTTGTGACATATATCATATGTAGTCGATGAGACTAGTAATTTTCTCTTGCGTAGTGCTTCTGGCGATTGACCGCTTTCTTCATCACCTCTTTTTTCTCTTCAGAAGGCTTTTTATAGAACATACGGTTACGTACAGACTTCAATACACCTGTGCGCTCAAATTTTTTCTTGTAGCGGCGAAGCGCTCTATCGATGGACTCCCCATCTTTTACACGAATGATCAGCATATATCTTTTCTTGTTTGTTGATTCACATTTGGGAGGCCAAATATCAGTTTTTTTATTCAGAAAAGCAAAACACCCTAAAACTCATTTACTTTAATTCCCGCCATTTCCAAGTGTTTCCAGAAAGAAGGATACGACTTATTCACTACTTCGGGATCTTTGATAGTCAGATCCGCCATTTTCATCGTCAAGGGAGCAAAGGCCATGGCCATCCGATGGTCGTCATATGTATGGATGACGCCAGAAGTGGAGGTGATGCCCGTATGAATAGAGAGGGTATCTTCTGTAGCACTCACACTGGCTCCTAGCTTGGTAAGTTCTGTTTCCAGCGCTTCGATCCTATCGGTCTCCTTGATCCTCAGTGTATGAAGCCCTGTCAAGGTGAGTGCCACACCCGTAGCTGCCGCGAGTACCGCAAAGGTCTGGGCCATATCGGGAATCTCTTGACAATCAATGGTTACAGGTGTGGTGGACAGTTCTTTTGTGTATTTATGTATTTCGATTCCTTCTGGCAGATAGGTCGTGCTGATTCCAAAATACTGATCCATCAAGGTCGCGATCCTTTGGTCTCCTTGGAAAGAATGCTCCCGCAAGCCTCCCAGTTTCAGTTTGCCACTCTCACTCATTCCTACTAAGCTATACCAATAACTGGCAGCTGACCAGTCGGCCTCGATGGTATATTCCCCTCCTTGATAGGCTTGTGGGGCGACAAAGAGGTGATTGGAATCTTCCCAAGTGGTTTCCACACCAAAGCGTTCCATGAGACGGCGTGTCATGTCGATGTAGGGACGTGAGCTAACTTCGCCTATGAGTTCGATCCGTACGCCTTCTGGCAGGGTAGGAGCTACCATGAGGATCGCGGATATAAACTGGCTAGAAATATTGCCAGGCATTTGAATTTCCCCGCCTTTGAGTTTGCTACCTTTGGAGATGATATGTACCGGGGGAAAACCTTCCTGTTTCCAGTACTCGATTTCTCCTCCCAGTTCTCTCAGCGCATCTATGAGAGGTCCAATGGGGCGTTTGCACATGCGCGGCGTCCCTGTCAGGATTTGGTCTCGGCCTACGGCAGTAAAATAGGCTGTAAGGAAGCGCATGGCCGTTCCTGCATCGAGGACATCCAGGACATGACCCTCAGATTCGAGCAAGCGCCGCATGGTTTGGGTATCCCTTGCTTCGGCCAAATTGTGCAGCGTAATCGGGGCTGACGCCAGATGCTGGATGATCAGGGCGCGATTACTTTCACTTTTGGAAGTAGGTAGGGGGATCTGGCCTTGAAGCGTGTGTGAGTTGGGGGATAAGGATACAATCATATGTACAGTACCTGCAAACAACAGGTAAAATAGTCAGTTTATATATTGGTTTCTGGGAGAAAGGTACAACTTTCACGGCATAAAAAAGAAGTTATGATGCGTATCTCTTTCCGCATCGAAGGCTTTAAGTCCTTCTTTCTCTTTTACAAATATTCGATATCCCAGACTTGTCAAAAGGTCGAAGCAAGCTTGTCGATTTTCATTGGGCCATAATTCGCAGTAAATCATCGGTTTGTCTCGTGCGATTAACTGCTTTCCTCCTTGAAAGACAAACTGCTCATAGTTCTCTACGTCTATTTTGATTGCGTGGATGGGGGTGTCGGTAAAAAGATCTAATTTATCTAACACCCATTGATCTACCTCATAATGCTGATAATTGGCCTGATATGTATCAATACTTTCGTGTGCCACATGGCTGAGACCTTGCATTTGAACGCCTTGCATGATGGGCATTTGCATCTGGATTTTCTGCGCTTCTGTGCCTAGTGCTACGGGAAACATTTTTACATGGGATAAGTCGTGAAATTTTACGACTCTTTGTAGGGCTTGGAAGTTGTCGGGAACAGGTTCAAAAGCATATACCTTACCTTGAGGGGCGCGTTTAGCCATCAGGACAGACATAATGCCGATATTGGCACCAATATCTAAGATGTGGAAGTGAGGTTGGAGGAGGGTAAGGAAAAAGTTGAAGTCCCCTTCCTGGTCGGGCCTATCCCATCGGAGGGTATAGATTTTGAATAAAGAAAACACATAGAGGTAATTTTGGAAACCTAGTATGCGTTGGAAGAAAGCTTGAATCAACCTTTTCATCATTTACTTGTCTGCTTGATCAGGCACAAAAGTACATATATGTAAATGGGATTGAAATAAAAAGGAGCTTTCTCTACCTTTGATCGGGCTTAAATTCCATTGAAACCCTAGAAAAACTGAATTCCATGAAGCTAAGATGGTTTCTGATTTTGCTCCTGGCCGGGGGAATGTTACAGGCACAGACAGAAAAACAGTTGTTCAAACGGGGCTTTTCGAGGCTTCAGATCAGTGATTATGCTGGGGCAGAGCAGGATTTTTCCATGGTATTGGAGCTGAATCCGCGGAATGATGCAGCTTATTATAACCGAGGATGTGCGCGCTATTTTCAAGGTGCTTATGTGACGGCCAATCAGGATTTTAGTTTGGCACTTGACATTAACCCTGCCAATCCAGACGCCTACTACTACAGGGGGCTGTCACGTATTGGGATGGAGGCCTTTTATGAGGCTTTGACGGACTTCAGCATTGCGCTTAAGGGCAATCCCAAGGCTGCCCGTTACTATCAGGGGCGTTCCAAGGCCAAGATCGGTTTGGAAGACTACCGAGGCGCCATTGCAGACTTGGAGTATGCCATCAAATACTCTCGTCGCAAAGAAATGGCGTATTACTTTGATCGTGCGGAGGCTTACATTTCTTTGCGGATGTTTGACCGTGCGGTGGCAGACCTCGACCGTGTCGTCCTCAACAATCCTTCCGATCCCAGTGCTTACAAGGCGCGGGCTGCGATCAAGCTACAAGCAAAGGATCTTGATGGCGCTTGCTTAGATTGGAGTAGGGCAGGGGAGTTGGGAGATTTGAGTGCCTATGATATGATTCGTAAGCACTGTAATGAATAAGGTATGCAAAGGCTAGAGGCCGACCTAGAAGGGCTTTAATTTATTTCCCTAATACATCTTCGATTTTCACTTGTGAATGATCAGGCTTAAGCGAAGTAGCCAGCGTATGCATGTGCGTAAGTAAGGGTTCCTCCTTCTCTTTGACAGGGCTCCATAATCCATGAACAATTCCCCAGGCGCCTGTCTGCTCTGCACTACGCACCGTGAAACGATAAAGTTCGTCTGCTTGCCCGGGATGAAGGGTCAACTCCTCCTCTAGCGCCATCTTCCAGGCGAGTATGGCCAGTTGCATCTCGGCTGAGGCTTGAAACGTGCGGTGTCGCTGTGGATCTTTCCTCAGCGTTTCCTTTATCAATTGTATCAACGAGTCGTCATAGTCTTCTTGCTCGATGAAGCGGTGAAACCCATCTTTCTCCACAGCATGATAATCTAACGCATTAAGCTCCAGAATCCTGTTGACATAGCGCATCACTTTTTGCCCCCTTCCGTAGAGGAGTTCCTTTTGGTAATCTCCCTTGTACATGGCATACAAACGGGCTTCGTGCAGATCTTTCTGCAGGTCTTTGATCCATGTATCAGACAACAGGTGCTTCAGTGCAGGTTCTTGGTACAGGTTGAGATAGGTCAGACGTAGCCAGTAGAGATCTGTGCTCACGTTTTGACAGATCTCAGCCCAAGGCATAGACTGGTGATGTTGGCGGACAAACTCTTCAACTCCCGTGGCGATTTCCTCTAGCCAGTCCCATTGTTCAGATACTTGAGATGTGAGGGGGTAGCGATAGTCCTCAGGCTCGCGGAACATTTTCGGAGTATAGAAGAGAAGATGTAGCATAGGGGCAACGTATTTTGCAAATGGAGCTGAGAACTAACGTGTAAATATACGGAAATTCCTATAAGAATAAACCATCTGTGGGGGATATCTTAACATGTGATCCATATATCTCTTTTCCCCCTGTTTATCCTTCGAAATATTATCTGCATCCGTTTAAAGCAAAAAAATACAACTATCTTGCTTTGAAATCTGTCCAAAGGCGTTAATTGTGATAAAGAAGATTACCGTTATAGTTATATTACTTTTCATGTTTTAAATTACCGCCAACGTTTTGGGTATGGTGCGTGTCCCGCGGGGGATGCATTAAACCTGTTGTTGGACGTTTTTATTCTTTTTCAGTCCTTATATTTATTTCTATTTGGCCTCCAAGTCCACAGGCTAACATATAAGCAAAATATTTTCCATCTTTCAAGTTAGTCAGTTCAAATATTGGCGGACATTCCGAGCTCGAAATTTTTTCTTTTCGGATAATGTCATTTTCTTCAGGAATTCCTTGTTGCTTAGATAGAGTCACTGATGTTTCAGTTCCACCACACGGCATAATTAAATACCAATTTTTGTCTGTTGAATTACGGGTAAGAGTCAAAGGATTACATTTTCCTTTTCCAGTTTCGCAGCCTTCCCAATAGTCAAAGTCCACGTATGACGACTTTATTTTTTCAATGCCTTTTTTTGCATCATATTCAGGAAATAAATAATAGTCAGTTGTCTTAGTGTCGCCAGCATAAGTTGTTAAGTTGAGTAAGGCTGTGTCTGGTGCATTCTGATACTCTTTGTAGAAGTAATAACCTGCTTTAATTGTATCATTTGTTACAGTTCCCTTCAAAATTTTGATGACTTTGTATTCGGCAATGTAGATTTTACTTCCTTGCCCAGGCGTAACCAATTTCGCAATCACTTGAATCGTGTCATTTCCCGCTTGTCCATAAGTTAAGGTGGAAAAAAGCAATCCTAATATTGTGAATAATCCTTTCATATTATATGGGCTGTTTCAAATGCCCTACAACGGTTGGCTGT
>JBCBFT010000153.1:0-305 GCA_038527485.1 Bacteroidota bacterium
AAAAACTCTCTCCCACCACTCCCAAATCCTGCAAATCCCCTCATCCTGTTCCACAACCTAAAGGATTACATCTAACAAATCATCTTACATATCTGATAGTTCCGAGAACCATCATACACAACACTCTTCCCCCCCACTAATCCTTCACAAAAGTCCGATACTGTGTGCGCACATCCGCACCACCTCTAGCCTTGAGCGTCACCTTCACCTTATATGTCCCAGAAGCAAGATCGCCTATGGTCTGATCTACCACATACTCTCCTGTCGAAACCGTTTGAGGGAAAAAAGTCCTGATTCGCTGGCCT
>JBCBFT010000153.1:315-12311 GCA_038527485.1 Bacteroidota bacterium
AGGCGAATGTTCAATTGGTCCTTTACAGGATTGGGATACAATTGGAAAAAATCCTTCTGGATGCGCTTGTCAGAATCGATACTACTCAAGGTAGAGGTATTATAGCTAGGTCCGGTGTTTTCTTCTGTTGCGATAGGCTGAATCTCAATGTCGTGGGGATACTCGTTACAGCCGAGATCCCTATCTTCAATTGCCGAGGGACGATTTTGTCCCATCAGATCAAAAAGGATCTCCGCATCGATACTGTCCATCCCTGGGAATTGAGGCAAGGTGAGATACCCCGATTCCGCAGCATCAATCGCTGGACTCGCAGGATCTAATCCCCAAAACCCTTGGCCGTTCAAGACCAACAAAGGATCAACTACCGTCATGCCGTTGGATGGCAAGCTCATGCCGAGATCCCCATTCACGATGTTCCCTATCCAAGTTTCTGTCCCTGTCGGCTCTCTGAAGAGGTCGTCTTGAGGATCGGTAAATATGTTATTGGCAAAGGTCACATTCGTCGGCTTATCACTTCCACTGCCCCCCAATCTCACTTCCTCACAATCTACCAGTGTGTTGTAGGCAATGTGGATATTATCTAAAGGATCCGAATCCTCATTTTGGAGGTAAAGGGTCCTGTCGTCAATCCCCGAGAAATAATTGTTGTAGATGTAATGGTTTTGCCCTTCTCGAACCCTTACGCCTCCCTTTCCATTCAGAAAAAAGTTGCCATAGACAATCGCCTCCGATCCATGCCTGAGCACCAACTCCGCTTTGGGGTTATTTTCAAATGTATTGTATCGATAGACATTTTGCGTGGCCTTACTCGAAATGATCTCTCCGTCTCCATCGCACTGGGTAAAATAACAGTACTCCACTAGAGAGCGACTGATTCGATTGGCTTGGGTGCTGAGTCCGATCCTGATGGGTTCTATCCCCATATCATTTCCTGTCCCATCAAAATTCTTGAAAGAGCAATACTGGATTTTGTGATATCCAGGCTGGTTGGCATCTACGAGGATAGACAGGATGTTTTGGTCGTCCAGGTTCAGTCTATTTTCAAAATTACAGTGTTTGACCACCACATATTGACTGGATTCTCGAATCCTTAAATATTTATAAGAAGTGTAGGCGCGGATGTTGATTTGATGGACCAGTATATCACTCCCATAGATAGAGATGACATCAGAGGTGCCAATATCTCCTCCCACATACTGAAATCCTTCGAGCGTAATATGATCTCCATTGATTCTCACTCTAGAATCTCCATTGAAAATGGTCTGCCCCAACTCCTCTGAAGCGATGAATAAGTCATTTCTATCTACAAGCATATAAATGTCTTGATAGGTTCCTGCCTTCCAAATAATGGAATCATTGGCACCCGCATCATCATGGGCATTGTCAAAAGCTTCCTGAGAGGCTACTGTGTAGACAGTGGCCTGGACATCCATGACGAAAAGAAATGAGCAGAAGAAGCTGAAAAAGAGCAAATACAGTGATTTCATTGAGTAGTATTTAAGGATGTGTAAGAAAGTAATACCTGAGTAACCTAGTGGTGCAATCGGTGGATATAATAAGGATAATATAGGTAATTTTGCTAATTGGTTGACCATTTTTTGGTGTTTGGTTTTTGGTTTACCAATTTTTTCCTAACTTAATATTACAAAATTCACATTTGTCATATGCAGCCTACTACTTCTCTACTCGGAATCTTCCTTTTCAGCATCCTATTTACCCTCAATGCTTGTAAGCCTGAGACGACACCTGATCCCGAACCAGAACCGGTACCAGTAGACGTCATCGATCTATCGAACTGGTACCTCACCCTTCCCGTCGATGCCGACAATGACGGGCGCGTGGACAACATCGAACAGCCTGCCTTGGACAACTACCGCAACATTGACAGGATCAAGCCCTACATGTACGACGGATTGGATAAATCCTTGGTGTTTAACTGTCCTTATACAGGGATCTCCACCACCAACAGCAGCTACTCTCGAACAGAGCTTCGCGAACAAATGGTCACCAATGACAACAACGTCAATTGGACCATGGAAGATGGCGGCATCATGGAAGGAGAATTGAAAATGGATGATATTTCCTCAGGTCACAGAACCATCATCATGCAAATACATGGTCGCCTGACAAACGAGCAGAAAAACCAAATAGGCGCCAGTGACAACGATGCGCCGCCCCTTCTCAAAATCTATTGGCAAAGCAATAAAGTACGCGTCGCGCGGAAGGTCATGGTCAATCCCAATGCCTCTGATGATGACCTACTGCCTAAAAGTGCCTGGGAAGACGATGACGCACATTGGTTCGACGAGGAAGTCGATTTCAATCGCTTTAAACTCAAAGTGATTGCTTCTGAGGGTCGTCTGGAGATCCAGATGAATGATGAATCTGTGGTCTACGAAGACATCCACATGGAGCGCTGGCCATTTGAAAACTACTTCAAGGCAGGCAATTACCTCCAATCCACAAATGATGGTGCTTTTGCGAAGCTGCGATTCTACACGCTGACCGTGACGCACTAGCAGCATTAACAGAATAAAATACTCGCCCAAAACCTATCTACACTACTCAATAACCAAATTATGTTTTTCAAGAATTTACTCTCAGTATGTATCCTCTGTCTGTCGCTCGTAATGTGTGACGTGGCATGGGGGCAGACTGTAGCACAGATTGGATCAGGATCTTCCTCTTCTAGTACAAGAGGACCTTTCCAAAGAGCGGATACCAACTCATCCACCGTTTTTTCTCGTTGGATCATCTACTATACCGAAGCAGAAATGACCGCCGCAGGCATTCCAAATGGAGCCTCCATCACCCAGCTCAATTGGGAATTGGCCTCCTCCAATGTCATCGTTGGTTCAGGAGATGCGACACTGAAGATCTATGTAAACAATACCAATGATACCGCTGCGGTGTCCGATACTTGGACCAACCACATCGCGGGTGCGAGCCAAGTCGGCGACTATGTGTACAATACCACCAATAACTTTCCTGGGGCCAATGGATGGATGCCCTTTAGCTTTTCTTCCCCCTTCATCTACACAGGCGGTACCTTTAAGATTGCCGTAGACTGGGATTGTTCACAGGTATCTACTCCTGCCTTCTCTGGCAATGGTGCTATCAAGTTTCGCTGGGAATCAACGGCACCCAATGATTTTGTCGTCAAAAAAACCTCCAGTTCTTCTGCGCCTAGTACGATTTCAGATCTCAAAGACGAGCGCGCCAATATCCAAATCGTCTACAATGCCGCAGGATGCGCGCAAGTAAGCTGCGCAGACGCAAGCAATGTAATGGCGACATCTGCCGACTTAGCCTGGGACGCAGTCATGGGCGCAAGTGCCTACAATTGGAAAGTCGTCGCAGCGGGAGCGGGATCGAGCGCCACAGCAGTAGATTCAGGATCTACAGCCAATACAAGTGTGACCTCTACTGGATTATCAGAACTCACTTCCTATGACCTTTATGTAGAAACGGATTGTGGCGGCGGATCTACGAGTGGATATTCGGAGCCTTATACCTTCCTGACGAAACCCAATGCTTCCATGGTAGCCCAAATTGGGATGGGTACTTCTTCCTCCAGTACCAGAGGGCCTCTTCAACGCTCAGATACGAGTTCGTCTACCGTTTTCTCTCGATTTGTGCAGATCTACACTGCCACTGAATTAGCCGCAGCAGGTATCACCAATGGTGCGACCCTCTCAGAAGTCGCTTGGGAACTTGCCTCCTCCAATGTCATCATAGGCACAGGCGATGCCCAAGTCAAAGTATATGTAAAAAATTCTACAGCAACCATGGCCATGGCGGACGATTGGGCCAACTTCATCTCAGACGCTGCACTATTGGTGGATCGTAAATTTAACACACTTTTTAATTTTCCTGGAGCAAATGGCTGGATGCAATTCCCCTTTACTGAACCATTTGTGTACACAGGAGGTTCTATTGAAATAGCGGTCGACTGGGATTGCTCAAGTGTTTCTTCTCCTGCTTTTTCAGGGGATGGCTCCCTAAAATGGCGTTGGGAATCCACTGCTCCCGACGTACTCGTGGCAAAGAAAACCTCTAGCTCTTCTCCCTCTAGCAACATCAGTGATACCAAAGACGAGCGTGCCAACATTCAATTTACGGTAGTGGATATGACAGTACCCACTTGCCCCATGCCAGGGAGTGTGATGGTTTCTGCTATTACCAAGACTTCAGCTAAATTTTCCTGGACCGATACGAGTGCATCCTCCTTTGACTGGCTTGTAGTGGAAGCGGGTGCTGGAGTGGGTGGAATGCCCGTGGACGCAGGTTCTACTATGAATGTATCAGATTCTACGACTGCCCTGACCATCAATACCGATTATGATTTATACGTCCGTTCCTATTGCAATGGCACAATGGATACGAGCAACTGGTCTGGACCGACTGCGTTTTCCTCTGCATGTGATATATTGGAGGTTGCTGCCACAGCGACAGCTGATACGATGGGTGCAGGCATAGGAACGGCCTCTATCAATGTCTCAGGGGGCACACCGCCTTATACCTACATGTGGAATGGATCTGCGGGTGCAGCGGATTCTAGTGGATTGTCAGCAGGGACTTATACAGTGGTCGTAGCAGATTCTAATGGATGTCAAAACTCGGTTCAAGTCGTAATCGACGGCCCTGTAGGGATCGAAACGGATCTGTTGACTGAGTTGACACTCGCGCCTAATCCAACAAACGGCATTGTGCAGATCCATTTAGCCCTGAAACATACAGCAGAAGTAGGACTTTCTGTCTACTCTGTCAGAGGAGAGCTGCTGGAAGTATATACGCCACAAAAAGGGCTTCATATCAACCAGGAGATGGATTTATCCCGCTATGTCGACGGACTCTACTTCATCCGCATAGCTGTCGATGGTCAGACATTCATGAAGAAAGTCCTTCTTCAGAATTAGCCCCTATTGGGAACAATGAAAATCTAGCTAAAAAGCAGAGATTTTAGGTTCTGACGAAAGCTATTCTGTGAAATTTAGTGAGGCTAGATCGGGCAAAATAGATGAAGTTCAAGTTCTGAAAATGCAAACTTTTCACAGATTTGAAGTTTCGAACATGGTCTTCATCTCCGCAGTTCCCAGGCATTCCCATAGGTCGAAGAATCCTTGCCAGTACATTCAAATACTTCTGGTGGGTTTCTTCGGCTCATGAGAGCCCAAAATTTCCCTAGGTGTTTCAGAGATAATCCCCTTCTAAAGTCATTTATTTTTGGGAATTCGGAGGAATACTATTATTTTCATATGTAATTGGTTGACCAATTATTAGTTGACCAAAACTGAACCAGATCAGCATTCCGTTTATGTCAAGTTTGATAAACAATTTCAAGGAGATCAACATTGAGAGCCCCATTGATAAGATCATGAATCAGATCAAGGGTTTGATTACCTCTGGGCAACTGAAGCCTGGTGATAAACTACCACCAGAAAGACAACTTGCTGAAAAGCTGGGCGTGGGCAGAAGCCATGTGCGGGATGCCATCCGTAAGCTTGAATTTTACGGAATTCTCAAAACATTGCCTCAAAGTGGGACGAAGGTGGCTGGAATCGGGATCACAGCTTTGGAAGGACTCATTTCTGACGTATTGAAAATGGCGGATACAGATTTTGCTGCTCTGGTAGAGACAAGGGTACTTCTCGAACAGCACACGGCTTACTTGGCTGCTGAGCGAAGAACGGATGAGGACATCGAGACGATTCAAAAGGCACTCGAGGCGTATCATGAAGCATTGGAAGAAGGAGGGCAAGCCATTGAGGAGGATTTGATGTTTCACCTGGCTATTGCAGATGCTAGCAAAAACTCTGTCCTCAAGTCATTGATGCTCATTATTACTCCTGACATTATCCATAATTTTAATAAGCTGGACATATGTAAAGGTGGCAACACCTTTAAAACGCTAAAGGAACACAATTGTATTCTGGATCACATTGTCAACCAGTCCCCTCAAGAAGCTTCTGAAGCGATGCGGGAACATTTACAAGATGTGGTAGAGTACAGTGCTTCACTACGAAAATCGCAAAACACTCAAAAAGACATTTAACAACTAATTCGTAAGTCATTTCTGTTTTTTTCAACGAATGGTGGCGTAGGCTGCTCTGGAATTCTCATGCCAAAGATGAAGCATCTGCTGAAGGGAATATTTAACACTCAGCATACAAAAAATTCCCCATCGTGAATCAATAGAAATGCCTTTCAAAATGTTTGAACTATGACTACAAAACTACTCACAAACAGCTTCTGCAAACGGCTGCTTCAGCAACTTCTGCTGATCGCCTTAGTTTGCGGTCCTACCTGGGCACTTGCAGAACCTCTCGCTACGATCACAGGTAAGTTATTGGACTCCGATGGTAAGGGACTCGAAGGAGGATCTGTTGTGGTGAAAGGCACCACAAGAGGCGTGATTACAGACGAAAAAGGAGAATTTTCTATCGAGGCTGAACCCTCAGATGTACTGGTTTTTACCTATTACGGATTTCGCACACAAGAAATTACGGTTGGCAACCAAACCAACCTGACAGTCAACATGGAGCCTGACTATGCCAAGCTAGACGAGGTGGTCGTCGTGGCCTATGGTACCCAAAAGAAGTCTCACCTTACGGGTTCTATTTCTAGTGTCAAAAATGAGACCTTGGATCAAATTCCCGTTTCTCGTGCAGACGACGCTTTGGTGGGGCAAGTCGCAGGTGTCAATATCCAGATGACCAATCCTGCTGCGGGTGAAGCACCAACAATTCGCGTAAGGGGGCAAGGATCTATTTCATTCGATTCTAATCCCTTGATTGTCGTGGATGGGATTTCTGTAGGCAATGATGCAGACTTTCTTTCCAGCATCGATATGAATGATGTAGAGTCCATTGAAGTGCTAAAAGATGCGGCTTCTTCGGCTTTGTATGGTTCGAGAGGAGCGAATGGCATCATCATGATTACGACCAAAAAAGGAGTAGAGGGTCCCACAAAGTTTACCTATCACGGCTTTACGGGGATGAAATCTGTACCTGAAGGCAATTATCTCTCCACAGTAGATGAGTGGGCGGATTTCGTTCGTGCAAACAACGATGGAGAACTCACAGAAAAAATGAGGTATATCGAGCAATTGGTAGACGCCGTGGGATCTGAGACAGACTGGAGCGATGTCATGTTTGACGGAGGGATGATCCAGAGTCACGCACTCTCTGCTAGAGGAGGGACAAAAAATACGAAGTTTAGAGCTTCTTTGAGCTATCTGGATGATCAGGGTGTGTTGTTGACAGACAATTTTGAGAAAATCAACTTCCGCTTGAACCTGGACACGCGCATCAGCAAACGTGTACGCTTTGGTGTGATGATCAACCCCTCACATACGAATCAAAGAAGATTCCCTATTGGGATTCACGATGCCCAGCGTCAGAATCCTTGGCTACCGCTGTACCTGGACGAAAACAGCATCCAATTTGTCAACCGATCTCGTGAAAATGGTCGCTGGGCCGATGCACAGATTGGCGACTATGCCATGGAAAGAATGTTTGACGACTTCGATTTAGAAGCAGGTGTGCCTAGCACTGGGAGTGGAACGGATATTAGTGCGACTTCTAACCAAAGTGCCCTCGCCAAAGTACTAGAAAGGGATCGTAGGAGATTTCAAACGAAGCTGTATGCCAATACTTATCTGAATATCAATATCCTTGATGGTCTTAATTTCAAGCAAACAGTCGGTGGCGATGTCAGATTTACACGAAACACACGTTGGGCAGGAGTAGAGGCTTCGAGAAATGGAGCGGGAGATTCAGAGTCAATTTTGACGACTTCCAATCACTTCCATACCATCTCTGAGAGTACGTTGAATTTTGACAAAGAATACGGAAATCACGACATCAACGTGGTCGCAGGTTTTGCATACGAACGATGGGACCGAAATACCAGCGAAATCGAAGCCGCAGGTTTTACCAATGATTACATACAGACCATCCCTGCAGCCAATCTTGTAGGCGGTACTTCCAGTGCCAATGAAGAAGCCCTCATCTCTTACCTTTCTAGAGTCAACTATGCCTATGCAGGGAAGTACTTGCTCTCACTCAGCGCCCGCTGGGACGGCAGCTCTAAGTTTGGACCTGAAAATAAGTATGGATTCTTTCCATCTGTATCTGCAGGATGGAGAGTCTCAGAAGAAAACTTCATGAGACAGGTGAAATTCATCAATGACCTGAAAGTAAGAGCGAGTTATGGGATCACAGGGAGCAACGCAGGTATTGGACAATATGATTATATCGGCTTGATCGAGCCTGTAGGGACAGCCTTAGGCGGAGCCACTACCGGATTCAATGCGGTGAATATTTCCAACTCAGCGCTTCGTTGGGAGAAACTTATCGAGTACAATATAGGATTGGACTTTTCCGTCATGAATGGGCGTTTTGGGTTTGCTGTCGATTACTACAATAGAACCAGCGAAGATTTGCTCCTCGACTTACCGATCCCTTCTATTACAGGATTTGAAGCAGCCCTGGTCAATAGAGGCATCGTCGAAAACAAAGGCTTCGAGCTAGAGGTATTCTCACGCAACATCATCAGAGGTCCCTTCACTTGGACGACCAATGCGATTTTGACACATAATAGAAATACGCTGATTGATTTTGCGGGAGCCAGTGGATTGATTTCTACAGTAGATTCTAAGCGTCCTGCGGAGTGGATTGCCCTCGAAGGATTCCCCATCTCTACATTCTATGGCTATGTCGTAAAAGAAGAAATCGATCCTCAGTGGATCAAAGATCCTTTCTATCCCATCAATGCACAGAGCCAG
The DNA here is from genome assembly GCA_038527485.1 of Bacteroidota bacterium. GTDB lineage: Bacteria > Bacteroidota > Bacteroidia > J057 > J057 > JALEFZ01. Next base: position 9,104 of record JBCBFT010000153.1, read on the forward strand.
GATATTTATGTCCAAGACCTTAATGGTGATGGTGTGATTGATACAGACGATCGGACAGTCTTGGGTTCTCCCTATCCCGATTTTATTTGGAGCATCACCAACACTGTGAGATGGAAAGGCTTTGATTTCCAATTTATGTTCCAGGGATCGCAAGGAGCAGAGGTACGTAATATTTCCTCTCAGTACATCAAAAATGAGTTTTCGGGTAGTCAGGATTATACGAGTGATTTTCCTGACAAGGGTCTGGTGCAGCAACGCATATTCACCAACGACGACATCCAGGACGCCTCTTATATAGCGTTGAGAAATGTCAACCTGGGCTATACATTTGGCCCCAAATTATTGGATAAAGTCAAGATTCAGCAGCTACGCGTGTATCTCAGTGCCCAAAACCTCTTGTATCAGATGGCCGAGGGATATGAAGGATGGAATCCTGAAGGGATTGATCAGGGACGAGGCAATCCACTGACCTACGGATATCAGCGTGGCCCCGCCCCCATTTACAGAACCTTCTCAGGTGGGATCAACCTAGGATTTTAAGACTATTCACTCGGAAATTAAGATTTTACTCATGAAACGATTCATATATCATATAACCACGCTCCTGGTCGCAGGGGCCCTGTTGACAGGCTGTGCAGAAGATCCACTCAACCTGAGCCCACTGTCAGCCATAGGAGAAAACGGCTTTTACACCAATGCCGATGAAGTAGAAGGGGCTGTAATCGCCATTTATGATGGATTACAAGAGGTGCCCTTGAGAGAATTTGCGCTCACTGAGATGCGCTCTGACAATACCAAAACCAAGACGAGCGAAGGTGACTGGGCCCAGTTTGAAAGCTATGAAGTGCAGCCGACCAATCTGGCGATAGGCACCTATTGGTCTGCGAACTACAATGTGATCTTCCGTGCCAACAGGGTATTGGAAAATCTGGAAGTAGTAGAAAGTGCCGCGCTCAGAGATCAGTTTGAAGGAGAGGCCAAATTTGCGCGTGCATTGGCACACTTTAACCTGACCAATGCCTTTGGCGGTGTGCCCATTGTAGACCAAGTGATTATACAAACAGATACAGATTACTTTGCACAAGATGCAGCAGCAGATGTGTTGAACTTTATTGCCAGTGATCTGACAGACGCCAGCGGGAAGCTGCCCGATCGTGCTTCCATGGACGAAGGGCGCGCAACCAGCGGAGCGGCCACTGCCTTATTGGCCAAAGTCCTACTGACGCAAGGCAAGTATAGCGAAGCCGAGGGGCTTTTGAGTGGACTACTCAACGATGCCAATTATGCATTGATGGATACCTACTCAGATGTGTTCTACAACGAAGGAAATAGCGAAATCATTTTTGCCATTCTTTATGTGGATGATGACGCGAATGAGTCTCAGGATTTCTCTTTTGAAATGACAGCAGGAGGTGCTGTGAGTGGGTTGAACTACCTCACGGATGATTTCAAGGCAGCGATGGATACAGCAGATGCGGAAAGAGCTGCCGTATTCATGAATCCTAACAATGAAAACGAAACAGGTAAGTGGCTGACGCGTTCGGCTGATGCCCGTCTTTGTGGAAATGACTGGATTGTCTTACGCTTAGCAGATGTATATCTGATGCATGCAGAAGCCATTTTGGGAGCCTCCCTTTCGACCAATAATCTCAGTGCCATTCGCTCCTACAATGCCGTACGCACACGTGTAGGTTTGAGCACGCTTGCGGAGGATGGTTCGGCCGAGTTGACACGAGACATGCTGCTATTGGAACGCAGGATGGAACTCGCCTTTGAAAACCACAGGCTCTACGACCTGATTCGTTTTGGTGTGGCACAGGAGGTACTGAGTGCATTCGCCGCTGCGACCAACGAGTCCTTTCAGGCAACTGACTTGCTCTTACCCATTCCCCAAGGTGAAATCAATGTAAGTGATGGATTGCTCAAGCAGAATCCAGGTTACTAATCTCCACTCACAAAGTATGATCAACATGATATTTATATCTCAAAACATATACAAGAAGCAGGCCTCAAGGATGGGGACCCTTTGCTTCGTAGCCATCCTCATCATGGGGCTCATGAGCTCATGCGACGATCGTTTCATCCTTCCTGAGGAGGGAAGTTTACCAGACGAAACGCCTCCCCAGGCAGCTTTTTCCTTCTCCATCTCAGAAGGGAACTTTATGGAAGTCAATTTTTCCAATGAGTCTATCAGTTCGACCGATTATAGTTGGGACTTTGGAGACGGTGCTACATCTGTAGATCAGAATCCTACCCATACCTTCACTGCTGAAGGAACCTACACCGTAACCCTTACTTCTTCTGACAAACTCAATGTTTCCAACACCATCAGCATAGATGTCTTGATCGAGGAGCCAGAAGTACCTTTTCAGCCCGTGATACTCAATCCAGGGTTTGATGAAGAAGGAGCTGACAGTTACAGAGACAACTGGCGAAATGGAGATTTAGGAGGGGTATTACAGATTACATCTAGCCCCGTCCACGATGGAGTCAGAGCAGGGAAGTTTCCTTCAGGTGGGGACCGTGTCGCCTACCAATTGGTCACTGTAGAGGAAGATCAGGATTATGTGATCAGTTTCTACTATACAATGAAAACGTCACCCGTTGGCTCGCTATCTATTGCGATTTTGGGAGGAGATGTCACAGATCCTGCGCGCATAGAGGCTGCCACGATTGCTTCGGAGACATTTAATGATCAAAATAACGCCGACGAATATGTGCAGGCCTCTATTTCCTTCAATTCAGGTCCCAATACAGAGGTAGCTATCTATCTCAGCAATGTAGATGTAGAATGTCGATTTGATACATTTACAATTGCTCCAGAATAAAAACCGTACGTAGTAGTATTCTTTTTATCAAAGTTGGCGCTTCCTCAGGATGTAAATCGTCTTGAGGTAAGCGCCAATCCTTTATATATCTCACCAAAGGAGAAGATCATGTCCTGATACCTGCAACGCTCCCTGGTACAATTCCCAGACTCTTGAGCCCCATTCCGCCTTATAAATCAATATCCTTCACACATATGGACGCATCAACGCCCACCTCCGTACAAATAGCCCCCCAATAGCCCTCTCCCAACACCAATTCCTTCAGATACCATGGCTTCCCCTCTGCTTCAAACATATCCAGATTCACATCTAAGTTCATTTGATTCAAAAAAGATAGCTTCAGTCCCAATGCTTTGATCATACTCTCCTTCCTTGTCCAG